>JAZNER010000073.1:0-2425 GCA_045588675.1 Eubacteriales bacterium | reverse complement strand
TTGTCTCGGGCTCGGTTGTCTCGGGCTCGGTTGTCTCGGGCTCGGTTGTCTCGGGCTCGGTTGTCTCGGGCTCGGTCGTTTCGGGCTCGGTCGTTTCGGGCTCGGTCGTTTCGGGCTCGGTTGTCTCGGGCTCGGTCGTTTCGGGCTCGGTTGTAATCACTACATCGTCGGTTGTTTCTTCTCCATCGTTACAAGCGAACAAAGAAAGCACCATTGACAAGCAAAGTACGATCAAACCAAGCTTAACCAATAAATTTTTTCTCATTTTGGATTCCTCCTTCAAATTAATGTCGTTACAGCTCTAATCTAAATGAAATTTACAAAAAACACACATTTACACTGAGTGTCCGATATCATATTTAGTTTAACACATTAAGCGCAAAATTTCAATAGTCTAAATACACAAAAAACTAATTATATTGTTGTGGTAATTGCACAACTGCAAAAGCCATTACAGGCTATCCGCAAAGTCGGTTGCGAGCTTATCACAACGCTCGTTATAAGGGTGTCCGTTGTGCCCCTTTACCCAAACAAACTCGACCTCGTGCTTTTCAAGCAAAATCAAAAGCGCGCGCCACAGGTCAATATTCAGCACTTCTTTTTTATCGCTTTTTCGCCAATTGTTCTTCTGCCAAGCGTCAAGCCAGCCCTTTTCAATGGCATTGACTACATACTGAGAGTCGGTTGTGAGTGTGACCCGACAAGGCTCTTTAAGAGCCGAAAGTCCCGCTATCACGGCAGAGAGCTCCATTCGGTTGTTCGTTGTTTCGATCTCACCGCCAAAAAGCTCCTTTTCCCTGCCCTCATAAACCAAAATTGTTCCCCAACCGCCTCTTCCGGGGTTCCCCCGACACGCGCCGTCTGTGTATATATTTACATGCTTCACTACTAAAATCCTTCCTTTATACAAGGCAAAGCCTACATTATTTTATCATATTATAAATTATATCATCACGACACAAAAAAATCAATAGGTTTCACAAAAATATGATTTCAGTGTAAATGAAGAACACAAAATAATAATTTTTTAATGAAAACGCCATAATTTTTTAATAATATTATTGACATCCGTTCATATTTGTTATATAATGATTACAAGTTAACTATAAAATGGAGGACTGTTTAATGTCTAATCAGCTTGATACAAAAACACAAGAAATTCAGCAGGAAAACACATCAAATGGTGTTACTGCAAAACAGCCCAAGAAAAGAAAACGCCGTTTTGGCGACAGACGAGAGGGCAGACGCTTGCGCACTCTTGACGGCTTGCATGTTGCCACCCCCTTTATAATGAAGGACCGTAACGACGCCTGCAATACCTTTGCAGACGAGGTTAATGTAACAAAAACCGAGCTTTTTGTACAAGAGCAGATCAAATCGGGCAACGAGAATTTTTCGATTTTGCACGTAATTCTCGCGGCTTATGTCCGCACAGTTGCCGCGCACCCATATTTAAACAGATTTGTCAGCGGTCAGCGCATTTTCGCGAGAAACAACATCGAGGTCGTTATGGTTATCAAGAAGCAAATGACACTTGATGCACCCGAAACCGCAATCAAGGTTGTTTTTGACCCGACTGATACAATTTTTGATGTTTATGACAAATTTAACGCCGCGGTCGTTGCCAATAATACAGATATAAACTCCGAAAACGGAGCAGACAAGATCAGCGAATTTTTCAGACGCTTCCCTCGCCTGCTTTTCCGTGCCGTTGTAAAGGTTATCGGCTGGCTTGACTACTGGGGACTTTGCCCCAAAATGCTTATGGATGAGCTTCCCTTCTGGGGCTCAATGATCATTACAAGCATGGGCTCGCTCGGAATTAAGCCGATTTACCACCATTTATATAATTTCGGCAACCTTCCCGTTTTCGTTTCTTACGGAACAAAGAGAAAAGTTAACATAATAGACAAGCAGGGCAATATAAAGGTAAATAAAATGATTGACCTTAAGATCGTAACCGACGAGCGCACCTGCGACGGCTTTGAATATGCAACTGCCTTCAAATGCTGGAAAAAATACATAGAAAATCCCGATTTCCTGACATCTCCCCCCGAGGTTGTAAACGAGGATATAGATTAATCAACACATGGTTTAAATTCAAACAATTTGTTGTTATAAAGTTAAAAAACAAGCAACAGTCTTTTTTTCGGCAGCTCTCTTTCTACGAGCCCCGTGGACTGTTGCTTGTTTTTATTAGTTCATTATTTCAAACCGTTTAATCAGTTTAATCAGTTTAATCAGTTTAATTAGTTTAATACAATTTAATCAAAACTGCGCCGTATTCGCTGATGTTCAGCAATAGGCGTTTTTTCATTCCAGACAACGCGACCGTGTCGGCAAGCGTCATATTTTTTACCCCATCGAGCATATAAATATCGGCTGAATAGACATTGTCAGGTATTTCTTCAAGCCTTAAGTCAAC
>JAZNER010000072.1:0-38481 GCA_045588675.1 Eubacteriales bacterium | reverse complement strand
GTTGGCATATCGAATGTTCTGTTATGTCAAAAAAATATCATGATTTACATGATATAATTGATGAATTTTCTGCTAGAGAAAACATTTTCAATTTTAAAAAGAAAGAAAGTCTTTTACGAGATTTGTATTTATGGGTAGATTCGTATTTTTTTGCAGAGTCTGGTTTTAATAATATGCTTAGTACATTAAAATTTATGATGAACAACCTTCCTATAAGGCATAATAAAAATTTTAATAATCCTGCCCTTCGTGTAATTAGAAAAATGGATGACTTTGAAAAAAATTCTTTGTATGAAAAGATATTTAATCTTTGTCTATCTTGTATTTTTATAAATGAACATTATTTGATGGTGAAAGATGAGTTTGAATTATTAAAAAAAGGTGAACAAAATGAAATTGAGCCCTATCAAGATGAAATTGGAAGATTATTAATAAATCCAAAAGAAATTGCCCAAGACTTATGTTGGAAAGCCTGGGATATTCTAGAACCTATTGAAAATGCAAATCAAGTTAATGAATTAATAGAAGAGGCTTTAAAATATGATAAAAATTGTTGTGATGCTTATGTTGGCAATAATTTGAAATGGTGGACACCTAAGAAATGCAGCCGTTATTATCGGCTGATAAATTAAATATAAAGGCAGTCCGCCGAATTGTCAAGCGCGAAAATAAAAAAAATATTTATGTTTTAGAAAATCCTGCCGATAATGCCGCGCTGCGCTTTGCTGGGGTACGGGGCGACGTGTCGCCCTCTCTATATACTACTGTATACATATACATATACATAATCATAATCATAATCATATACATAGTGCAAATAGGGTGCAAAATCTGCATTTGTATAATACGACAATGTAAAACTATACAAAATCTGCATTTGCATACTTTTTTATTAAAGTTTTTTGCTGGATTGCTCCGAACAAAAAATAATGAATTACGAGTTACAAAAAAGAAAAATGGTGTATATTCCGCAATGTGCGGCGGGTGTGTTGTCCGTGCGGAAATGCGCTAAACTAATCGGGATTGCTCCCTATTCGGTGTCGCGGCTAAAAGCGCGTTATAGGCAATTCGGTGCGGCCATTTTTATACATGGTAATACAGGGCGCGCTCCCAAAAATAAAAAATATGATTCTGCAAAAATCGCCGCTGATTATGTCAATTTTACGGGGTCGCCGTTCGCCGCGTTTCGTGATGATTGCGAGGATTTTTTAGGATATTCGCCCTCATATTCTACGGTATACAATGCGCTTTCGGGTGCTGGGATTGTGTCGCCACGTGCCCGTATTCCTGTACGCGAAAAAAAGAAACATCTGCCGCGCAATGAACGCCCGAACGAGGGCGATTTGGTACAGATTGACGGCTCTTTGCACGATTGGTTTATGAATGGTCATAAAATCACCCTGCATGGCGCGATAGACGACGCTACTCATAAAGTCGTGGCGTTGTATTTCTGTGAAAACGAATGTCTTTTAGGCTATTACCAGCTTCTTTTGCAGATTTTCATACGGACGGGCGGGAAGTTGCCCCGTGCGATTTACTCCGACCGCTCGCAATGCTTTTTTACTACTCGCGGGGCTACTCTTGAAGAACAATTAGAGGGCGCGGAAAAATCAGAAACGCAATGGCAGAAAACCTGTAAAAAACTGCAAATAGAATTGATTGCCGCTTACTCCCCGCAAGCCAAAGGGCGGATTGAGCGGCTTTGGCAGACCTTACAGGGTCGCTTGCCTTATATCTTCCGATTCCTGCATATTGATACAATCGAAAAGGCTAATGCTTTCCTCGCTGATTTCATCGACGGATTCAATGCCCGCTTTGCCGTTCCCGCGCAAAATGAAGCCCTGCACTGGAAAAATCCGTCGTGCGATTTTGATGTAGATTATCTTTTTGCCGTGCGCGCTGAAAAGAAAACGCGCGCCAATGGTTCATTTATTTATCATGGTTACAAGTTTAATCTACTTGCGTCGCGCGCTGCCTGTGTGTCGTTTACTCTCTGCCTGTCTGAAAATTACGGCTTGCGGGCGTATATGGGCGGCAAATATTACGGGGTGGAGCTGGCTGAGCCGCTGTGTGATGTGGTGGGCGATTCCATGCCGATTGTGGAAAAGGAATTGATTTACCGATATTTTTATGCTGATAGGCATAGCGGGCGGGCTACGATTCGCGCGGGGTAGTGCTTGCAAATTTCCGAAAGTGTGTTATACTGAATTACAAATCTTAATTCTTTATCAACCCTCGTAAAAACTACTATACAAACGGGGGGGGGTAGGTGTGAAAAGCAAAATTGCTTTTGTCCTTTGCACGGTTCTGTGCTTCTTTTCCGTTCCTATTTTTGCCGATGATTTTATTTATTTCGGCGGCAATTATTCAAATACCATAGCCGACGGTAATATTAGTCATGCTGTTGGTGGTAATATTTCTTTAATTGGTGATTACGGCGGGGCTAAAAAATGCTATGTTGCATTTGGTTTTGATGTCGATTTATCGGGCAATCGTGATTTAAATACTGACGAATTAAAAAAGCTGGGTGTGCATGATATGAATACCCGTTTTTACTCCGTGCCGTTGCGTATCGGCTACCCATTTATATTCAGCATAAATGAAAATACTAATTTTCTGCTTATTCCTGCGCTTGCATTTGATTTGCACTTTTTTCATGCCGATTTTATGCAGAAAATGGTTGTTTATGATTCCGTGTACAAAATCAATTATGATATGTCGGGCTGGGGCTATTCGCTTGGCGCGTCTGTCAATTTGGGTATGCAGCATAAAATAAATAAAGTGTTTGTGCGCTATGGCGTTGATTTTGATACGCGGCTTTTTACGCTTTTACTTGCTGATATTAAATATACGGGATATGTAAACTGTACTACATCGGACACGGCGTTTAATTCTATCGCTGATTATTTTATGCTTACTACATCGCCGTATGTTTCAATCGGTTTCAAACTGTAACGGGCGGTGAATTATGAAAATCAAGTTTTTTTTAATTGCCCTTTTGTCTGCCCTCGTCGTTTCCTGTTCGGGGCAGGAATTGAATATTAGCGTTGAAAATAATTCTAAAGATTACCATGCCCCGCAGGTGTTTTACTGGATAAATAATAATACGGGCGCGGAAATTAAAAATATTGAATGGTCATTGAACGGCGTTTATTTTTATTCTGCCGATTTACCGATAAAGGGCGACCATTTAGATTTATTTGATTTCGCAAAAAAAGACGGCACGCGTTACGATTATTACGCAGTAAAGCCGATTGAATTAAAAGCCAAATGTTCAAAGGGTCGCTACTCGGTGAAGTTTGACGATATTCCTTTTGATTTCGGGGCGGTCGTTCCGTCGGCTGATAATTACAAAAGCGACGCGACCGTTTATTCGTGGACTTCTGATTATGAAATAAAAACGAATAATGCCGACGGCGCGAGCGTTACTGCTGCCGTAGTGCTTGGCTATAAATTAGACGACAAAGCTACATCTACGGAAATAATAGCGCGCGATGTGGAATTGCGCGAATATTTACGCCGTTTTTTTATGGGTAAAACTTCCGCCGAATTATCCCCAACAAACGAGGATAAGCTACAAGTGGAAATTAAAAACGGCATAAATGATTTTATACTTTCATCGTCGAAAATCCGCACCGTTAAGTTTCAATCGCTGGATATTCAATAATTAAAAATAAATATCATGAACTTGCGTTGCATTGGTATTGTCTTTTTCAAGCCAAATACTTCCCGTTGCATATCCTACGGTAACAACGGGGCGCGCTGATGATGTTCTATTCTCATAGTTAAACGCTCCTGTTATTCTGTAAACTGTAGAGCTTACTTTTTTAGCTACGCCCAAATATACACCGTCGCTAAACTTTACTACACAAAGACGCGGGTTGTAATCTACGCCGTAGGATTCCAGTAATTTAAAATAGGTCGCTTCTGAATAATTCCTGCTGTATGATTGGCCGTATTTATAATTAGCCAGCCCGAATAAATAGCCATTGCGAGATTGAATGGTATTTGAAAAATACGCATTGCCCGCGTTGATTCCGATTTCTTTAGCGTAATAATTAAACTCTAATTTATTGGCAAGTGTGCCGCTTGTATATTTTGCGCTTCCTATGATTACAGCGCGCTTTGTCGTGCTTAATATATCCGAATAACCCGATATGCTCCAAATGTCATATTCTAGCTGGTTGTCGCTGTTTGTGTATCGCTGCAAATACCATGCGCACATTGCGCCCGTTGTAACATTCGTTTTATTTTGTTCGGCTGATACTATCTGAATATAAACGCGGACGGCGGTTTCATCTTCATAATCGAGCCGAACTTTTGTGCTTGCGGGGGCGTTGTTGATGATATTGTCGAGCTTTGTTTTTATGTTTGCTACTGTTTCCGTTGATAAATCTATCACTTGGTTTGTGTCGTTTGTGTAGGTTTGCGCAAACTCTACCATTGGCAGGAAACAATCGTCCTTAAAGCGGGCTGTAGAGCTGTAAACCGCGCCCAAGAAATAGGCGTTTTCTCCCAAAATTGTAGCAACATCAATTAAAGCCGCTTTAATTTTCTTTGCGTTGTTAATAATTGTTTCGCCGTCAATCTGCACATTCTGTGCGTTGATGTGGATTTGTGTGGCGGTCAGATCTATCTGACTTGCTATAAGCGCGCCCGCCACCGCGTCGTCCCATAGTGCTTTTACTGCTGCGTTGCTGGCGTTACCTTTGATTGCGTATCTTATGCCCGCGCCGCTTGTGCCCTCTAGCTGCGCATATACGGCGGCGACTTTCGCTTCGGTGCTGGCCTGTACGAATTGCGCGCGGGTGTCTGCGTCTATGATTACGGGCAATTCTAGCGATAATGACATCTGCCCCGTAGCTCCGCCGCCCTGTACCATTGCAGTAATTGCGCTTGCCTGTACATCAATTAAGCCCGTGAGTTCTTGCTCCATGTCGTCAACTTGCGCGAGGATTTCGTCTTTGGTTAAGTCGATTGCTGAATATAAGCCCGCTTCGGTGTCTGCGACTGTAGCGAGGATTTCGTCTTTGGTTAAGTCGATTGCTGAATATAAGCCCGCTTCGGTGTCTGCGACCTTTATTAAAATTTCTTCTTCGGAAACGCTGATTCCTGCGGCCGCTTCCTGTCGGTCTTGGTCTATCTTGCTTAAAATCTCTTCGAGCGACAATTCCATATCTTTAATGCGGTGTACATTTGTAAAATGGATTCCGTGAACGACTTCGTTTGCGGCTTCCTGCGCCGCCTTTGTGCCGTCTACGGTTGCGACGGTTTCCAGCAGCTCTTCATGGGTTACGCTGTCGGCTGGGATTCCCTTTTTCTCTGCGCTTGCCTTTTTGGTCATGTTGCTTTTATACGCTGGTATAGTGCCGCTGTCGTATATGGCCGCGTTATAGTTTACCAAATCAAGGCTAAATCCTTTTTCACTGCGTTTAATGCCGCTGATTAAATACTCGGTCGTTACCTTGGTAAACTCGCCGTCTATATCCAATTCGCCGAAGCTGAAAATGTTACCCGTTTCGGGCTTGGCGGCCGCGCTGCTTCTGATTGCCGTTAATACTGTTAATTCGTTGGTTGTTCCCGTGCCCTCTACCTTTATCGCTACGGGTTTTGCGCCGTCGTCGGTGTAGCAGTTGGCGATGATTCCGTATGTTTTGGCGGGGGCGAATGTTAGCGGCTCGTTTGTGTAGATTTTCTTTAATAGCCCGCTCTGCCATACGCACTCGCGGATTGTGTAGCCCTTGCCGATTCCAATTTTAAGGCTGTCGTCCTGTATTAAAATCTTAGATAGCGGGGTGTAAAATACGCCCTCGTTACCTACATCAATAACGGTGGTTTTCGGGCGTAGTGTTTCAATAGCCATAAGGCGGCGTGCATATTTTACGATGTGGTCGAATGTCGTAACGCCTGTTACCGTCAAATCTTTAATAATGCTGTCGGCGTTTAGCGTCTGCCCCTCGCGCATGAGTAAATATGTATCTTCTTGGAATAAATCATTTTCACAATTTACCCATTTTATGCGAAGCCCGTCGGTTCTGCGTCCGAATGTCTTTTTATTCTGAATTGTTATGATGTTCTGCGGGTTGTAGACTGCCAGCGCGTTTTCCTGCGGGTGGTCAAATGCTACGGCGCGGCGGCCGTATATATCGGTGTAAATAACTGCGCCTGTGGCTTCCAAGATGTAATTTAATACATCGTCTTTTTTTGTATTCTGCGTGATTACCCAATCGAACTTATAGCCGTTTAATTCGCACCATTCGTAATAATCGCCGAAGCTGTCGAGGTCTATTTCGCTGTCTAAATACTTACTTGCTGGGTGGCTGTCGCTGGTTTCAATTTCCAAAACCCAAGCGGCGGGGTTACGGGTTGCGCTTTTCGTGCTGCTCCATGCCGTGCCGTTCCATGTGCGGGCTACGCCGTGGGAAATGATATTGATTTTCTTTAATTTGTCCTCGTTTATTTTGGTTGCTTTCAGCTTCAAGCCCAAAATCGTACAATAGGCGCGCTCCCTGTCCTCTACGACGCGGCAAGGCACTAATTCGCTGGTGCTCTTGTCGGGGTCATAGCATACGCTTTGATAATACAATACATAACAATCGTTATGTATCATGCTGTCGCCCGCGTTGCCGTCGCTTCTTACTCTGATATATATAGTGTTCTGCCCATTTGCCCGTAATGTTGCATAATTGGCCGCTGTAAAATCCTTGTGGGCTACGAAGCGAAGTTCTTTTGTAGAAACATTGCGTTTAAATAATGTCGTCTGTGTGCCGTTGTTGTTAAATGTGAAGCTCTGCCATGTACTGCCGCCGTCTAGAGAAAACTGCGGCGTGATGTTTAACTGTGTTTCGATTTTGTCGCCGTCGTCGTTCATGGCGTAAAGGCCATAGGGGAAAGTAATAGCAATATCTACATCTTTTGCGTATGGGTTCAGCGTGTAGGTTAAATATTCCTCTGTGCCCGCCGTTACGTCGCTATCGTGCGGGATTTCATCATTGCAGGCTTTAGATTCTACTTTGTAATTTAGGGCGGGAAGATCCGTTAATAGTGCGCCGTCCTGCGCGATTTCGACGCGGCCGTCCTCTGCAAAAATGCCCGTATCGAGATTAAATGCGCCCTCTTGCGGCGATGTCTGCGAAAATGATTTTATTACAATGTCGTCAATGGCGAGCTTTTGGATTATCTGCTTATTAAATCCACATTCGAGCACGGTGTATGTGTATTCGTCTTTGCCGTCCTCGCCCGTTATCTGATAATGCGGACTGCATAGTAAATATGGCGTGAAAAAATGCCGCCCGATAATATACGGCTGACTGTTACCCGTTGCCAATGTGTTAGACGCGCCGCGCAAAAATGGACGGTTGTCAATGTCGCTTTTGTTGGTGAGTTTTTTTACTTTTTCGAGTTCTTCCTGTGCTTTTTCTGCGGCCGCTTTTGCCTTGTAGGCCATTACGCCCGCCGTAACTCCTGCGCCGACGGCTACAACGCCGACGATAATTGCGGTTACAACCAGCGCAGTTGTTCCGCTCGGGGTTAGTCTGATTGTTATAATGTCGTTTTCTTTGGTGATGTAGTCCGCGTTTACTATCTTGTCATTTGATACGATAATCGCATTTTCTAAATCAAGGGCGGGGAGTGCTTCTTTAATTGGTTTCCCCGCTGGTAATTCAATCGGGCTTTGTCTGTTTGACAGTTCCTTGTACAGTGTCGCTTTCATTTACAACCTCATAATATGCTATGGGGTGCAATGCTACGAGCGGCGATATTTTCACGCCTTTGTCTATGGTCGCGTGTAGTACGCAGCCGCGGGAAACAATATAGCCGACATGAACATTGCCTTGATAGTTTGAATATACGAGCGCGCCCACTTTCGGGGTGTCGATTTGGCGCACATTCAATCCCCCGCTTATATAGTCATTTACCCCGTCGGCGGGTAAATCTACGATGTCGCCGTATAAATCTTTTAGCGGTGTTCCTGCGCGCTTACAGCACTCCATTACTACCCCGTAGCAATCAAAGCCGTTTTCATCGCGTCCAAACTTCTTGAACGGGATATTTAACAAATCGTCGTATTTCAATTATTCCCCCTGTTGTTGTAGCTGTTAAAAATCAATGCAGGAAATGTCATTCCTCCGCGGTCGTCCTTGTTCAGCTTCATTTCCAATTTAGAGCCGTCCCATGTGCCCTCGCCGTATTTATGGCGATATTGTCCGATTTCTTCGACTTCCTCGCCGTTAAATATACCAATTACTTCGACCTTGAAATATTCGCAATCTTCCAGCAGCTCGATTATTTCGTCATGCTGGACTAGCTCGACATTTAGGGAGCTGTCGCCGCTGGTATTCGGCGAATATGTAAAATTGCTTGCCGAGTATGTATGGCCGTTATAGGTCATGTCTTGATTGTCATTGATTAAATAAATATGCGTTGTGTTGTCGGGACTGGATAAATGCACCAAAAAGGGCAGATTAAAGCCGCCGCCCTCTGCTAGTTGTCTGTATACATTCATTTTTAAACCTCTTCTAATGTTAGGCTGATTTCCTTGTTTTTCTGACCCGTCCAGCCGTCAACTTTGATTGTGTAGAGCTTGCGGCCACTGCCTGTTATTACATCGGTTAGATAAAAAGGGATAGTACCGCTTTTTACGGTGTTTTCGTACCAATAGAGAAAATGCTCGAACTCGGTCTTGCCGTTTATTTTGGGCGTGCCCTTGTCTTTGCATGATAGATTAAGGGCGTGGGTTTTCTTTGGTACGCTGTTTCGTAAATACTCGATTTTGCGCCCGCTTTTAAATTCCACTTTCTCGGTGTTGTCGTTATAACTGCCGTCTTGGCCGTATAAATTGGCGTTAACGTATTCGCTCCATTCTGCCATATTGCCCCCCTAGATTCCGTAAAAATCGCCGCTCATGCCCTGCTGTGCCATGTTTAGGCTGGTATTGTAGCGGCCGTTTTTAAGGCTGTCATTTACGCGCGCGTCAATCAATAATTCGATTTTGTCTTTAGTGATTTGCGGCTGTGCCCGTACTAAATTAGACGCGCTGTTATTTATTACGATGTTTGTACCGCCCGCGCTGCCATTGCTGCCGCCGTTGATGAAGTCCCACAATGCTTTTTGCTGGCTCATGTTCATCACCATTTCGCGGCTGTTTAGGTTGGCTGCGATATTGTCGCCGTGTGTGGAGCTGCCTTGAATAATACCGCCCGTTGAGAAGCTCGGCGGGGTTGGCTTGCTGGCGATAATGCTTGCAATCTGTACCGCGCCCGCTGCTCCTACTAATGCGCCCGTAATCAATCCAGCAACGCCGCCCTGTGCTATTGCCATAGAAACACCCTGCGCAATGTTTGCTGTTGCCTGTAGTATGCTTGCGCCCCACTGCCACATCTGTATTTTATACTGCTCTTTAGCGGCTTTCTTTTTGGATTCTGCTACTTTTTTGTTGTATTCCTCTTCGCCGATTTCGCCTTTACGGTATTTGATTTCAAGCTCTGCTTGTTCGGCGGTGGCTTGATTCTTTACGACATCGAGCTGCAACTGTGCCGCCTGTTGTACAATCTGCACGGCTTGGTCGGTATAGCCTTTTATTTCGGTTGCAAGTTCTGCGAACTGCTGCTTGCGGCTTTGGCTGTATGATTCATCAATAGCCTTTAATGCGTTGACTTTTTCCTCTTCGCTCAATACTTCGCTTTCGTCGATTTTCTGCTTTAGCTCTAACATCTGCTGTTGCTGGTCGGCGTATTTGTCCCACCATGTTTTTTCTGTGGCCGTTATTGCTTCTACTTTGGCGAGTGTTGCCTGTTTTTCGGCTTCGTTCAATCCCGCTAAAATCTCGGATTTGGTGAGCTGGGCTTCTAGTCCTTTTTGCGCTGCTGCTATTTCCTCGTCGCTCATGGTTTCGATTTTTGCTTTAATTTCCTCTAGCTGCTTGATTTCGGCTTCGAGTTCTGCGGCAGGTGTTAAATGTCGGCTTGCACTGTTAAGGGCTTCGGTTGCTGCGCGTGTCAATTCGATAGCCGCGGCGAGTTTCTTTTCTGCGTCGGCGGCTTCATCTACGGCTTTCTTTGCTTCTTTGAGCTGTTCGAGCCGCTTCTGTTCTACGGGGTAGCCCTCTTTAATAAGCCCCTCGGTTTTTGTCATTAAATCAATATAGGATTGCAGATAGACATTGTATTTATCTTGCGCGCTTACAGCTTCGCCCCTTGCCTTTGCTTCAACTTCAAGGGCTTTTAAACTGTCCTGTAATTTCTGATTGCTGGCCTTTGCGTAATCGTCCGCGGTTTTCTGCTGTTCTTTTTGGTTTTCCCGTTCCTGCTGCCCGATTTTTGCGAGGGTATCGTTTACGGCTTTTAATTCCTGTAAATTATACTCGGTTGTAGTGAGCGCTTTCTGTCGGGCGAGTAATTCTTCTTTGCTGGCGTTGCGCCATTTCTCAATATATCCCGTGTACTCTTTTGCTGCTTCTGCTCGGTTTTCGCGGTGTGTCTTTTCGGCTTTCAATATTTCCAAAAATTGCCGCTCATTGTCGTTGAGTTTTTTCTGTAAATCGAGATATGTAATTAAGTGTTTTAAGTTGTCGTCGGTTAATGATTCGGCGTTATCTTCAAAATAATCTGTTTTTCTGTTTGCGTGTACGCTCTCCAAGTTTTCGTTTATTTCTTTGACAAAGCCTTTACTCCACTGATAATCACCACCGATTACCCAAGTTTCGCGCGCCTTTTCTATAGCGTCGTTAAACTTGCTCATGTTTTTGGTCATTGATTCCCAAAATGATTTTGCTTTTTGGCTCAATGCTTCAAATGTCGGATTCGCAAATCTTCCCAGCGATTCCATGAAGTCGCCGAACGCGTTTTTTGCCTGTGTGCCGCTGTCTACTGCTTCCTGTGCAAATCCTTTGTATTTCTGCGCGATTAAATCTATAGCGTCGCCGTTCTTTAATTGCTCGTCGGTTAAATCCTTGATGTCGGCAATCTGTCGCCCCATAACTCCCGCCATGCCGCTATATGTGGCGTTAAGGGTTTCGGCTGCGGTTCTTAAATCAATATGCTTTGCTGCTGCATAATCTGCGGCCGCGCCCATAATTTTCATTATCTCGCTTTCGTTGCGTCCAGCGGCGGCAAGCTGCGCCATTACGTCTATTGTTCCCTCGTCGCCGAAGTTAGAAACGCTTTGGATTTCGCTTGCGTAGTCTTTTAGGTGCTGGACGCTCTCGCGATTAAGATATGGATTGTTTTCCGCCGCTTTCTGCAGCGCGCTTTCTGCCTTTTCCTGCACCTTGTAGGCTTCGTTTGCCTGTTTGAGGGTTTCGATGTACTTTTTAGCTGCCAATATTGCGGCGGTGATTCCTGCTGCAACTGCGCCGCCGCTGCTGGCTACGCTTCCCATTTTGCTTGCAAATGATGAAGCCGCGCCGCCTGTTTCGTTAAATGCTGTTTTGAGGGCGTTCGTTGCTTTCGCGCCCTTGTTCATATCTTTTGCGGCGTTGTTTACTTTGTTTTTTACGCTTTTAAGGCCTTTATCTAGGCCGCTTTCATCGACCTTTGTGCCGATGTTTACTTCGCTATCGTTTGCCATACTCTTATAGTCATTTTTTGCGTTTCCGTATGGGTAAAAAAAAATAGGGGAAATGTTCCCCTATTTTCCGCTAATTTCCCTTGATGTGCGGTTTGCCGTCGTCCTCTTCTTCCAAAACTATAAAGCTGTAGCGGGTCGGGACGACCTTATCTTCTTTGACTTTGAAATGTTCGGCGATAATCTTTTTAATGTCCGCCTGTGATAATACAATCCCTTTTTGCATTATTCCCCCTTGCTGGATTCGGCCAGCTGTGCCTGTAGCGCGTTGATTTCGTCGCGTACTGCTTGGCGGGCTGCTTTTAATTCCTCAAAATTATAAGGGTCGCTCTCGCCGCTTAATCGCGCTTCGTAAATCTTGATAATCTTCCAATCGCCAATATCGCTAGTTGGCGCGTCTAGCCTTGATTGGAGCGTGCGGATTTGCGATTCTATCGCGCCGCGCTCTTCTTCCGTTAATTCCGTTTTCTTCTTTGCCATAATAGCCCCCGAATAATGATTTATATAATGCGTCCGTGGAGCGAACGCTTTTATATGCGTTGTATTTGATTAGATTCCCGCGCCAGCTTTTGTATTGCTCGCGGATTTCTGCGGGTGTTATGCGCCCCGCTAATACAAATCTTTTTAGTTTCCGCAGCTTGCGCCGTTCGCGTGTTATGCTGGCCTTGCATGGAATTACAATAATCTTTCCTGTGTACGTGATTAAATAGCGCATTTTTAGAAATGTAAATCCGCTTGATAGCTTTACAATCTGCGTTTTCTTCTTGTTTATGATGATTCCCAATTCGTCGCAAATCTGCTGTATATCGTGCAATAGTTCGCGCAAATATTGTTTGTCGTTATGAATGATATATGTGTCGTCCATATAGCGGCCATAATATTTTACGCTGCGGATTATCTTGCAATAATTATCAATGCGGGTCGGGTAGAAAATCCCTGCAATCTGTGATATTTGGCTGCCGATTCCTACGGAACGCCCCGCGTTGTCTGCTGTGTCAAATGTCGCGATTAAATGCCGTAATAGCTCGATAACTTCCACGTCGTCGATTTTTGCGGCAATCATTTCTAATAGTTTATCGTGGCGGATATTGTCAAAATATTTTGAAAAATCGATTAGCAATATATAGCCGTCGCGCCCGTGTTTTTTGTAATAGCGCGTTAAATGTGTTTTTAGCCGTCGGCGGGAAAACTCTATCCCTTTATCTTTTACGCTCGCGCCGTTGTCATAAATTAAATATTTCTGCAATTCGGGCGTTAATATTTGGTCGCATAATGCGCGCTGTAAAACGCGGTCGCTGATGTGCAGGCTTTTAATATGCCGCTGCTTTCCGCGTTCGTTGATGTCAAACTCATAAAAGGGCTTTTGCCTGTAGGTGTGATTTTTAAGGGCTTCGCTCAATTCTTGAATGTGTGCCAGCTCGTAGATTCCGTATTTTTGTACTGATTCTTTCCACTCCACGCCGCTTTTGCTTTTTATGTAGGCTTCGTGTAGGTTGTTCAGATCTAGCAGCTTTTCGTACAATATACCCATTTTCAAAAATCCTAAATATAAAAAAAATAACGGGCGCGTGTAGCGGCGTGACGTATCAAACCGCGTCGCCCGTTTTGTTTGGCTTGTTACGGCGCAGGATAAGATTTCCTTCGTTAAACGCACTTGTCTAAAAATACGCTGTGCGCCATTCAAATCGGGGACGAACGTAATTGTTCGCATTGCTCGCGTTGTTGTAGTTGCTATTGCCATTGTTGTTGGCATTGCAGAAATTAGCGGCGGACGCAATAACAAATCTTACCCTTGTTTATTCTGTATTTTACTACGGATTTTATTGTCTGATTGTCGCCAACCTTTCAATAATTTTTCCTCGTATTGGATTAGGGCAATAGTTCCCGCAATCCAATTTAGATTTATAGGCAAATGGCGTTTTAGATATTGAAACTCTCGGTAGAGGTTTCCGCAAACGCCGATTGCCGCGTCTTGTAAACATCGCCGCTGGTCACATTCCGCGATTGTTACGGGGTGTATGATATTGGCGGCTATGATGTTTTCAATTAGGGTGTCTGTAAATGCGATTAAATGCAACTTGCGGTTTTCGATGAACCATTCGGGAAACTCGCTATTAAAACCTTGATTTGGTTTCCTACCGTATTTCGCAAAAATCCCGTTTATGGTTTCTTGGTCTGCTTCCTCAATATCTTTGATTATCTGATTTACGCTTCGCGGGCTTCGCTTTAATCCGAAGTTACGCAATGCAAAATCTGTGATGTCGTCTTGCAATTTTTCGGCGCATTTGTAAAACTCTAAATCGCTTAGATTTTGTAAGTTTTTCAGAACACTCATTTTATAAACCTTTTAATCATATAGTCATTTTTCCGCTATCCCGCCCGCACGGGGCGGAGATTAGCGGATTGCGGGGCTATGCCCCTAAGATGAAGCGGGGACGAACGTAAAGGCTCGCACTGCTCGCGTAGTAGTAGCTGCTATAGCCATTGTTGTAGGCAAAGCAGAAACTAGCGGCGGACGCAATGTCTTTTAGCCACCAATAAGCCGTACGGTTATTTTGTGCCTGTTTGCTAAATGCAAAAAGCGGCAGCTGTCGGTTTGCATTTCCTGTATCATAGCCCGAACTGCTCCAAGTTATAGAGCCGTAGGCTTCGACCTCACTCATTAAAATAGCCTGCGCGCTTATCCATTCCCAGTTACTTGCGCAGCCTGTCGCGCTCCCAAATCTGTTGTAGCCTGTGGCGTTGATTGCGTTTGACACCAGCTCGCGGGTAGTTTTCAGATGTGCGCCAAACTCTGCGTAGAGCTGCTGGTTAATTGTCGCGTCGGCCGCGGTGCTTCCTGCGCTTACTACATCGCCTAAAACGAGGGTATTCATTTCGCTTGCTTTATAGCCACCCTCGGTGGTGTTTGTCGCGTTCATGCGGCTTCGTCCGAAGTGCTGCGTGCCGCCAAAACCTTGCCCCGCAACCATGACGGCATGGTGATAGTTAACGCCGCTTCCTTGGTCGCCGTTGTTCATCATGGTATCAAGCCCCGCAATGGTTACATACTGCGAGCCTGTTATTTGATACTGTCCTGTGCGCTCGTATGCTGATATGGCGCGGCTCATTCTGAAATAATCGCCGACATAAATATCTTCAAAAAGAGCGAAGCCGTTTGTGCCTGCTAATCGCTTCCAAAATGTGCCGTCGGTAATGTACGCCGTAATGTCTTTAGGCACTAAGCGCGGGATATTGTGGCTCAATGCTGTAGCTACGGGAATACCAAAAATCAACTGTGCGTTTGCTTTTGTTCCCGCGTTCCTTGCTGTTGGTGCTGCACCCTCTGCTAATGCTTCCGCGCTTACGCTTTGGATTAGGGCGGCGACCTGTCCGAGGTTTACTGTTCCCATTTTTTCAAATCTCCTTTGTTAGTATGTGTATATCAATTCGCCGTTACTGTTGATTGATAGGTCGGGCGCGTTGTTTCCGCTGTAGGAAAGCATTAAATCGCCCGTGTTGTTGTTGATGTAAAAACCGAACATTCCAGCGGTTTCTACGGTCGCGCCCGTTCCCGTCTTGCCGTTTTTGACTTGAAACTGCGCGGTCTGCTGGTTTGTCATTGTTACGGTTAATGTGTTGATTCCCTCTGATTCGTCGGAGCTTCCTGTTTGCTCGATACTTTGGATAAATACGCCCGTCGGGAAAACGGACGGAATAATTAGGCCGTAATACTTCATAGGCTACCCCACAAAGCAAACGTTTATTGTCGAGCTTGCGCTGATACATCGGACGCGAATTCCTGTAACGGCGTTCGCCAGCATTAAAACGGTGTTTTCGTTTAATATTGTGCCCTCGCCGAACGGGTTATCCCAATAGCCCCCCTCGCCATTTTCGCCGATTGTGTCCGCTCTGTTGCATGATGTTTCGATTACAAATGTAGCGGATTCATTGGCGGGAATATGTACGGCAACGGTAACGGCTGCTACTCGGTCGGGCGGGCTAATCCATGCGCCCTCGTTAGCGTGTAAATCTTCCTCTACGCTAATGCCTGTTGTTCCCTGCCTTGGGCGGGGTGTCACTCTGCCATAGTTCATTTATCGCCCCCTTGCTGTGGCTCTGTGTTTTCCTCTTCGGCTGGGGCTGTTTCGTCTTTTTTAGGCGATAACAGAAGCTGCTGGAAAATTGCCACCTTTTCGTCTTTCGCCAATTCTTTAACGAGCCGTGCGAATAGCTCATCTGATATTATTCTCATATCCTTATAGTCATTTAGGCATGAAAAAAGCCCCGCAATCGTGCAGGGCTGAAATATCGCTTTAAACTTGCCGTTTTAGTGTTGGGCGGGTAATTTGTCGATTTATGCTAGAAAGTAGTTTTAAACTTGTTCCTAGCGCGAATATGGGGCTGTTTTATGCTTTGTTTGTCGGTTTTAATGCCGCAAGTGTCGGATTTTCTTTTTTAAATATCCGTATTTGCTCGGGGCTTAACTTTTCGGGGTAATCTTGCCAAAAATTAAAAACGGTTTTTCCGTCAAACGAAAAGAGTATTGTATCTTCTCTGTCGTCCTCGGGGTCTACCCAATAAATCATTTTATCGTCAGATTCTTTTTCAAAAATCATTTAGCCCAGCCCCCTATACCTTTAATTTGTGCGCTTTCTGCTGTATTTAAATACTGCATTAACTCTATAAACTCGCGACTTTTTGATAATGATTCAAGCTCAATTAAATAAGCGGTTTGATAATATTTTCGGCGTATCTTACAAGCAAATCTATCTTTAAATGTGCTTTCATCGAAGTTTTTCCAGCCATTTCCGCCCGAGCTTTGCATTTCCAAATACTGCCGCTTACCGTCCTTTAGTTTTCTTACGATTGCCGCATGACGGCCGACCCCTAGTTTATATTCTTTGCCGACTTCAAGGTGGTTTAATAATTCATAGCCAGCCTTTATTTGGTTTGTTTCCGTTACCGTGTAACTTTCTACGCCGTTAAACTTTGCCATTTCGAGCGATGTACTTCTACTTGCAAATAATTCTAGACTTTTGCCGCCCCTAAAATCCAATACATCAAAACCACCTTTATTTGCAATATAGGCATTTGCTACGCTGGAACAACTGCCTGTTGTTTTATCTCCGCCCGCAAGTCTTGCGATAATGTCCGATTCTGTAGGCTGCTTTTCAAATGCGAGCGCAGGGCGGCTATCAATTTTTAATAGCTCGGCATATTCGCGGACTTGGCTCTTTGGATTATCCACTAAAGTATTTAATTTTTCTTGTGTTGCTTGTACGGTTGCAACGCTTGGCGGGTTTACAGTTGCCGCTGGTGTTGCGGTTGTTGTCGGCGTTGGTGGCTGCAGCGTTTGCCGTGGTTCGATTCCTCGCGGCTGCTTTCCTGTCTTTGTGCCGATGTATTCCCGCGCCCTGTCGCGCTCTATGCCCGTCTGCTTGGTAAAATCCCGCGCCGCTGCTTGCCATTCGCCCAATTTACGGCGCGCCTTTTTGTTGTCTACGCCCGCCGCTTCCTCGGTCAATGCCTGCCGCTTGTAATGTCTGATATTGCGTTCAATGCCCCGCAGCTTCTGCTCGCCCTCGTAGCGTGTCATTTTCTGCCCGTTATAGCTTACTTCCTCGCTGGCCATTTCGTCGAGTTCTTTTTCGGTGTAATGCTCGGCCATGCCCTCAAAATACGGATAAAATGAATGTTTGCAATTTATGCCGCAGATTCCCGTAACGCTTCCCAATTCGCAAACGGAAAAAGGGCGGTATTTCTTATTGTTTCCGCTTCTGCTGAAAATCTGCCCTTGCCATTCCTCATGTTCGGGGCGTGCTCCGATGTGTGCCGATGTTTCGACGAGGTCGCAGTCTAATTCTTCGCAGTTGCTAAGCGTCTGATTTGCTGCCGTTTGGTTTACGCTGGTTAAAATGTTCATGCGGACGGCTGATTCTATAGAGCGGGTGACGGGTCGGCCGTTTTCGTACTGTACCGTAGTAATGCCGCGCTTTGCCAATTCGTCGGCCGCGTCTTTCATGGCTGTATCGTAATCAAACGCGCCGCTCTGTACATTCATGTAGACGCGGTTTGCTTCCCGTACAAATTGCGTTTGCGTTGTGGCCGCTGTTGTTAGCGTCAATCGTGAAAGGTCGCTATGGCATTTCTGAATAGTTGCTAACATCTGCTGCGCGTTCGGGGCTGATACTGTCCGCCCTGTTGCCGCCTTAAATATGCGGTTGTCGTTTTTCGCGCTGGTTTCCATTGCTTCGGTGAATGTGTCTTTTACCTGTTTGACGATTGCTTTGTCATATTTCGCTAAGATCCGCGAGATGTTCTTTTTTAGGCCGCCCGCTTCGGCTAACATCTGCGCTTGCCATTTGGTCATATCTGTAATTTTACCAACGCGGGCAATGCGGCGCGCCATGTCCTGCAATATGTCGGCTTCTAGCTGTGAGTAGATTTCTATAATTTCATCGGACAAACCGTCCAAATAGCGCGGCGAGAGCATGGGCTAAAACTTACCCCGAATAATACGCCATGCAAATACTATGCGGCGGTGTAATGGGTAATGATTGATTGCATAGCGCAGCCCGTCCAAAACGGCGCGGTCGTTCTTTGTGATTTCTTTTTTCTGTTTGTTGTGCTTTGCCATTGTTTACGCTCCAAATGTGAAAGGGTCGGGGGCTGCTGGTTCTTCGGGAACGTTAGCCTTTGCTGCTGCTTCGTCCTCTCCGTAGAAGTCGCGGCGGTATTCCCATTTATTTTTAACGCCCGTGTTGATTTCCTGCATTGCTAATTGTTTAGCCGCGGTCATATCTTTGCGGGTTGCGTCCTCGTTCCATGTGATTGTTATTTTTGCGTTATTTGAGCCGAGCTTATAGGCTGCGGCCATGTGTGCCAATACAGTTGCGCATTGTTGGTATTTAGTTTCGATTTCGTCCTCGATGTTATCTACAAGCGCGTAGAGCTTTTTACGGCCGCCGTTGTACTGTTCGGCGGTCTGCTGTACGCTCTCCATGTCGGAAATTGTGCCTTTTCCCATTTTGCTTGTTAATTCGATACGGCGGAAAATCTGCTGCAACATTTCATTTTGTGCGGCTGTGCGCAATGTCGGCGCGTGTTCGGTGATTTTCTTCCCCTCTGCGCTGCCGTCGCCCTCTACCTGCACGAGCAATCTATTCAAATCGGGTGTCATTTTTACGCCCGATTCTTTGCCGTCGCGCTTCTGTCGTTTGGCGAACATATCGCGGTCGGCAAATACGCGCATTTCTCCGCCGCGCTGCTCCCAATTCATGCGCTCGAATTGTTCGTCGGCTTCTTTTATTAAATCCTCTGCACCCGCGATAATTGGCACGGGAACATTTGAGCCGTCAATCTTGTTTAGGGTGTGCGCTCTAAACTCGATAATCATAGGCTGCTTTACATTCTGCCATGTATAAATCGGTGTGATGTCTGCTGTCTGCGGGCAATCTGCCAGCGTTGTTTTTCGTAATGAACCGCCCTCGTTGCGGTAAAGGGTACACTCTACGGTGTGCGCGTTATTCTCGAATGTGTGATTTTCTGTTAGCAGCCATTTTTTAGAACCGTTTACAATCGGCTTCATAATTAGCGCGCCTGTTAGTGTGCCGTCAAAATCGTAGCGGGTCGGTAGGTAATTACCGAGTGGCAGCGTTTCGTATTGCAATTTGCCATTACTGAAAATAGGGCGGACAATGCAGCCGCCTAATAGTGCGATGTAATCGACGATTTTATCGACATTCTTGTTTATATGCTCCATTGCTGGGCGTATGGCTTCATTCTCAACATCTAGCCCGATTTCGCGTGAAACCATGATGTGCAATTCGCCCGCAATTTGGTCTAGCACGCCGCATGGTGGGGCTTTGTCATTCCATGGAGCTTGACCGCTCATCATGGCCGACCACAATTCTATTGCGTTGTACATTTCCGCGCTGATGTTCGTATCAATGCCCGTAATGTCTTTAATTGTGTAGTTGTGGAATAACCCTAGTATGTTCATAAAAAACCCCTTAATCTTTTCAAACATTGTATATCCTCGCTTTTATAGTCATTTGCGGAAAATTGCCAATAACGCGCCGTTTTGTCCGCGTCCGTGTTATTTGTCGATTTATGCCACAAAGTAGTTTTAAACTTGGTTGTAGCGCGTCTGCGGGGCGTTTTTTACTCGCCGCCGTGCCGCCATATCGGCTCTGTTGCGTAGCGTGTTAATGCCATGCCGTGGTCGGGCTGGCCTTGCGGGTAGCCACTTACTATTTCGCCCGTCCGCTTGTCGATTTCGTATTCGTATAGCGTGAACTCGTCGGCCATTTTCGGACAGCGCACGGGGTCTATTACAATCGCCCGTAAACCTTGCAGCCATTTATAGCCCGCTTCCAAACTGCCCGCGCCTTTTTTTGCGCCGCGTATGTTCCAGCCCCATTTATAAAAATCGTTTACGCTTTTCGGTTCTGCGCTGTCGGCTTCGATTCTGTCGGCCATGACATTAAAGCGCGGTTTGCCGTCCTCGTCTAAACATTGCTCTTCGAGGTATTCTTGTAGCGCGTTGCTGGCCTGTATGTTTCCATGTTTGTATAAATAAAGCTCGTCGTAAATGTAGAGCGTTGCTTTGCGCGCGTCGTAGCACATTCGCCCCCATGCGAACGGGTCGGGGTAATATCCCCAGTCTATGCCGTTGTAGATATAATCAAAGGTTGCGATTTCCTCGTCGGTAATTTCGCGCAGCTCGATGTTTTCAAAGATGTTTAATCCTGTGCCCGTCGGCTCTCCCAAAAATATATTGCGATATGCGCGCTCGTTGGTCTGCTTTGTGTACTCGATTTCGTTTAATATTACTTCGCCGAGCCATTCGCGCGGTATGTCTAAATAAGTGGTGTGAAAAACGACGCGGTCTTTTTTCGGTGTGCGTGCGTCGGTGTTGCACCAATGGCGTTTTGCGCTTGGCGGGTTGTATGATTCAAATACATAGAACTTGCTGCCGCCGCGCATGGCTGATACTTTGACATTCTGTATCTCTGCGGGTGTGAACTCGGTTTTTTCTTCAAACCAAATCAAACCAAAATAGCCCTGCGCAATCTTGATTGATTTAATCTTTTCGGGATTGTCGCAACCTCTGAAAATGATGTATTGCTTTGTGCCGTTCTTTCGGCGGTACACAATCGGCAGCGCGCTTGTTTCTGATTTCGGGATTTTAAAGCGGCTGCGTAGTCCTAAGCGTTCTATTGCCCAAATGATTTGCTCGTATACGCTGGTGCGTAATGTGTTCGCGTTCTTGCGGATAATAAGCGCGTTGAATTGCGGAAACATCACAATCAAGATAATTATACATAGCGATATAAACGAGGATTTGCACGAGCCGCGGCCGCCTGTCAGCGTGTACTCGGTGTATTCGTGCTTCATAATCATTCGGAAGAGCTTATTATATTTTTTTGCAAATATCGTGTTTGATTTAATCCTCATCGTCGCCGTCCACTATTTCGATTGTCAGCTCGTTATCCTCTGCGTCGTCCAATTCCTGCGGGGCTGTTTCGCCGTAGCCGCGTTTGCGTCCTTTAGTTGCTAAAATAAAGCGTATCATCGCGCCGTCGCCGTTCTTTGCCTGCTGGTATGCTTTGCCCTCTACCAAATCCAGCCCCGTTTCTAATTCGCCGTCGAACGCTTCGCGGGTTTCTTCGTATTTCTCTATATTTGCCTTTGCGGTGTGCCAATCGCAATTTAGGGCAAGGGCGACGGTTGTTACTATGCCGCCGCTGCCTTTTATGGCTTCGAGAATATCTGCTTTTTTATAAATCTTTTTCTTTCTGCCCATATCCCCACCGTTTCGGAAAAATCGGATTTACTCGAACATTTCGGGCAATATGCAGTTATCGGCGCGGAACTCGCCTAAATCGGCGTTAGCTTCCTTGCTGTTTCCTTTGAGAAAAACTAATACTTGCTCGTGGATTTTCGCCGCTTCGTCTGCGTCGCCTTTTACAAATGCGAGTATATTCTGATGTACTTTTGCAATCTTGCGGCTTTTCTTTGCGTCGTGCCCTGCTGTGTACGCTTTCCCGCCTGCTACATTTAGCAATATGATTTCGTTGTAATATTTTAAGCCCGCGTCCTCAAATGCCTTTATTGTATCGGGTACAAAATTATAATATTCGCCCGTCTTTTTATTTCGTACCTCGCCGACTACAAAAACGGCGAAGCGGTTATCTTTCAAATGTGAAACGGCCGCCTTGATGATTGCGCGGTATGTTTCCAAAAACTGCGGATAATCCATATTTGAGATGTCGCCGTCAATGTCGCTGTATTTCTCTAAATCTGCATAGGGTGGGCAGCTAAATACAAAATCGTACATTTCGCCCCCCAGCACTTCGCCCATTTTCGCGCTGTCTTTACAAATCCATTGCGGGGCGTATTCGTTACCGTCGCAGATCACCTTTTGTTTTTCGTTGGCTTCTACCTGTTCGGGGCGAATGTCAAAGCCCGTGTATTTCATGTGTTTATAGCTTGCTACAATGCCCCGAACGCTTCCCCCTGCGAATGGGTCTAACACGCTGCCGTGTGGCATACAAAACCATGTATACATTGTTTCGCATAATACGGGGTCAAATATTGAAACTTCGCTCAATGTGTTTTCTGCGCCGCCGTTCACTTTGCTGGCGTTTTCTTTGAGGTGCTTCAACATCTTATTGTCGCGCCCCTCTTCGGATTTTATACCTATGCTTTTCCACTGCTTTTTGCGGTCTTGCCAATAGCCTTGACGGGTATCTAATACGGAAAACGGCGGAACAAGGAATTGCTGGCGCAATGTCTTTTTGGTGTCGTCCATTTTCTTTTTATCTAGCGGAGTGAGGTCGATTGTGCCGCATGGCAGGCGTATATCGTCGAACGCGATTTCTAATTCTTTGATGAAGTCGCGGACGGTTTGCGCGGTCATTTCGCCGTATGTGCTGCAAATGCGCAATAATAGATTTTTGGCGGCTGCTTCGTTGGTGCAGTCGATGTATACGACGGGCAGGGCGGGGATTTCTTCGCCGCGCTTCTGCATTTCTTTTAATGCTTGTAGTCTGCCGTGGCCGTCTAATACGCTGTTTATGCCGTCGTGCCGCCATACAAAAAAGGGCGTTGCAAATCCGTAATCGTTTATGCTCTTTTCGATTTTCTTTGTATCGTCTGCCGTGCGCTTCTTTAATCCGCCTTGAAACTCGGTCAAAGCGGATAACGGCAGGGTGTCTTTTGTTTCGCAGGTTATCCTCATGCTTTTATAGTCATTTTTCCTCGCTGGCGATTTCCTGCGCGCTCTGTGTGTTTACGATGTAGTTATAAACTTGCTGCCAATACCACCACGGCAGAAATATTCCGTCCTCACTGGCCGTGAATGTCTGCCCGTCCTTTATTTCTTCCCATACGAGAACGCCGTCGGCGGTGTATGGGTCGGGCGGGTAGTATTTCGGGGCGGGGTTATTTCCCGCCGTTCGCGTAGTGGTGCAGCTGGTCGGCCATAGTATGCAAATCGTTAGAATGATTGCCCGTGTTAGCATTGTTTTTAATCTTTTCTGCTTCGGTAATGATGTCCGCTGTGTGCTGCGCATTTTCCGCCCCCTCTTGTCTGATTTTGTTTTCTTCCCGTTCGTGCCGCTTGCGTTCCATGTTAAGGGCTGCTGCTCCGATTCCTAATGTAGCGACAAGAGCAAATACAAGCCCCGTAATTATCCAGCCCGCTATTGTCATTTTGCGCTATCCTCATAAATCTTTTTTTGCCATACGTTCACGCCCAAATAGCCGAGCGGAACGAAACAAAGCGGCTGCGCGATGTTCAAAAACTCCGTACGGTTGGCAATTACGATAAATGAAACCATGGCAATAGCCCATAGTGTCACCCATAGCTTTACTGATGTTAATTTGCTGTGCTTTTTCTCTGCTGGTTTTTCCTCGCTCATTATATCCCCCTATTTGTTGTAAAGTTCGCGCGTCTGCACGAGCTTTACTATAAGTTCCTGCGTCCAATTACACATACGCTTTTTAAATTCGGGTGTCTTGAACTCGTCCCTAATGTCGAATGTGTAAACCAAATTACAAACTGTGTCCTGTTTGTCCTGTACATACATAGGCGTATTGCTGATATGATTAAACAATATCCATTCAATCGCCTTGTCATATACGCGCTCTAAAATAAACTTTATGAAATATCCGTTATAGTGCGATGTGTCGGTGTTGATTTTGCTCTCAATGCTCATAATAAAATCGTGTGCGGCTTCTACCTGTCGGCGTATTATTTCCCGCTCTTGTTCTGCCTGTCCAATTCTAAAATGCTTTGTTTTTATGGCGATAACGCCGCCTTTTACCAAAATTACAAAAATAAAAACCGCGATTGCGAGGAAAATTAAAACTTGCCATGCGTTCGCGCTGGTTAATACTGTGCTGATTGTTTCCCACATTTTAGACCCCCTGCCGTGCGAGTGCGTCTGCTACGCTTGCGCGGAAAGCGTCTAATAGTTCGGGCTGTTTCGTCCATAATCGCGGGCAATCTTTCCAACCGACTATTTCGTGGTGTGTTGTGATGTCGTCCGCGGTGAGGTGGTGCTTATTGCATAAATGCACGCACAATTCAACGGCGACGTTTATTGTTCTTTCGGTAAAATGGCCGTCGTTATCGGTCGGACATAATTCCACGCCGATTGTGCAAAAGTTCGGGCTTGTGTTTTGGAAATGTACGGCGTAATGTCCGAATTTTTTACGCGCGTAATTTGTGTAAATCTGCCCACTTGCTGGGTCTTTTTGGCTGCTGCCGCAATGGTAGGCAATTTCATTGTCGGGAATTGCCTGTATTGTTTCGCCGTCCTGCCCGATGATGTAATGAGCCGAGCCGTAGCTGCTCATGCCTGTTTTTTTGGCTTCAAAATAGAGCCAATTCTGTTTTGCGTTCGCGTTTGGGTTTGCCGTCCAATGTATTACGATTGCTTTAAACTCTTTGATTTTTAGCTGTGGCCGTGACCACGTGTTTGGTGTTAATAGCCGCTGTTCAATTATCATGTTTTGACCTCTGTGTATATAGTCATTCGTTAGGATAAAGCAGGGCTTCAAAGGCTTTTAAGTCCTCGTCCTCTTCGTCCGATTCCTGCGGCAATTCCCACGCCAATTTTAATTTCTCCATTTGGCGGGTGTATGCGTCGCGCTTTCCGCTGGTGTTTTCCCACAATCTATAGCCGATGATTTCATTTAATTTTGTGTCGTGTAATCCCTTAAATAGAGCTTGGAACTTGTACCAGTGCATATCGCTTTTAACTAGGTCGATTCCGTAACGCTCCATAAAGGCCGCGAAGATATAATCCGCGTCGATAGTGTAATCGACGGCTTTTTCGCTGCTGCCCTCTAATTTGTCGGTATGCGGCAAGTTCTGCGGCGGGTTGCAAAATTGTACTAGAGCAATCAATCCGCTTTCCCTGTCCTGCGGTTTCTTGCTTTTGTACATAAAGTCAAAATCTTGCGGCTTTATGTCTTTATTGGCTAGCAATTCAATGAAACGGAGAAAATATTTAAATGATGTTTGGATAGTGTAAAGGCTGCCGTCAACCTCTACGGATTCGGGCAGCCTTGATTTTTTTAATTCAATCATTCGTCGGGTGTGAATGTGTCACCGTTCCATGTTCCAGCAGCCCATGTTGGAACACCATTTGTTACTGTAACCGCACCGTCTTTAATCTCATTAAGTGCGAGGTCGAAGTCGATATTTTCGTTTACAGTATCCATTTGGTTGATTGTTACGAGCGCGTCAATCTTCCAAGCCTTGTAATATGTAACCGCTGGTGAGTCTGCTGTTGTGTATGTTTCTTTGTAGAAAACAATCAGCGCGTCGCGGTGTGCGTCTGCCCCTGTTGCTCTGTGGAAAAGCATATCGAAAATTGCGGCGTAATCTGCTTCACCTTTGAACATTGTTAAACTCTGTGAAAGGCTCGGCTGGTAGCCGTCTATTTCATTCTGTGGGGTTTCGCTGGAAATAAAATCATAGGTCTTTGTCTGCGGGTTCATTGCCAGCGTAAAAGATGTTGATTTTTTTATCTGCGTCCATGTTGGATTCTGACTAGTGCCTGTATTGATGAAAGGCACGACTTTTGTTTTTTTTACCAAATCGCCCATAGTCGTTTTACTCCTCTAAAAATGTGCATTTTACGGACTGCGAATAGGTCGTAAATCCTTTTGCGTCCGTTTCGATAAACTGCGGGAGCGTTACCGCTTCGCAATCTATTTTTATGTTTTCGGGGCTTTCGATTGTTGCCCCGTCCAATTTGTCTACAATCTGCTTTCCGTACTCGCGCGCGTTTTCCGCGTCCTTACATCGTGTATAAAATGTGAAGTTCCACGATACTTCGCGCGTGCCGTCGATAAAGCGTTTTTCTGCCGCTGGGGTCGGGTCGTGCCTTATACAAGCCCCGTCCGCGTCCTCGTCGGGTATCAAATCGCAGAAAATAGTAAAAGGCAATTCAAGGACGATTTCCACCCATGCGCTGATTGTTTCAGCTATTTTTGATTGTATCATTTACTAATTTCTCCCAATCTTTCAATTTTCGGGCTTTTGCCGCTTCAAACCATTTGGCGCAGGCGTTCGGGTTCGGGTCTTTGCTGCGGTCGAAGTTTACGCCGTAGTATTGGGCGCGGGCGTATGGTGTACGCCATTTTACAAGGCCACTGCCTAATACGGTGTTAATAATCGCCGATTTCTGCAATGTTCCCGTTTTTAGCGGACAATAAAAATTACTGTCAGTTATAACTTGCTGGTCAAGTCTTATCTGCGCTTTATGTATTGCCGCGCTGATTCGCACCTTTGTTGCCGCGTCGTTGAAGTTAGCTTTTACCGTGAATGTAACACAACCGTTTTTATTCAAGTGTAATCTCCCAATGGTGCGGGGCTGCTCCCTGCGTGTAGCATGGCGTAACGCTGCGCACGGTGTAGTCTTTGCCGTTCCATGTTATAGCGTCCGTTTCTATCGGGATAATTGCCGCCGCAGTTTCGCCCGCCGTTGTTTCAAATTGCGTGTTTGCCGCGTCAATGAAAAGCGTTAGGGTGTCGGCTTTGGTTTCCCCGATATTGCCCCGTATTGTCTGAAAAATCGCGCCGATTCGGACACGCTTTAGAACGGTTTCGGAGTAAGTCGGGTTTCGGTTTCGGTCTATGCCTGTTTTACGCTTTAATACACAATCGTGTACCAAAAGCCGCGCGGGTATTGGTCGGCTCATTAGCAAACCCCCGCGCGATAATTGTTATACAGTTTGATGATGTCAATTTTCTTTTCTGCTGCGCTTTTTGCGTTGCGTTTTACGGCTTCCTGCTGTGCGGTCTTGTCGTAGCTGTACGAATAGCCGTTAATGCTTTCGCTGGCTACGCTGCCGCCGTTTTCATTTGCCGCGCCGCTTGCTTCCTGCTCGGTCAGATAATCAATTTCTATCATTCTACAAATTGCGTTATCGATTCCGTTTTCTTCCCGCTCCGTTACGATTCCATCGATGATTAAGCCTTTCATAAAAAGGCGGTTATCATCGGCGTATCGGTTAAAATCCGCTTCGGTTGGCACGGCGGAACGCCCTAGAGTTTCACTGTAATATGTATAATTTACATTCTCGAACATTCCGCCCGCTCCTTAGTTCTTACCGTCGTCTGCTGGCTTGTCGCCTTTGGCTTCGTCTGCCTTTGCTGTGTCAGCTTTTGCAGCGTCGCCCTGTGGCTTGTTGCCGCCGTTCTTATTTGCGTCTTTATTCGCATTATTCGGCTTGTTTCCGCCCTGCTTTCCGCCTGCCTTTGGTTTGTCTGCTTTGTCGCTCTTTGCCTTAATAATTGGCTGCGGCTGTTTATATCCGATTACTTTCATACTGGACTACTCCTGTGCAAGGTCTGCGCCGTTATAGCTGGCATATACGCCCGCTGTCTTGTTTTCGTACATATCCGCAAGACCGTACTCACGGAAATTAAAGATCCATGCGTCAGCGTCGGGGTTATCTTCGGGCGGGATTGCCTTGTCTACGCGGTGCTTTGTGTACTGCATGATTGCGGATTTTTCAGCAATCAAGAAATTAAGTGTGTGGCTTCCGTCTGTATCTACTTCGTAGTAGTTGGCAATGCTTGCAGTTGAAGGGCTTGCAACTACGGTATAAACATAATGACCCTCTGTGCCGCTTCTTGTGTAATATGTTTTGCCCTCGACAACAGCTTCGTCGGTAGTTGCCTTGAACTTTGTTGCAACCTTTGTAAAGCCGCCCTTTGTTTCGCCCGATGTTTTACCGTCGAGCAATCCGACCAATGTCATAAAGCGGGCTGTTGGGACTTTGGTAATTGTTGCAAATGCTCCCAAAATATCTTTACTCTTGTTTGTGTCTACATTCTGCGCAGCTGTGAGCAATGCCGATGTAATGAACAAGTGGCGGTTTTCTGCTGGGACTTCGTCGTCGTCCATTGCAGATGTTGCGGCCTGTAATGCTGCGAGTACATCTGTTCCAGTGGACAAAGTTTCCTTTTTCTTTGTGCCTGCCAAACTTGCATATTTAGCAAATCTGAAAGCGTCCTGTTCGGGTACGACTTTAGTACGGATAAACTCGGCGGCAAGTTTACCAAAGGCAAGCCCTGCGGTTTCCTCATTATCCATATTGTCAATGCTGAACTTACGGCCGCGGTCATAGTTGAACTGTACGGTTTCGTTAGTCATTGTAACATCGCCGTTTACATATCCACTGTTGCGGTCATAATCTCCCAAGCCGTCCATGTCGAGCTTAGGGATAACAATTTCGTTTGCGTTTGCACCTGCCTGTGCGAGTGTTGCGTCGCTTTCAAGCACGGCGGTCTTTGATTCGTTCTGATAGACTTCGTCAAGAAGTGCTACATACTTCTTAAACTTTGCAATCTGATTAGCCATAGTTTAAAATCTCCTGTTTAATCTTTTTTAGGCGGCAACCCCATAACGGCGCGCGCCTGTGCGTCATCGTCTGACTTTCCGCCTTTGCCGCCCATTGCTGGAACTACGGGCGGGGTCGGTGCGTTATCGTCTTTTAAGATGTCCGACTGGTCTTTTGTGATTTCGGCGAAAATATCATCAAGATTCTTTCCCTTGCTTTCGTCTGCTCCCAATGCTTCGCACATTTTCGCGGTGATTGCGTCCTGTGTAATTTTGTTTACAAACTTTTTGCCCGAAAGGTAATCTTTTACTTTTCCCGAACGCTCCATAGCGGCGATTTTTGCCGCGCTTTCTTCCTGCGATTTTTTCAGCTCGGCTTTGTATTTTTCAACATCTGCCTTTGTTTGGTCGTAGTCCTTGAACTTCTCGAGCGTTGTGTTTGCAGTTTCGAGCTGCTTCTTTACTTCGTCGTAGTCGGCGAACTTCGCTTTTGCGCCCTCAATGTCTTTGCCGTTTTCTTTCATAATCTTGTCGATTGCTTCGGCTTCAAGTCCCAATCCCTCTAAAAAATCACGCTTCATATTTTGTATCTCCCTACACATTTTTTACGGCGTGCCCGCCAATAGGATAGCCGCAGATTACGCGCTGCTGCTCCGCTATATACATAGTCATTTTTACAAATGGCGTTAGTATCAAAAAAACGGCGACTTTGCGAGGTGCGGTGCATTGCCGCCGTGTGGGTGTAAACCCTTTTACTTCTTGTTGTATACCATGCCGAAAATTACAGCCAAAAGCGCAAGAGCTGCGCCGCTGATTTCTGCAAAGATATTCTGCGCAAGTCCGCCAAGGCAGCATACAACGCCGCCAATGGTTGCAAATACGATTACGACAATAGTTTTCCATGTCGCGATTTTCTTTTCTTTTGCGCCCTTTACGGCTGATACGATTACCGCGCAAAGTCCGAAAGCTGCGACCGCAATTTCAATAATTGTGGCTGCTGGAAAGTTGCAGAAATAGCCGAATACAACCGCGCCCGCAAAAAGCAAAGCTCCGATAATTCCCCATTTTTTCATTGGTTTATATCCTCCTGCCTGTATAGTCATTTTTGTTAAATGAAAAAGCCCCGTAAAATTGCGGGGCGTGAAAAATATTCATGTTTTCGTGATGTTTTATTTTATTATTTTTATTCTTCGCCCCAACTTCTGATTAAAAACCTTTTCTGTCGTGGCTTTTTCAAATGCTGGGTCGGTTCTGCATTTTTCACGGCAATAAATACAAATGCAGCAGATTCTTTTTTCTTTCTCCACTCCGTCTTTGTCATTGTCTACCATTACGCGGACAAACTTGTCGTCGGTGTATGCCTTGCCGCAAATCTCGCAGCCTTGAAAATCTTTGTATAAATTAAAACTATCGGGTACGGGCATTTTCTAATCCTCTTTATCAAATCTTCCTTTTTCAAACATTTCTTTTAGTTTTTGGTACTTCTGCGGATTCCAGCGGGCGACGGCATTGTCTGAAAAGAAAAAAGCCGTATGTAATGCAAAATCATGGTCGGTATATCTATACCATTCAAAATCTTTGCCGCATGATAATATTTTTGCCGACATATAACCTTTTCGCCACGGGTCTTTTGATACATACACATTTAATATGTCGTATTCGCCGACGCGTTCCGTCAAAAGTAACTCTTCGACTTTTGCTTTTGCTTCTCTGATTGTATTAAATGTTAAAAAATTACCGTGTACAAATCCACGCGGTAAGATCCAATATTTAAACGGCGGTTTTATATACTGCTCTTTTACTTGTTGGAAAGTCATTTCGCACCTCTATAAAATGTTTCCATGTCTACAAAGCTGACAATCTCGTCAACTTTGCGGCGGTAAAATAATTCGTGTTGTATTCGTAAATATAAATAGCTGGTGAAGCTCTCTTTAATTACAAAATCCTGCACCCGTAAATAGCGGGCTATTATGTATGTAATGGCATTATGTGCCTTTTCCTCTTTTTCGCTGTAGCTCAATTCTTCTATATGGCGGTTTTTGCGCGCCTTTGCGTTGATGTATTTAAGGGCGATTTTATAGCCTAATTTATACATGGCATTTAGCGCGCTTTTGTCGCCGTTTTTATATTCCCATTGATAATTTAAAAGTCGCTCGTTGTCGTTTTGCGGCTGGTCATAATGGGGCGGGGTTGGTGTCTGCTTTGTCTGCGGTAACTCTCCGAAGTCAAACTCCAGCTGGACGGGTTGTGTTGTGTTCACTTTCGCGCCTTATTTTCCCGCGGTAGCTTTTGCCCGTAAACTCCACAACTTGTGCGCTCTCGGTTAAGCGGTCGGTTGCGGCGATTCCTACATAGTTCAAAAAATCTTTTTTTGTCTGATTGCTAATTAAAATAGTCGGCTTGCGTCGGTTATATCGCTCATTAATGATTTGATACAACATATATTGTTCTTCGGCTGCGGCTACTCCGCGCCCGATTTCGTCAATTACCAATAGCCGCGCGTTGCCGTAGTTTTCCAAGATTTCGGCTTCTGATTCTTTGGCCGTAAATGATTTTGCGCGGCGCAATTCCTCTACAATGTTAGGCGATAGCCGATACATTCCGCCGCACTCGCGGATAATTGAAAGGGCGAGGTGTGTTTTCCCTGTCCCTACTGTCCCGATAAAAATTAGACTGCAAAATACGCCGCAATCTACGGCGTTAATAAAATCCTGTGTCGCCGTCTTTGCTTTTATCTGCGCTTCTGTTTCTGCCTTGTATGTGTCTATACTCTCATTCCAATAGCGCGCAGGGGCTTGTCTTTTATAGCGTTCGATTTTCTCGCGTTCTGCCTGCTTGCGCTCCATTTCCGCGATTTCTGCGTCGCGTTCGGCTGAATATTGCGAAAAATCAATATTCAATATGTCCGATAATTTTCTCGCTTCGTTCATTTCTCCGCACCTCTTTATATTTTTTTAATTAAAATAAATCTGTGATTTCGTCGGGGATTTCGTTTTCGTTTCCCCACATTCCGCCCGCTTTTCGCCCGCCGCCCTCGTTCTTGTGGCGTTGCTCCCATGTGCGGACGCTTGCCCGCCAATCTTTCATTTTTACAGCTCCGACTTTCCAGCCTTTGGATTCGTAAAAATCAAAGAACGCCTGCGGGTCTATGCCGTTTTTGCGTTCGCTGCAATATGCCGCGATTTCCTCAACCGTTGGCTTTTCAAAGCTCGTGCGCTTGGCTGGCTCTTCTTTTGCTGGTTTTGCTTTCGGCTCTTCTGCAAACTCTGCATTTGCATTTTTTGTAGCTGGCGGCGTTGCTTTTGCATAGCGTTTGTTAGCTGCTTCGCGTCGCTTTGCGCTTATGGCTTGATAGCGTTCTGTTTCCGCGTCTATCCTGCGGGCAATTTTCGCCCACAATGCCATTTCTAATGTGCCGTCGGCAATCTTCGGCCTTTGTCCGTACAATCCGTATTCTACGGTGTAGCGTATAAAATCCGCCTTGTAGTCTGCGGGTAAATCGCAGATGTAATCTTCGTGAAAAACAAAGGATTCTCTCATTTTTTAACCTCGTATTTTTGCGCTTCGGCTGCATATATCCGAGCGCAAAGCCTTATTACTGCGCCAATATCGCGGCTTATGTCTAAAGCTCCGTTACACTTTAGGCTGCAAGTCATGCCGATATTAAAACGGTGGTCTATTACAAAATCGCCGTATTTGGCGCGGTTTGTCTGTGTATTCCCTATGCGGTGCGCGCCTTGTGGCTGTCCGTCGCGTAATGGCCGCCCGCAAACCTCACAAACGCCGCCGCTGATTGCCAGCGCGTAGCGTCGCTGCTCTTTCTCCGTTTCCGTCATAATCCTAACTCTTGCTGTGGATTTTTCGGAGCGTTCATTTTCTCGATAGCTTCATCGACGAGCTTTTCGAGCCGCTTCGCTTCGTTCAATGCTTCATAGCTGCGCGTTTTGAAGTACGCCTTTTGATTCGTCCTCATTTGTGCAACTAATGCTATAAAATCTTTTGTTTCCATTTGTTCCCCCTTATCATGCGGGGACGAAGCCCCGCAGATTGTTAGATTGCAGATATTACGAAGCGAGGACGAACGTAAGTGCTCGCAGTGCTCGCGCTGCCGCAGTTGCTATAGCCAGTGCCGTAGGCACCGCAGAAATGAGCGGCGGACGCTTCTTCATCGTACAATGAGGAAAGCCAATAGTAGCGGCTGCAATCCTCGTCAAAATCAAACGCTATGCGGTTGCGGCCTGTCTTGAAATATTCAAGCGGATTATCGCCGAACATCTCGTCTTTACTGATAAGCCCGCAGGATTCGGCGGGGATTCCTGCGCCATTCATTGCACGCAAAAACTCGCTTTGCAAATACTGCCCGAGCTGTGTCATTTCGAAGCGTTTTTCGTCGTTCAGATCTATTGCGCTTTCAAAAAGGCAATGGTCAAAAATCAAAATGAAATTGCCGTTTTCGTCCTTGCCGATTACGATAGCGTCGTCGGCTCTGATGTTCTTTTCGTCGAACTCCATTACTTCGTCACCGTCCATTTTTACGGCGGGAACGGTGAATGACGGGAGCTTTACGCGGTCGCCGATTCTTACTTTGTCGCGGTTTGCCATAAATGCGGATACGCTGTAGGACATTTCGCTAATAAATCCGCTTTCTTTGCTTTCTGCTGGCCGTGTGCTCTCTGCTGGGGCTTTGGCCGCTGCTGGCTGTGTGCCGCCGTTGATTTCGAGCGTATCTGTGCCCGTGATGATGTTTACTTCGCAATTTTTAATATTGATGTTCATTTCGTTTACTCCTGTAAAATTATTCCGTGATGTGCCGCCCAAACATGGGCTGCTTCTATTAGCTTTGCGCACTCTTCGGTGCTGCAATCCGTTTCGCTCTGCGGGCAGATGTGGCCGTCTACTAATTCGTAGGGGTAGCCCATTTCTTCAACGGCAAGCATTTTTACGCAGTATTTAATTGCGTCGTAGCTGTTGCTCGTTTCGTTGCATATCTGCATGATGTGCCCGTTAAGGTGGTGATTCTGCGAATGTGCCCCCGTCGTGCGCGGCTTTCGCGGCGGCTGAATGGTCACAAGCACATAGTCGTTATGTTTATCGCGGCATTTGCGCAGCTCGCGTTTTATGTTTTCATTCGCTCCCAAATCGGCGGGCGGTTCAAACGCAATGCGCCCCGCAATATTTACCCGTTTTAATACATACTGCACCATTTCCGCCGCCCCTTTAGAAGATGTCAAAGCCTTGCTCGCTCTGTTCTACGGACTGCATATCGTCAAAGCTGGGCTGTTCGGGTGCTGCGGGTTCTGCCGCTGGCGGCGGCGTTAATCGCTTCTGCAATTCCGCTTTGATGTTGTCGATTACCTCGCGGGCTGTGTAGTCTTTGCGGCTGTCGCTGTAGGCTTTCATTTCTTCCTTGCTGAAAATCGGCGCACCGTCTGTGTATTTGCTTTTTAGTAAATTGCCGATTTCCCTTTTTTCCTCTGCCGTTGTTTCGCCGCCTTTTGGCTCAAATGCCAATTTTGCGGGCTGCTTCTTTGGCTGTACTACTTCGCCATTGAAAGCATTTTTTACGGCTTCTACAGGTACAGGCAGCTCTTCTTTGTATTTGCTGCCGTCCCAGCGTCCCGCGTAGATGTCGGCTGCTACACCGAGCATTTTTAATGCGGTGCTAAAAGCGTCGGTTACGGCCATTTTGTAGCCCTCGTCATTGCTTACGGCTGCGCCCTTTTCGAGCTGGACTAAACGGCTGCCGCCGATTCCCTCGATAGGGTCGCTCCATGCGTCGCCGTCTTTGATGTATACGGCAACCTGTGCAAAGGCGAGCTTTTCCGCTCCTGCGCCCTGTTCCGTCCATAATTTGCGAACTTCATATTTCCAGCCAATTCCTACAAGGCCAAAGGCTTCGGTCATTGCTTTATATCTCCACTGCGGGTTGATGTCGGTTTTACCCTTTAATTTTCCCGCTTCAATCTGTCGGAGCGCGTCTTTTGGCGGGCGCGCTAATGATTCGTATATGTCGGTAGCTTTCTTTTCCATGCTCACCCCCCCAAAAAAATTAAAACGGTATATCTTCGGGGAAGTCGTCGCCGCTTCCCGCTGGTGCGTAGCCTTCGGCTGGCTGCTGTACCTGTGCCGCGGTCTGCTGTCCGTTTTCGTTGCCGCCTAAAAGCTGAACGCTGTCGGCGATAATTACAACTTTGCTGTATTTCTGCCCGTCTTTTTCCCAGCGTTGCTGGTCGAGGTAGCCGTCTACTGCAATCTGTTTGCCTTTGTGCAAATATGATTTGATGTTTTCGGCGGTCTTGCCCCATACGGTTACATCAAAATAGCTTGCTTTGTCTGTCCACGCGCCGTTGCGTTTTTCGCTGCGGTTTACGGCAATACTCAAATTAAGGCGCGCTGTGCCGCCTGTCGTATATCCAAAATCGCGCTCGCTAATGTCGCGTGTTAATCGCCCGATTTCGATTACATGGTTTAAATCTGTCATTTGTTCCCCCTGTAGAAACTACAAAAATCTTTGCAAAGGCAATATTTGCCGCATTTTCTCGATACTGCGGGGCGGGTTTCTACATAATGGCTGTTACCCAATTCGCCCGCGCAATTTTCCGCGTCTATCAATGTGTCAAATACGCGAACGGCTGATTTGCGGCCGTTTTTCATTACGGCGTATTTTTCGGGGTCTGCCCAGCGTTCTTCGGGTGTGCATGGTGCTATATTATCATCGCCCAAAAGCTCGGCGGCTTCGATGTCCTTTACTTTTGCCGTAATCCTTGCGCCTGTCTGTTCGAGTTCTTCGGGTGTAACTTCAAACTCGTAGGTAAATACTGGGGCTTGCGGGTAGCTGCTGTCTGTTTCTGCCTTTGTCATACTGTGGTCTTTCAATAATGCAATGAAGCGGCAGCGACGAACATCTAAGCCGTTCTGTTTCAAAAGCCATGCGTAGGTCATGCCCTGCTTGTACCAATCCGAAAAATCGCCTTTCATAATCTTGTAGACGCTGGCGGTTTTCCAATCGTTAATTATGCCGCGCTCCATGTCGTAGCTGTCTACAACGCCCGTTACGCGGGATTTTGAAACGGCAATGTCGAACGCTTCTTCGTGGAAATTGCCGTCCTCGTATTTCTCCATGATTGCATGAACGGCCGTTCCAAATGTCGCCCACACGCTGTCGGCTGCGTCGACTGTGAACTCGTCCCAGTGTCGCTCCTGCAAAATAATTTCTTTTGTGCCCTTGTTAAGGGTTGTAGCTGAATAGCAGCCCGCCTTGTTGTGGCGTTCTACGCTTACGGCTTTGACGAACGCTTCGGGCAAGTGTAGCCTGTTAGTTACTTTCATTTGCTGCCCCCTGTTCCTCTGCTGGGTCTACTACTTGCACATTTACTGTGTAAGTGCCGTTTTCGTTCTGCTTGATTTCCGTAACTTCAAAGTACGGCTCTGTGTCTGAATATCCGCGCAATTTTTCGCAGATTTTCAAAATTGCATTTTTCATTTTTTCGCACCTCGTAAAAAATATTTTTGTAAGGTCGAACGCTGGCCAGCTGTTTTTCCTTATCGAAACGCGCGGGATTTGAACCCGCCTTGATAGCACCCTCTGTGCGCGTTCCCCTCTAGTTGTTGCCTGTGTCCTCGTCGTAATCGTCAAACGGCAGGCTGCTTGCGGCTTCTTTTTCCGCTGCTTCTAATGCCGTATGCAATCGCTGCATATTGTTGTCAATCTCGGTCATGGCTTCATACCAGCCTTTAGCAAAATGTAAATCGCGGCCTTTTTCGCTGGTGTAGAATAGCCAATCCTTTTGTGTTTCTACGGCGTTGTGCCATAGCTCTTTAAACTCGTCGTATGCTACGGATTCGGCCAAGTCGTCAATGTCTGATACTGTTACGCGCAATTCGTGAAGAACTAACTCGCAGCCGTCCTCGCCGAAAAATGAAAGTTTGCGCTCGGTTGTGCCGTCAAACTTGATGTCGAATGTGTAGCCGTTATCGCGCATGAGCTGTTTATATTTGCGAACGCCTGCAAGAAAACCCTGTAATTTGGCGATGTTCGCGCCGCTTTCTTCGCACTGTAAAATGGCTTCTTTCTCAAAAGCCTTGTCGTTAAGCTGTGCCAGCATGGTCAATAAAATTGCTGGTGTCGGGATTTCCCGTTTTTCTGTTTCTTCCTGCATTTTGCACCCCCTTAAATGCAATGGTTTTCTTTTAGCTTTTGCAGGGCTTCTTCCCCGCTATGTGCAACGAACGCCACGCCGCCCTTGCGGTTGATGTCCGCTATACGCTCTTTTTGTGCGGGGCTTAATCGCCCGCCGCTTGGCCGCTTGCACTCGATTGCTACGAAACGCCCGATGTTGTCGTAACCCTCAAAGTCGCAAGTGCCAGCGTCCGCCGTCTTGATGTAGCGGCGGTTTCGCCCCTCGCCGATTGTGAAGCAACCTGTATTGATACGCTGGATTTTAAGCCCCGTAACTTTTAGGATTTGCTTTACTTGCTGGATTACTGCGCTTTCGGGTATGTCCTTTAATTCCATAGCGCACCCCATTTTTTAGCCTGCTGCAAAAAATAATTTTGTTTCTGCTGCATTTTCCCGCGCCTGTCTGTGTCGCCGTGCAGGTTTGCTTCGTAGGCTTCGCCCGCGTAGTAGCTGGCATTTTTGAAAGCGTTGAACTCTTGATTAAATGCGTAGTCAACCTGTCGCTCAAACTCAAATAGATTTTTTGCCGTGTTGTTCTTCCAGCATAAAACGCCGTTTTTAATTTCTGCCTTGATTCCGCGGTACTCTAAATATGTGCCGTTTCTGTCTGCCGTGCCTTTGCAATCAAAGTTTATGCCGTTTGATTTCTGCCAATTACTGAACTGTTGCTGGAATTGCTGGCGGCTTATTTTTCCCGCCCTGTAGTCTGTGATTAGTTGGATTGGATAGCCGCTCATACTTCAAGCTCCTTGTCTTTAATCATGGATTCAAGCCATTCCATGCGGCTAACTAAATAGCACTCCCACGCTTCTTCGCGCATAGCTTCCGAAGTCTTGATTTGTGCCTTTTCGATGATTCCTGCTTCAATGGCTTTTTCTTCCAGCTCGCGGATTTTACGAAAAAGCGGATTGTTGCTAGTGTTTCGTTTTTTCATGTTCACACCTCAAAAATGAAAAAGACCGCTTCGGATTGGTGTGTTATCCGTTGCGGTCTTTCTGCTCTACGAGTTACCGTATTTTAGCCACTCGTACCGAACAAGCGGCTATTCAACACACCAAAAAATAGCAGCTCGTTTTTGGGTGTTCACTTTTTCGCTTATTGTCAATAAATTGTTGTGATGCTTATGTACTAAAAAGTCTTATTTGTTTAAATGATACTGAAAAAATGAAGAATCTAGATTTGGCCATCGAAGGGTATGAAAAAAGCCATGATACAAATTTTTTTAAAAATCACATAGGAAGTTTTCATGGACCTGAGTTTAATCCTTATATAAGAGCATTGTATTATAAGGCAGAATTGTTGTTAAAGTTGAAAAAACAAAAAGAGGCAAAATATTTTATATCTCTTTTATTAGATTTAGATAAAAATGATCATATAGGGGCAAGGTGTTTATTGTAAAGATATGGTTGAACCGTTGATTTATAGTTTCGAAGTGTGCACAAACCTTTTACGGAAAAATATTATTGCCTCGAATTGTCTCAGCAGAACCTTTAGAGGATTTTATTCATAAAATAAGATTTTATGTGGTTATGAAAAAAAGAAATTTTAGCATCTGTGCCTTGTAATCGTGTACTTCCTTAAAAAAAGTTTAATATTAAATATATGTGATGGTGAATGTAGTATTTATTCAGATTCTGTTCCTGATTGTTTTTTTCAATATGTTTATGATAAATTACCTAGAAAAATAAACTAATAATTTATAACAATACAGAAACAACTTTACTTGGTACAAATCTAGAGAAGATAAATGTTTTACAATTCAAAAAGTTTACTGCTTTTTTATAAATTGTATCAAAAAAATCTGAATCATCACTGTGAATAACAAAATTTTTACATTTCATTTTCCTCCTTGTGCTATTTCATATCACAAATAAAAAATTAGATTAA
>JAZNER010000071.1:0-73924 GCA_045588675.1 Eubacteriales bacterium | reverse complement strand
ATTCACGGATTTGTGGTATAATAATAAAAACCCATTTTTTAAGGAGAAAAATATGACATACAAAAACGGAATAAAGGAATATGCGCTTACTGGAGTAATGTTCGGGGTTCCAATGGGAATTTTATTCGGTCTTATGCATCTTAGTTTGTTGCTTGGAGTAATCACAGGATTTTTGTGTGGATTTCTTTTTGCATTCTTGATATTTCTTTTTGTTAAATATCAAGAAAAAAAGTTCGATAAAAAGCGCACAGAAATTGCAAAAGAAAGAAAAATAATTTGTGATGGCGGAGCAACTATCAACGGAAATGGTGGTTGGATGTTTTTCACAGAGAATGGCATTGAATTCTATCCTCACAAGATAAATATTTCAACAAAAGAAATCGTAATACCGACAAATACAATAGAATCGGTGAAAACCAATAAAAATCAAATTTTAGTTAGTGCAAATGGTAAAACCATTGCAATAGTTGTTTCTCACAACAAGGAGTGGAAAAAGCAAATCGAAGATGCTTTGACGCTTTCTTGAAATCAAATACATAGCACTCGTTTACAAGCATAGCACGAAAGCCCGAAAGACCTCGGTTAACTTTTTGAGCCCATCATCGCCAAGGGATAAGTGTACCCTCACGGCAAAAATCACGGACTGTTTTTGTAATGTAGCCTTATATGGATCTATTTTGTAGTGGCATCACAAAGATATCGGACAGCCTTTTGGCTGTCCGATATTTTTCGTTATGGGTAGAGGTTGCGAGAAATCACACAACTCGGCTTGACGAGTTAAAGGTTCTAAGTCCTTCTGCCCCTGCCAAGTCTTTAGGTCGATTTAGATCCGACCGAGAAAAAACGAGAAAAGCGGAGATTTCGAGAGATTTCTCTGCTTTTTTCGCGCCTAACTTTTTTCGAATTTCCATAGATCCATTTTTGGTTTTTCTTCGAGTCGAAGGATTCGAACTGCCGAAAGTAGTTGACATATTTATAATTTTATGCTATAATAATCTCGGAAAGGTGGTAGTAATATGAAAAGATTATTTTCCGTTTTGTTATGTTTTCTTATGATCATGAGTGTTGTTTCTTGTCACAACACTTCTAATACTTCTGACACCAAGGACACAACAGATATTCAAACAAACGAAAACACACCCTCGCAAGAAAGCGATCCGTATATCGCTGTAATTGAAAAATACAAAGAATTGCTGATTTGCAAAAAGAATAATACAGCCATTCCCGAAGCGAGTGAAACAGACTCGGTGGCAATCAAAACGGTGCATGAGCTTGCAAAAAAATGTAGAGATCCTTTGGATATGGGATATGCCAAAAAGGATATTAACGGCGACGAAATTGAGGAACTGATTTTTACGGAAAGCACGTTAGACATTGTTGTGATTTTTACCGTTAAAAATGGTGCGGTTGTTCCCTTGATAACGCGAGAACATCTCGATTTTCTTATTTGGCTTGATGAAAACGGTTTGATTCGAGCACAAGAACTTATCGTAGAAGGTCAATATATGACCGGAAGAAATTATCTTGTTTATGAGATATCCGAGGGTAATCTTAAAGAACGCATTGCAATTGGCTGTGATGCAATGAAACAAGGGGATTGGCACAAGTTAGAGGATAATCAGAAAATCTCTATTTCCAAAGAAGAGTGGGATGCGTTATATTCCCAATATGATATTTGTCCTTTTGGTTGGGACGAACGGGAGTACACGAAAAATCATGCGGACTTGACCGTTATCTCTTTACTCGAAACAGCCACGCCTGAAGTCAAAAGCTATAAGCTCACCTCGATTATCAAAAACGATCAAGTTAAGATCTCGTCTGTTTCCGCCGAAAGCGTTTCTTTTACAATGATTTATAACAAGCTTTTAGAATCGGATGAGATTTATGAAACCGAAATTACTGTTTCGGCGCTTTACACGAATGGAAAATACCTGTTTGACAATGGTATTATAAAGGGAAGCATTGAGTTTGGACACGACAGTGTTTGGATAAACATCGATAAAAGTACCAATGAGCATATTGATTGCAGATCATATTTGTTTGATTACGTGATAAGCAATTAAAGCAAATGGATATAAATGTTTTATATAACCGCTTACATAGATTCGTTTGCAAGCATGGCACAAAAGCCCGACAAACCTCGGATAACCTTTTGCGCTCATCATAGCCAAGGGATAAGTATATCCTCACGGCAAAAATCATGGACTGTTTTTGTACGATAGCCTCGTATGGATCGATTTTGTAGCGGTATCACAAAAACAAACAGGACGGTCAAGGGCCGTCCTGTTTGTTTTTGATAGCGGCAGTATGGTTTCCGAAGAACACACCGCCAAAAAATTCTTGAATTTTTTGTGTTAAGGTTCTAAGTCCTTCTGCCCCTGCCAAGAAAAAAGCAGATTGCAAAAGCAATCTGCTTTTTTCAGTTAAATCCGCCGTTGGCGGAAGAAATCCCACTCGCGTGGGATGAAATCACTTCGCGATGAAATCCCGCTTCGCGGGGAGATGAGAGGCGGATTTAATTTCATCTGAGGCGGTAGTAGGGGTTCCCCGAAGCGAGTATGCGAGCTTTGGGGGTTCCCGTAGGCTGAAGATTTCATCCGAACGGAGTGAGGATTTCATCGTGCGTAGCACGATTTCATTGACTATTTTAAGATTTTATGATATAATGGTAGCCGAAAGAGGTGATAACTATGGCAGAAAACAAGCTTGCGGATATGTCAACTGAATTTGCGGTCAAGATTTTGAATTTGACCGATAGCATTAAAGGACACTATTCTTTGGCAAATCAACTTGAACGAAGTGGAACAAGCATTGGTGCAAACATTCGAGAGGCAAAGTATGCACATAGCAAAGCTGATTTCGTTGCAAAACTTCAAATATCTCTCAAAGAATGCTATGAAACTGAATATTGGATAGAAATTGCACAAAAGGCAAATATCATTTCCGAAGAAATTGCGAAAAATATTCTGCACGATTGCGGTTCTATCCGCAGGATGTTGATTGCCTCAATCAATACAGCAAAGGAGACTGAAAAATGACAAAACAAGAGGTTTTACAGGGTGCGCTTGCCCTAAATGGTAGTGATAAAAAATATACTGTTACAGTTGAAGACGATAAAATAATTATCGAAATCAAACATCGCGGCACACGTATGCGAAAATCAACATTTCGCTGCATCGCACAGATAAAGGATGATAAAACCTATACCGAAAACGCTTATGACTTCGACGGATACCGCAAACAATATGGAGTCCGTAAAAAAACAGTTTCGCACTGCTTGGGTGGATCAAAAGAGGTGTTTGATTCGGAAGAGATAAAGAAAGTCTTGCGAGATTATCTCGACTCGTGCGGATATCAAAGAATCGTCAATAAAAAACTCATAGCATTGTGCATCTCTATTCCGGTTGTTGTTATTGTTGCAATACTGATTGCCGTTATCATTTCGTTAGCATCGGAATCTAAATTTGTCGATACAAACGGACCTGAAAATTTTGCGCTGACCGAAATCACACGGGACGATATTTTAAGTAAAGATAACAATTATAGAAGTTCTATGGTATCAGAAAGACATTCTGGGCATCATACAAATATAATCGGAACAAGACTTCGTGATTGGGATTACGATTATATCAGCAGATCGTTCGGAAAAATCCACGGCATTATAATTCTTCAGGCAACGAAGATAAGAGGCAACACTCTTACGCTTAACATCAATAGCTCCGTAGAATCAGGAAATGCCGAAATAGTAATTATTATTGACGGAGAATATTATTGTTCAGTTGATGTTAATCAGGATCAATCCATAGTGCTACAAGACATTTCCAACAAGGAAGTGATTGTAAAGCTCGCTGGTGAGGGAGCAAAAATGAAAATAGATGTAACTCGCGTATACTAACGATACATAGATTCGTTTGCAAGTATGGTGCTGACAATCCGGAAGATGGCAGTTACTGAGGGATAAGTGTACCTTAACACAAAAAAATCCGGACTGTTTTTGTAGCACAGTACGGTTCGGACGTATTTTGTAGTGGTATCACAAGTTTAACGGTCGAAATCGCTCCGACCGAGAAAAAAATAGCAAAGCGGAGAAATCGAGAGATTTCTCTGTTTTTTGCGCCTAACTTTTTTCGGATTTCCATAGATCTATTTTTGATTTTTTTCGATTCGAAGGATTTGAACTTACGAAACCGGTTGAAATGTTTACAAAATTGTGGTATAATAGAGCAAAGAAAGGCGGTGCAAATATGAAAAAACATCTTATGAGTAGTCTTGTGATTCTTTTTTGCATTATTACCGGTTTTTTAGGTTGTGCATATACTATATACGAAAACATAACTTTTATAGAACGCGATAACAAACAATATGTTTCATATAATGGGAATGAATATTACCCTTCATCACTTTTTGAAGCAACCGAATATTATGGGGCAATAAATGAAAATGATGTTGAATTGGGGTATTATTACAGTTTCCCGTTTTCAACAAAATTTTATTCTGACACAAGGGACACGCCGCTCTATATATACAGCATCGGTGGAGATACGAGCCTATATTTGAAACAAGGATATGACTATAAATCTGAAGAATTTATTGTCGGAGATACCTCCGAAACAATTGTCTTTTCGGAAGCACTAATTCAGTCGGATATAGAATATAATTCTTTGCAAACCATTGAGAATTCAACAGAATTGGAGATGTATTTGAAAGATAATCCTAAACTAAAGATCTCATTGACGTTGTTTTGCGAAAACAATGTTTGGCATGCGGGTATCCGGAGTGATGAAAGCTATCTCGTTTCCGATTTATTTTTGAACCTGCTGTACGAGTCCAAAATTATCCAAAGCCCAAACGAAAAGACTACATAGCTTCGTTCCGTGAAAAATAGCAAAGCGGAGAAATCGAGAGATTTCTCCGCTTTTTCGTTTTTGTTAAATCTTTATTTCAACAACTGCTCCAATCGGCTCATCTGCGCTTTTGTGGGTTCGGGCATATGAGCAAAGGGGAACTTTATTCCAAGACTGTCATATTTGACCTGACAGATTTTTCGGAAGGGCAAAAGCTCTACCTTATCTACATTTGAATGGGACTTAGCTATGCGCCGCAAAGCCAACACTTGCTCCTCGTTATCGTTGACAGAAGGGATTATAACCTGCCGTAAGGTTGTCGGAATTTTTTCGGCTTCCAGATAATCCAGAAAAGCCAGCGGCGTCGCAATCCCACAGCCTACATATTCTCGGTAGTCGGCATCTGAGGTATATTTAATATCTAACAGAACTCTGTCGGTGTGAGAAAGAAGCTCCTTGACCTCATCGGTTAGGATACACCCTGATGTGTCAAGACAAGTGTTCAAGCCGTGGCGGTGGCAAAGCTCAAACAGATTGGTTATGAAAGCCGTCTGCAAGAGAGGCTCTCCCCCCGACACTGTTACGCCACCATCCTCACCGAAATATTCCTTAAATCGAAGGGCGCGGGTCAGGAGCTCTTCTGGAGAATAAAGCTTACCCCCGTTCAGCTCCCAAGTGTCAGGATTATGACAGCATTTGCAGCGGAGCGGACATCCTTGTGTAAAAATCACGAACCTGACGCCCGGCCCGTCCAGTGTTCCCAAGCTCTGAATCGAGTGAATCCGTCCTACTGTCGCCTCTTGAGGTTTTGTATCTTTTGGGTCTATCATACTGTTTCGTGGAAGGTACGGCTGATAACCTCGCGCTGTTGCTCGCGGGATAGCTTATTGAAGTTTACCGCATAGCCCGACACACGAATGGTGAGATTGGGATATTCCTCCGGATTTTCGTAGGCCTTCATAAGCGTTTCACGGTTCAGTACATTTACATTGATGTGGTGCGCGCCCTTTGCAAAGTATCCGTCCAGAATGTGAACGAGATTTTCGATTCTCTCGTCGTAGGTTTTTCCCAGTGCTTCGGGAGTGATAGAGAAGGTGTTGGAAATGCCGTCGCGGCAGTCGTCATAGCTTATCTTTGCTACTGAGTTAAGCGAAGCCAGAGCACCGTTTTCCTCGCGGTTATGCATAGGGTTAGCGCCGGGAGCGAAGGGCTCGGCGTTGCGACGGCCGTCGGGGGTTGCGCCTGTGTTCTTGCCGTACATAACATTTGAAGTAATAGTCAGCACTGACAGAGTATGGATAGCATTGCGGTAAGTGGGGGTCTTGCGGAGCTCCTCGATCATACGGTGAGTCATATCCTTTGCGATGAGATCCACTCGGTCGTCGTCGTTACCGAACTTGGGAAATTCGCCCGTGGTGTTGAAGTCAACAATGAATCCGTTTTCATTCTTGACGGGAGCAACCTTGGCGTACTTGATAGCAGAGAGGGAATCGGCCACTACAGAAAGTCCTGCTATACCGAAGGCCATAAATCTATCTACATCTGTATCGTGAAGAGCCATTTGAATCTTTTCATAGGCATACTTATCGTGCATATAGTGAATGATATTCATGGTGTTAACATAGAGACGGCTCAGCCATGCCATATATATCTCCATACGAGCCATGACCTCGTCATAGTCCAGGGTATCTCCGTCCATCACAGGCATCTGTGGACCGATGTGCATAGTGCTTGAGGTATCGTATCCGCCGTTGATAGCCAGGAGGAGAAGCTTTGCCAGATTGCATCTTGCGCCGAAGAATTGCATCTGCTTACCCACCTTCATAGCCGAAACGCAGCAAGCTATTGCATAGTCGTCGCCGTATATCGGGCGCATAAGGTCGTCGCTTTCATACTGGATAGAGTCGGTATCTGCTGACACCTTGGCGCAGTACTTTTTGAAGTTTTCGGGGAGCTTTGTTGACCACAGCACCGTCAGATTGGGCTCGGGAGATGAACCCAGAGTGTAGAGCGTGTGGAGCATACGGAAGCTGCTCTTGGTGACAAGTGTTCTGCCGTCTTCACCCATACCGCCAACAACCTCGGTTATCCACATAGGATCGCCGCCAAAGAGCTCGTTGTACTCTGGGGTGCGGAGATGACGAGCGATACGAAGCTTCATAACAAAGTCGTCCATAAGCTCCTGGGCGCCTTCCTCGGTGAGAGTGCCGTTAGCCATATCGCGCTCAATGTAAATGTCAAAGAAGGTGCTGACGCGTCCCAGCGACATAGCGGCGCCGTTCTGCTCCTTGATAGCGGCCAAATATCCAAAGTATGTCCACTGAATAGCCTCGCGAGCGTTTGCTGCGGGCTGGCTGATGTCAAAGCCGTACATCTGAGCCATTTCCTTGAGATAACCGAGGAAGGCTATCTGCTGATAGAGCTCCTCGTCCAAGCGGATCTCGTCGGTGTTGAAGCACTTTTCTGCCAGCTTCTGTTTATCCTTGATCTTTTCCTCTATAAGACGATCTACGCCATAGAGCGCAACGCGTCGGTAGTCGCCAATAATACGGCCGCGGCCGTAGGCATCAGGAAGGCCTGTAATGATGTGACACTTTCTGGCGGCGCGCATCTCGTCGGTGTAGGCACGGAACACTCCGTCGTTATGGGTGGTGCGGAAGCGGAACTCCTCCTCAACCTTCGGGCTTAGCTTGTAGCCGTATGCCTCACAGGCCTGTTTAACCATACGAATACCTCCGAATGGGTTGACGCTGCGCTTGAGTGGGCGGTTGGTCTGCATACCTACGATTATTTCGTTCTCCTTGTCCACATATCCGGGCGAGAAGCTGGCGAGGGAAGAAACAGTAGCAGTATCAATATCCAGAACGCCGCCGAACTGTCTTTCGAGGGCGAAAAGCCCCTGTATTTTTTTCATCAATGCTTGAGTGCGGGGGGTTGCGGCAGCTAAAAAATCAGCATTTCCCTCATAGGCATTGTAGTTAGTTTGTATAAAGTCGCGGACATTTATCTCGTCCTGCCATACGCCGCTGTTGAAGCCTGTCCAGTTGGTGTGTTTCACGGTTAAGTCCTCCTAATATGTATCATTTTTACAACAAAAAAAGGCAAAGCTGTTTTGAGAAAACAGTTTTACCCAGACGGTCGGCACAAGCAGTTCTCAAAAATGAGTTGCTCTCATTTGCAGTTCCCCGCGGTGCTCCGCGTTATCCGTCAGTCCTGCAAATGCTATTCAGTTAAAAAATATATCTTCTTCCTCTATATTATCTCATAAAACGACGGTTTTGTCAAGAGCTAATTTGCAACAATTGCAGAGAAAAATATACTTTTTTCTGCTTTGTAAAATTTTCAATCGTTCAGACACTTAAGGTATTGCATTATTAACTAATTTATGATATAATTAATGAAGAGAAGTGAACATTGACTTCCGTATCACTTAAAAAACGGACAAGAGGGAAAAATGAAGACAAATCGACTCAGTAAAATAGAAGGCACAAAAATTCGTTGGCAATATTTTACAGTTCCTATCTTGGTATTGCTTTCATGTGCGGTTTGGGTTTCTTACAGTTTGTTGGTTTTCCAATTCACATTCGGTGAATTTCAACTGTCAGAATGGCTTTCAGGTCTTTTGATTAGTTTTGAAGGATGCCTCGTCTGTTCATTTCCTTTTGTTTTCTTATCTGTTCTAAATCGCCGCATTTTTGGAAAAATTATTTGTGTCTTAAATGATGATGGGATACACTACAAAGACGGCATTATTAAGTGGAACGAAATCGTTAAAATGGAATATGAAATTAAAATACCGAGAAGACGAAAATTATTTAACCCTAAGTATAGGAAGTATAGGTGTCATGCCATCATATATACGAGAAAAAGGAAAATAGTGCTTATGCATGCGCCGCTGTTTCTTCTTTCTAAATCGAGAAAATATTATCCGGATATCAACGCAAAAGTATCAAAAGGCAGCAAACGAAGAATTGTTTTGTTAATTGTTATGTGTTTTGTTGCATTGCCGTTGCTTATTCTTTTTGCAAATATTAGTTTGTTAGTGTAGCACTGCACCCGTAGATAGCAAACAAGGGCAGCTTCTATCGTCGCCAGGGGGGGAAGTGTATCCTCGTGATTTTAAACACGGATCTTTTTAGAAAAGAAAAAGCGGAGAAATCAAAAGATTTCTCCGCTTTTTTATTCCTTAATTTTCAGACTTTCACAGGTATATCTTCATTATTTTTGAATTGAAAGCACTTGACCGCTCGGAAGCGTTCTGTTTTTTTTGTTTCTTTATTTCTGGCGTTCAGATAGGATATTTATGTAACTTTATCAAGGATTTCGGTATTATTCGAAGTTGTTTGGTGAAATAATAGCATTAATACCCAATAAAGGAGAGTACTTTATGAAAAAAAGAGTTGTTGGAATAAAGAAATTTAAAGAATTTCAATTGTTTTTGACAGATGAAGAAAAAAGTGTGGCAACTATTGAAAAATATATGCGGGACTTGAGATGTTTTGCCGAGTTTGCCGGAACAGCAGAGATCTCAAAGCAAACCGTGTTAGAATATAAGAACAAGCTCGGCTCCTCATACGCCGTTGCAAGTGCAAACTCTATGATCGCGGCACTGAATTCATTTCTGCGCTTCTGCGGCTGGCATGATCTTTGTGTCAAGCAATTCAAGGTGCAAAGAGAAGCCTATTGTTCAGAGGAAAAAGAACTAACCCGAGGGGAATATCTGCGATTGCTTGATGCGGCAAATGCAAAACACAATGAGCGGTTGAATTTAATAATTCAAACGATTTGTGGAACAGGGATTCGAGTGAGCGAGCTGCAGTATATTACAGTAGAATCGTTGCAACGGGGAGAAGCAGTAGTTAATTGTAAGGGAAAAAACCGCCGTATTTTCATAGTTGCCGGGCTAAAGAAAAAACTGCTCCGATATGTCGAGGAGCAGAAGATCGCTTCGGGTGCAATATTTATTACCAGACGAGGTAAGCCTATTAGCCGCAATAATATATGGAAGGAAATGAAGTCGCTGTGTGAGCAGGCAAAGGTCGCACCGAGCAAGGTGTTTCCGCACAATCTGCGTCATCTGTTCGCCCGTACCTTTTATGGAATTGAAAAGGATATTGCGAAGCTTGCGGATATTTTGGGACACGCAAGCATCAACACTACCCGTATTTATATTGTCACGACGGGAGCGGAGCACAGGCGTAAGATGGAGCATATGAAGCTCATTATTTAAAAAAGTCCCGATGTAAATACATCGAGAACAAAAGCAACATAACGAGAGTTATGTCATTTGTGACAAAACATAACGAGAGTTATGTGATATTAAGTATCCAACATTTTTCAGATACATAGCGAATTATAGCACATAATTTAAGCAAAGTCAAGAGCTTCCGCAAAAAAAATTAAGACACCCTGTAAAGTTTATTCAATTTGACATAAAAAATGCGCAACAAAAACGCCTTTCGTGCAAATTTTCTGAAAAAATTTGGCGAAAGTTTTATCGTTGCGCTCTTTTTTTCGTTTTTTGAACGAGGGATAAGCAACAAACCCTCTTTTTTTTATTATATTTTATCACATAACTCTCGTTATGTTTTGTCACAAATGACATAACTCTCGTTATGTCATTTTTACTCTCAGCAAACAAAAACTGCATACTTAAATATGTGCCTACAAGGATAGGGATTTTTTTAAGGACGCGGTGTAGTGTTTGCTACAAGCCCTAGCGAAATCAGTTAATAATTCGGTGTATAAATTAAATGGAGGTATGACCGAAATGAAACGCGAAGCAGAGATTAAAGAATTACTTATCAGTAACGCCATAAGGCTTATTGCCGAAGGTGGCTTTGAAAAGGCGACAACAAAGGAGTTGACTCATTGCAGAGGGTCGTTGCCTGACTTTAAAATGAACGAGGCTTATATTTACCGTTTATTTGGAAACAAAGAAAACTTATACGAAGCAGCTTTCGTTTGCTTGGATAACGAATTGTTTTATGCTTTTCGGCACGGAGTTCAAGCGCTCGGCGGATTTACATCTGATTCAAAAGATAGACTGTACAAATTCTTTTTGATGGCATGGAGATTTATTCTGGGAAATGAGGAACGGTGCCGCTGCTATGTAAGATATTACTATTCAATTTATTTCAAGGGACACTCTCTTGAAGCTCATAAAAAGCTTTTTGGGGAAATAGTAGCTGAAATGGCTCCATTCTTCAAGGAAGAAGCGGACGTCGTTTCTATATTACACAGCGTTTTTACCACCTTATTAGATTTCGGCATCCGCGTGTATAACGGAGAGCTCGAGGATAGCGATATCAATACACCGCATATCTTCAATGTTCTATACTGTATGATGGCGACATATTTTAAAGATGTGGAAAAACCAACACAAATTGTACGCGGAGATAGAATTGAAAAGAAAAGACAGAAAAAAAACAGAAAAAATCACGGAAATCAGAAGCAAAACGAGTTATTATGCTGAGAATGTAAACACCTGCATTTCTTGTGGAGAAATTATCCCCGAAGGGGCACTTGTTTGCGTAAAATGTGAGAACGCTGTGACTGCGCCGCGTTGCATAATTTGCAACGCCCCCCTTACAGCTGGAGATTCCATTTGCCCAGATTGTGGATATATGTTATTACAACCGAGGAAAAAGAAATAAGATTATAACTCCTATGTGATTTTAAGAAAGGAGGACAGCGATGAAAAGAAACAAATTTCAAAATATCGTAGCTTCTGTGGGGCGAGGCATTGGTAAATTTTTTTCTATTGCTAAATTTGAAAAAATAATAGGGAAGAACGATCCGCTGGCAGCAGTTAAACAGATCAACAACCTGAAGAGAGTTGCTGTTATAATTGGAATATTGATTTTAGCGCTTACCTCAATAAGCTTAACGCTACGTGGCTGTCAGGGCGGAGAAGTGTCGCACGGCTCTGTGGAGATCCCGGGAAATGTCATCGATCCGCCTCCACCTGTCGTTATTTCAAAAGCTGATTTGGAATTTAGCAAAGGCAGCGACGAGGAAAATCTCCCGTTTTATATCGAAGGAATGGACGAAGGTGGTAGCGCGAGCATTTTCTATCGTGTGATTGCTACATATAACTCGGATTTCATTTTGAAATATGATATGACTATACGCGAAAACGAGGAGTTCCAAAAGCTTGCTGAGATATTGAATATTAAAGCTGAGCTTGTCGGCGCAGAGGGCGACAAGCTGCTGTATCGCGGCTTGCTGGCAGATATGCCTGCGATTGAAATTGCACTTAACACAGACATAAATACAACAATAGAGTATCTGTTCCGTATCACGATTTATCTCGATGCTTCTCTTGATGATCAATATTACGGACAAAAGCTGATAGCGGATATGTCTTGGTGGATAGAGGGACAGGATAATATCACAGTCGCAAACCACGAGTTTACTACGGTTTCCAAAGCAACCCCTCCCGACCCGCCGACGCCGCCCTCTCCTCCGATAATAAATCCCGATTTGAAATTTTCTCAAGTAAACGAAGGCGACAACACCGCTTTTGATATGAAGGACATAAAAAACGGTGACAGCCAGACAAAATATTTCGCTTTTGAAGTGACACACGGAGAGGACATCAAGGTGGCTATCAACAATGCGGTCGTGCTTGACAGCAAGCTCGGCGAGGTGCTGAAAGTCAAGGTAGAGCTTGTCGGCGAAGACGGAAACGACACGCTTTACGAAGGACTGCTCAAAGATCTCAACGTTGAGCATATGCTTCCCAAAAATGATAACAACAAAACGACGGTGTATTACAAGGTAACTGTTACCGCAGACGGATTGACAGAAGAATATTGTGAAACCAAGCTTGTGTGCGATTTGTCTTGGACGCTGGAAGAAACAAGCGAGCAGCTTAAAGTGCCAAGCAACAGCTTTGTTGCATATGATAAGCCTTATACGCCACCGGATACTCCAGATCCCCCAAGTCCGCCAAGTCCGCCCTCTCCTCCCCAACCGCCGGTAACAGCAACGGCAATTGAGCTGACGGCGAAGGATGGCTATGCTAATATCCCGTTTGATGTAAAGAATATGTTGCCCGGTGACAGAGCAGAGCAGTATTATTGTGTTTCGGTCACTCACGATAGCAAACAGAATGTTTGTTTTGATATCGCCGTTGACACATCACAAAAGCTTTCAAAGGTATTAAGAGTAAAAATTGAACAGCTTATCCCCCAGGCTCAAGACAAAATTTTGTATGACGGATTGATAAAGGATTGTACTGTCGTTGGCGTGAGCGTGACGGCAAACGCCAAGACCGTCACCCCGATCTATTACCGAATAACCGTTTACACCAATGGCGCAGAGGTCGGTAACGAATATGCAGGCGAAAGCCTTACCGCCGATTTTTCGTGGCAATTACAGTAAAGGAGACATAGGTGAATGAACGAACAAAGTCTGAAGAAAAAACTTAATATTATGATCGCGACCGTTGTTCTCCTTGTTTGTGGGCTGACGATTACCAGCTTGGCTTTGGTAAGCTCAATTGTCAGTGTGCGAAACAATCGTTTTGCCATGAGTATGGGCGTGGAGCTTAAGATAAACGAAGGCAACCCGGTAGTTGACGTTACAGATGTATTTTACGAACCGGGCGGAACATATCGAAGCGAATTTCCTATTGCTAATCTTGGATCCTTTGATGTGTGGTATCGCGTTTATTTTACCGAGGTGGAGGGTCCCCTCAAGGATTTCATTACTGTTACTATTAAAGAAAAAGACGGCACTGTTCTTTGCAAAGGCACGATGAATGAGCTGAGAGCCGATAAGGTTGCAGTAAGCTCGCTTGCCGCAGGAGAAGAAAAGACGCTTTATATCGAATTCTATTTTTCTTCCGACACTGATAACAGCGCGCAGGGGCAGACAGTGTCCTTTAACATCACAGCTAATGCAACCCAAAAGCAAAACAATCCACAGATGGATTTTGGTGATTAAGGAGGACTGAATGAAAAAAGCATTACAGATCGCAAAAGCCGTGTTGGTATGGACCATAGTCGCAATAGCAGTAGGAATGATGATTTTCACCATTTTCTCGGTAAACACCTTCAATCAAACGGATAGAAATTTATTTGGTTTTAAATTTTTTATAGTGCAAACCGACTCAATGTCAGCAACTGATTTTGATGCAGGTGATATAGCAATATCCAAAAATGTAGATCCTGCAACGCTGAAGGAAGGCGACATCATAACCTTTTTGTCACAAGATCCGAACAGCTTTGGAGAAACGGTAACACACAAAATCAGAAAGCTTACAACCGACGTTTATGGCAACCCGGGATTTATTACCTACGGTACGACCACAAATACCGATGATGAAACTATCGTTACACATGAATATGTCGTTGGCAAATATCAGGGAAGAATACCAAAGGTAGGATTGTTTTTTGCTTTTCTTAAAACAACACCCGGATATATTCTTTGTATTCTCGTTCCTTTTCTGCTTCTTATTCTTTCACAGGGGCTTAATTGTGTTCGCCTGTTCCGCAAATATAAAAAGGAACAAATGGAAGAAATGAAGGCTGAAAGAGCAAAGCTCGAGGAAGAACGCGCTGAAAGTCAGCGTATGATGGCTGAGCTGCTTGAGCTCAAAGCACAGCTTGCCAAGAAAGAGGGCGGGGAAGCAAATTTCACACTAACGACCGAAAACAGTGCCGACGATACGACGGCTCAAACATAATTTTAGCGTATTGCGGCAACACCGCTTTATATAGAGTTAGTTTAGCGAAACACACCAATAAGGAGGTAACAAAAAATGACTAAAACAAAACAAACAAAGCGCGCACTACTCTCAAGCGTCATGGCGATGCTTCTTTGCTTTACCATGCTGCTTGGGACGACGTTCGCGTGGTTCACAGATTCCGCAACCAGCGGAAACAACATCATTAAGACAGGTAATCTGGATATGAAACTGTCTTATAAGCCCTACGGTGCAGAGAACACCGAATGGACGGAAGTAACGGAAAGCACAATTCTTTTCGGCAAAGATGCTCTTTACGAGCCAGGCTACACCGAGGCTGTATGGCTGAAGGTTGAAAATCTCGGTTCTCTTGCTTTCCGCTATGACCTTGCCGTAAATGTTGCAAGCGAAAAACAGGGGACAAACAAGGCAGGCGAAAAGTTCAGCCTTTCCGATTATCTGCAAGTTAAATATATGACTACCACTTCCACTGAAATGGAGAGCAACTTCTACACCACCCGTGAGAGCCTTGATAGCTTTGCGTGGGGTAGCGCCGCTAACTCTGGTGTAGCTTCCTTGAAGGATGAAATCGCCGTAATCAAGAACGGTGTTGCTTTCTCCGCTAACGACGCCACAAACGGCGCTTACAGTTCTGCTTACGTTCTTGTTGTGATCTCTATGCCCACTACGGTTACCAACGAGGCAAATCACAACGGAACAGATATTCCCCAGATCGATTTCACTCTGACCGCGGTTGCTACACAGCTTGCATATGAAAGCGATAGCTTCGGTAGTGATTATGACGAGGATGCTACATATCCCGAGCTTCCTGACATTTGGAACGGCACTGCTGATATTTCTTGGTATTTAGAAAATCCAGAGGCAACCGAATTTACTCTGTATAGTGCAGAGGCCTTGGCAGGACTTGCAGCCCTCGTTGACGGCACAGCGGCTATTCCCGCTGACGCGTCATCAGAGATAACTCTGCCCGTAACATTTGAAGGAAAAACTGTTAAGCTGGATGAGGACGTAGATCTTAATAATATATGCTTTGATCCCATAGGCTCGTATAGACAAGACAAGGCATTTACCGGTACGTTTGACGGTCAAGGCCATACGATAAAGAATTTGAGCCAGAACACATGGGAGCTTAATAACGGTTACTACTACGGAGATCTTGGCCTTGGTCTGTTTGGAATGGTTGAGGATGCCACCATTAAGAATTTGAATATGGATGGTGCTGACATTTCGGGTGAATCTGCTATAGTTGGTATCGTTGCTGCCACAGCTTACGGAGATTGCACATTTGAAAATATCAAAGTAAGCAACTCAAAAGGCGCAGACTATCAGTACTATGCAGGAGGCATAGTTGGTTGGGCGAGCGGTAACCATCAGTACATTAATTGTGATGTAGATGCTTCCACCACCATCGCAGCACAGTGGGGAGATTTTGACAACTCTACTGGCGGTATAATAGGCGGAGCAGGCGGAAGTGCAACGATTTACATGAAAGATTGTAATGTTGCTTGCCGCATAGATGCGTACAACGATGTTACCTCTTCGTATCAGTGGTATGCATACCGCCGTTGCGGTATGTTGATCGGCAATCCCGGTAAGACTGTAGTAGTTGATGGCACTACATATGCAGATGCTCCTCAGCTGACTTGCGAAAATGTTACCGTTACTTATGGTGAATGGGCAAATTACACCTACTGCGAGTTTGCAGGAACAAGTTGGCCTTATGTAAGAGTTCAAGCCGGTGTCAGCAACAGCGCTTATTCAAATCCTAGATACGGACATCCTACTGATGCAAACGGAAATGAAGTTGTCGACGATAATCATGTTCATAACGCAGGTGAGGATCACTTTATTGAATGTACATTCGACCAGCTTTACGGAGGAGGTCAAGGTGTTTACGGATCTCCAACACACGATGGTGTAAAAGTTATTTACAACAACAAATAAACACTGTTAATAGCGGGTATGTACCCGAAGAAATAACAAATCAAACTTGATTTGATGTAGTGCGGAAAGACCGCTTTACATAGTTAGTCTAAAGAAATATGCCAAAAAGGAGGTAATAAAAAATGACTAACAAAAATTCAACAAAACGCGCACTTCTATCAAGCATCACGGCAATGCTCCTTTGCTTTACCATGCTGCTTGGGACGACGTTCGCGTGGTTTACAGATAGCGCTGTTTCAGGTAGCAATGTAATCACTGCAGGCAACCTTGACATTGTTGTCGAGTACACGCTTGACGGCGAAATCTGGAAGGAGCTTGACGGTGCAACCGATCTGTTCCAGAAGGGACTTTGGGAGCCCGGTCACACAGAAGTAGTCGCTCTCCGTATCACCAACAATGGTTCTTTGGCTCTGAAATATGCTGCCAATATGAACATTGCCAGCGAGACCATCGGTAAGACTAAGGATGGTGCTGATATCGTTCTCTCAGACATTCTTACCGTAAGTACTCTTGTTCAGCAGGCTAACGATGATATGGGTGTTGGTGATATTGCACTTATGCTTGCATTTAACGGTGAAAGTAGCGTGGCTTATGAAAATACCGCTACATTCAAAGCAGGTAACATTCTTCGCAGTGATGTTGAGCTTGCTCCCGGTGTAGAGCACTATTTGATCATCAAGGTTGATATGGACGAAGCTGTTGCTAACGAAGCTAACCACAATGGTACAGACATTCCTACCATCAACTTCGGTATCAATGTTCTTGCTACTCAGTTTACTTATGAAAATGATAGCTTCGGTAATCAGTATGATGCAGACGCGGAGTATCCTGTGGTTGATGCAGCAGGTCTTTCCGATGCTCTTGCAGAGGGTAAGAGCGTAAAGTTTGAGGCTGACATTTCCTTGACGGAAACTATTGCTGTTGCCGACAATGTTACGATTGATCTGAACGGTTTTGATATGGATGCCTCCGCCCTCGATAGTGCTTTCTTCGTAGCTTCTGGAAGCGATGTTACTGTAAAAATCGAAGGAACTGACGAAGAAGTTAAGCTGGGCAAGAACGGATTGGTCGATGTTGCCGCAGGGGCGAATGCTACTATCGAAATCAATGGCGGTAGCTTCATTTCTGACGATGCAGGTTCTACTTTGATTAAGCCTGACGGTGACGGTGAAATCAAGATTGTTCTGAATGATGTTAATTATACGAGCACCGCAGCTAACGGATATGTATTGGATTGCTCTTATTATGATGGAAGCAATCTCAGCGTAGAGATCAACGGTGGTACTTTTGAAGCAACGACCGGTCTGCTTCTGCCCGAAGGTTCTTCTGTTAAGGATGCTACCATTACTGCGAAAAACACCAAGAACATGCAGCCTGCTGTATATGCTATGGGTGATATGACTATCGAAAATTGCATTATCAAGGCAGAAAAGTCTCACGCTGTTGCAGTCGCAGGCGGTGCTACTTTGACTATCAATAACTGTGAGGTCTACGCGGGTTCCGATGCAAACGCATTGGCATTCCAGGTGTTCAGCTCTGGCGGTACGATCAATGTTAACAACACCACCTATAACGGTTCCTATGGTACTACCGGCAAGATGAACTCGGGTCGTGTTGCTATCATCAATATTGACGGCATTGAAGTTTACCGCAAGGGCTAATCTCTGATTGTCTTCAAAGGAGGTTAAACAAAATGACTAACACAAAATCCACAAAGCGCGCACTCCTTGCAAGCGTCATGGCACTGCTCCTTTGCTTTTCCATGCTGCTTAGCACGACGTTCGCGTGGTTTACAGACAGTGCTGCTTCCGGCAGCAACGTGATTACCGCAGGCAATCTTGACATTGTTGTTGAGTATACGCTTGACGGTGAAAACTGGAACGAACTTGACGGTGCAACCGATCTGTTCCAGAAGGGACTTTGGGAGCCCGGTCACACAGAGGTAGTCGCTCTCCGTATTAAGAACAATGGTACTTTGGCTTTGAAATACAATGCCAATATGAACATTGTTAACGAGACCATCGGTAAGACTAAAGACGGTGCTAATATCGTTCTCTCAGACATTCTTACCGTTGATTCGATTATTATGGATACTGGGGCAATGGGCGATGTTCTGCTTGGAGTGGCTTTCGGCGACGAAAGCACATTGCAGTACACCAATACAGCTTCCTTTAAAAACGCAAATGTTCTTGGAGCTGACGAAATGCTGCTGCCCGGTACTTCCAAGTATCTGATCGTAAAGGTCGATATGGCTGAAAGCGTTGGCAACGAGGCTAACCACAACGGCACCGATATTCCCACAATCACCTTCGGCATCAATGTTCTTGCAACTCAATTTACTTATGAGAACGATAGCTTCGGCAACCAGTATGATAAGGATGCTGCATATCCCGAACTTGCAACTGCTGATGTTTGGGACGGCACCGCTGATACCTCGTGGTACAATGATACAGATACAGAGTTTACGTTGAACACTGCGGAAGCCGTTGCTGGCTTAGCTTCTCTTGTAGACGGCGGCAATAATTTTGCAGGCAAAACAATTAAACTGGATAGTGATATAGACCTTGCTTCCATTCCATTCAATCCGATTGGTCATTCTGCAAACGGTCAATCATTTAATGGCGTTTTTGACGGTCAGGGACACACAATTTCTAATATGTACGAGCAGAGCGACCTTAACGCATGGCAGTATGAGGGCGAATATTATGGCCTCTTTGCTTATACCAATGGTGCTACCATTAAAAATGTGACTGTTGCCGATGCATACATCTCCAGCGGAAGAAATGAAGCAGCAGGTGTTGTAGGTAATGCTGTTGATACTACATTCTCTGATATCATAATTTCCAATACAACTTTGATTGCTTACAATAACTCTGCCGGCGGTGTTGCAGCTGAGTGCTATGGTAACTGTTCTTTCACCAATATTGCAGTTGATGAAGATACCGTTATCGGTCCTCTTTGGGGCACCTATGATGTTCGCCTCGGTGGTGTTGTCGGTTTGGTTCACGCCGGTAACAATGTAACGTTCAAGGACATTACCGTTGCTTGCCAGCTTGACGCAATCAATGACGTTGCAGCGAATTATCAGTACTGGCTCTACCGTTACAGTGGTATGCTGATCGGTCATGTTGACGGTGTGAATGGAGTTGCTGATCCCACTGGCTATGTTACTTGCGAAAACGTAAAGGTTATCTATGGTGATTGGGTAAACTATCATTATTGTGAAGATGCCGATCTTGGGGCTGGTAGTTATAACGGTCCCGGCGAATACAAGTACGCACGTGTTGAAGCAGGTACCGGCACGGACGGTATTGATCTCTCCGCTTGTAACCACAATACTGACGAGTCGCATAATGTACTCATCGTATTTGATCAGTTGTTTGGTGGCGGACAGGGTGTTTCCGGTCTGAAGACCTATGACGGTGTAACCGTTGTTTATCCAAACAACTAAAGAATAAAAGTCTGTCCTATCCCTCCCCATGAGGGATAGGCGGCAATCAAAAGGCATAAGCTCTCAGTAGAAATAAATCAGTTAGTAACAGTTAATAAGTTTGTACCTTTTGATTGCTGAAAGTATTTTTTCACCTCACGAAAGGAGGCTAAACGTATGAAAGAAATTAAAAATATAATATTTGGCTCCGACAAAGAAAATTTGACAGACAAAGCTTTTAAGCAAAGTATTACGATTTCTGTTTTTGGCATTCTCTTTTGTATGATAGCTCTTTGTTCGACAACCTTCGCGTGGTTTTTTGCGGATGTATCTTCGTCTGCAAATAATATTCAATCGGCACACTGCGATGTGACAGTTACCGTAAAAAGCGGTGAAACTGAAGATACCAATATAATTGAGAAATATACTTTTGAAAAAAATAAGGACTATGTGATTACAATAAGAGCCGACGGTTCTGCAAATTCTGCATATTGCGTTTTTGTTGTAGATGATATTTCGTGTTATACAGAGCAGGTATCTACCTTGCCGGGGAAAAATGTTATTACCTTTACACTGAGGTTCAGCGAAGATAAAGAAATAGAAATAATTACTTGTTGGGGTGTTTCAAGTAAAGCCGAATCCGAAAGAACACTTAAGAACGATACATACTATTTGAATATGGAAGAATCGACGCCGGTAACAGCTCCGGAAGAATCGACTGCAGAAGAAACAGCTACCGAAGGAATAACTACCGAAACAGCTACTGAAGAAGCAACTACTGAAGAAGCAACTACTGAAGAAACCGCCACCGAAGAAACGACTACTGAAAGTGATACTGAAATCGAAACCACAGCACCTGAAATTGATTCAAGCGAAGAGGTTTCAACCGACACAGAACCGACGGAAGTGAATGAATTGGGATAGGTTAAATGCTTATTATGAATCAATGATTTCAAAACATATATATTTTTAGGCTCGAAGCCTTGACAACAAAAGGGATGGTCATATGACCATCCCTTTTATATTTGAGCATTAAAGCTATTACATACTCTTGTAGAGAGGACCGTAGGTTGCGCAAGCGCGGTAGTCCTGTCCTTCCTTATCCATACCGAATGCGTTCCAAGCAGCAGGACGGTAGATATCGTCCTCGGGAACGTTATGCATACATACGGGGATACGGAGCATTGAGCACATTGTGATAAGGTCTGCGCCGACGTGTCCGTAGGAAATAGCGCCGTGGTTTGCACCCCAGTTCTGCATTACCTCGTAAGCAGTCTTGAAGGGTGAGCCGTCCTTGCCGTCGCAACGAGGAGCAAACCAAGTGCAAGGCCAAGTGGGGTTAGTTCTTTCCATAAGCGCGTCCGAAACCTCGTCGGGGAGATTAACTGTCCAGCCTTCAGCAATCTGAAGAACAGGGCCAAGTCCCTTAACAAGATTAAGTCTTATCATTGTACAAGGCATTTCGGCTCTTGTTGTGTAGTGGCTGGAGAATCCGCCGCCGCGGAAGTTATCCTGACCTGCTTCGCACCAAACGGTTGCATCGGTCATCTTCTTGATGTCCTCGTCGGTAACCTCCCACCAACGCTTCATAATAGCGTTGCCGTTCTCGTCTGTGCATTCGCCGCAAGCGTCAAGACAAGCCGCACCGGAGTTGAGAAGGTGGATAATACCGTTAGATTCAGCTGCCTTGCCTTCAAGCTTGTAGCCTGTAACTCTCTCGGTAGCTTCGCCTGACCAATATGTACGAACGTCAGCGAAAATCTGAGCGCGGTGAGTAAGGAGTCTCATCATAAGCATACTTATACCGTTGAGAATGTCGTTTTCGGTAGCCAATGTGTATGGCTCGCGAGCGCCCTCATAGTCAAATGTAGAGGAGAGAAGTGCCTCGGGGTAGTCACAGTTAGGCCAATGGTCTGTCCATTGTCTTTGACCCTGGAAGCCACCTGCGATTGCATTATGTCCAACCTTTTCTTCCTCGAACTTATCGGAAAGACGGGGATTGCCTCCCATAAGGTCCTTGATTATGCAGTACATTTTAACAGTGAATTCCCACTGCTTTTCTTTTTCTTCGGGAGTGAACTTAATTTTAACCTTTTCGCCGAGGAACTCAACCTCTTCGGGGTTGTCATCTCTGCCTTCCTTGCAGTGCTCCTTGGTCCATGCAAGAGCCTTTTGGAAATCTTCCTCGCAGTAGATACCCTCTTCCATTCGGCGAAGGATCTCAACCTCGTCAACAGACTCAACTCTCATGCCGAAGTACTCTTCGAGCATAGCCTGATCCATAATAGAGCCTGCGATACCCATGCACTGAGAACCTATCTGGAGATAGGATTTTCCTCTCATAGTTGCAACAGCAACAGCCGCACGGCCAAAGCGGAGGAGCTTTTCCTTTACATCCTCGGGAATTCCGTCAACCTGATCTCTGTCCTGCACCTCGTGTCCGTAAATGCCAAACGCGGGAAGTCCTTTTTGAGCGTGACCTGCAAGAACTGCTGCCAAGTAAACCGCACCGGGCCTTTCTGTTCCGTTAAAGCCCCAAACACCCTTTATTGTGTGAGGATCCATATCCATTGTTTCCGAGCCGTAGCACCAGCATGGAGTAACGGAAAGAGTTATAGAAACGCCCTCTTTTTTAAACTTGTTAGCGCAAGCCGCTGCCTCGGGAACACGACCGATACAGGTGTCTGCCATAACTACCTTTACAGGCTCGCCGTTAGAGTAGAAGAGGTTTTCTTCAAAGAGCTTCTTAGCTGACTCAGCCATTGCCCATACGAGAGGCTCAAGCGATTCGCGCATCATCTGCGGGCCGCGTCTTCCGTCAACGATAGGACGAATGCCTATTACGGGATAATCGCCTACATATCTGTTTTGTGCCATAAATTTTTCCTCCTGATTTTATTGTTTGTTCTTTATTTATTACTTGTATATAAAATATTTTGCAGCGCAAAATTAATTTTCAAATTTAAAAATTTAATATAAAAGCAACCCTCCCCGAATAACAGGGAGGGTTTGAAAACATTGTTAATCAATTTAATGATTTTTTTATTTAGCTTTCGCCCTATATCAATCGGTTAATAAACCTTATTGATTGGTAAGTTTCATTAAAAATATGATTTGTAAATTAGCCCTCGTAAACAAGGTTATTCTTAATCATTTCGTCAACGTTGGAAGCATCCCACCAAGCGCCTGCGATTTCAACCTTAGCTGTAACTGTCTTGCCCTCAAGTGCGAAGATAGCCTGCTCAACTGCCTGGTAACCGATCTGGTAAGAATCCTGTGCAACTGCACCGATAAGCTTAGGACCGCTTGTAGCCTTCATCCACTGAATCTGCTTTGAGCCTGCATCGTAGCCGCAGAACTTAATTGCGTCATACTTGTTGCCTGCTGCGCCGATTGCGTCGTAAACCTGCTTAACAACACCCTCGTTTGTCATGAAGATAGCGTCAACGCTCTTCTCGTAGAGAGCTTCAAGAGCATCCTTGTATGCGTTGTTTGCGTCGCCGGGCTTAACTTCCTTTGCGATTGTGTACTTACCGTTTGTGGAAGCATCAGCGTTTGCAAGAGCTGTGAACTTATCAACGAAGCCTGCTGCTCTGTCAATACCTGTCTGTGTTTCGTCGTGCTGGATAACACCTACTACATAGTCGCCTGCGGAAGCTGCGATGTCAGCCTTGATAGCTTCAAAGAACTTTTCAGCTGCGAGCTCAGCTGCCTTGTAGTTAGATGTAGCAACGTGTGCTTTGAGGGGGTTCTTGCCAGCCTTGTCAAGAGCTGCGATGTCGTTTGCCCAGATACCTGAGTCGAAGTGAACAACGGGAGTATTGTTGTTGTATGCTGTTGTGAGCATATCTGTGAAGCCTTCGCCGATTGTTGCAAGAACGATAGCGCTTGCATTGTTAGCGATAGCTGTCTGAACCATTTCCATCTGAGAGGGAAGGTCCTTTGCGGACTCGGAAGCAGGGCCACGGAATGTTACCTTGTAGCCATACTTTGCGCCTGCTGCTTCTGCGCCGGCCTTAACCGACTGCCAGAAAGCGTGTGATTCACCCTTCGCGATAACTGCGATGGTCTTTTCGTCTGTGGTTGCGCAGCTTGCGAATACTGCAACGAGCATTACAAGTGCTAATATAAGGGATAATGCTTTTTTCATGAGTTTTTCTCCTTTATAATTTTTTATATGTACGGCATTGCCGTTACATTCTGTTAAAGTTTTTTGGGAAATCAAAGCTTTGCGATCTTTTCTTCAATAAGCGCAACCTGAGCATTCTTTTCTTCCTTTGAGAAGGGAGAAGCTAAAACTGCATCAATTTCATCCTCAAGGTCTGCTAAAGCTTGCTTACGAATTCTCTTTTGAGCTTCTTTTTCTGTTTCGATCTTAACCTTTGCCGCGTTCTTGTTCTTAATAACATCCATAAGAACTGCCGCAACAACTATAAGACCTGTGAGCGCGTATGTCACATATGTTGAGTTGAGGTTGAGGTCGAACTTTGCAAGAACGAAGTTAAGACCGCTACGGATAACTACAAGCATAATGTTACCGATAACGCTTCCTGCGATTGAGGCTGTACCGCCCGCAGAGCTTGTTCCGCCGATATAAACACCCGCGATCGCGTCAAGCTCCATTCCGTTACCTGTTGCTGCTGCAACTGTGGGGAAGGATGCTGCCCAGAAGATTGCCGCGATACCTGCCGCAACGCCGCTGAATGTATAAGCGATCACCTTGTACTTATCTACATTGATACCCGAAAGTCTTGTTGCTTCCTCGTTAGAGCCGATTGAAAGAATGTATCTTCCGATCTTGCACTTGTACATAAGGTACATACAAACAAGCGCGAAGGCCAAAATCCAGAAAAGACCTGTGGGAATACCGTTTGCATTTGAGAAGGTTTTGTTGAACCAAGTTCCGCTTGGGAAGAAAATGTTAGGTACTGTCGCTATGATCGCACTGATACCACGAGAGAACATCATAGTTCCGAGCGTTGCGATAAATGCGGGAAGCTTAAGCTTTGCAACGAGGATACCGTTGATAAAGCCAAAGACCGTACCGATGATAATCATAACAGGGATCGTAGCCCAAAGGGGAATCATTCCCCAGCCACCCTGCTCTACGGGAACATAGAGCTTACCTGCGATTACCGCAGAGGCGATACAAACAGTACCGATCGAAAGGTCGATGCCGCCTGTTGCGATTACGAATGTAACACCGAGAGCCAAAATTGCGTAGGGAGCAAGTGACTGCGCCATACTTACGATGTTAGTTGTTCTTAAAAAGTTTGGATTGAGTGCCCAGAAAACTACAACAAGCACAGCCAATGCCGCAACAACGATAAGGTTTTGCTTACCCTTAGTGCTGACAAAGTCAATAAACTTATTCTTTGTTCTTCTAAGGCCTCTTTTAAAGCCGTTATTATTTGCCATTTGTTTATTCCTCTCTCATTGTAGCGTATTTCATAATTGTTTCCTGAGTTGCGTCCTCAATATCAAGCTCTGCTGTAATTCTGCCCTCGCACATAACGATTACTCTGTCGCTGAGGCGTTGAATTTCAGCAAGCTCTGAGGAGATCATAATAATTGATTTGCCTTGTGAAGCCAATTCCTCCATAAGAGTGTACATTTCGCTCTTTGCACCGATGTCAATGCCTCGTGTAGGCTCGTCAAAGATAAAAATGTCCGAGTCTTTAATCAGCCATCTTGCCACAATTACTTTTTGCTGGTTACCGCCCGACAGGTTCTTTGCGAGCTGTCTTATTGACGGTGTTTTTGTTCTGAGCTTTCTGTTTTCAGCCTTTGCATCTCTCTCGATTGCGTCCTCGTCAATGAAGCCGAACTTGATGTAGTTGTCAAGTGAGCTTAATACTGAGTTTTCGGCAATTGATTTGTCAAGCAAAAGACCGTATCTCTTTCTGTCCTCAGAGAGATAGCAAACACCGCGCCGAACTGCCTCTGCGGGAGTTTTGATGTTCACCTGCTCTCCATTTATATATATTTCTCCACTGTCTTTTTCGTCAGCCCCGTAAATTGCTCTTGCAACCTCGGTTCTACCCGCACCCATAAGTCCCGAGAAGCCAAGAATCTCGCCGCGGCGGAGAGAGAAGCTTACATTTCTTATTTCCTTGCCGCGATTCAGATTTTTAACCTCAAGAACAACAGGCGCGTCCTCGGGAACTGTGCTGTGCTGCTTCTGGTCGCCGTAAATAACGCGGCCAACCATCATTTTAACGATTTCGTCCTTTGTCGAGTCCTTTGTAATAAGAGTTCCGACATACTCGCCGTCGCGCATAACTGTTACTCGGTCTGAAATTCTGTTTATCTCGTCCATACGGTGAGAAATGTAGATCATACCGATACCCTTGCTCTTGAGGTCGTTCATAATCTTGAACAACTCCTCAACCTCGGGTTGTGTGAGAGCCGCCGTGGGCTCGTCAAGAACCAAAATCTGCGCGTTTCTTGAAATTGCCTTTGCAATTTCAACCATCTGCTGCTTGCCGACTGTCAATGTTCCAAGAGTTACAGACGGGTCAATTTTTACACCGATTTTTTTAAATAGCTCTGCGGCGTCGCTTTCCATCTTCTTATCATCAATATAGACGCCGTTTATCATAGGCTCTCTGCCTATATAAATATTCTGAGCAACGGTCAGGTGGTTCATCATATTTAATTCCTGGTGGATCATACTGATGCCCGCGTCTTGTGATTCTTTTATATTTGAAAAGTTAACCGACTTGTCAAAGAGAACGACATCTCCCTCATCTCGCTTGTGGATACCGCAAAGAACCTTCATAAGCGTTGATTTACCTGCGCCGTTTTCTCCCATAAGCGCGTGAACCTCACCGCTCTTTAAATCGAAATGAACGCCCTTGAGCGCGTGAACGCCGTGAAATCTTTTATGTATTCCGCTCATTTCAAGAATTGTTTTTTGCATGGTTTAGCCCCCTTTCTCGTCTTCTACATATATTGTAACGCTCACACCCATCTTTTTCAATAGTTTAAAGTGCATAGTTTTTCACAAAAAAAGACACAAAATTTTCGAAAACCTATTGCAAAATTAAAAAGAATATGTTATAATATAAGAAGAAAATCAACAAAAATTAAATAAATTCCATATTTTAGCCAACTAAATTAGGTTAAAATTCACAAAAATGTACAAAAATATAAAAAGCAATAAAAAACACTATTTTTTGAGCGGATTGCACAAAAACAAGGGAGTGTTTTTGGAGGAAATGAATGAAAGAAATGCTTGACAACAATTATACTGATAATAGAAAAGTATCATATTCCATGGCAGATGTAATAAAGCTTGATACAAAATGCTTATATGCAGGCAAGCTGGAAAGAATCAAACGATGGCGAGAGAAGGCTCACAAGCACCCGTTTTGCGAGATTTTGTTTGTCTTGTCGGGAATAGGGGAAGCAATAATTGACGGAGTGTCATATACGATAAAAAAGGGAGATATAATTATTTACAATCCAAATGCCTTGCACGAGGAGGGAACTCTTGGAGATGCGGGAATGGAGCTCGCCTTTTTCGGTATTACTAATTTTAAAATAAACGACCTTCCGCCCGATCATTTAATAGATAATTCGACTCCGTGTGTTTTACATACAGGCGAGGATGAGGAGAAGTTCCGTTTTTATTTTATGTCGCTTGTTGAGGAGATAAGAACCGATACTCAATATAATGAGCTGATTGCCAAATACTTGGCACGACTTATTCTGATCGGCATTTTGCGCCTTGCAAATATTTCTGAGGCGAAATTTGTAACCAATGCAATTTTCTTGCAGATACATCAGTATTTAAACAAGAATTTTGCAAAAATAGAGTCAATGGACCAGATTTGCAATGATCTTCATGTCAGTAAATACTATATTTCTCACGTTTTTAAAAAATACATAGGCACACCGCCGATGCAGTATGTGAGAAGCCAGAGAATTAAGCACGCAAAGAAGCTGTTGCAGGAAACAGACCTATCTGCTACCGAGATAGGAGAGATGTGCGGTTATCAGGACCATGTGCTTTTCTTCAAGGCGTTTAAAAAAGTTGAGGGAATTTCCCCGATAGCATACAGAAAGAAAACAAGCAGCTCGGGCGTTACCGATTTTTCCAAACAATAAAACAAGCAGTTCGGGCGTTACCGAGTTGTCAAAAAATAAAAGAAACCGAGATAAGCTAAGGCTTATCTCGGTTTCTTTTGCGATATGATAAAGATTATTTTGTTTTTCTGTTTCTTAATAAGTAGATAGCAGAGGAAATCATATTGAAGGCTTCACAGACAATTCCGCCAATTGAAAGATTGAAAATGTTATGGAATATCCACGCGGGCGACATAAGTGCAATCTGGAAAGCGCGGATATGCTTGTCGTTGCCGCGGTACATCAATATGCTCATATAGAAGAGCGCGGCAAAGGGAACTGCCACCAAGAAGATTTGCCAGGGAGCAGGGTTCAGGCATATCGAGAAGACGAAGCAAAGAGTGTATGCAACATTTACGGTGATAAGCTTCCACAATTTTTCGCGGTTCTTTGCAAAAAGCAATCCGCGCAAAAGGTTTACAAGATTGAAGAAAGCTCCGCCAAATGCTCCTATCAGAAGGAAGTTCAGGAAAAAGAACATACTTCCAAATCCCTGCATCAAGAAAAAGCTTTTGTTGCTCTTGCATTGAAACGACGAAACGATAATTACAAGTCCGACAATTCCAAGCGCTTGAGCGACGATAAAGATCGTTAATGGCGATATGCCAAAAAGGCTTGAGAAAAGCTGTACGGTTTGGTTAGGGTTATTCGCATCCATACCCAAAACCCGAAAAACATTTACAAGATTAGACATAATATCAATTCCTTTTTTTAATTTATAGAAAGGCTGTATATTAACAAATACAGCCTTTTGTAGCAAATAAAAGCAAATATCAGATAACTACGCCCTTTTGGAGCATAATGTTAGCATAAACCGCACTCTCTCCTGTTGCAACTATGCAATAGCACCGTTTAGCCTCGTCGTAGAAATCAAAGCGGTCAATGTTTCCAACGGCGTCAGCGCCTCTCTCGTCGTGCTTTGCGATTATTGAGCGATATTCGTCCCAGATTGGAGTAGCAATCCTGCCCTTGTCGCAATCCATAAGCTGCATAAGCGTTGCGGGCTTTTCAACATAGGTGTCAAGAGGGAAGACTGTGAGGATTGAGTCAAGAATTTCGGGAACGCCGTGTCCGTCCATACGAATGACCTTGCAATCCTTGCCCATACTCTCGGCAGGGAAGTTTCCGTCGGAGATGCAAATTCTGTCGCTGTGTCCCATTTCACACAAAACCTTTAATAATTCGGGGGATAGAATTTTCGGGATACCTTTAAGCATATTAAAACCTCGCAAAAATTTATTTGTAATTTTATTTTAACATACTGCCGCCCGCTTGTCAATAATTCTCACCTGTCGCTCCTTGTCAACAATTTCATAATATTTGACACAATTAATATGCAAAGTCTAAAAAAGAAAGCAAGAGCATAAAAGGATATGCTCTTGCTTAAGGATTTTGTTTATTTTGAAGCTCGATGCGGTTTTTGCCTCACGGGACAGCCGTTTTGGTCGCAACGGATTTTCCAGCCGTATATTATACTTATAGCCGCTAAGATTAACAGCCCGAACAACAAAATCAGAATAGGAAGATAGCTTCCTGTGGCGTCGTAAACAAAGCCGTAGGCGGGAACGAGCAGAATTGACGCAATCGGCGCGCCCATCGCTACCTTTGCGTATATTTTTTCGTAATCCTGCTTGCCGAAAAAGAGAAGCGTGAGAATTGGAGAAATGATTGCAATGCTTGAGCTTGCTACTCCGTGCAAAAAGCAGGAAAGAGCAAAAATCGGGAAGCTCGATTTTCCGAAAATAAAGCCAATCACCGCCAAAATCCAGAGAATGATTATTCCAAAGCAGGTTTTAAGACCGCCGATTTTGTCGGAAGCTATCCCTATCGTAATTGCCCCGACAGCTCCGCCGATTGACGACAGAGCCATCGCCATACCGATTTGCGAAAGCTGGTAATTTATAAGAGTGGCGTAGGTGGGAATGTGCTGAGTAAAAACCGCCGCACCCGTCAATGCTACCATAAAAATCAAAAGCATTATAAATGAACGCGAGTGAACAGCTTCCTTTTCATCAATGTCAATGTGATTTGATTTTTTTTGCTCACCGCCACCAATTTGCTTATCAAGAAGTGCTCGCTCCTCATCGTTTGGCTTGTTCCTCAGCAGTGACAGAGCGGAAATGATTACAACAGTGAAGGTTGCAAGACCTAAAACGATATAGCCATATCTCCAGCCTTGATTTTCAATAATAGACGAGGTGATTGGCTGAAGAGCCGCCGCGAACAGCCAGACAAATGCCGCTTGAATACCGAGAATAAGCCCTGTTTTGCTCGGAAACCATCGGTTGACCATAATAGGACTGAGAAGATTTACAAGAATTGCCGCGCCTATCGTTTGGGGAATAGCCATAACATACCAGCCCCAGATGCTGTTGAAAAGACCTAGGGAAGCGAAGGAAAGCGCCTGCAAAAACGCCGAGATTATAACGAGAGCCTTTACATTGTATTTGCCCATTAAGCGCCCCGCGAGAGGAAGCCAAAAAATCATAACGATAGAAGCTATACTGAAATATAGTGACAGAGTGCCGATACCCACGCCGATATCCTCGGCAACGGGGGATAGAAATAGGCTTGCGGTCATATTTATTCCGCTTCCCGCGAAGCCCTTTATCAGTATCGTGCCTATCAATACCAAAATCGAGCTTTTTAGAAATTTAGTCGGCTTGTTCAATTGTTTCATATATTTTTTTCATAATTAATCCCTTCTGCAATTGAGTATAACACGGCGTAGTTATTTTGATTTTGCTTATAACTTGCAGTTATTTTTTACAGCGTAATGATTTTTTATTCAATCGGGATATGTTAAATTAAAAGAGCAGGGCACTTTGAAGCTTTCGGGCGGCGAAAAAAGAAAAAAACAAGACAAAAAAACGGGCAGTATCAAGCCAAATTTGCCCGATACAGCCCATTTTTATTTGAATATTAATAATTATTGCTCTGCTTGATTGCCGTCGAAATTGAGAGTTGTCATTTCAACGGGAACGAAGAAGCAAAGCCCGTGAGCGGCAGTTCCAACGCCTGCCTTTGCCTTGACATTCTCCATAATTTTAATACCAACCTCTTTTTCAACAACGCTAAGCACGATTTCCTTCTCGGTGTCGATCGTAATGCCGAGAATCGTCTGTGGCTTGGCGACCGAGCCGCGCGCATTGATAATCGTTGCGCCTGTAGCTCCTGCCGCGCGTGCAATATCAACTACCTCTGATGCAAATCCCGCGTTTACGATAATATAAAGAGCCTTTAATTCTTTCATAGTCAATTCCTTTCAACCGCGTACGCGGTACAAAAAATTCAATATTGAGCTTAAAAAGCTTATTGGCGGCAAATTTAATAAGCTGCCGACAGATTTAAAACATCAAGCCTTCAACGGATACGCAGTAGGCAATACCCGTATTCGGTTTGTCAAAATTGTATTCGCGGTATAAAATTTCAATCATTTCCGCCGCGTTTTCATTTGGGAGAAGGCAGGTAATAAGTATTTTTCCCTGCACGCCCTCAAAGCCAAAGGCGCGAGCCAGAGTTCCGACCGCCGCCGAGCCGTGACCGTAAACCGCACTTACGCCGCGTGCTCCGTGCTCCTTGAGGAGCGCGGTATATGTGTCCTGCTTTTTGGGGTTGCATATAAGAACGAAATATTGTAATTTTTTCTTTGCGCCGTCATCCATTTTTTATGTCCTCGCTTTCTGTCAAGGTCTTCGCATCTTCGAGAGCCTCAGTTTTTACGCCCTCGCCTGATTCAACAATATAACATTCCAAATCGTCAAAGGATTCTTCAAGAGCCTCTTCCTTAGCGCGACTGATGTTGATATTGTAAATAATTCCAAGTGCCTGAATGGCAATCAAGGGTGTTACCGATATAAAGGATATAATTCCAAAGCCATTTGTAAGTATCGACATTTTCCCACCGCCCGCTTCAGCCACCGCGCTGGCAATACTGAGAGTCAGAGGAGTAAGAAATGCTGAGGTCAAGGCTCCTCCCGTAACTCCGCCCGAATCAAAGGCAAGAGCGACAAAGAGCTTCGGGGTAAATTTCATCATAATAAGTGAAATTAAGTACAGGGGAACTAAAAAATAAAGTATGTTGATTTCTGTCAATATCTTCAAAATCGAAAGCAGAGAGGCAATTCCAATGCCGAGTGCCAGAGTGACACGAATCGTCATCTTGCGAATGTGACCGTTGGTCAGCTCCTCGATTTGCGAGCCAAGAACGGTAACGGCAGGCTCTGAAACCGTAATTGCCGCTCCGAGAATAAAGCCTACCGCAAGCAAAAGCCAGCGGAAGTATTCGGGGCGTGAATCTTCGAAAAAGATTTTGCCGATATACTGTCCCACGAAAGCAAATCCGTAATCAATTCCCGACAGGAAAATCAGCAAGCCGATATATACGGGGAGCACTCCAAGCAGCAGCTTTGTAAACTCACGGCGTGGGATTTTTATGAGAAACAGCAAGAAGGGAATAGAGATTATGACGATTGGGAGAACCGCGAGAGCAACATCTGTAATGTTTCCAAGCAAAATATCACCAAGCTCACTTCCCGATGACATAAGATATTCGTTTTCATCCGGCAGTACACCGCCGCTTCGTGCTTTCAAAATGATGCCGTAAAGCAATACGGCAACGATTGGCCCTGCCGACGAAATGCCGATAATTCCAAGCGAGTCGTCGTTTGTTTTGCTCTTTGAAAAGGTGGTCGAGATACCAATTCCAAGAGCCAGAATAAAGGGAACTGAAACATCTCCCGTCGTTGCGCCGCTACCGTCAAAGGCGAGCGCGATAAACTCCTCGGGAGAGAAGATAACAAGGATAAATATAATTATGTATAAAGCGGCAAAAACTATTTTTATATTGATGTTTTTTGCAATTCTGATAAGGGCTATCGCCACGCCGATACCAATACCCGTGCCTGTGATCCAGATAAACAGGGTACTGTTTACAATAGGCATAATCCCGCCGATTTGACGCGCAAGCACTGCAAGCGCAGGCTCGGCAACAGTTGCGAGCAGGCCGAAAACAAAGCCAAAGGTCAGAATGAAAAACAGATTATTATATTTTGAAAAAGAACCTCCCACCATACGCCCGATCGGCAGGATACTCGTTTCAAGGCCTATAAGAAAGAGCGCTTGACCGATAACGACCGATATGTAGCCGACAATTATTCTCAGATATGCTTCTGCGCTGTCAAGCGGCGACACGCACAGGCAGAGAATAATAATCACAGCAAGAGGCAGCGATGAATAGAAGGTTTCCTTCATTGTTTGCAGAAATTTTGTACTCATATGCACCTCAAAAATATATATACAATTATTATAACATAGTTTTTCGGCTTTTACAATAATAGAACAAAAAATTTACATATGCCTGCTGTCAAGCGAAAAAACATTTTGGAAATATTATCATTATCTATTGAATTTTGTTTAAAAATATGATAAAATTATACTTGTCAAAGACTAAATGCTGACAAAACAAAAACAAGGTAGGATATTACTATGAAGATTGCGCTTATAGCACACGATAAGAAGAAGGACGAGATTATTGAGCTTGCGAAAAAATACAAGGATGTTCTGGCACTCCACGAGCTTTACGCTACGGGAACGACGGGTACGCTTATAATGGGAGAAACAGGACTTGCCATTCACAGAATGAAGAGCGGACCTCTCGGCGGCGACCAGCAAATCGGTGCAATGCTTGCAAACGGCGACCTTGACCTGATTATTTTCTTGCGCGACCCGCTGACAGCTCAGCCTCACGAGCCCGATGTTTCTGCGCTTTTGCGACTGGGAGATGTTCAGCGCATACCTCTTGCAACCAATGCAAGCAGTGCAACTATTATGCTTGAAGCTATGAAAAGCAAAATATATTTTAACTGACACAGATTGGAGATAGGAAAATGAGCAGCTTTTATTTTGAAAATGCTAAAACAATTAAGCCGACAAAGCTTTCAGATATCGACCCAGGCGGTCAGGACGGAGCGATTTGGGGCGGATTTTTGTTTCGCTTCGGTCCATCCGGAAGCTGTGTCATTTACAGAATGAGTGATTACAAAAAGGTTTCAAGGCTTACGCTGGACAAGGTCGATTTATTGAAGCCTCACAGCAACGCCGTATTCTTTGGCACCGAATACTATGAAGAGGGCGATGAATTCCCACTTTTCTACACAAACATATATAACACCTATGATAAGGCAGAGGACAAAAAAGAGGGGATTTGCTGTGTTTACAGAATTACAAGAGATGGCCTTGTTTTTTCGTCAGAGCTTGTTCAGGTAATAAGAGTTGGCTTTGCAAAGGGAAGTGAATACTGGTACTCAGAGGATAGACGGGATATTCGCCCATACGGAAATTTCGTGCTTGACAAGAAGTCAAATACGCTTTGTGTATATGTTCTTCGTGACCAGGAAAGGAAGATGCGCATCTTCAAATTCAAGATGCCAGGCTTTACTTCGGGAGAATTAAATGCAGAATGGGGAGCTCGCGAGCTTGTGCTGAGCGTAGAGGATATTATTTCATATTTTGATGTGGATTATTGCGACTTTATTCAAGGAGCGGTTTGCTATGACGGACTTCTTTATTCGGTCGAGGGCGGAACTTATGTGACACCTGGCTCTGTGTTCCCGCCAAAATTCCGTATATATGACCTTGAAAAAGAGGAACAGATATTCTACTTTGAGCTTAAGGATTGCGGTCTTTTCGCCGAGCCCGAGCTCTTAGATGTTTATGAGGGCAGGATGTACTATTCGGGCAACCAAGGTAATTTCTATACGCTTCAATTTGAATAATTAAACAAAAAATCGGCTAAATCATATGCTTTGTACCCTTAAGGACATCAACCCAAACGACAAAGCAATGCAAAAAACACTTATGGCAAGAAATTTCCATAAGTGTTTTTTATATCTGTCGGGATATACTAAAAAGCCTTAAGAAATCGACAAAAGCAATGATTTGTCTTATTCTTTGCTTTTTGGGTCAAATTCGGGGAAACAAAGCAAATAGTAGTCGCACTCGTCGCAACAACACTCAAAGCCCCGCTCTCCGTTGCCAAGACAAACGGCAGGTTCTCCGGGTGTAAGCTCTACGCCGGTAATGTCTATTGCCTTTTTTGTAATATCATTTCTCATATGTTCCCCCTATCAGCATATAACAATATTTGTTCTGCGACATCACCGCAACGCAAATATTATTGAATAAAAAAGTGCGCCCCAAAAGGAACGCACCGAAAAAATGCTTTCCCTTAATTGTTGTCACACAAATGCTCTACCAGTGAAGGTATGAGGAAAGGAGAAAACACTTTTTACCAAAAGTATTTTCCCTTCACTGGTTGTAGCATATGCAGTTGTGTGACGAGTATATTTTACCACATTTCTGACGATTTGTCAATAAAGCTTGAGAATTTGAAAAAATATTATTTGTAAAACATAAATATTATACAAACTCATAATTTAGATAACAATAAGTAAGCAATTGTCAAGAAAAGAGGACAGAGAACTAAAACACTCTCTGTCCTTTTGCTGTTGACGGGTAATATATTCTATTGATTTTAAGACTGTAATTTAGAGTAAGTCACGCAGGATTTAGCCGATTTTATGTTCAGACCTCTTCAAGAGTGAGAAGTGCTTCAAGGCAGATGTCACCCGATTGATTTTTTGTTTGAAGGGGGATAGCTCCGTCCTCGCGCGCCTCTCCTCTGTAAACTGTCAGCGTGTCGCCGAGCGCAGACTCCTTGATATATGAAAGAGAGAGCGACGAGATGCGGTATGCAGGGGATATGCTCGTCATTTCGGGTAGAAAATCGCAAAGCATATCGGGATAACGGGTGTTATTCATATGCTGATTGTAGTCAATATCCGAATATACGATTTTGCGCCGACCAATCTCGCAAAGCTCGGCATCCTTTGCAATTTTGGCTCTTGGGGGCACGGCGTCAGGTGAAATCGGCTCGTCATAGTAAAAGCAACCGTCAAACTCAGCAATAGTTGACGCGCGAACCATTGTTTTCTGATGTATGTCAAGCAATACCCATACCGTTGACGCCATCGCCACAAGCTCACCGTCACGCTTTATTTCAAAATAGCGGTTAAAGGTGTATCCGCGCGAGGGCTGGCACCAGGTCAAAACCTCAATTTTTTCATAGGCGTGCAAGGGCTTTAATATTTTGAGAGAAAGAGAAGCGAGGATAAAGCCAAGACCCCTCTCGTCGCGCAAACGGTCAAGCGGAAGGCCTGAGCCTTCGCATTGGTGATTTGCCGTTTCCTGCAAATATGTAACGATTTTGCTTGCAGCAACCACTCTGTTGGCATCGGTATCGTGCCAGCTGATATTATAATTTTCTGAATATTTCATATATAACCTTTTATAACTTTTATAAACACATTTTATAAACATTCAGGCTTTGACGCGGAAAGTCAAAGCCTGTAGGTTGAAAATTTTTTGCATAAAAAGCGGAGAGCTTATCTGCCGTCCTGTCGGATTATCCTTCTGATTAAAGAGTGTTGGCAGAGCCGAGAACGTTCTGGATCTTGTGCATAACCATCTTCTTAACCTCAGCACGCGCTACCGTGAGATATGCTCTGGGGTCAAAAACATCAGGCTGATTGCTCATAACGCGACGGATACCTGCTGTCATAGCAAGACGGATATCCGAGTCGATATTTATCTTACAAACTGCCATAGAAGCGGCCTTGCGCAATTGCTCTTCGGGAATACCTACCGCGTCGGGGAGCTTGCCGCCGAGAGCGTTAATTTCCTTAACACATTCCTGGGGAACAGAGGAAGCACCGTGAAGAACGATTGGGAAGGCGGGAAGTCTTTTCTCGATTTCTTCAAGAATATCAAAGCGAAGTGGGGGTGGAACAAGAATACCCTGCTCGTTTCTTGTGCACTGCTTGGGAGTGAACTTATATGCTCCGTGAGATGTACCGATAGAGATAGCAAGAGAGTCAACGCCTGTCTTTGTAACGAATTCCTCAACCTCGTCGGGACGGGTGTAAGAGGAATGCTCTGCAACTACATCGTCCTCAACGCCCGCGAGAACGCCGAGCTCACCCTCAACAACGACACCGCGCTCGTGCGCGTATTCAACTACCTTTTTGGTAACTTCAATATTGTCGGCAAAGGAGTGATGAGAGCCGTCGATCATAACAGATGTAAAGCCACCGTCGATACAAGCCTTGCAGATCTCAAAATCTGCGCCGTGGTCAAGGTGGAGAGCGAGGTCAACACCGCTGTCCTTGATTGCCGCATTTGCAAGAGCCAGGAGATATTCCTGCTTTGCATATTTGCGCGCTCCTGCCGAAACCTGAAGAATAACGGGAGAATTGAGCTCGCCTGCCGCTTCGGTGATGGCTTGCACGATTTCCATATTGTTGATGTTAAAGGCACCGATAGCGTAGCCGCCCTCGTAAGCCTTTTTAAACATTTCTTTTGTTGTAACAAGTGCCATGTTCTTTAGTACCTTTCTTAGCAAAGTCTTTTTACTGAATTTTGATTAACATTAGTATTTTAACACATAATTTAGCCAAAATCAATAGAAAGAGCAAAATTTTTACAAGAAAATTCACTTTTTTCTTTATTTACGAACTTTTGCGGAATAATGCCCACAAGGAGCATCATTCCGCAAAAAATGATTAAAAAGCATATATTATCCGAGCAGAGAGCCACCGTTATCGCCTGTAAGCTCGGCTGTTGAGGCGACTGCTCCCGATTGATTGTTGCTGACCATCTCGCCGACATAAGAATCGGGGGCAATACCAAGACCGAAGCTTACTGCGATTGCGTTGTTGACCTGTGTCATGACCGCGTTGTCAAGATGCCCCATTTTTTCTTTAAGCCTGCGCTTGTCAAGCGTTCTTATTTGTTCGAGCAAGATAACCGAATCCTTGGCAAGCCCCACTCTGTCTGCGAAAATGTCAATGTGAGTCGGCAGTCTTGTTTTACCCATTCGCGAGGTTATGGCGGCGGCAATTACCGTTGGACTGTAACGGTTTCCAACGTCGTTCTGTATGATAAGTACCGGACGCAAGCCGCCTTGCTCAGAGCCCACAACGGGACTTAAATCGGCATAAAATATATCTCCTCTTCTGATATTCGGCATCATTATAAAACATTCCTTTCCACTCTGTGCCACACCCGCGGCAAGATTGTTTCTTTTGATTACAGGAATATTTTTGCCGCAAGGCATAGCGGTTTAAACATCAAAATTAAAATATCCTTGCAGAAATTTTTCAGGACAGAAGGCCTACTGTTTTTCGACCTTCTATTACATTTTATGCGGAAAATATCTTTTTCGACAAATTATCACTGTGGTAAAAATTAACATATAATCACTTGACAAAAGAGAGATGTTGTTGTATCATAATTATTAAATATAATGTGCTTTATTTCAGATATAATTTTAATTTTTGAGGAGATTTTGAAAAATGAGTTCCCAAAGCTCTCGCAAGGCTATAAAAAACAACGGCAAAGGCACTCAAAAAGCCCAAAGGACTGAGCGTAAATACTCTGTGCAAAAGAAGATATTGCCAGCCCTTTTGCTCTCTCTTACAGCGCCCTTGACGGTTTGCTTTTTCGGCCCGTTTGAAATATATTACTCGAATATGCAGGAGTTTTTGTTTTCGCTCGGCGATTTTTTTGCGCTTTGCGCCATTTTTTCTCTCCTGTTTGCATCTGTGATTTTTGTATCCTTAATGCTGATTGACGGCAAAGCCTATGAAATTACCTCTGGAGTGATTGTCTGGCTCAGCCTTATGTTCTTCGTGCAGAGAAATTATCTTAATCTTGGAATTAATGCGGTAGCGGGCGACGGTGTCGGAACGGCAAGCGCGTCAATCGGAGTGATAATTATAAATGCTTTGATTTGGCTTGCAGTCGGTGCAGGAATAATATGCGCGGTCATTTTTCTTCGTAAAAAGCACATAGAAGCGATAATGACTGCCTTCAATGTTGGGCTTATCGCTATTTTGGGAGCTCAGATAATCAGCTTTGCTACGCTTTCTCTAACAAGTGACGTTTATCTAAACGTAACGGCGAGAGGAGATGAAGCACAGGGGGATAAATCAGGAAAAGTGGATTTTGATGAAACCGTCCTGACATACGAGAATTTTAACACGCTTGCAGATAAAAATAATATTGTCTTTTTCATAGTTGACCGCTTCGATGCAAAATATTACAGAAAAATGGCGGCAGAGCAGCCTGAGTTTTTTGATAGGCTCGACGGCTTTACCTACTATGATGATTATACGAGCCTTTATTGCAGGACCTATCCTGCCGTTATGTCTATTCTTACGGGATATGAGGCTGATTTGACAAAATCAAAGGAGCAGAATTTTAAAGAAATTTATTCAAAGGGCGGACATTTGCAAACGCTCAAAAATAGCGGATATAACATCAATCTCTATACGGAAAAGAATTACGCCTACCACGATGCAGCTGTTCTGTCCAAGTATGCTTCTAACACATCTGATATCGATATGTATTATATAGACAGCAAAATTGCTCTGTCTTGGGATATGATACGGCTGTCGCTCAACTCTCATTTGCCCTTTGTCGCGAAGAGCTGGGCGGGTTATCTCAGCACTCCCGATTTCAATGCTCACGCTATCTACAGGGGCGACGACGATATGTACACAGTTGACGAGAACAGCACCTCTCTGTCGCTTGAACGCTTGTCAGAGGCAGGGCTTTCAACAGTCAAGAGCCGAGGACAGTTTACCTTTATCCATCTGTACGGCTGTCACGATACTACAAAAAGCACGATTGAAAATATAGAGCTTACCTTTGAATTTATCTATCAGTATATTGATGAAATGAAGAGGCTTGGCTTATATGATGACGCGACTATCATAATAACAGGCGACCACGGCGCAATTCTGAGCGACAGTAAGCTTATTGGCGAAACGGACAGACGCGATGACGACGGAACGCGAGTTACCGCTATGCTGTTCAAAAAGAGCGGAGAGAGCGGTATGGCGCTCAAGACCTCAAGCTCGCAAATTTCGCAGGACGAGCTTTGGGCGACGATTTATGAGTCTGAGGGAATGCTTGACAAAAAGAGAGGAGATTCCTTCTTTGATATTCCTGAGGGTGAGGACAGAGTAAGGAGATTTTTGTTCGAGGTCTATAGAAACAAAACAAACAACGGCTATAAATATAACAAGCTTGTCGAATACAGGATTAGAGGAACGGCAAACGACGGAGATAATTGGGAGATAGCCAATAGCACCGACATTGTCAAATAAATTTGTGGCGGAGAAGATAAATGGATACGCTTTTATATTATATTTGTATTCCTCTCGGAGCGCTGATGAAGCTGTGCTGGGAGATAGTAGGGAATTACGGAATAGCGATTTTGCTTTTCACTCTGGTGACTAAAATCGTACTTTTGCCTCTTTCGGTCTGGATTCATAAGAATTCTATTCTGATGGTAAAGATTCAGCCCGAAATCAACTTTTTAAAGGTTAAATATTACGGCGACGGAGATACGATTGCCGAGGAGCAGGCAAAGCTCTTCAAAAAGGCAAAATACCGCCCAATGCTATCTCTCGTGCCACTGCTTTTGCAAATCCTCTTGCTTTTGGGTGTGGTTTACATTATAAACAGACCCCTGACATATCTTTTGGGTATTGATGAGGCGACAGTGTTGCAGATGGCGGATATTTTGAAGATAAGCACGGAGTCGTCGTCCTATGAGCTTCAAATAATCAGACAGTGGAAAAGCATTCCGAACATAATTGATTTTTCTGCTTACAGCGAGGCGATAAGAACGCTTGACCTGTCATTTTTATCTCTTGATCTGACATCGGTGCCTGTGGCGGTTTGGGGAATTTATTCGCTTGTGCCTGTAATCGCGGGAGCGTCCTCGTTTTATTTGTGCTTTGCGCAAAACAGGGCGAATGTTCTTCAGCACGAGCAGGGAAAATGGAACCAATACGGAATTATGGTCTTTTCGGTCTGTCTGTCGGTTTATCTCGGTTGCTTCGTGCCTGCGGGAATTGCGCTTTATTGGATCGCGGGAAATGTTTTGTCGGTGCTCCAGCTTTACATCTTGAACGCTGTTATCAATCCGAAAAAATATGTTGATTACCCCGCGCTTGAGAGAAGCCGTGAGGAGCTTCGCAGGCTTGAGGAGCTTGAGCCTAAGGATAAAAAAGACCCGAGTGCGCGCGAGAACAAAAGGAGAGAGCGTCAGGATTACAGGAGATTTTTCAAGATCGTCAACAAGCACCTTGTAATTTATTCCGAAAAGAGCGGATTTTATAAGTATTTCAAGGGACTTATTGAGGAGCTGACAAAAAGGTCAAGCATTATAATCCACTATGTTACAAATGACCCGAATGATGTAATTTTTGAGATTGCCAAGAGCAATAAGCAAATCAAGCCTTACTATATCGGCGTTAAAAAGACGATTCCGCTTATGATGAAGCTTGAATGTGATATGATAGTTATGACGACGCCCGATCTTGATAAATATTATCTTAAAAGGTCGATTATGAGCAACGACATTGAGTATGTTTACATTCCTCACGCGCTTATGAGTATGCATATGGGAATGAGAGAGGGCTCGCTTGACGCCTTTGATACGGTTTTCTGTGCAGGTGAGCATATTGCCCGTGAGGTCAGAGCGACAGAAAAGTGTTACGGCTTGAAGGAAAAGGAGCTTGTCGAATTTGGCTACCCCTTACTTGACGACTTGATCGAGGTCGGAGAAGCCGAAAGGAAAACTCATAAAACAAGCGGAAGAAAAGAGATATTGATTGCTCCGACATGGAACGAGGACAATATTCTTGACTCGTGTATTGATACACTTCTCGAGGGCTTGCTGTGCGACGATTATCACATTACAGTCCGTCCTCACCCCGAATATGTCAAGAGATACGGAGCAAGAATGCAGGCGACGGTTGACAAGTGGGCAGATAAGGTTGGCGAGGGGCTTACCTTTGAGCTTGATTTTTCAAGCAATAAGTCAATTTACTCTTCGGATATAATGATTACCGACTGGTCGGGAATTTCGTTTGAGTTCAGCTTTGCAACAAAACGACCGACGCTGTTTATCAATACCAAAATGAAGGTTTTGAATGAAAACTGGGAGAAGATAGGCTGTGAGCCTATTGAGATTACCTTGCGTGACGAAATCGGCATTTCTATTGAAAAGGACGAGGTCAAAAATATTAGCAGATACATCTCCGAAATGCTCGAAAACGGCACAGAATATGAGGATAAGATAAACAGAGCGCTCGAGTGCGCGGTTTATAATGTAGGCTCGTCAAACAAGGTCGGAGCGAGGTATATCCTTAGTAAGCTGACAGGGAAAAAATCAAGCGGCAAATAGAATATTTTTGTTGACAAAGACCTTTTGCGGTGATATAATTAGACTTACAGGTTAAAATTATAAAGATTATCAAAGAGGAAAAGAAAATGTTTATTTTTGATTTGGCAAAACAGCTTTTGACTAATGTAAACGCGGCATATATAGACCCGTCAGCCGTTTCAACTCTGCTTGTTTCAATAAGCACCGTTGCAATTGCGCTTGGCGCGGCTGTTGTAATTTTTGTAAGACGCGCAAAGAAAAAGGTGACGAAGGCTCTTCACATTGACGAAAATGCAAACAAAGAGGTCGAAGAGGAAATCGTTATCAAGGACGACGAGGAATAATTAAAAGAGGGCAGAATTTTCTGCCCTTTTGTGTTTCGCCTTGTTTTCTGCAACAAAATTAACAAAATTATTTTCACACAAAAAAGTTTTGTGTAAGTTTCTACAAATATTGACAGTTTAGTGCTTTAATTTGATAAAATCTCTTGACGAAACAAAAAAATAGGTATATAATAGTAATAATTTCTAATATTTCTAACAAAAATCGGAGGTTCAATATTATGAACAGAGTATTTAACTTTTCAGCAGGTCCTTCTATGCTTCCGCTCCCCGTACTTGAGCGCGCGGCAGACGAGCTCGTTTGTTACGGCTCCTCGGGTATGTCGGTTATGGAGATGAGCCACCGCTCACCCGACTATGAGGCAATTATTGAGGCGGCAGAGAAAAAATTGCGCTCTCTTATGAACATTCCCGATAATTATAAGGTGCTATTCCTTCAGGGCGGAGCTTCTACACAGTTCTCCTGTGTTCCGCTTAACCTGATTAATCGCGCTCCCTCAAAGAAGGGACTTTATGCAGTGTCGGGACAGTTCTCGGGCAAGGCGTATAAGGAAGCTCAGAAGATGGGCTACAATGTAAAGTGTATCGCAACGACAAAGGACGATAATTTTGACCATGTTCCCACAATAACCAAGGATATGGTTGACCAGGACGCATCTTACTTGCATATCTGCTTTAACAATACGATTTACGGAACAAAGTATTCCTATATTCCCGACTGCGGAGATGTTCCACTTGTTGCTGACCTTTCCTCCTGCATTATTTCAGAGCCTGTTGATGTAACAAAATTCGGTGTGATTTATGCAGGCGCGCAAAAGAATATGGCTCCCGCAGGACTTACACTTGTAATCGTGCGTGAGGACTTGCTCGGTCTTTGTGAAGAGAATGCTCCCACTATGCTTGACTGGAAGGTTATGGCTGATAACGACTCAATGTATAACACTCCTCCTTGCTATGCGATTTATATGGCAGGACTTGTTTATGATTGGATAGAGAGCCTCGGCGGTCTTGACGAGATGAAGAAGATGAACGAAAAGAAGGCAAATCTTCTTTACGATTATCTTGACAGTCAGGATTATTACACAGCTCCTGTCAAGAAAAGCTCTCGCTCTATGATGAATGTAACATTCGTAACGGGCGACGCGGAGCTTGACAAGAAGTTCGCAAGCGAGGCAGGCAAGGCAGGACTTAAAAACCTCAAGGGACACCGTTCCGTTGGCGGTATGAGAGCTTCAATTTACAACGCTATGCCTTACGAGGGAGTTGAGGCGCTCGTTGCCTTTATGAAGAAGTTTGCCGAGGAAAACCCAAAGGCGTAATCATTTTGAAAGGGAATTAATGCTATGATTAAGAATATAAAGCTTTTAAACAAAATAGCCAAGGTCGGCACGGATAAGCTCGACCGCAAGCTGTTTAATGTAGGCGAGGATGTTGACGCGCCATACGGAATAATGGTTCGCTCGGCAAATATGCTTGAAATGGAGTTTAACCCCGAGCTTCGCGCGATTGCCCGCGCGGGTGCAGGCGTCAACAATATCCCGATCGACCGTTGCACTGAGGCGGGAATTGTAGTTTTCAACACTCCGGGTGCAAATGCCAATGCGGTAAAGGAGCTTGTTATTTGCGGACTTATGCTTGCGTCCCGTAATGTTGTGGGCGGAGTTCAATGGGCAAACGGATTGAAGGATGACGTTGCAAAGCAGGTTGAAAAGGGCAAGGGCAACTTCGCAGGTGTTGAGGTTGCAGGAAAAACACTCGGTGTAATCGGTCTTGGAGCGATTGGCGGAATGGTTGCAAACACCGCTGTGCATCTCCGTATGGACGTTGTTGGCTGTGACCCCTTCCTGTCTGTTGAAGCGGCTTGGAATTTGAACCATCACATCAACAAGGCGGCTACATATGACGATATTTACGCTTGCTCTGATTATATAACGCTCCACGTTCCCTCAACTCCTCAGACAAAGGGAATGATCAATAAAGAAACTATTGCGAAAATGAAGGACGGCGTCAGAATTCTCAACTTTGCAAGGGGAGATCTGGTCGTTGCCGACGACATAAAGGAAGCACTTGCTTCGGGTAAGGTAGCGGCTTATGTTACCGACTTCCCAAGTGCTGAGCTTTTGAATGTTTCGGGTGTTGTTGCAATCCCTCACCTTGGAGCATCTACTGAGGAAAGTGAGGACAACTGTGCGGTTATGGCGGCGCAGGAGCTGTCTGATTATATCGCAAACGGAAATATCCGCAACAGCGTAAACTTCCCCGCGGTGTCGATGCCTCGCACAGGCACATCACGTCTTTGTGTTCTTCATAAGAACATTCCTGCTATGATTTCCAATATTACTTCAATTTGCTCTCAAGAGGGAATTAATATTGAAAACCTTACAAACAAGTCGCGCGGAGATGTGGCATATACCTTGCTTGATACAAACGTTGAGGTTTCAAGCGCATCTCGCGAAAAGCTTTCGCAAATCGAAGGAATTATGCGTGTAAGAGTAATATGATAAAAAGCGGTTGAGCATTTGCTCAACCGCTTTTTTGTAAAGCTATTTAAATCAGAATATCTTTTCAAACAGAGCTATAACCTCTTGCTTTGTGGGTACTCTTGGGTTTGTGGGAGTGCATCTGTCATGGAGTGCAGCCTCTGCCATATCCTCAACCTTGGACATATATTCATCCATGGTGATATTGGGAGCGGCATCTCTTATGCAACGAGGAACATTCATCTGAATACGGAGCTCATCTATGTAGTTCATAAGTGTTTTTACCGAAGCTATGTCGTTGTAGCTTCCAACCCCGATATATCTTGCCAGCTTAGCGTATTTTTTAATGCAGGGCGAAAGATTTGTCAAGGACATTGTTGTGCTTTCAATACCCGTATTATAGCTGATAATTGTCGGAAGGAGGATTGCGTTTGCGCGTCCGTGAGGAATGTGGAACTGCGCGCCGAGCTGGTGTGCCATACCGTGATTAAGTCCGAGGGACGCGGCATTGAAGGCAATACCTGCAAGGTTTGATGCAAAGTGCATTTTTTCTCTTGCGATAACATCGCTTGTATTAAGCTCGTAATTATATGAGCGAACAAGGTAATCCTTACAAACCTGTGTTGCTTTTTTTGAATAAATATCGGAAAACGCCGTTGCGTTTGTGCTTACATAAGCTTCAATCGAGTGAGTGAGAACATCAAGACCTGTATCTGCCGTAATGCTTGCGGGAACGCTCTTGACCATATCTACGTCAAGGATCGCTTCCTCGGGAAGCAACTTGTTATCGATCAAAGCGTGCTTGATATTTTTCTCGGTATCGGTAACCACCGCAAAGGCCGTAACCTCACTGCCCGTACCGCTGGTTGTGGGAATTGCGATAAAGTATGGGAAATAAGAGGTGTCGATTTTGTTGGCAAACTGACGGATACATTTTGTCAGGTCGATTGCCGAGCCGCCGCCTACTGCAATAACACAGGGCGCTTTGTCCTGCATAAGCGCGGTGACACCCTCAACCACCTTATCCATAGTGGGATCGGGAACAACATTTGAATATACGGTGTAATCTGCACCTATAGTGTCGAGGTGCTTGGTTACATTTTTTATAAGACCGCTTGAAACAACAAACGGGTCGGATACGATAAATACTTTTTTGAAATCTATTTGGGCAAGACGGGTTAAAGAGTTTGCGCCAAAGTGTATCGCGGTGTGTAAATTAAAGCTTTGCATATGCTTCCTTTCGCAAATGACGGTCAAGGTCATTTCTCAGTGATGGTTGTCTTACAGAATAGAAAAGCTATTATAATTGCGCCTACTATACTATTTTAAATTATACAATAAACGCAACGGTTTGTCAATAGCCTTATAGCAGAATTTTAATAGTATAAAGAATGGCTTTTTGTACAATTTTTGCATTAATCTGTATGATCGAGCAGAAATTTTATCGAAGATTATTTGAAAAACGACTTAATTTAAGTTGACAAAGCCTTTCGTTTTTGATATAATATAAGATGGAGTTTTATTTATATATAAATAAAAAGAATTTAGGAGAGGAGGGCTATACTTGAAAAAAATTATTCTTTGCGCGCCGTCAAGAATATATGAGGATTATCCGGGCGGTAAATTTTCTTATACGGCGATGATCGACTATTTTGAAAAGACAGGAATAGGCGCGATAGATATGTCGTTTGAGAAGCTTAATTATCTTGACGACGGCTATCACAGCGTGCTTTACAGCGTTGCTAAAAAAGCCAAGGAAAAGAAGATAGAAATACCTGCGTGCCACCTCTCGTTTTATATGCCCTCACCCGACAATGAGCTTCTTATGGAGCAATACTCAAAGACGCTCAAATGCGGAATAGACGCGGCGGCATTTATGGGAATTAAGCTTGCGGTCGCTCACCCGATTGCCCTTTATTCCTCAAAGGTAAAATACGGAGATTGGGTCAGAGCCAATATGAAATTTCTCTTGCCGATAGTCGAATATGCTAAAGGACGGGGAGTTAAAATCTGTATCGAAAATATGCCGAGTGACAGGATGAGAGAGGCCGAGGGCGACCATCTTTACGGCTCTTGCGCAATCAATATCTCATCTCTTGCCGAAAAGCTTTCTGTTGGTGTCTGCTTTGATGTCGGACACGCCAATGTGAGCGGATATAAAATATCAGAGCAAATGGAGATTTTGAAAAATAGGATTGATATTTTACATATCCACGATAACGACGGTGTTAAGGATAAGCACCTTGTGCCGTTTGAGGGCTTGATTGATTGGTCTGATGTTGCCCAAGGAATTAAAGCATCTGATTTTTCGGGTATTTTAGATGTTGAGGTAAGCGCGTGGGCGCTCTCGGGCAAGGCGGCTGTCAGAGCCGACCTCGGCAAAAGGATTTTGTCGGCGGCAGAAAGACTTATGAATATGTCTGACTTGACTTTGAATTAAATTATTTGACTTGGAGATATAATTATGTTACTTTACAATTCACTCACAAGAAAAAGAGAAGAATTTGTTTCGCGCGAGGCGGGCAAGGTCAGTATGTACACCTGCGGACCTACTGTTTATCACTTTGCGCACATAGGAAATCTTCGCACATATATAATGGAGGACATTCTTGAAAAATATCTCTCCTACACAGGCTATGAGGTTAACCGAGTAATGAATATCACCGACGTCGGACACCTTTCAAGCGACGGGGATACGGGCGAGGACAAAATGCTCAAGGGCGCTAAAAGAGAGCGCAAGAGCGTGCTTGAAATAGCGAAATTCTACACAGACGCATTCTTTGCGGATTGCGCTAAATTGAATATTAAGATACCAAACACAGTTCAGCCTGCGACAGGCTGTATCGCTGAGTTTATTGAGCTTGTTCAGGGCTTGCTTGATAAGGGCTTTGCCTATGTAGCAGGCGGAAATGTTTACTTTGACACCTCAAAGCTTGAGCAGTACTATGTTTTCAACGATTTTTCCGAGGAAGACCTTGAGGTTGGAGTTCGCGAGGGCGTTGAGGGCGATGACAACAAGAAGAATAAGGCGGACTTTGTGCTTTGGTTTACAAAATCAAAGTTTGATGACCAGGAGCTCAAATGGGATTCTCCTTGGGGGATAGGTTACCCCGGTTGGCATATCGAGTGCTCGGGAATAAGCATGAAATATCTTGGGGAGTACCTTGATATCCATTGCGGCGGAATTGACAACGCATTCCCACACCATACGAATGAGATTGCTCAATCTGAGGCCTATTTAGGACATAAGTGGTGCAAATATTGGTTCCACGTTCTTCATTTAAACACAAATTCGGGTAAAATGTCAAAGTCAACAGGTGAATTTTTGACAGTTTCCTTGCTTGAATCAAAGGGCTATAATCCACTTGCATACAGGTTCTTCTGCTTGCAGTCGCATTATAGAAAGAATTTGGTCTTCACATATGAAAACCTTGACAACGCAACTGTTGCATACAATAAATTCGTTACCCGTCTTGCCCAGCTTGACCCATGTGACGGAGAGCTTGACGAGGCGGCGTTTGCCGAGGGCAAGAAGAAATTTACCGATGCGCTTGACAATGACCTCAATACCTCTCTCGCAATTACCGCGCTTTATGATGTTCTCAAGCTCAAAACAAACGGCAAAACAAAGCTTGCTCTTGTTGCCGATTTTGATAAGGTGCTGTCGGTAGGCCTTATCTCTGCGGCTGACAAAATGAGAGCAGAAAGACAGGCAGAGGAGGCAAAGAAAAATGCTACTCCCGAATATGATATGAGTGACCCTCTGGTTGTTGAGATACTTGATTTGATTGAAAAGAGAAAGCAAGCAAAGAAGGATAAGAATTTCGCCGAGGCAGACCGCATAAGACAGTATCTGGCTGAGAAAAACGTTACTTTGATTGACACATCGGCAGGTACTACCTTTAAGATTGGATAATTGATTTTTAATGAACAAAATAAAGGAATTATATAAAAAGCACGGCGAGATTATAAGATATATCGTATTTGGTGTAGCTACAACAGTCGTAGCTCTTGTGACATATTATCTTACCTTTGTCGTAAGCGAACATCTCCTGCAAATTCCTCTTGACGATAAGAAAAGCGGGGCGTATATTGCGGTTTACAGTATAGCGCAGGTGCTACAATGGGTGCTTGCGGTACTGTTTGCATTTTATACAAACAAAAAGTGGGTTTTTACAGATGCTGACAGAGAGGCTTCAACGCTAAAGCAGCTTTTGGTTTTTTCAGGCGGAAGATTGCTCACCTTTTTGCTTGATGTTGTACTGGCGTACCTTGGCATTTTGGCCTTTGACGCAATAATGCGGGGCGAGGATCTGTCACTTTCTCTGTGGCTTTTAAATGTAACGCTCGACGCCGAGTTTTTTACAAAAATAATTGTTTCAATTGTTGTTCTTGTGTCGAATTATCTTGTCAGTAAGCTTTTGGTTTTTAAGAGCAAAAAGTCTTGACAACAGGGAGAAAATGTATTAAAATAAATATATATACCCTTTTGTAATAATGTTAAATTACTATATTGCTTAATTAATTTTATTTAATAAAGCACTCACAGCTTGGAGAAAAATATGTTAAGAAGTATGACCGCCTTTGGACGCGACCGACAGACTGTCGGCGGCAAGGATATTACGGTTGAGATAAAGTCAGTCAACAACAGGTATTTTGATTGCCAAATCAAATTGCCTCATATATATGCCCCGATTGAGCAGAGGATAAAGCCCTACCTTCAGGAAAAGGGAATTATGCGAGGCAAGGTCGATGTCGGTATTTATGTTGAATTTGGAGAGAAGATCGGCGAGGAAATTGCCATAAATTCCGATTACGCCGAAAAGTATATCTCTGCGCTAAGACAGCTAAAAGAGCAATTTTCGCTGTCGGGCGAGGTTTCGGTTATGGAGGTCGCCCGCGACAGAGAGGTTTTCAGCTTTAAAAAGGCTGAAGAAAACATAGAAGAGGATTGGCAGGATCTGAAGAGTGTAATTGCCTCTGCCGTTGAAAAATTCATCAATGCGCGCTCAGCGGAGGGAGGCAGGATCGAAGCCGACCTCGCGGCAAAGATTGAGAAGATCCGCGCCGTTGTTGATGAGATTGAGGTGCTTTCACGCGACGATATTGGCGGGTATCGCTCTCGCCTTGAAGAGAAAATCAAGGCGGTGCTTGCCGACAACAATATTACGGTTGATGAAAATCGCATTTTGACAGAATGTGCAATTTACGCCGACCGCGCCGCAATTGACGAGGAAATTGTCCGCTTGAAATCGCACTTCGTAGCGTTTTACGATTACTTAAAATCAAACGAAGCGGTTGGAAGAAGCCTTGATTTTCTTGTTCAGGAGATGAACAGAGAGATAAACACGATAGGCTCGAAATGCGGAAACTCGGCTATTGCTCATCTGGTGGTTGAAGCAAAGACCGAGATGGAAAAAATAAGAGAGCAAATTCAAAATATTGAATAAAGACAGTCAAAAAGAGGTATTTTGGAAATGAAATTTATTAACATAGGCTACGGAAATATGGTTGCCGTTGATAGAATTATTACCTTGACCAGTCCCGATTCAGCTCCAATCAAGAGAATTATTCAGGACGCGAAGGACGAGGGCAGGGTCATTGATGCGACCTGCGGAAGAAAAACGAGAGCGGTTATAATTACCGATTCCGACCACGTTATTTTGTCTGCGCTTCAAGCAGAAACTGTTGCAAACAGACTTGATGCCGATTCGGATATCAGCGATGAAGAGCAAGAGGACGACGAGGGATAATTCGTCAAGGATACTTAATTTGAAATAAAAACTAATTTTTTAGGAGAAAAATATATGCTTTACCCAACAATCAACGAACTTACAAAGGGAGAATTCAACCGTTACGAGCTTTCCTTGGCAACAGCAAAATGCGCGCGCATAGTTACCGACGAGTATGTCAAGCAGAGAGAGGAAGCAGAAAAGTCGCAGACAGGAAACAAGGACACAGACAAGCCTATCAACACCTTGATAAACAAGGAGCTCCGCGACGAAAAGGCAGTCAGAACAGCTATTAAGAGAATTCACGACGGCGAATTTGAAATCGTGCGTCGCCCTGAGGGCTATGTGCCGCGGGTGGTAGCCGAGGCGAAGCCGCAGCAAGAGTTTGTTGACCTTAGAAAAATCTTCGCGGAAGAAGATGATGATATTGAAGACGGCTTATCCGAGGAAGAGGATATTTAAGATTATATATTGACGTGAGGCGCGGCCCGAAATGACGGGCGGCGCCACGCGGTTTTTTAGTAAGATAATTTTGGGTAGGAGGGCAGCGTGAAAGTTACATCCTCCTTATAGGTAATTTAACTGTTTCACGCGCGAATTTTGCCTTTCTGCAAAATTCAACGATTGCATTTGTGCCGCCGCGAAGACGGCGCAATGGAATTTAGCGTGAAAGTTACTTCTTATTCATAGGTAAATTAACTGTTTCACGCGCGAATTTTGCCTTTCTGCAAAATTCAACGATTGTATTTGTGCCGCCGCGAAGGCGGCGGAATGGAGGTTAATATGGAAAGCACAGTATCGCACGAATATGCGTCTGTTTATCTTTTGGATAATCCTTATTGCATAGACCATAGATATGATTATTTTATACCTCTTACCCTGAGAGAATACGTCAAGGTCGGCTCATTCGTTACAGTTCCTTTTGGCAGGGGAAACAGAAAGCAGATGGCAATTGTCAGCCGTCTTTTGCACTGTCCTGAATACAGCGAGGTCAAGGCGATTGGGGACGTGTGTATTGACAGAGGTGCTTTGAGCGAGGAAATGCTATCTCTTTGCGAATATATGAAGGAGCAATATCTCTGCACTATAGGAGAGGCGGTAAGGTGCATTTTGCCGTCGTCGGCGCTCGGAAAAATGACAGAGTATTACTATGCGGTAAGCTCGTCAGGGCCAAACTCTTCTTCGGGCTTTGAGCCTGTTGATTTATTTGTTTACGAATTTATTGTCAAGAGTGGCAGGAAGAGCATTGACGCGATCAAGGCTAAGTTTGGAGTGGCGGCTGTGCAATCTGCAATTGAAAAGCTTATTGCCAAAGGATATATCAAAAAGGATTTGCTTGCCTCGTCAAAGATGCGGGATAGCTTTGAGAGCTTTTACTCATTGGCAATCGACAAAAAGGAATGTGACAATATACTTTCGGGCAATTCAAAAACAAAGCTTCGTTCAAATTCTCACAAGGAAATTTTGTCCTTGATTGCGGAGCGCGGAGAGCTTTCTGCCGACGAAATCCGCAAAAACTGCTCTGTAAGCTCGGCACAGCTGAAGGCTTTGCTTGATAAGGGTCTTTTAAGGGTTGATGCGCGCAGGACCTGGAGAGATAGCTACATTGACGGTGATATACAGGAAAAAATTGAATATGAATTAAATTCGGAGCAGGCAAATGCCTATAATACGGTCAAGGAGCATCTCGAAAAGAACGCTCCGAGTGCTATTCTTTTACACGGCGTTACAGGAAGCGGAAAAACAAGTGTAATTATCAAAGCGATTGATAAAGCGCTTGAAGAGGGGCGCGGAGTAATTATGCTGCTTCCCGAAATTGCATTAACTCCGCAAACCTTAAAGATTTTCAGCTCCCGCTACGGACGGAGGATTGCGCTCGTGCACTCCTCACTCTCAGCGGGAGAGAGATATGACGCCTATGCAAAAATCCTCTCGGGAGAGGCTGACTTGGTCCTGGGCACGCGCTCTGCAATCTTCTCTCCCGTTAAAAATCTCGGACTTGTCATTATTGACGAGGAACACGAGAGCACATATAAATCCGAGACCTCGCCGAAGTATCACGCGAGAGATATTGCAAGGTTCAGGTGTGCTAAAAATAACGCGGTCTTGCTCTTGTCCTCGGCGACGCCCTCAATTGAGAGCTATACCAAGGCGCAAAACGGAAAATATACGCTTGTGAAGCTTCGCGAAAGATTTGGCGGAGCAGAGCTGCCCCGTGTAAAGATTTACGATATGAGAAAAGAGCAAAGAGTTGGCAATATGTCGCCACTCGGAAGTCTTTTAAAGCAGGAGCTCATCGAGGTGACCGAGCGCGGAGAGCAAGCGATTTTGTTTTTAAACCGACGGGGATATAATACCTCAGTCAGCTGTAAGTCGTGCGGCGACTACATAAGCTGCCCACACTGTTCGATTTCTATGAACTATCATACAAAAAAGGGCAATTATGAAAGCGGATTTTTGTTCTGTCATTGGTGCGGACACAGGCAAAGCGCACCGCAAAGATGTCCGTCCTGCAATTCAGAGCACTTGGTGAAAATAGGCTTTGGAACTCAAAAAATCGAGCAGGAGCTAAACGACCTTTTGCCCGACAAAAAAATATTGCGAATGGATGCTGACAGCACGAGTGAGAAGAACTCCTTAAATGAGCTTTTGAGCGAGTTTAAGGACAAAAAGGCAGATATACTTCTGGGCACACAAATGGTAACAAAGGGACACGATTTCCCGAATGTGACCTTGGTTGGCGTGCTTTTGGCGGATATGTCGCTGTATATGGACGATTATCACGCCAATGAGCGCACATTTTCAATGCTGACACAGGTAATCGGCAGAGCGGGCAGAGCCCTGAAAAAGGGCTTGGCGGTAATACAGACCAATAACCCCGACAACGATACGATACGGCTTGCCTGCAAGCAGGATTATGAGGCGTTTTATGCATCTGAAATCAGGCTTCGCAAACTCCTTGTTTTCCCGCCCTATTGCGACATTGCGCTCTTGAGCTTGATTTGCGCTGACGAAAAGCAGGCGGTCGTTGGAGCAAAGCGACTTAGAGAGGAGCTTGACAGTCTTGTTGCGTCAGAATATAAAGATGTCGAAATGATAATTTTCGGTCCCTTTGAAGCGCCTGTCTATAAGGTCGAGGAAAAGTACCGAATGAGAATGGTAATAAAATGTCGTCTTAATAAACGCTCGCGTGAGCTTTTCTCCCGTCTGCTCACCGAATACGGCGGAAACAGTCGAGGAAAGGCATCACTGTCGATTGATTTTAACCCGACGGGACTATAAAATGTAACTGAAAGGAAGAATAGATATGGCAAAATTGAAAATTGTAAAGGTTGGCGACGAAGCACTCAATAAGGTCTGCCGTCCTGTTGAAAATATTACACCCAGAGTGCTTACTCTGCTTGACGATATGGCTGAAACTATGAGAGAAGCAAACGGCGTAGGTCTTGCCGCACCGCAGGTCGGCGTTTTGCGCAGAATTGTCGTTATCGAGGTCGAGGAGGGCGAGCTGATTGAGCTCATCAATCCCAAAATTATCGCTTATTCGGGTGAGCAGGAGGGGCTTGAAGGCTGTCTTTCTCTGCCCGGTCAGTGGGGAATTGTAAAACGACCAATGCACGTAACAGTACGCGCGACAAACAGACACGGAGAGCTTGTTGATTACACGGGCTCGGAGCTGCTTGCACGCGCATTCTGCCACGAGCTTGACCACCTTGACGGAAAGCTTTATCCAAGCGTTGCCGAAAGGATGCTCACGCCCGAGGAAATAAAGGAAATGACCGACGGGGACTGAACATAAGTCTTTAAATTGGAGTTTTGAAAATGAGAATACTATTTATGGGAACACCCGATTTTGCATTGCCTACCTTGCGCGAGCTTTGCAAATCGGAGCACGATATTATAGGCGTTGTCACCCAGCCTGATAAGCCAAAGGGCAGAGGACATCACCTGACACCGCCGCCTATTAAGGTTTATGCCGAGGAGCAGGGCATAGCAGTTTATCAGCCGCAGAGCCTTAGAACAGAGGAATTTGTCGTTCTTTTAGAAGAGCTTAACCCTGAGCTTATCGTCGTTGTTGCATATGGAAAAATCTTGCCCCAGAATGTGCTTGATTACCCCAAATACGGCTGTGTCAATGTTCACGGCTCGCTTCTGCCGAAATACAGAGGCGCAGCACCAATGCAAAGAGCAATTATTGACGGCGAGAGCGTGACGGGAATTACAACGATGCTTATGGCGGCAGGGCTTGACACGGGCGATATGCTGCTGAAAGCCGAGGTTGAAATTTGCCCGAATGACAATTTTGAGGATATTCACGACAAATTGTCCGAGTGCGGAGCAAAACTTTTGATTGAAACGGTAGCAAAGCTTGAGGGTAGCGAGATTTGCCCCGAGGCTCAGGACGACAGCCTTGCAACCTATGCGGCAAAAATTGAAAAAAGTGATTGCTTGCTTGATTTTTCAAAGTCGGCGCAGGAGCTGCATAATTTAATAAGAGGACTTTCTCCAATTCCGCTTGCCTTTACCCATACGCCTGACGGCAAGCTTCTGAAAATCGTTCAAAGTCGAGTTTTTGACACTGAAAAAATCAACGGGCAAGAGGCGGGCAGAGTGCTATATGTCGGAGAGGATATAAGGGTTGCATGCGGCAGAGGAATACTGTCGATTTTAACTGTTGTGCCTGAGGGCAAGGGAAAAATGAGCGCGGGTGATTTTGTTCGCGGACGAAAGCTTTTCGAGGGCGATTTACTATCATAATTTGATTTGACATCATAATCTTTTGAAAACAAGCTTGTTTCGGAAAAAATTGTAAGGTTTATAGCTTATAAAAGCAAGCAAACTAAATGTAAATAAAGTTTTTAAGGGTGAATTATGTTTTTTGGATTTTTTTGGGGAGATTGGACAATCATCATTCTTCTCCCTGCAATGATTTTTGCATTGATTGCGCAGTTTAGAGTGCAATCGACATTTGAAAAATACAATAAAAAGAGAACTACACGTCAAATAAGCGGAGCAGAGGCGGCAAGAAGAATTCTTGACCGAAACGGACTTTATGATGTAAAGGTTGAGAGAACACACGGGCATTTGAGCGACCATTATGACCCAAAGGCACGGGTTATTCGCTTGTCAGAGGCAACTCATGACAGCACAAGCGTTGCTGCTCTCGGAGTGGCTGCTCACGAGGCAGGACACGCAGTTCAGCACGCGACGGGATATTTGCCTATCAAGGTCCGCTCGGCTATCATACCGATAACACAGTTCGGCTCTCGTCTTGCCTTGCCTTTGTTTATGATAGGCTTGCTTTTGGCGGGCTTTTCATATGACAGCTCGGCTATTGGTGAAGTCTGTATGCTTGGCGGTATAGTTTTGTTTTCGTTTAGTACGCTTTTTCAACTTATTACTCTGCCGACGGAATTCAACGCTTCGTCAAGAGCTATGAAAACGCTTGAGGAGGCTGAAATTCTTTACGGCGACGAGCTGACGGGCGCAAGAAGGGTCTTGTCTGCCGCCGCAATGACATATGTTGCCGCACTTGCAACATCACTCGCATATTTGCTCAGATTTGTTCTGATTGCGGCAGGTGCCTCTGGCAGAAGAAGATAAAAGAGCTTCTGAAAATCACAATAAAAGTGCAAAAAATAAAAGCACATTAAATTTACGATAAAAGCGCAAGGAGGGAGATATATGAGCGCAAGACGCGTGGCATTTAAAATATTGAAAAGCGCAAGCTCGGGCGCGACATATTCAAATATCGCCCTTGACAATGCGCTCAAAAGGCACGAGCTGACACAAGCCGACAGTGCACTTGTTACGGCGATAGTTATGGGAGTTACCGAGAGGCGACTGACGCTTGACCGTATTATATCGTGCTTAGCAAAAAAAAGCGAGCAGATAGACACAGATACAAGAATACTTTTGCAGATGGGGCTTTATCAGCTGCTTTGCCTTGACAGAATACCGACCTATGCCGCGGTCAATGAAACTGTGGGTTTAGCGCCAAGGAGAAGCGCAGGTTTTGTAAATGCTATTTTGAGAGAATTTTTGCGCCGTCGCGAAAGAGGTGAGCTTGATAAGCTTTATCCCGACGAGAATGCAGACAAAATCGCATATTTGTCGGTCAAATATTCATTTCCGCGCGATTTTTGCCAGCGGTTTTGCGAGCTTTACGGCTATGAGAGAGCAAAGAAGATACTTGATGTATTCAATCAGCCGCCAAAGCTTACCTTGCGCATAAATACTCTGAGGACAACGAGAGAAGAGTATTTAAAGCTGTTATCTGAAAGTGACATAGAATACAGCTTGTCGGAAAATCTGGATAACGCGGTAATCCTTCGTGATGTTGCATTTTCGTCGCTTCGCGGATTTGAGGAAGGCTTCTTTTTCGTTCAGGACGAGGCATCACAGATTTGTGTCGAGGCGCTCGGAGCGAGGGAGGGAGAGCTTGTCATTGACACCTGCTCGTGTCCCGGTTCAAAGTCATTCGGCTTGGCAATCAATATGAAAAACAGAGGTCAGATTTACTCCTTTGACCTGCACCAAAGTAAATTGAAGCTTGTTTCAAGCGGAGCTCTTCGGCTTGGAATTGACATAATAAGCGCTTCGGAGCGTGACGGCAGAGCACCTTGCGAGGAGCTTTTCGGCAAGGCAGACAAGGTGCTTTGTGATGTTCCTTGCTCGGGGCTTGGCGTTGTGGCTAAAAAGCCTGAAATCAGATATAAGGATTTATCGGAGATGGCAAAGCTTCCTCAAATTCAGTACGATATACTTTCGGCAAGCGCAAGGTATTTAAAGACAGGTGGAGAGCTTGTTTATTCGACCTGCACTGTTTTGCCTGAGGAAAACTATTTGAATATTGAGAGATTTTTGTCGGAGCACTCTCATTTTGTGCCCTGCGATTTCGCGATTGGAGAGAAACGTTCATCGGGCGGAATGCTATCTCTCTCCCCCGATATTGACGGAACAGACGGATTTTTTATTGCTAAATTAAAGAAAATTAAAGAAGAATAATAGGAATAATGAAAAATATATTATCATTTACACCCGACGAGCTCTGTGAATTGCTTATTTCACTTGGAGAGCCAAAATACAGGGCAAGTCAGATATTTACACAGCTACATAAGGGAATTGCTCTTGAAGAAATGACCAATGTCGGCAAGGCAACCAAGCAAAAGCTGTCAGAGGCGGCAGATTGCTCGCTTCCCCGAATTAAGAGAAAGCTCTGCTCAAGAATAGACGAAACAGTTAAATATCTTTTTGAGATGTCAGACGGCAACTGCATTGAGTCTGTCGTTATGAAATATGAGCACGGATACACGATTTGCATATCCTCTCAGGTTGGCTGCCGAATGGGCTGTCGCTTTTGCGCGTCAACTATTGCGGGAATGGTGAGAAATCTTGAAGCGGGTGAGATTTTAGGTCAGATTATAGCTGCACAAAGAGATTTGTCAATCAGAATTTCCAATATAGTTATGATGGGAATAGGCGAGCCGCTTGACAATTACGATAATGTTGTTAAGTTTTTGCAGCTTGTCAATCTACCTGATGGAGTGAATATTGGCTATCGTCATATATCTCTCTCAACCTGCGGCGTTGTGCCAAAGATTTACGAGCTTGCAAAGCTTAATTTGCCAATTACTCTGTCAATTTCTCTGCACGCGTCCGACGACGAAACGAGGGGAGAAATTATGCCTGTCAATCGCGCGTGGGGCGTTGATAGCTTGCTTGACGCATGCCGCGACTATTACAAGGTGACATGCAGACGGATTTCCTTTGAATATACACTGATTGCGGGCAAAAATGATACAAAGCAAAAGGCTTTGGCGCTCGCCGAGCTGTTAAACCGCAAGCTTCGCACAAGACAGGACAATATGCCGATACACGTCAATCTTATTCCCGTAAACGAGGTTACCGAGTCGGGCTTTAAGAGCTCGGACAAGCTGGCAGTAAAGGCGTTTGCCGCAACACTTGAAGCAAAGGGAATAAGAGCTACGGTTCGCCGAACACTCGGCTCTGACATCAACGCCTCCTGCGGACAGCTGCGCCGAGAGGAAAGCCAGGCTTAAATTTGTTTATAATTCCTTTACATATTTTTTGCGGAGGGATTATATGTCAAAAAACAGAAATAACGAAAAAAGAATATGGGGAGGTCTTGTTGCCTCGGCAATAGTATCGGTGCTTTTGGCTATTGCAGTGTCGCTTGGCGTGTTTTCATACTTTTTTGTGGATTTTGAAAAAAGCGAGAGCATAACTGTTCCCGATTTGGTGGGAAAAAGAGCAGATGACATACCCCCTCTTGCCGATTTCAAGATAAGAAAGCAGTATGTGAGCTCTGATGCCGTAGAGAGAGGTGTCGTTATATCGCAATCACCGACTGCAAATTCGCGCAAAAAAAGACTTAATGAAAAGCATATCATAGATTTGGTCGTAAGTCTTGGAAAAGAGGAGCTGTATATGCCGAGCCTTGACGGAGAGGACTTTGCTCTTGCTTGCGCGAAATTGCGGAGCTTGGGTATGAGAGTGCGGGTCGTACCGATATATTTCAGCCGTGAAGAGCTTGACACAGGAGATTTGGTGCAATCAACCACGCCTCTGGCCGATACTCCTCTTCGGGAAGGGGATACGGTCACATTATTTGTCAGCAGATTTGAAAAAATAAAAACAATCTCGGTGAAGAATTACAACGGATATATAATTGAAGAAGCCTGTCTTGATATTATGGCACAGGGACTTTTGGTTGGCGACATCTCGCTTGAGTATTCAAGCGAGGCAGATGAGGGGACGGTTATTTTTCAAAGCTTGCCAGAGGGTGCATTGGTGCTTGAAGGCAGTATCATAAACCTTACCGTCAGTCAGGGAGAGGATTTCCTTGATGGTGACAGTAATCAATTTTTAATTGGAGAGCAGTGAATGGAACTTATAAAAAGCGGAAGAATACTCAGCTGTGTTGGCGGTCTTTATACAGTAAGGATTAAAGACGGCGATAGCAATAAAGATATACAATGCCGTGCGCGAGGTGTATTTCGCCACAGCAATACGACACCTCTTGTCGGCGATATAGCTCTGGTTGACTTTTCAGAGGGAGAGGGAAATGCAATTATTTCTGACATCAAGGAGCGCAAAAATTCTCTTATTCGTCCGCCGCTTGCAAATCTTGACTGTGTTTTTGTTACAATGGCGGCAAGCTTTCCACAACCCGCGCTCGACCTTGTAGACAAGCTGACGGCTATTTTGGAATTTAACGATATTGAGCCGATTATCGTTGTCGGTAAGTGCGAGCTTGACAGAGAAAACGCCGATAGAATAAAGAAGATTTATGAGAGCGCGGGATACAGAGTTTTCGTGCTGTCCTGCAAGATTGACGAGGGAATTGACTGCATTCGCGAGCTTGTGAATAACTCTCTCGAGGGGAAAATCGCCGCCTTTGCGGGCGCATCGGGAGTTGGAAAATCAACGCTAATGAATAAGCTTTTCCCGACACTTGAGCTTGGCACGGGTGACCTTAGCAGAAAAATCGAGAGAGGAAAGCACACGACCCGCGCGGTGACGCTTTATCAAATCGGGGAGGACGCCTATCTCGCTGACACACCCGGCTTTTCGATGCTTGATTTTGAAAGATTTGACTTTTTTGACCTTGAGCAGCTACCCTTGTGCTTTAAGGAAATCAACGAGAGGATTGGACTTTGCAAATACACCAAGTGCACTCACACAAAGGAACAGGGCTGCGCTATCGTTGAGGGAGTCAAGCGTGGCGAGATTGCGGCGAGCCGACACGACAGCTACCTTATGCTTTACGATATACTGAAAAATAAGCATAAGTGGGATAAATAATGCAACAGAATAAGTAATTAATAAATAAGACATATTCAATTTTCAGGGAGGTTTTATGAGGGCTTTTATTTTCGCAGGCGGCGAAATTTTCGCACAATACATAAGTGAGCGCCCCGAGGGTGACGATTTGGTTATCTGTGCCGATTCGGGATATAAAAATGCGAGTGCTCTCGGAGTTCACACCAATATTTTAATAGGTGATTTTGATTCCTTGAAGCGACTTCCCGATGATATTGACGAGGTTATAGAGGTTCCAGCCGAGAAGGATATGACCGACACTCAGCTCTCGGTTGAGCTTGCAATCAAAAGGGGAGCAGATGAAATCATAATAATTGGAAGCACGGGGGGGAGATTTGACCACGCGCTTTCTATGCTCTCTATTCTTGAAGGGCTGTATAAGCGAAAAATCCGTGCGATTATCGTCAACGGTCAAAACAGAGTAAGATATATAAAAAACAGCGGACATATACTGTTAAGAAGTGAAAATTACAAATATTTTTCGCTGATTGCTGTTGATGAGATTGCAAAGGGCGTCAGCATTGAGGGCGCAAAATACCCACTTAAGAACAAAACTGTCGAGCGAGGACTGCAATTCGCTGTTTCAAATGAGATTCAGAAAAATTGCGCATTGATTACAGTCAAGCGCGGCGGAATTTATATAATCGAATCAAGAGATTTATAAAAATTAGCGAAAAATAGCAGAACGGGGCAAGACAACATATAATGTTGATGAATCCAATTATAATCTGAGGAGGCATTCTTATGAAAATTGTTCTTGTTCGTTCACCGTCATACCTTGCGCCGATTTTGAGAAAAATTTTCGGTATCAAAAAGGAAAAGAAAAAGAGATAAAGGGTATAAGTACTTATTTCGGTTTTTTTGTTAAGATTAATCAAGTTTTAAGGCCTATTTCTTCTGTTAGAAGAAATAGGCAGAAAACAATAAAAACCGCGTCAAATAAAAGCAATTCATCTATTCAAGGCTTATTGACCCGAAAAGCCAAAGCTGAAAGGATTTATAAAAATGGAAAATAACAACCGATTTTTCCCTGTGACGAGAGCGGAAATGCTTTCTCGCGGTTGGGACGAGGTCGATTTTGTATATGTTTGCGGCGACGCCTATGTTGACCACCCGTCATTTGGCGCGGCTATTATTTGCCGTGTCCTTGAGGACAAGGGCTTCAGAGTTGCCTTTCTTGCCCAGCCCGATTACAAATCCTCACAGGATTTCAAAAGATTTGGCAAGCCTCGCTTAGCTTTTTTGGTAAGCGCGGGAAATATTGATTCTATGGTCGCGCATTACACAGCCGCAAAGAAGAAAAGAACCTATGACTACTATTCGGCAGGCGGTAAAATGGGAAAACGCCCCGACCGCGCGACAATAGTTTATTCAAACAGGATAAGAGAAGCTTATGGAGATGTGCCGATAATTCTCGGTGGACTTGAAGCTTCGTTGCGCCGATTTGCCCACTATGACTATTGGGACAATAAGGTGAGAAGGTCGGTGATAGTTGACAGCCGTGCTGATATTCTGACCTATGGAATGGGTGAGAATATTATTTTGCGAATTGCAGAGCTGCTTGAGCGGGGAGTGCCGATTAAAAAAATCCGTGATGTGCGAGGCACGGTTTATCTTTGCAAACCGGAGGACAAGGTAAATTATCCCGTTGCCGCGACCTTTAATTATGACGATTTAAAGAGCGACAAGAGAAAATATGCAGAGGCGTTTGGTATTCAGTATAAAAATCAAGACTCGATAAACGGACAAGCAATCTGCGAGATTTACGACAGTAAAATGCTTGTTCAGAATCCGCCGATGCCGCCGCTTGAAAGAGAAGAGCTTGACCGTGTGTACAGCTTGCCATATGCCCGCTCGTATCACCCTATGTATGAGAGCGAGGGCGGAGTGCCTGCTATTGAGGAGGTTAAATTTTCACTTACTCATAACAGGGGATGCTTTGGAGCGTGCAATTTTTGCGCGCTTGCCTTCCATCAAGGGCGAACTGTACGCTCACGAAGTGAAAAAAGCGTTATTGCCGAGGCGAAAATTATTGCCGAAATGCCCGATTTTAAGGGCTACATACACGATGTAGGCGGCCCGACCGCAAACTTCCGCTATCCGTCCTGTGACAAGCAGCTTCGCGACGGAGTTTGTCCGAGCCGTAAGTGCTTAGCGCCTACTCCCTGTAAAAATCTGAAGGTTGACCACACCGAGTATTTGCATCTTATTGAGGAGATAGAGAAAATTCCTAAAATCAAAAAGGTCTTTATCCGCTCGGGTATTCGCTTTGATTATCTGATGGCAGATAAAAACGACGCCTTTTTCAATAAGCTTGTCAAGGATAATGTTTCGGGGCAGTTAAAGGTTGCTCCAGAGCATTGCTCAAGCGCGGTCTTGCGCTGTATGGGTAAGCCTGATTTTGAGGTTTACGAGGGCTTCCGCAGAAAATTCTTTGAAATAACGGGGAAGATAGGCAAGGAGCAGTATCTTGTTCCGTATCTTATGTCAAGCCATCCGGGCTCAACTCTTAACGACGCTATCGAGCTTGCACTGTGCTTGAAGCGTGACCGCTATGCGCCCGAGCAGGTGCAGGATTATTATCCCACACCGGGAACTGCCTCAACTGTTATGTATTACACGGGAATAAACCCGCTTGATATGAAGAATGTCTATGTCGCAACCGATTATCACGAGAAGCAGCTGCAAAGGGCACTGCTCCAGTACAATCGCCCCGATAATGCGCCCCTTGTGCGCGAGGCGTTGAGAATGGCGGGAAGAGAAGATTTGATTGGATACGGAGAGGATTGCCTTATCCGACCCGAAGGCTCTCGCGTCGAGGGAAGCCGTCAGGGAGGCAAAAAGCCGAAGGCTAACGCTCAAAGCGTATCGAGCAAGAAAAATATCAGCAGCTCTTCGGGCAAAAAGCCGTCAAGCAAAAGGGCAGAAGCTTCCTCAAAGCAAAAATCAAAGCAAGGCTCGGATTTACCTCAACAGCAAAAGTCCAAGCCTAAATATAAAAAGGGCTGGGCAAAGCCCGGCTCGAATAAAGCAAAGAACAAGCCATATTTAAAGAAAAGCAAAAAAGCTTAATAAATTCGAGCGGGATAATGTTCTTAAATGTTTTATAAGCAAAAGTTCAGAGAATTGAAACAATCTAAACACAAAATGCGGTATCGTTTGGTCGGTACCGCATTTTTATAATCATAAAAGTCAAAGCTCAGCTTTTGGCATATAATAATTTTAGGTCAGAATATAATTAGTTTTTGCAAAGGTATTGAAATCACGACTGTTTTGTGATATAATTTACTCAACTAAAATATTCTCCCACAATAACTTCTTGCTTTGTTTCAGAGCGAGCGAAAGGATTTTTTATGAAGAATTACCGTCAGATCACACCCGAAGAATTAAACAGGTCGGCCTTTCAAATGATAGGTAAGGACTGGATCTTGATTACAGCCAAGGATGAGAAAAAGAAAAGCGGAGCCAATGCTATGACGGCAAGCTGGGGAGGACTTGGCGTGCTTTGGAATAAGCCTGTGGCGACTATTTATATAAGACCTCAAAGGCACACCTTTTCGCTTGTCGAGAACACAGACGAAATATCGCTTTGCTTCTTAGGTGAACAATATCGACGGGAGCTTGGTGTTTGCGGAACTCGCTCAGGAAAAGATGAGGATAAGCTTGACAATTTAGGGCTTAATGTCGAGAAAATCGACAACATACACGTGATTGACGATGCAGAGATCATCTTGCTTTGCAAAAAGCTTTACGCGGACGACCTCAAGGAAGAATGCTTTTTGGGCGAGGAGAAGACAAAGCATTATCCCACGAAGGATTTCCATCGCTTCTATGTGCTTGAGATAACAAAAATTCTTGTAAAGGAATAACCATTGGTAAAAAATTATGAATGTAAAGGAAACTGTTGAGCTTGTGTGCTCAAAAGCCAAATCAGCGTCACGGGAGATAGGCGTGCTCAACACCAAAAGGAAAAATCAGATTTTGTCAAAAATAGCAGAGGCTTTGCTTGAGAATAAAGAATATGTGATTGAGCAAAACAAGAAAGACCTCGCATCTGCCGAGCAAAACGGCGTTCCCGCGCATATGCTTGACAGACTTATGCTTGACGAGAGCAGAATAAAGGCTATTTGCAATTCGCTGTCAGCGTTGGTTATGCTGAAAGACCCTGTTGGCTCAGGTGAGGTTTTCACCACTGAGGGCGGACTTGAAATTTGCTGTGAGCGCGTGCCGCTTGGCACGGTTGCTATCATATACGAGGCAAGACCGAATGTAACTGTTGATGCGGCGGCACTCTGCTTAAAAACAGGAAATTGTGTTGTTTTGCGAGGCGGCAGAGAGGCACAGAACACCAATTTTGCACTTATCAAGATTATGAAGCAGGCTGTCTTTGAGTGCGGTGTAAGCCCCGATTGTATCGGCTTCATAGAGCCTGGTGATAGCCACGAAAGCGCAGACGCCTTAATGGCGGCAAGAGGTCTTGTTGATGTTCTTATCCCGCGCGGCAGCAAAAGGCTGATTGACGCGGTGGTTCAGAACGCGAAGGTTCCCGTGATTGAAACAGGAGCGGGCAATTGCCATTTGTATGTTGACGCCGACGCTGATATTGATATGGCGGTGAGAGTGGCAATCAATGCAAAATGCTCTCGCCCTGCGGTTTGTAACGCGATTGAAACCTTGCTCGTTCATAAATCTTGCGCAGACGAATTTTTGCCGAGATTTGCGGCAGCAGTTGCCGAAAAATATAAGCTTGAATTAAGAGGCTGTCCCGAAAGCCGCAAAATTCTTGAAGGAATAGCAGAAGCCTGTGAAGATGATTATAAGACTGAATATGACGACTATATTCTTGCCGTAAAGGTAGTAAATTCACTGTCTGAGGCAGTTGAGCATATAAACAGGTATAACACGGGGCACAGTGAGGCGATTATTACAAATAGCGAGAAAAACGCCGAGTATTTCCGCAGATATGTTGACGCGGCGGCGGTTTATGTCAACGCCTCTACCCGCTTTACAGACGGCGGAGAGTTTGGCTTTGGAGCGGAGATTGGAATTTCCACTCAAAAGCTTCACGCGCGAGGTCCTATGGGCTTGTCGGCGCTTACTACCCAAAAGTATCTTATAAGAGGGGAAGGGCAAATCAGAGAATGAGATTGATAATTGCGTCAGATATTCACGGGGACGCCGATTGCTGTCGGGAGCTGCTTGAAACAGCAGAGAAGGAGAGGGCAGACAAAATCCTTTTGCTTGGCGACCTGCTTTATCACGGACCGAGAAACAATATTCCCGCAGGATATGCGCCTGCTCGTGTTATTGAAATGCTCAATTTGGTATCGGACAAGCTTTTATGCGTAAGGGGAAATTGCGAGAGCGAGGTTGACCAGATGGTGCTTGACTTCCCGATTATGTCCGACACGGCGTATTTTTATGACGGAGATGCAAAAAAATATTTATTTATGTCGCACGGGCACAAATATTCGCCTGAAAAATTGCCAAAGCTGCCACGCGGAGCGATTTTTCTGTCGGGTCACACTCATATATTGAGTATTTCAGAGATTGACGGTATTGTCTGCTTAAATCCGGGCTCTGTAAGTCTGCCTAAAGGGAATAATCCAAGAAGCTTTGCCACTTATGAAAACGGTGTGATTGAGATTAAGGATTTTGGCGGTAAGGTTATCGCGTCCCGCAAGGTGTAACTTGATTTTTTTGGCTGAAAATCCGCTTTTTGAGCTTGTAATTATAAAAATATGCTCAAAAAACGCGTAAGTTACAAAAAATTTACAAAAAACCTTGATACACCACTTGAAAAAAAACTGATTTTGTTATATAATGAAATGAAAAATATACACACTCGCGCACAAATTTGCCGGGAGCGGCAAAATAATATAAAAATGCGCAAATTTTGTGTTTTGGAGGTAATTCTAATATGGTAGTAGCCGGCGATTTTAAGAACGGTATCACTTTTGAAATGGAAGGCAACGTTTATCAGGTTGTTGAATTCCAGCACGTAAAGCCAGGCAAGGGAGCAGCTTTTGTTCGTACAAAGCTTAAGAATGTTATTACAGGCGGTGTAATCGAAAAGACATTCAGCCCTACAGATAAGTATGAGAATGCTTATATCGAGAGAAAGGATATGCAGTATTCCTACAACGATGGTGACCTTTATTACTTTATGGATATGGAAACATTCGATATGCTTCCTCTCAACAGCGACAAGCTTGGTGACGCTTTTAAGTTTGTTAAGGAAGAGATGATGTGCAAAATCATTTCCTACAAGGGCAATGTGTTTGGCGTAGAGCCCCCCACATTTGTAGAGCTTGAGGTTACTGAAACAGACCCCGGCTTTGCAGGCAACACAGCAACTAACGCGCTTAAGCCCGCAACTCTTGAAACAGGAGCAGTTATCAAGGTTCCGCTTTTCATCAATGTTGGCGATATGCTTAAGATTGATACACGTACAGGAGAATATCTCTCCCGCGCATAATTCAAGCAGCAAAATAAAACGGGAGCCCTCTCCCGTTTTATATATTTAGAAAAAACGGAGGATGAACATAATGACAATTCTTGAAAAAACAGCTTATATTAAAGGACTTTGCGAAGGCCTTGAGCTTGACAAAAAGGACACGGCTGAAGCGAAAATAATAAAGGCTTTGATTGACCTTTGCAATGATATGGCAGAGGAAATCGAGTGTCTTGGCGAGGATGTTGAGGACCTTATCGATTACTGTGAGGAGCTCGACGAGGACCTTGGCGACGTTGAGGAGGTTCTTCTTGACGAGGATGAATATGACGATGACGAGGAGTATCTTTGCGGCTGCGGATGTGATTGTGACGATTGCGACTGTGATTGCGAAAGTGAAGAGTGCGAGGACTGTGAATGCTACGGCTGCGAATGCGACTGTAACGAATGTGAGTTCGGCGACGATGATGATTTTTTTGAAATCGTTTGCCCCTCTTGCGGAGAAACAGTTTGCTTTGACGAGTCTGTAAATGAAGAAGAGCTTATCTGTCCCGCTTGCGGAAGTGAGCTTGGCTGCATTATTGAAGAGGACGACATCAATCCCGCTGAATAATTTTTTAAAAAAGAAAATAATGCATTTGGGCTGCCAATCACTTTTGATTGGCAGCCCAAAATGTTTTGATATTAATAGTAAAGGTGTTTGCGGCATTAATCCGATATTACGAGATTACTGAATTATCTCTGCAAGCTCGGACAGGCGCGCAGAGGTTGAGGTGATGTTTACTACATTGAGGAAAAGAACATCATCAATTTCGTTTTCAGTAACGAAATCAGCGAGATGACCGCTCCAGTATCGATAGTCGATTACATAAACATATTCGTAGGAGTCAACAAGGAAGGGAACAAAGGCGTTTCCGTAGGATTCCTTGACAATCACAATACTTGAGCCGTCGGTCTTTTGGGGATTGTGTATTTCGGAGAGCGGATTGTCGCCTGCGATAAAGCAGTTGTATTTAGCACCTGCGGCTGGGTACCAAATATCTGTTTTCTTGTTTACAATCTGATATTCTGTCACATTTCCGCTTTTTTCGGTAACCTTTATCGTATTTGTTCCGTTTGGAACGAAGGCTTCAACAGTATCGGGATTTTGCTTCATATCCTGAGGCTGCTTGGCGTCGGCGTAAAGAGTGCCGAGAAAGCCTGAAAATTCAAGCTTTTCATAGCTTGAAAGCGGTGTCGGCTCAATACCTTTGGCTTGACAGAATGCCTCAAAAGCGTAATACGCGCCGAGAGCAGTCCAGTGGTGGTCGGTGCGGTAGTAGAGATATTCGGAGTTGTGAGCGTATAGATTTTCAAGAGTATTTACTGCGGTTATGCTGTCACTCAAGCCCGAATACATGTATTTGATTGCGCTCTCGCAGTCCGACGCGCCGATTTTGTTTATTGTTTCCTGCTTTAAAGCGATTTGATAGTGCAGAGGAACTATCATATCGTAAACATTTGCCCCTGCTTTTACAGACTCCGCAAATTTATTTATTAGAGCAACATAATTTTTCGAATTTGTTTCGTTGAAGTTGTATAGCTGATAAGCAGTATCTCGGTTTACATAAAGACCTTGTATCGTATTTCCCGAGCCGTCGTCAACGGGTGTGAAGACAATGTCGGGGTCAACAGGCGTCATAGGCCCGTCGGGAATTTCGTCCTGCTTGCCGCCCGATATAATCTGCTCTTTTCGCAAGCCGTAGGTGCTTTCAAGCGCGCTGTCTGCCGAAATCATAAGCTCGCGGAGCGGATATGTGTCGGAGTACCAAAGCGCGACCTTGCTTGTAAACTCGCCCGATAAAAAGCCTGAAAAGGTGAATTTCGGAAACTCTGTCAAGCTTCTTTTTTCGTTCTCCGAATAGCTCGGCCGCGCGAAAAAGGCAAGGCCTATGAGCAGGAAAGAAAGCATGACTGCAACGAAAAGAAGCATTTTCAGATTATCGGCTTTTATGTAAAAATCAGTTTTATTATTTTTTGGTAGATTGTTTTTATTTTTATCCATTAAAAGCTCCATTTTGCCAAAAAGGCAATTAAAACAATATAATCAAATCAAAATTGGAAATACATAAAGGGGTTGTAGCTGTCGCCCGCAAGCGCGCAGGCAGAGAGGATTATGAGAGCTGTCGGCATAACTGCTCCGAGTATTGCCCAAGCCTTTTTGGTAAATTCGTGCTTGCTTGCAAGTGATTTAAGGGCGGGAATTACAGGTGTGCAGGCGACACAGCAAGCGGCAAGAAAGAAAATATTGTTCTTAAATGTCATACTTGTAACCGTGTCAGCAAAGCCGTTGCCGCTGATACCGAAAACACCGATAAATGCTTTTCCAAGCACCGCGAAGTCGGTAAATTTAAAGAGCATACTGCCAAAGAATACGACAATAAGGGTCGGAAGAATACGAACAATTCTCATGATACCGCGAGGGCTGGGGCTTGGCTTGATTACATATTTTTCAAAAACAAGGAAGAGGAAATAGTAAAGTCCCCACAATAGATAGTTCCAGTTAGCGCCGTGCCAGATACCCGTCAGCGCCCAAACGACAAACATATTGAATATGTGGCGGGGGATTGATACGCGGTTTCCGCCGAGAGGTATGTAAACATAGTCGCGGAAGAAGGTTGAGAGAGAAATGTGCCAGCGTCGCCAGAAGTCTGTAACAGATACCGCCGTGTATGGATAATTGAAGTTTTCTTTGTAATGGAAGCCTATCATAAGCCCCATACCGATTGCCATATCCGAATATGCGGAAAAGTCGAGATACAATTGAAGTGTGTAGCAGACAACGCCTAAAATAATTGCTGAGGAAGAGAGCGTCGCAATCGCCTCGGCACCAAGCGCAAGATTTGTTTCGGCGCTGTTGAAGATGCTGTCGCAAATTACACCGCACCCGTTTGCGAGGATTGCTTTTTTCGCAAGACCGACGGCAAACCGTGTGATGCCGCGGCTCGTATCTTCTCTCGTCATAACACGGTTTTCAATGTCGTGGTTTACGTCGATATAGCGGACGATGGGTCCTGCTATACATTGATGGAAAAGCGAAACATAGAGCAAGAGAAGCCAATATTTTTTTTGCGCGGGAACCTCTCCTCGATAGACGTCAATAACATAAGAGATAAGCTGGAAGGTGTAGAATGAAATACCAATAGGCAATGCTATTGAGGGAATTGCGCTGTCAATTGAGAACAGGGCGTATGCCTGAGAGAGCACAAAACCTGTGTATTTAAAAATAAACAGTATTCCAAGGCAAATTAGCACCACAATCCAGCAAAGAGCCTTTTTCTGCTTTGTTTCTTTGGCGTTATGTATTAAAATCGCGCCGCCCCAGCAAACAAATGTCATAAGACACAGCAAAAGGACAAGAGCAGGGCCGCCCCACGCGTAGAAGATAAGCGAGGACACCAGCAAAATTATATTTCTTGCCTTGATAGTTTGCCCGAAGATATAGCAGGTGTAGCAAATTGCAAGAAATAAGAATACAAAAACCAGACTTGAAAATACCATATTTAATCCTTTTTCTGACATAATTTATAAGTGTATTTTAATTATAACATTAAAATTTTGATACTGCAATAGCAATACAAAAAAATTAAAATTATTTTTCAAAAACCTATTTACAAATTAGAACAGTTGTGCTATAATATTATTATATTGATAAAAAGGGGTAAATTTATGACTTATACAAACACAAAGAAGATAGAAGCCGTCTGCTTTACGGGGCACAGAGAGATAAGCCGTAAATTTGCATATAAAATTCCTGCGGCATTAAAATCGGTGATGGAGGACCTTATTGCAAGAGGGGCGAGAAGATTTCGGGCAGGTGGAGCTATGGGACTTGACACGATTGCCGCGCTGTGCGTGCTTGAGCTTCAGGAAAAGTATCCCGACATCACTCTTGAGCTTATATTGCCATGCCGCAATCAAACAAGAGGGTGGAGCGAGGCAAGTATCCGCGTGTATAATCATATTTTGCAGCAAGCGAGTCTTGTCGAATATGTAAGTGAGAAATACACCCCTTACTGTATGCACGAGCGAAACCGCAGGCTTGTAAATGAAAGTCAGGCGTTAATTGCCTTTTGTACTCGCAGCACAGGGGGCAGCGCATACACATATGGGTATGCACTTAAAAAAGGTCTTGAGGTTATAAATATTTACGATATGGTCAAATAAAATGTCAAATAAAAAGTGTTATTGCAAGCGCAATAACACTTTTTGACTTTATTTATCACTTAATCTTAACGAAATCTCACCGCTTTTGATTATTTTTGGCAGGGTCGCTCCGTCGGGGAGCAAAATCAGTCCGCCCTCATCATCAACGCCGAGCACCTGTCCGTTCTCGATAATTTCGCCGTCGCGCAGGAGATTCACATAAGCGCCGTCAAGCATAAAACGGCTTCTGTATTCATTCATATAAGAGCGGTCGTTAGGATTTTGGGAATGAGAGAGCAGCCTCTGTACTATGCCGAGAATTAGATTTTCCTCTTTGCCGTCAAGCTCGCCGATGCTTGAAGCGATACCCGAAAGCTCGCTCGGGAATTCGTCCTTTCCCGTATTGATTCCAATGCCGACGATTACGGCATAATGCGAATCTATCTTTTGTGTTTCAACAAGTATTCCGCAAACCTTGCCTTGACTGTTGTATATGTCGTTTACCCATTTGATTTTCATTTTTTCGCCGATACATTCCTCGATTGAGAGTGCGACGGCAACTGACGCGGCTGTGGTAATCGACACTATGTCTGAAATAGGAGAGGAGCTGAAATAAAGAAGCGACATATAAATTCCGCCGCCCTCACGGCAGTAGAAATCACGTCCTGTTCTGCCCCTGCCCGCAGTTTGATTTTTGGCAATAAACAGTGTGGGGAAGAGGTCATAAGCGTTTTGAATGTACCTTTTCGCCTCAGAGCTTGTTGAGTCTGTTGTGTCGTAGGCAAGGACACGGCAGATTTTATTCAATTGTTTATTTTGAAGCACAGCTTTCATTTGTCCCCACCCCCATTTTTATACCTAATTATAGCATTTATTTAGGATTATGTCAACAAGTGCGGAAAAAATCAAAAGGTTTTAAAAATAGACTTGATTTTTTAACAATAATCGGTTATCATTATATAGTGGACATAAAATACAACAATTATTTATTTTGAAAGGTAATAAAAAATGAACAAAAGATTTTTAAGCTTGCTTTGTCTTATTTTGTGTGTGTCGATGCTTGTCTCCTGCAATATTGCAAGCACAAGTGACAACGGCACAACAGATAACACCACAGAGAGCACGACCGAACCCGACACAAGCGAGAGTGAAACAAACAACGGCAGTGTTGTGGCGGAGAGATTTGACTATATCGGTTCTGATTTGACACAGTATATAAGCCTTGACAAATCGTTATATGAAAAAATTGATGTAACGCTCCCAAGCCAATATCTTGTAAATGACGAGCAAATAGATACATATATCGCACAGCTTCAGTTTAAAAATAAGTATGCCGTGTCAGATGGCGAGCATGTTACTGATAAGGCGATTGAATACGGCGACTCGGCGTTCATTTACTATACAGGCTACTACAACGGCGAGGCGTTTGAGGGTGGTTCGAATGCAAGTGATAGCGAACCGACTGAGCTCGGTATTGGCTCGGGAAAGTTTATAGAGGGCTTTGAAGATGGCTTGATTGGCGTAGTTCCTGCCGAAACCTCAAAGGAAAATCCCGTGTCGCTCAACCTGAAATTCCCTGAAAATTACGGAAACGATATGGCAGGCAAAGAGGTTGTGTTTAAGGTTTGGGTGGAATATATTGTTGAATATGACCTTCCCGAATACAACGAGGATTTTGTTATCAATATCGCAAAATTTGAAGCTGAGGGCGAGGATTTAATTGCCGAATATGAGGAATATGTTAAGAGCGTGCTTGAAGCGGAGATTTTAGGCCATCGCGAGCAGGCGACAGAGAACGCTATGTGGTCGTATCTGATTGAAAAGTCAGAGATTGGAGCTTATCCTGAGGGCGAGGTCGAGTTTTACTACAACTCATATATTGAACAGTATAAATACTATATGCAGATGTATTCTTACATGGGCTATTCCTTCAAGGATTTGGGCGACTTTGTAAGCCAGTATCTTGGATTGCCTGTGGGTAGCGACTGGGAAGCAATTATCCGCAGCGACAGTGAGGATTGCGTTAAGCAAAACCTGATTTTCCAGACGATTGCAAAGCTTGAAAATGTAATCGTTACCGCCACCGACTACAACGATGCAATCAACTATTTTGTTGAGTACTACGAGCAGAACGGCGCAACATATACTGCAAAGGAAATTGAAGAAAGCTTAGGAGCGGATTATATCAAGGAATACGTAATCTTTACAAAGGTGGCAAAGCTTTTGAGAGAGCGTACGACGGTTAGCTACGAATAAGACTGAAGAAAAAAAGACTTGTTTAGAGCGTCACTCTAAAGGACAGTTTTCAAAAATACGGCATATCTCGAAAGAGGTATGCCGTATTTTTACATTTGTGGATATAAATGCAGTGCTTGTCAGGAAAATTGATAAGGCATAGATGAACATAAAAAAGGCTCCCTTTACACAAGGGAGCCTTTTGTGCTGACCGTTACGTATGCGTGATCTGTTTCAAATTCATTTATGATTTTAAGCTTTGATATTGAAAGATAGCTGCGTATATCGT
>JAZNER010000070.1:0-25337 GCA_045588675.1 Eubacteriales bacterium | reverse complement strand
ATAAGAAGCTCAGGATTGAGATTTATCTCGCGTCCCAAAAGCACCTTCTGTATATTGCCGCCCGAAAGCTTTTTAACGGTATGCGATGCGCTGGGCGTATATATCTGGAAGCGCTCGATGATATCATCTGCAATACGTCTTCCCTCTGCTCTGTTGATAAACATACCCGGCATATTCTGATACGCCTTCAAAAGCACGTTTTCAACTATATCCATGCCCGCCACAAGTCCCATTCCAAGTCTGTCCTCAGGAACAAAGCTAAGCCTTATTCCAAGGTCGCGGATCTCTGTGGCGTTCTTGGTTCGAAGGTCAACTGCCTCATCATTGTCGGGGTTTATGTATGTGATTGAACCGTTTTCTGTGTGTTGAAGTCCCGCGATAGCTTCAAGCAGCTCCCTCTGTCCGCTTCCCGCAATTCCCGCAATTCCGAGAATTTCTCCGCCGCAAACACTGAAGCTTACATCCTGAAGCACCTTAACGCCGTACTCGTCAGAGCAATTGAGCTTATCTACAATAAGTCGCTCGCTAAGTCCCAGCGCATCGCTTCTGTCAATATTAAGGTCGATCTTCTTGCCCACCATCATCTCGGTAAGCTCGCTCTCGGTCGTGCCTGCCGTTTCAACCGTCGCGATATGCTCACCCTTGCGGAGAACGGCAACCCTGTCAGATACCGACATAACCTCGTGCAATTTGTGAGTAATAATAAGGATAGCCTTGCCGTCATCCCTCATATTTTTAAGCACGGCAAAGAGCTTTTCTGTTTCCTGAGGAGTAAGAACCGCAGTCGGCTCGTCAAGAATAAGAATATCTGCTCCGCGATAAAGCACCTTGATAATTTCAACAGTCTGCTTTTCGGAAACAGACATCTCATAAATTTTCTTTTTAGGGTCTATATTAAATCCGTATTTTTGAGAAATTTCAAGAACACGGTTATTTACTTCTTTAAGATTATATTTTTTGCCGTCGTTTATACCGAGAACTATATTTTCAGCCGCGGTAAAAACATCTACCAGCTTAAAATGCTGGTGTATCATACCTATTCCATAGCGAAAGGCGTCCCTTGGAGAGCGAATAGCGGCTTCGCTTCCGTCAACAAATATCTGTCCCTTGTCGGGAAAATAAATTCCCGCTATCATATTCATAAGTGTGGTCTTTCCGCTTCCGTTTTCTCCGAGAATTGCAAGGATTTCTCCCTTGAAAACAGACAGATCCACATTCTTGTTTGCAATTACATTGCCAAAGGTTTTTGTAACACCCGAAAGGCTTAATGCAACATCCTTTTTCACTTGGGTTACCTCCGAAAAATAAAAGTAGGAGTAAAATAAATAATTTGCAGTAAAATCACGACTTGGCGGGACTATTGCCCCGCCAAGCATTATCGACTTATAAATTAGTCGCCGAAGTTTGTGTTAAGAAGTGTGATACCGTCGATCTGAACGTTGAAGTAAGGAGCAGAACGGTATTCAGATTCGTGGAAGTAGCCGCCACTAACTGCTTCTGTGTCACCTGCGAATGCAGCGTCTGTATCAACGTCTGCCATGTATGTTGTAAGAGGAGCGTTGCCTACTGTGATAAATCCTTCCTTAGCTGTATCAAATACATGGAGTGTACCAGCCTCAAGTGCAGCCTTAACCTCTGCAATCTTTTCAACTGTGCCGGGAGCAGCTGCTGCTGTGTTAACGTCTGTCAAAACAACAGAGCCTGTAGCTATAGTACCTGTCCAGTCAGCGTCAATTGCCTTAACAGCGGCTGTATTTGTTACGATGTACTTGATGTAAGGAGCCCAGTCAATTCTTGAGGATACGATAAATGTGTTGGGGCAGTCAGCGATTGTGCTGCCGTTATAGGAAACGTTAGGAACATTGTTCTCTTCGCAAGCTGTGGGAGCGCCCATAGAGTCAGCGTGCTGAGAAATGAGAACGCAATCACGGTCGATAAGTGTCTGAGCTGTTGTCTTTTCAGCTGTTTCGTCATACCAAGAGCCTGTGAACTGTACTTCCATTGTTACAGAAGGACAAACGCTCTTTGCGCCGAGGTAGAAGGATGTGTAACCAGACATAACCTCTGCATATGTAAACGCGCCAACATATCCCATCTTTGCCTGCTCTGCAGTGATTGTGCCTGCTTCGATCATTTCGTTGAGCTTAAGACCTGCTGCAACACCTGCGAGGTATCTGCCCTCGTAGATAGAAGCAAATGCGTTGTGGTAGTTGTCAAGACCCTCTGTGTGAGCCTTTGTACCTGTTGCGTGGCAGAATTCAACATTGGGGAATTCCTTTGCAGCCTTGATCATGAAGTCCTCGTGACCGAAGGAGTCAGCAAAGATTACGTCACAACCCTGGTCAACAAGGTCACAAGCAGCCTCGTAGCAGTCGTTGGATTCATCAATATTCTTCTTGAAGATAACTGTAAATCCAAGCTCTTCAGCAGCGGCATTGATACCGTTCATGAAGTTGAGGTCGTATGTGGAGAATTCGTCGTGAAGGAGAATTACACCGAGCTTAACCTCAGAGATTTCCTTTACTTCTCTTTTGGCAGCAGTGCCATCACAGGAAGCGAATGCTACACCGAGAGTTGCAACCATTGCAACTGCGAGAACGAGAGCGATAATTTTCTTGAACATTTTAATGTTCCTCCGTTATTTTTTATATTTTTACACGGGCTTTCGCCCTTTGTAAACAAAAACAAAAATCGGCAGAGCTGTATTTTTACAATTCTGCCAATTATTCTCCCTGTCAACTGCCAAAAGCGACAGTCAAAGCAAACCAATAGTCGCGCGTAAGGGCTGCGCGGTAGAAACTTCCGAGCCGTTTTTCCGGGTATATATTGGCAATTTTATTTAATTTGTATTTTTATCTCAATCGCAGAATTCAATTCCGCCGTCAAGGCTCATAGACTTAATTTTTGCTAAAGCCTCAACCCTGACGCCCATCTCCCGACGGATATAATCTCCTCCGCCCTGATAAGCCTTTTCAATTACAACACCAGCACCTACAATCTCCGCTCCCGCGCTTCTTGAAACCTCAATAAGCCCTTTAAGCGCGCTTCCCTTTGCGAGAAAGTCGTCAATTATCAGCACTCTGTCATTCTTTGTCAAAAACTCTTTTGAAACAACTATGTCATATGTTTTGCCGTGAGTGTAGGAATCTACCTTTGCGGTATGTAAATCAGGGCTTATGTTGCTTGTCTTTGACTTTTTGGCAAATACGACGGGAACATTGAAATGCTGTGCCGCAAGGCAGGCAATTCCAATTCCTGAGGCTTCAATCGTGAGTATTTTGTTTACTCCAAGCCCCCCATAAAGTCTGTGAAGCTCTTTGCCAAGCTCATTAATAAAGGCTACGTCTATCATATGGTTGACAAAGCTATCAACCTTCAACACATCGCCCTCGTAGATCTTACCGTCACGAAGAATTCTGTCCTCAAGTAGCTTCACCGCAAGCCCTCCGTTGTTTCTTTCTATAATTATAATATAATTATACCTTATTGTAAAAACTTTTTCAATCGGCAAAAAGTCAAATATTGTCGATTTTAGGTACATAGTTTTATCAATAATATACAAATTATTCTTAAAAGTTAGCATCAAGTAAGCTTATAATATACATTTTTTATCTGTCCGAGCCTGAACTCCTCCTTTTTTAGATTATAAAAAGTTTCCATCGACTTTGCAAAAACAATTGACAAATGCACTGAAAAATGGTATAATTTAATCAGTAAATTATATCACTGATAAATAAATTTATCTAAAAGCAGATTTTCTCTGCGCGAAAGGGGCTAATTATGGAACAACAAATTATTGAAATTATTGCTGAGTATCAGGGCAAGGACGCATCTGAATATTCCGCTGACCAAACCTTTGTACAAATGGGTCTTGACTCTCTTGACCTCGCTGAGCTTATTATTCAGATCGAAGAAAATCACGGTATCGTGGTTGATATTTCGCCAAAGCTCAACACTCCCGCAAAGCTTGCAGAGCATATCAAATCCCTGCAGTAAGTATAAAAATTAAAATTGCTGTATCATTAGAGCGTTATTCTAAAGGACAGTTTTGTGAAAATACGGTATATCTCAAAAGGGGTATGCCGTATTTTTGTATTTGTGTCCACGAATGCAGTGCTTGTCAAGAAAAATGACAACGGAAGTATAGGCTAAAGAAAAGACTCCCTTTGCACAAGGGAGCCTTTTTACATCTCGGAAGGTAATTTTTACATATTAAGCAGTTTTTGATACAACAGACTTTCTTCTTTGATGTTAATCTTTATTTTTATATTATTGGTAAATTGAACTATGACATTTCTATATGTGCCATCAAAAACAGTTTTATATCGATAATGATAAATCGGTGCGCTACGATAGTGTGAGCTCATTGAAAATCCCGTTTCAACAATATCTCTGCGATAACGCTTTTGGGCAGGATACAACGTAAGATGGGCAACCTTATCACAACACACCCAAACTATAAGCTTTTTAATGCCGTTTATGAGTCGCGTTGTGAATATAACCAACCAAAATAGAATTGAGAAAATGATGCACGCGGCAATAGTACAAAGAACAAATGACAGAATTTTAATTACAAGCATTATTTTGCCCCGGTATCAGCTCCACCTTGGCAAGCCGGACATTTCTTCAAATGAATGTCCGAACCATTAGCCAGGTATTCGTAAAGACAGTCTTCGCAACGCATCCGATAGAACCATTGCCCGTGATCTGTTCCACGCTTTTCTGTTCTTCCCAAATTTACCTGTCGATATCTGTTTTTGTAATTGACTGCCGTTGAATAGTTTTTAGGATTTTTAAATTTATCCACATTCATCATAATTTCCTTCTCTACATTCTTCCACAAAAAAACAAATTGATTGGAATTTACCTCAAATACTTTGCCGTGTGACTTCTCATCATCGAATTTCATTTGAACAAAATTGTTTGCAAAGGTTGCAATATACTCATCGGGATAATTTTCCTTGTCACTACAGCGAAGCATCAGCTCGGGGTAGGTAACAGTCCCTTTTTCCTCTAATAATTGCAGATAAGCACGAATAATCTTGCTCGGTATAACCATCGGTTTTGATGCCCATTTGGGTATCTTGTGAATAGCTTTTCCAAAGTTTTTATCCGCGTTGTCTCCTTGAATTTCTGTTTGGTAAGTAGATGCGGTTTGTGAAAAGGTCTGTACGATATACGCCTTCATCAAACTTTCTAAAACAGTATCCTTGTTTTCTCCTGTAAGCTGCAACGCCATATCAAAGCGTTTGGATAAGTCCTCGTTAATTTCAAAAGTAAGCTTCAATTCGATCACCTCCAAGGATAGTATAGCACATAATTATTAGTTTGTCAATACTAATTTACTAAAAAACTAAAATAATTTAAAATCCACCGCGGCTTTTGTCATGGTGGATCTTTCGTTTTATAAATTTATCGTTAAAGAAAGCTATACATTCAAAATTCAATGTGTTACATTTTACAAACTGTCCTTTAGAGTACGTTCTCTTCGATACAGCTCTTTTTTCTTTATTCACCGCTATAATATATTACTTTTTCGCTCTCACTCCGTCCGTCGCGGTAATAGGAAACAGCCCGTACTATCACACAGTATCTGTCTTCTTCGGGCACTTTTATCTTTTGCTTAAATCTGTATTTTTGAGCTCTTGTGCTCCTTATCGGTACAGCCTTGACAATCAAAAGCTTTTCAATCGTTCCGTCACTTAAATTAACAATGCTTACCTCAAACCCCGACGCAAAGCCAATCTCTCCCCGTATCTCGCCGTATAAATAAAGCTCCCCGTGCCGTCTTGTTATCTTGAAAATCCGGGGCTCGCTTTTTTCGCCGTAAAGCGTTATTGCTGTATCTGCGGTTTTAAGAGAAAGATTAAAAAGCCCGCCGTCACGCAAGCAAAAAGCACTGTTCTCTCCAGCCGACAAGGTGAATTTCAAGTCCCCCGTAAATCCCGATTTCACCTCAAAGCGCAAGCTTGCAACCGTGTTACTCTCCCCACCGCAGTTTTGAGAATTGTCAAGCAAAAGCTTAACATAGCTTCCGTCGCAAAGATAGCTTATGCTGAAATCCCCACAAAGCTCTCCCTGTGTCACTGAAGAGAGGCTCAAAAATTCGCTCTCGAAGCCAACAGTCAAAAAAATTCCGCAAAATTCAGTCTGCTCCAGCCTTTTGATTGAAAGTAAAATGCTCCCGCTCATCTCGTCATAAGTGCTGTCGGCAAAAACGAAAAGCTCTGATTTTTCATTTTCCTTATCCGTGTTTTCTTTATCTGTATTTTGAAGGTAATCTCCAAGACTTAAATTACTGCTGTAAGCCTCTTGTTTTTTTGGCTGTGAAGCTCCTGAAAGCATAAAAAATGATACAAAAAAGCAAGCAAAAATTATTTTCGGGAGCAGGAGCCTTGACATTTTCCTGTTTCGTAATATCTTAAAAAACCTTTTGACAAAAAGATAAAAAATAACGCAAAACTCCTCAAAGCTATTATAAAACAATAATATTTCGTTTTTTAAATTTTTATTACATAACTTGCCATTATTATTTCGGTTTAATTTTTATCTTTCGGGGCAAAATATCTTTGCGGTAAAATTTAATTGCTTTTTTGCTTTATTTTTTGCCGCAACTAAGACAAAAGAGCCGTTTATGCGGCATTTGGAGTAGCGTAATGATAAAAAAGAAAATAATAATTTCTGCTCTTGTTTTGACAATGTGCGTGGGCGCGGCATCATTGACATCCTGTGGCAGAGAAAATTCAACAACTGACGGCAGAGGCGAGGGCAACCAGACAACTCAAACTCCCAACAACAACGATAACGGCGGTGTTATAGGCGAAATCGGAAGCGACATCGGCGAGGGCGTTGGCGATATGGTTGACGGTGTAACCGGTAACGGCGCAAATGGCGGCAATAACGGTACAACAAACGGTACTGAGAACAACGGTCCAACAGCACCAAGCAACCCTACGACTCCTGAGGGCGCGAGAATGAGAAGCTTCCCTGCCGGAAAATAATTATAAAAGAGGGCATACGCTCAGCGTATGCCCTTGCTTTGTTTTTATTTTTGTGCTTTCCAAAGCTATTGCTTTTTATTAATATGTCGGAGAATCTAAGAACCAATTTCCGTTTTCATAAACGAAGGAAAGACAGACCGTACTTTCCTTTTGGTCAGACAAGGAGTAGCTTTCGATTGAAATTTTTACATAATTTGCGCTTGAAGGCGAGATTATTTTCATACTTGAATAATCGTAAATCCGCTCCGACAGCTTATAATCCAAGGCAAGAGAATTTTGATAAAAGCCTTTATCATCCTCGAAAAATCTCAAATACGCGCTATTTGCGCCAATCATAACTCCGTCAAAGACGGTTTCAAAGACACTCGACAGATATTTTTCCGAAAAAATCCTCTCTGCGCTCGCTCTGATTTCGCTTGACGAATGAAAGCTTGCGTTTTCCATTATAAAGTCATAGCCTGAAGGAGAGTCAAAGCCGTATATCATCTTGCGCTCGGCTAAAAGCGATTCGCGCTCATATTTAGGCAAGCCCGCGCCGAAAAATAATGTATTAAATTCCTTTGACTGCTCTATAAGCCAGACAAATCTGTCCTTAACCTCATAAAGCTCGGGCGGGTTCCCCTCGACCTGACATGAAACAGTCATAAGCAAGGCCGATAAAAGCAAAATTGCCGTTATAAATAATTTAATAAATCTATTTTTCACAGTATTCCCCTCTCGGCTCTGCGCTCGGATTTTTTGGTTTATTCTAAAAAATATTTATTCTTTGGCTTCAGCTTCTTCGGACGCCTCAGCTGCTTGGGTTATTTCAACTGCTTCAGCCGCCTCAGCTGCTTCGCCCTCAACAAGCTCCTCGTCATTTTCTTCTTTTGCAACCTTTGTAATATTTACAAGCTTCTGACCCTCGTCAAGCCGCATTACTATGACGCCCGACGCCGTTCTTGAATATGTTGAAACATCACTTGCGGGAGTTCTGATAATGATACCCGAATCGGTAATCATCATAATATCGTCCTCATCGTCAACCGATATAATTCCTGCCAAAAGTCCTGTCTTTTCGGTGAGGTTATGGCAGATTACACCGCCTCCTCCTCTGTGGCGCATAAGACGGAAGTCCTCAAACTCGGTCCTCTTACCAAAGCCGTTTTCGGTAATAGTCAATAGCTTCTTGCCCTCTTCAATTGCAACTACGCCGATAACATAATCGTCACCCTTAAGTCTGATACCCTTAACGCCTCTGGAAACTCTTCCCATAGGACGAACATTGGCTTCCTCAAATCTTACCGCGTTACCCTCTCTTGTGGCAATTATAAGCTCATGCTCTCCGTTTGTCTTTGTTACGAACAGCAATTCGTCGCCCTCGTCAAGATTTATCGCAATCTTACCGCCCCGTCTTTGATATTCATACTCTGTAAGCAGTGTTTTCTTGATAACGCCACGACGGGTCACCATTGTGAGATATTCTCCCTCTGCAAACTCGTTTACAGAGATAACCGCGGTTACCTTTTCACCGCTCTGGAGCTCAAGAAGGTTAACGATATTAGTTCCCTTTGCGGTTCTTGACGCCTCAGGAATTTCAAACGCGCGCTTTGCCTGAACTCTGCCGAGATTTGTAAAGAAGAGCAAGGTTGAGTGGCTGAATACCGCCTCAACTCTCTCAATGAAGTCCTCGTCACGCGTTGTCATAGCCGTAATTCCCTTTCCGCCTCTGTGCTGTGCGGAATAGGTATCTGACGGCAAGCGCTTGATATATCCTGCCTGTGTCATTGTGATTACACAGTTGTGCTTTTCGATCAGATCCTCAAGGTCAATGTCGTCAACAGCGTCCTCGATATTCGTACGCCTCTCATCCGCATACTTTCTCTTGATTTCAAGCATTTCTTCCTTGATGATATCCTTTATCTTCTGCCCGTCTGCCAAAATGCCCTCAAGCTCACAAATCAGAGCGTGAAGTCTGTCAAGCTCGTCCTCGATCTTCTGTCTTTCCATACCTGTCAAGCGTCCGAGAGTCATTTCAACGATAGCCTGAGCCTGAATATCAGTAAGAGCGAAGCGTGACATCAATGTAACCTTGGATTCGGCAATTGACACTGAGGTCTTCATAATCTCAACTATTTCATCGATATTATCGAGAGCTATTCTGTATCCCTCAAAAATGTGGGCTCTTGCGCGCGCTTTGTCAAGCTCGAACTGTGTTCTTCTGCGGATTACAGACTCCTGATGCTCAATATAGTAATCAAGAATCTGGGCAAGATTGAGAATTTTAGGCTCTTGACCCACTACTGCTAAAAAGTTTGCCGAGCAGGTGTCCTGAAGCTGTGTATATTTATAAAGCTGATTGAGGATTACCTGACCGTTAGCGTCGCGCTTAAAGTCAATAACGATCTTCATTCCCTTGCGGTCCGACTCGTCACGCATATCCGAAATTCCGTCGATCCTCTTGTCACGAACAAGATTTGCAATTGACTCGCAAAGCATAGACTTGTTTACCATATAAGGAATTTCAGTTACGATAATCTGTCTTTTTTCCTCGTCGATATGAGCCTTTGCCCGAACAACTATCTTACCCTTACCCGTTGTGTAGGCGTCAAGGATACCGCTCTTGCCGTGAATAGTAGCACTTGTCGGAAAGTCTGGACCCTTGATAAATTCCATAAGGTCAGCTACTGAGCAATCAGGGTTTTCCATACGGTAGATCGTGCCGTCAATAACCTCGCCGAGATTATGAGGGGGCACATTCGTAGCCATACCGACAGCAATACCCACCGAGCCGTTTACAAGGAAGTTCGGGAAACGGGAGGGCAAAACGCTTGGCTCACGAAGTCTGTTATCAAAGTTTGGAAGAAACTCAACAACCTCTTTTTCAAGGTCGCGTGTCATTTCATCGGCAATCTTGTCAAGTCTTGCCTCTGTGTAACGGTATGCAGCCGGGGGGTCGCCGTCAACCGAACCAAAGTTACCGTGTCCTTCAACCAAAGGATAGCGGAGAGAGAATGGCTGTGCCATTCTTACCATAGTTCCGTAAACAGAGCTGTCACCGTGTGGATGGTAACGACCGAGCACGTTTCCGACGGTCGTCGCAGACTTACGGAAGGGCTTATCGTGAGTTAAATGGTCCTCATACATAGCGTAGATTACTCGTCTTTGTCCGGGCTTCATACCGTCTCTTACGTCAGGCAATGCTCTTGACATAATTACAGACATAGAGTATTCAATGAAAGACTTTTTAACCTCTTTCTCCATATTGATGTCCACAATCTTTTGATTTTCAAACAAATAGACATCGTTGTCGTGTTGCTTCTTATCCATTGATAAATCCTTTCTTTCGGGGAAAATCAGACATAATTCTTAAAAGCCCCCGTGTCCTTTCCTTTGAATAAAAAATTTATTCCCTTTACCGCGAAAAATCCGATTGGGATACATACAAGGTATCCAAGATAATCGAAAATAAGCAGTGTTTTTATTATATTCCATAAATTAAAGCTGTCGGATAGCAGAGCAATCTTTATTACCGTGACTATCTCGTGAACAAGCCCCGCTATCATAGCGTAAACGATAAATGATAAAAAATTTGTTGATAGAAACCAGCCAACCGCTTCTCCGCACATATATCCGCAAAGCATATACAAAATGGGTGTCAGCGTAATTCCCACGCCGCCGAGCGCATCAATTGCCACTCCCGCGAAAATACCGAATGCAGCGCCGAATTTTCCACCGCAAATAAAGCCTATTGCACAGACCGCGACAAGCTCAAGCGCGGGAGATTTTCCAAAGAAGGAAAAGCAGCTTGTCCGCAGAGCCGAAAAAATCAAAATCAGCAGGGCAAGGCACACAGATAGTAAGACTGTTCGCTTATAATCTATTCTCTTGTTGGCTTTTGCGCTGTATTTACGAAAGCTTGACAAGCACTCACCCCCAAATCTTCACCCTGTACTCTCATCAGTGTAAAGCTCAAAATCGGTTATTATCATTACATATCTGAGAGAATTAAAATCGACCGCGCACTCGACCGTAGCCGTCTTTGTCCTCAAAAATTCGTTTACCTCAACCGAAGAGACCCTGCCTATCAAAAGCTCGCGCGGATAAATGCTTCCGACACCGCTCGTATATACTAAGTCACCGACCTTGACATCGGCATTCTCGGATAAATACGAGAGCTTGCATTTGCCCGTGTCCTTAAGCGAAATATCGCCTGACAGCACTCCAATCTCTCCGCTCCGCGAAATATACGCTCCTGCTGAGGCTGACGCCTCTGTCAAGGCTCTGACCCTGCACCAGCTGTATCCAAGCTCACAAACCGAGCCGACAAGTCCGTCTGCAACTATAACAGGCATACCAAGCTCAACTCCGTCACCGCTTCCGCGATTAAGCGTGAAAACAGTCATATAGTTTTCAGACTGGCTGCCTACTATCAAGGCATCAAGCATCTTAAAATCGGGATAGGTCTTTTTTACTTCAAGATACTCGCGAAGACGGGCATTTTCGTCTATTGCCTGCTCTGCATTTGCAAGCTCGCCTTCAAGACTGTCAACTTGGTCGCGCAGGCTTTCATTTTCCTTGATTATCTTGTCAAGGTTCTCAAAATACCTTGAAAATCCCTCAAACGAGCTCTTTATTTGTACTCCGACATATTTAAAGGGCATAGAAACCGTATTGATTACCTCTCTCAGCGGGTCAAGTCTTCCCATAAGAGCGATAGTTGAGGTCAGAATAACCAGAAAAATTGCGATTGACAGGGCAATTATGAAAAATTTACTTCTAAAAAATTTCATCTGACCCCCTCTGCCGATTACGACGCAAAAATCTAAATTTTCACTGAGTTTTCCACAGGGATTTCAACACAGTGTGGAAAACTCTTATGTTTATAATTTTTTTGTGAAAAACTGAAACTGTAAATTATTTTTTTCTTGAAATTAAATGGCTTTTAGAAAATCTTCCTTAAAAAGCATATATGTGGAAAACTTGAATTTTTTTGCTAAATCAACAAGATATTAACACTCAAAAATACTTTTTCAACACATTTTTTAAATATCAAGATTTTCCGCAAGCTTTGCATTCTGCTCAATGAAAACTCTTCTCGGCTCGACCTTGTCGCCCATCAAAAGCGAGAACATCTCGTCACAAGCGATAGCATCCTCAACGGTAACCTTGAGAATAGTTCTTGTTGACGGGTCCATAGTCGTTTCCCAAAGCTGCTCGGCATCCATCTCACCAAGACCTTTATAGCGGTCGGCTTCAATATTAGAGGTGTTTCCGCTCTCACCAGCAAGCTCTGCGATAATTCTATCTCTTTCGGCGTCTGAGAAAGCATATCTCTCATTGCCCTGCTTTGTTCCCTTTTTATAAACCTTGTAAAGAGGCGGCTGTGCAAGATAAATATGTCCGTCGTCAATAAGCTGGCGCATATGACGGTAGAAGAATGTAAGCAACAAAATTCTGATGTGTGAGCCGTCAACGTCGGCATCCGCCATAATGATTATCTTGCCGTATCTTAATTTACTTTTATCAAATTCCTCGCCAATACCGCAGCCGAGAGCTTGAATAATAGGAATCAGGGACTCATTTGAATAAACCTTATCGCGTCTTGTCTTTTCAACATTGAGGACCTTACCGCGAAGAGGCAGTATTGCCTGAAACTTTGAGTTTCTTCCCTGTGTTGCCGAGCCTCCCGCAGAATCTCCCTCTACCAGATAAAGCTCTGTAAGCTCTGCATTTCTTTCGTTACAGTCGCGGAGCTTACCTGGCAGTGAGCTTCCTTCAAAAAGACCCTTTCTTCTCGTAGCCTCTCTTGCCTTTCTTGCCGCTTCTCTTGCGCGTGACGCTGCCAGAGCCTTTTCAAGAATAATCTTTGCGGTATTGGGATTTTCCTCAAAATATTCGGCAAGCTTTACGTTAACTGTATTTTCAACTAAGGTTCTGATATCCGAATTACCGAGCTTTGCTTTTGTCTGGCTCTCAAACTGCGCGTTTTCAAGCTTAACTGAAACTATTGCGCAAAGTCCTTCTCTTACATCCTCGCCCGACAAATTCTTTTCGCTATCCTTAAGAGCTCCCGACTTTCTCGCATAATCATTGATTACTCTCGTAAGTCCCGCCTTAAAGCCTGTTTCGTGTGTACCGCCCTCGATAGTGTTCATATTGTTTGCGAAGGTCATTACATTTTCATAATAACCGTCGTTATATTGCAAGGAGATTTCAGCAATACTCGTATCCTTTTCGGCGCGCATATAGATAATATCTGTATGAATTGGGTCATTATTTCCCTTTTCGGTCAGATAACCGACAAAGGATTTAATACCGCCCTCAAAGCAGAATTCTTCTGTTTTAGGTTCATCCTCTCTTGCATCAATAAGAACTATTCTTATTCCCGCATTCAAAAATGACTGCTCGCGCATACGGTTTGCTATCGTATTATAATCAAATACCGTTTCCTCAAAAATCTCGGGGTCGGGCTTAAATGTAACTTTAACACCGTGCGGCTTTTCGGGATTTTCTCCCTCGCAAACGAACTTTCTTGCAACCGCACCGCGTTCAAATCTCTCTGTATATCTCTTGCCCTCGTAGCAGTCCTCAAGCTCTACCCAAAGCGAAAGAGCATTAACGACCGACGCGCCAACGCCGTGAAGACCACCCGCAATCTTATATCCGCCGCCGCCGAATTTTCCGCCCGCATGGAGAATGGTATAAACAACCTCAGGAGTAGGTATTCCCTCTTTTGGGTGAATTCCCGCAGGAATTCCTCGTCCGTTGTCCTCAACTGTTATACTGTTATCGTAATTGATGGTAACGGTAATCTTATCACAGTAGCCCGCAAGCGCCTCGTCAATTGAGTTATCGACGATTTCATAAACAAGGTGGTGAAGTCCGCGCACAGAGGTAGTACCGATATACATACCCGGTCTTTTTCTGACGGCTTCAAGTCCCTCAAGCACTTGTATCTCGTTTTCGCTGTAATTGATTTCTTCAAGATTTTGGGTTGCTTTAATTTCTTCTGACATTTTTTAATTCTCCATTTTATCTTTTATATCAGTTTTGTCTTTTATATCAGTTATTTTCTGTTCTTCCAAGCAGCGCTGTGGTCGATATCTGCGAAAAGCATATCATATACTTTCCTTTTTCTCTGTAAAGTATAAATGATTTTGGTATTTCGTCCTTTGCGGATATAACATTCCCTGCTCTCTGAGCATCTGACAGATATTTTCTTGTTATTGAGGATACCGTTGAATTATCAACATCAAAAATTCCTATAATATCTTTTTCGCGTATATTTTTGTTGTTTCCTGCATGTAGATACATAAAAATCTCCATTCCGCCGCTCACGGCGGCACAAATAGTATTGATGAATTTTGCCGAAAGGCAAAATTCGCGCGTGAAGCAATTAAATTACCTATAAGTAGGAAGTAACTTTCACGCTAATCTCCTTTATGTGAATTTTCCGTCTTTTACACAGATGAGCTTGTCCGCGACTATATCATTTTTCTCACAGCAGGTTAAGATCACCTGCTTGCCGACAAGGTTTGACAAAAGATATTCACGCCTTCCGCCATCAAGCTCACTCAGTACATCGTCAAACAAAAATACAGGATAATCTCCGCCTCTCTCTTCCCTGATGATCTCACCCTCGGCAAGCTTCAAGGCAAGAGATAATGAACGCTGTTGCCCCTGTGACGCGAAAATTCGCGCTCCTAAGCCATTTAATTGAATTTCAACATCATCCTTGTGTATTCCCCACAAAGTCGCGCCTGAGCTGATTTCTCGCTGATAATTGCTGCTGTAAAGCTCTCTGTACGCATTTTCACATTTTGATATGTCAAAGCACTCGTCCTCAGTAAGCTTTGATGAGGATCTATATTCAAGAGTCGGCAGCTCCCTTTCTCCTGTCATATCAAGAAAGCAAGCAGAAACATATTTTTTAAGTCTGTCTATATATTTAACTCTGTAATTTGTAATCAATGCCGCCTCATGTGCAAGCTGCTCTGAAAAAATATCAATAGTTGAGTCAAATGCCGCTTTATTTTCCTCATAACCTCTGATAAGTGCATTTCTTTCTTTCAAAATTGTGAGATACCTTTGAAGCGACCTCATGTAAAGCGGTCTTATCTGAGATATTGCTACATCAAGAAAATTTCTTCTGCCAGACGGTCCCTCTTTGATAATTGACAAATGCTCAGGACAAAACAGAACGACCTTGAAGCAACCGACCATTTCTGATGTTCTTGCAATTCTGACCTTATTCTGCTCTACCCTTTTTGCCCGTCTGTCAGAAAATATTCGCATATTTATTTCCATATCACGAATATCATCTCTGTAATTATTTCTTACAAAGCAATAATCCTTATCAAACTGTATAACATCCTTATCTGTTCCCTGTCTGAAGCTCTTTCCGAGCGCTGTAATATAAATTGCCTCTAAAAGATTTGTTTTTCCCTGCGCATTCTCACCGATAAGAACATTAACGCCCTCGCAAAATTCAACATCTGCTTGTTCTATATTCCTAAAGTTTTCAACGTAAATATTTCGGCAAAACATCTGTTATCCTTTCGCGAGAGTTTATTTTGCAAAGACAGTCAAGAAATTTTAAAATCCTTGCTCGTCTTATATCTCTTAATCCTTAGTTCTTACAGGAAGGAGCATAAAGAGCTCAGAGCCAGCTTCGTCATCGCACGGCTCAACATTAATGCTCATAAGAGGAGATGAGAGTGACAATTTAACCTTATCGCTTCTGCAAGCGCGGATACTGTCAATCAAAAATCTGTTATTGAAGGCTATTGTAATATCGTCACCCTTATGCTCGATATTGACCTCGTCATAAATGCTTCCCGCAGAGGAAACGGCTGAAACCTTCAAAACATCGTCAACTGCTTCAAGCTTAACGTGTGAACGAACACTTCCCGCAATTCTCTCCTCTGTGATAAGAGAAGCCTTTTCAAAAGCCGCCAGAAGCTCCTGTTTATCGGCTAAAATCTCAATCTTATGATTTTTAATAATAATTCTGTTGTAATCAATATACTCGCCGTTAATAAGTCTTGTAAAGAAAATCAAATCTTCAAATACAATGACCATATTCTTGTGGCTCATATAAACCGTTACCGTTTTTTCCTCGTCGTCAGAAAGAAGCTTTACGATTTCATTTACCGACTTTACAGGAACTATAAACGAAAACTCAACACCGCGAGTAGAATTTTCAAGCTTTTTGAGCTCTGCCTCGTTTGAGCAAACAGCGAGCTTAAAGCTGTCACAGGAAGCTATAGTGATTTTTCCTTCCTCTGTTTTAACGAAACAACCGTTGAGCACGGGTCTTGGGTCATTTACACCCATAGCGTAAGAAACCTTTGAAAGCATTTCCTTAAGACTTGCCTGACAAACAACAAAGCCCTTATCAGTTGTGAGGTCGGGTATCTCATTAAAATCCTCAGCGCGAAGAGCTCCCGTTTTATGTGATGAGCGTCCGCATTCAAAATGAGCGTTCAATTTAGCATCAACCGAAAGAGTAATAAACTCTCCGTCCATAACTCTCAGTGTCTGATTAAATTTCTGAGCATTGATTATGTACGCACCCTCTTCTAAAACCTCAGCCTCAACAGTAATTCTTATTCCTTTTTCAAGGTCAAATGCAGTAAGTGTGCAGCTGTCGGGAGAATTAGCCTCGATAAGTATTCCGTCTGCCGCACTCAAGGTGCTTTTTCCCGAAACGACGCTCATAAGAGGAGCTATTTTATTACTGATTTCGTGTCTGTTGAATTTAATAATCATAATTAATCCTTTCCGGAGCACAAGGCTCATATAAAATTTTAGGTAAAGCCCGATAATCTCACTCGCGCTTTATATAGAATGATTGAATGAATGATTGAATTATATAGTAGCAGTATTAATAGTTGCTAAAAAGTGGAAAAGCCTTGAATACTGTTTGAGGTAAAGAATATTTTTTCAAATTTCCCGTGTAGAAAACAGACAGCAACTTACAATTTTTCCACACGCTTTCTTTAAAAATTTAATTCTGAAATCAAATATATTTTCAAAAATTGATGAAAATTCTCTATTTTAGAAAATTTTTAGCTTTTCAACATCTTGCCTTGAATATTAAAAAGTGGAAAACAAGTTTTTTCCTTGAAAAACAAGTAAAATATTTACGGAAAAGCTGTTAATAACTTGAATTATTTTTTGATTTCCTTAATCAGCTCGTTGATCTCAACTTCAAACTCTGCTGATGAAGCAAGTCTTTTCTCAATTACATCAATTGACGAAATAATCGTCGCGTGGTCCCTGTTTAATAATTTACCTATGTTCTGCTTAGTCATTTCTACTATATGCTTAATTAAGTAAATTGCCACATGTCTTGCCTGAGCTACCTCTTTAACTCTTGACTTGCCGATAAGGTCGGCTTTTGTGACATTGTATTTCTTTTCAATTGCCGCAAATATTTTATCAACAGTAACACTTACAGGCTCAGCACCGCCGAGCAGCTCTGACATTCTGCTTTTGACAACGTCCATAGTTATTTCGTTGCCCTCTAAAAATTTGATTGCAACAAGCTTCTTTACAGCTCCTTCGATCTGTCTTATGTGAGAACGAAGATTTTCTGCAAGGAATATAATGATCTCGTCTGATACGGTTATACCTGCCTGTGAGATCTTATTTTTGAAGATGGCAATTCTGAGCTCTAAATCGGGCGGCTGAATATCAGCTATAAGTCCCCATTCAAATCTTGTTCTAAGTCTTTCCTCAAGAGTTTTTATATCCTTTGGGGGCTTATCTGATGTCAGTATGATTTGCTTGCCGTCCTCATAAAGAGCGTTAAAGGTGTGGAAAAATTCTTCCTGAGTTGATATTTTTCCCGCTATAAACTGAATATCGTCTATGAGCAAAACATCACAGGTGCGGTATTTATCTCTGAACATAGAGATTGATTTTTTAGCAAGGCTCTCAATCATCTGGTTGGTAAAATCCTCACCCTTGATATAAATAATATTTGCAAAAGGATTTTTCTTTTTTATTTCGTTTGTGACTGCGTAAAGCAGGTGAGTTTTTCCAAGACCGCTCGGGCCGTAAATAAACAGCGGATTATAATCCTGAGCAGGTCTGTCTGCAACCGCGATACACGCCGCATGAGCAAACTTATTCGAGCCCCCTACGATAAAGTTATCAAAGGTGTATTCAAAGTTAATAGTAGGCATTGTAGAGCCTAAAATAGGAGAGAGTGTATCCTCGTCCTGTTCGTCCTCAAGATCCTTGTCGTCAAATGCTTCAAAATTACCTGCATTGATCTGACTTTTGATTTTTTCAATATTTACGGTAGAATTTTTAGCTTTGATTTTGACATTGATATGGAAGCCCATAAGCTCTTCAAACAATTCTTCAATCTGAGAAAGGTATTTTTCATTTATGATCTGCATTTTGAATTCCGAGCTTGCTGTCAATGTAAGGGTATTGTCAAAAAATGAAGTGATTTCAATATCCCCGAACCAAAGGTTCATAGCAGTGACGCTTATCTGCTGCTTCATACTGTCCTGAACCATTGACCATATTTCTCGTATTTCCTTCAAATAATCCATAATCTCTATAGCCTTTCTGAATTAATTTATCGCACATAATAATATTTATATTAATAATAATAATATATATATGACACAATTATATCACATTTTGTGTTTTTTTTCAAGGGTATCAGGCACTTAAAACGACAAAAAAACCCTTATAGCATAAGAAAAAATATTATATTTACAAAAAATTAACATTTACACTCTGATAAAAAGCAAAAAATACTCTATTTTTAACTAAATTCTTCCGTTCAGGTAATTTTAAAACTTGAATTTTGACTTTAATCAAATCAACACTTATCAAAAAAAAGACAGAGAACTTAAACATTCTCTGTCTTTTTTTAAATATTCAAGCTATATTAGCCGAGCTTACCCTGATTAATTTTAATACCGGGGCCCATTGTAGATGCTACAACGCAAGACTTAATATACTGACCCTTTGCAGCTGCGGGCTTAGCTTTGATAATAGCTCCGAGAAGAGTATCAAAGTTTTCCTGAAGCTTAGCTTCGCCGAAGGAAGCTTTACCAATAGGACAGTGGATAATATTTGTCTTGTCAAGACGGTATTCAATCTTACCAGCCTTTGCTTCGCTTACTGCGCGAGCAACGTCGGGAGTAACTGTACCTGCCTTAGGGGACGGCATAAGTCCCTTAGGACCGAGCACCTTACCGAGCTTACCGATAACACCCATCATGTCGGGAGAAGCGATAACTACGTCAAAATCAAACCAGTTTTCAGTCTGGATCTTTTCTGCGTACTCAGGGCCGCCTGCGTAATCTGCGCCTGCGTCGAGAGCCTTCTGAACGTTGTCACCCTTTGCGAAAACAAGAACCTTAACAGTCTTACCTGTTCCGTTAGGAAGAACAACTGCGCCTCTTACCTGCTGGTCAGCGTGACGGGAGTCAACACCAAGACGAACATGTACTTCAATAGTTTCATCAAATTTTGCCTTTGATGTCTGGCAAACAAGACCAAGAGCCTCAGAGGGGTCGTAGAGTCTGTTCTTTTCAATAAGCTTTACGCTATCTGTATATTTCTTTCCCATTACAACTTACCTCCTATCAGTCTTCTACAAGAACGCCCATAGAACGAGCTGTTCCTGCAACCATGCTCATAGCAGCTTCAATAGAACCTGCATTGAGGTCAGGCATCTTTGTTTCAGCAATTTTTCTTACCTGCTCCTGTGTAAGCTTAGCAACCTTATCCTTGTTAGGCTTAGCAGAGCCGGACTCAAGTCCTGCTGCCTTCTTGATAAGAACTGCTGCAGGGGGAGTTTTTGTGATAAATGTGAAAGAACGGTCAGCGTAAACTGTGATAACAACAGGGATAATAAGACCCATATCGTTCTTTGTTCTTTCGTTAAATTCCTTTGTAAATACGGGAATAGCAACACCGTACTGACCAAGTGCGGGACCTACAGGGGGCTGAGGAGTAGCTTTACCTGCGGGAAGCTGCAACTTGATATAACCCATTATTTTCTTAGCCATAATTAATTACACCTCCATAGTGGTACTTGTGCGGGAAATTCAAAAATTTTTTCCCTCCCACTTTACATCGCTCTGGGCGATGGAACGATTTTTAAAAATATCGTGAAAAATTAAATTTGTGTTTTGAGCTTGAGCATGTCCGAGTCAATTTCAACAGGCATATCTCTGCGTCCTCTTTTAATGAGGACCGTAACAGTTTTAAGGTCATCGGAAATGCTTTGAACAGCTCCCTCATATCCTTCAAACAAACCGCTGATAACATTGACCTCATCGCCCACATTAAACTTAAGCTGAAGTTTTGCTTCCTCGATAGTTTCTTCAAGGTTCATATCAAGAACCTCTTTATCGGTAAGCGGCACGGGGCGAGAGCCTGGGCCTACGAAGCCCGTAACTCCTGTAATGTTTCTGACAGCGTGCCAGCTTTCATCAGTCATTATCATCTTGACGAAAACATAGCTTGGGAAAATTTTAAGCTCAGTAACTTTTTCCTTTTCACCGTCTTTTTCGATAACCGTTTCAACAGGAACCTTAATGTCATAAATAAGATTTCCAAGTCCGCGGTTCTCTACGATTTTTTCAAGATTAGCTTTTACCTTGTTTTCATATCCCGAATAAGTGTGCGCAACATACCATTTCAGGCCTACGTTCATTCCATCAATATCACTCATCTTAAAGCTCCGTTCAAATAGAATTATTTAAATAGCGAAGCGAGTTGATTGATACCTGTGCTGAATGCAAAATCCATCAAGCCGAGCAAAATTGCAACTGCTACTACAACAACAATTACAACTAAGAAGCTCTTTCGAGTATTTTCCTTGCTTGACCAAACGATCTTCTTCATTTCACTCTTTACCGAGCGCATAAAATCACCGAGCTTTGCGCGGAACTTTACGCAAAGAAGAACAGCCACTAATACGATAACTCCGATTATAACGAAGTTGATAATGAGTGTCTTCTTCTTTTCGTTCTGCTGCTGTTCAATCAAAGCGGCGGAATTGTCTGTTTCGGTTTCAGTTTCCTTTTCAGTTTCAGAAACGCTCTCAGAAGCTGATTCATCAGCCTCTGCTGTAGCTTCTTCTGTTGCAACATCTGTTGCAGCGTCTGTTACAACATCTGTTGCAGCGTCTGTTACAACCTCTATTGTACCTTCGGTAGAATTTTCTACTTCTGTCGCTGAAAGGCTTACTGTGAAGAGTGATACAACCAACACAAGAGATAGGAGAAGGGCGATAAGACTTCTTTTATTTGTGATAGTCATACTGTACCTCCCTCTTATTACTTAGACTCTTTGTGAAGAGTGTGCTTGCGGCAGAACTTACAATACTTTTTAAGCTCGAGCCTGTCTGGGTCATTCTTCTTGTTTTTCTTTGTGTCATAATTTCTCTGCTTGCACTCTGTACAAACAAGAGTAATTTTGACTCTTGCATCATTAGCCATGATTTCGGCACCTCCCATTTGAATTTTATTTGACCGCAAAAGCGGTCTGTGTACCTCCCTCTGAAACGGTGTGTGTCCTTTTGCGCACAGGGCACAACAAAAAAACCCTTTTGCAGAGGTAGAACTATTATATCACAACAGTTTTGTCTTGTCAAGGGTTTTTTGCAAATTTTTTATTTTTTCTTTATTTTATCTTTTTTGCTGATGAATATGAAATCCAGTATAATCCACCATTCTATGTTCCAATAATGGGTATAAGGCGTTGTCTTTTCTGTCAAAATATCTATAAAAAGCTTTTCTCGCTATTCAGGATTTTTCGGTTTAAGTGTCATAATCTCTATGTACGGGAATTTTTATAAGGATTTTTGAGAATTTTTCCTATGACATAAATTCAAAGAATTTTTAAAGCTATGGGTGAGGATTAAATCAAGGCTTTTGCATATTTTCTCACATATGTCTTGCAAGGAAAAGAAAAAATATAAATTATAGGAGGACATTTTATATGTCTAAAAAGCAAAAACCCACCACGCTTGATGAAAACGGCAAACGCAGATTTGGAATACGCGACAGCTTAGCTTATGCCGCGGGCGACCTTGGATGTAATATGAGCTTTGCGCTCAAGGGCACAATGGCTCTTTTCTGGACACAGATTATGGGACTTGGTCTTTACTATTCGCTTCTTTTGGTAATAGTTCAGGTATGGGACGCTATCAACGACCCGTTGATTGGCTCTATTATCGATGCTGACAGACGAAAATACAGGAAAAACAAATTTTTGTCTTACATTTGGTTTGGCTCGATTGGATTGATTGTGGGCGGAGCGCTTTGCTTCCTTCCCTTTCCCGGTGCGCCGACCTGGGCTAAAATAATTATTTTTATTTTTGGATATGTTATTTGGGATGCCTTCTACACGATTGCAAACGTTCCTTACGGCTCTCTTCTCTCGCTTATTTCCAAGGAGCCTGCTGACCGCGCTTCTCTTTCTGCTTGGCGTTCAATAGGCTCAATGATAGGAAATATGCTCCCTATGGTCATTCTTCCCTTCATTATCTATGAGGCTGACGGAAAAACCTTAAACGGATTTAATGTATTTATTGCAGCGCTCTTTATGGGCGTGCTCGGCTTCTTCTGCTTCCAGTTTATGATTAAAAATACAACTGTACGAGTTGACACAGAGATTACCTTAAAAGAGGAACAGCCAAAGTTCAATGTTTGGAAGGCTCTTTGCAACTTTATGAAGAACCGTCCCGCAGTTGGTGCAACACTTGCCGCTATGGGTATGTTTATTGGTATGCAGGGCGCATCTACTGCTGTGTCGGTAGTATTCCAGATTTATTACGGTAATGCTAAAATTTCAGGTGTCGTTCAGCTGTTTGCTATGATACCGATTATATTCTTCACACCTCTTGCTCGTAAGATGGTTATAAAATACGGTAAAAAGGAGCTCAGCGTTGTTGGTGCTATTTGCTCTATTATAGGCGGCGCAGGCTTGTTTATCATTACTCCCAGTAATACAAATCTTGACCTTGTTCTCTATATTGTATGTCAGCTTATTTACTCTCTCGGACTTGGTATCTACTCGACAGTTTCTTGGGCTATGATGGGCGATGCAATCGACTACAATGAATGGAAGACAGGTAACCGCGAGGAAGGTGTCGTATATTCACTTCACTCCTTCTTCCGTAAGCTTGCTCAGGGTGTAGGTCCTGCGGTTGCTCTTGTAATCATGGGTACACTCGGTTATGTAAACAACGACATCAACGAATCAGGAGAGGCATTTATCAACGTTGCAAAGCTTAGCTTTGATGTAGCTATCAATATGCGTTGGCTTGTTGCAATCCTCTTCCTTGTTGCCGCACTTATGCAGTTTGTAGGTCTTGGTCTTATCTACAACCTTGACAAGAAAACTCTCAACAAGATGAATGCTGAGCTTGAAGAGCGCAGAAATAACGGCTGATTTAAGATTTATTGATTAAATATTAAATGCACTCGGCAATTATTGTTTTGTCGGGTGCATTTTAGAGAAATAAACACGAAAAATTCACATAGATTTAAAATTTATGGGCTAAAATGAATTCAAACAGCAAGATAAATAGGAGAAAAAAATGAGAAAAATTTTAAATTTTAATGAGGGTTGGCAGTTTGCCATGGGTGTTGACTTCCCATCTACTCGCCCCGAAGGCTTTGAAAATGTTAATCTTCCTCACTCTTGGAACGCCGTTGACGGACAAGACGGCGGAAACGATTATTTCAGAGGCTCCTGCCTTTATGTAAAGAAAATCGTCAAGAGCGACCTGCCCGAAAATTACAGACACTACCTTGAAATCAACGGCGCAAACTCGTCTGCTGATGTTTATATTGACGGCGAGCATTTAGCTCACCACGACGGCGGTTATTCAACCTGGAGAGTTGATATAACAGATAAGCTCACAGGTGAAAATGAGCTTCAGATTGTAGTTGACAACTCTGCAAACGACCGCGTTTATCCCCAGATGGCTGACTTTACATTCTACGGCGGTATTTACAGAAACGTAAATATTATTTCAGTGCCCGAAACACACTTTGACCTTGAATATTACGGCGCACCCGGTATTGCAATTACTCCCACAGTAAGCGGTGCAAATGCTAATATTAAGATTGACGTTTACACAAAGAATATTCAAGACGGCGACCGTCTTGAATACACAATTTTCGACAAGGAAAACAATGTAGTAGCAAGCGGTGACGGTTATGAATACACGATTGAAAACGTTATTCTCTGGAACGGTCGCAAGAACCCTTACCTTTACAGAGCGGAGGTTTCTATTGTAAGAAACGGCGAGATTCTTGATACGGTAAGCTCTCGCTTTGGCTGTCGTACATTCAGCATTGACCCCGATAACGGCTTTATCCTCAACGGAGAGGAATATCCGCTTCGCGGTGTTTCTCGTCACCAGGACAGATGGGGCGTTGGTAACGCATTACTTCCCGAGCACCACGAGGAAGATATTGGATATATTATGGAAATGGGCGCGACGACCATTCGTCTTGCTCACTATCAGCACGACCAATATTTCTATGACCTTTGCGACGAAAACGGACTTGTAATCTGGGCTGAAATTCCTTATATTTCAAAGCATATGCCCACAGGTCGCGAGAATACGATAAGTCAGATGAAGGAGCTTGTAGCTCAAAACTACAATCACCCGTCAATCGTTGTTTGGGGACTTTCAAATGAGATTTCAATCGCGGGAAGCGACAACGACCTTCTTGAAAACCATAAAATACTCAACGACCTTGTTCACGAAATGGACAAGACAAGACTTACAACGATTGCCGCAGTTTCTATGTGCAAGATGGATGACCCCTATCTCCAGATTCCCGACGTGGTTTCCTACAACCACTACTTTGGCTGGTACGGCGGAAACACAAGCATGAACGGTCCTTGGTTTGATAAATTCCACGAAACACACCCCTCTATTCCGATTGGCTGCTCCGAATACGGTTGCGAGGCATTGAATTGGCACACCTCAAATCCCCGTCAGGGTGACTACACCGAGGAATATCAGGCATATTATCACGAGGAGCTTATCAAACAGCTTTTCACAAGAAAATATATATGGGCGACTCACGTTTGGAATATGTTTGACTTTGGCGCCGATGCAAGAGCTGAGGGCGGCGAGAACGGACAAAACCACAAGGGTCTTGTTACCATCGACCGCAAATACAAGAAGGACTCCTTCTACGCTTACAAGGCATGGCTCGTATCTCCCGAGGAAGACCCCTTCGTTCACCTGTGCGGCAAGAGATATATCGACCGTGTTGAGGATGTTACCAAAGTAACCGTTTACTCCAACCTGCCCGAGGTCGAGCTCTTTGTAAACGGCGAAAGCAT
>JAZNER010000069.1:0-42386 GCA_045588675.1 Eubacteriales bacterium | reverse complement strand
AGATGCATAAGACCGAATAAAATTCCCATTGGAACCCCGAACATTACTCCAGTAAGCGCATATTCCTTTATTCCGTTTTTGTATGTCATATTTTTCTCCTTAAAAAATGGGTTTTTATTATTATACCACAAATCCGTGAATGTTTCAAGTGCTTTCGCACCAAATCACGCCGAAGGCGTATCCGTTTGCGCGAAGCGCAACATCGTTGGGCGTAAGCCCACATCATTGCGAAGCACATCATTTGCACGAAGTGCAACCTCGTTCATTTGTGCCGCGGGGCGGCAATGATGTTCTCGCTTCGCTCGAAATGATGTTGCGTGTGCCACGCAAATGATGTTGTGCCTGCGGCACAAATGAAAAAATCCAAGTCTTTCGACTTGGATTTTTTGTGTTACCACTACAAAATAGATCCATACAAGGCTATCGTACAAAAACAGTCCATGATTTTTGCCGCGAGGGTACACTTATCCCTTGGCGATGATGGGAGTTGCACTTGACCGCTATCTTCCGGGGTACTACTCCATGCTTGTAAACGAATCTATGTAATTTCAAAGCACATAACTTACAAAAGATCCTGCAATAGAGCCGTCCGGCATTTTGGCTGGACTAATGGAAAATTTATTTTTCAGCCATAAGCAGTGCGATGGAACATTGCCAATATCACAATATGCGCGGACTTGATATGCTTTTTCTTCTTTTGCAATTTCTATAATTGCACTTATCATTTTGGAAGCGACACCTTGGCAACGAAGGTTTGTGTATATGACCTCAATGATATTTATAAATATTTCATCCTGCTCAACAGGTGCGGGAATTTTTCTTTTGAATGCCCAAAGGTATCCAACAACAGTATCTTCGATTTTGGCAACAATAAAATATCCACCGTCTCGAATGACATTTTTTATGTTTGGATAATCGGTTAAAAGTTCTTGTTTTTCGGCATCTGTTCCCAAACGGATAATCATATCATATTGCATTATTATTTTCCTTTCGCAAAATTATTCTTAGCCGTTGTAATAGACTTAACAAGCAAAAATCTTATCGTCGAACACTTACGGTCGAGAGCTTTATATCTTGCTTCATCAATATACTCACTTTTCCAAAGCATCTCAAGCCATTTGCTCGTTTCGTTTGTTTCTTTGAGCGAAATCTCAAGCTTTGCAATAAAGTCGGCGCGACCATGAGCGTATTTGCTTTCGGCAATGTTAGCGCAGATGCTTGTTGCACTTCTGCCAATCTGATTGGAGATCACGTTTTCGTGCTTTGCGCGTAGTTCCTTGGTTAATTGCAGAATATCAACGGATAACTCCATTGAAAGATCACCAAGCTTATCTTCTCTCACGATATCACCGCCCTTCCATATCTAAATTATACCATACTTTCGACTAAAAATCAACTATATTTCAGCGCACCGAGCGGATGGTTACAATTCCGTTTACGCGAAGCGCAACATCATTTACGGCGAAGCCGTAACATCATTGCGAAGCACATCATTTGCACGAAGTGCAACATCGTTCATTTGTGCCGCTTGGTGCGGCAATGATGTTAGCCTTCGGCTAAATGATGTTGACCTTCGGTCAAATGAGGTTGTGCCTTGCGGCACAAATGAAAAAAATCCAAGTCTTTCGACTTGGATTTTTTGGCAGGGGCAGAAGGACTTGAACCCACGACACCCAGTTTTGGAGACTGGTGTTCTACCGACTGAACTATACCCCTATTTGTTTTTTGCGACGCTTTGCTCGTCGCGACCAATATATTATATCACAACTCTTTAAAAATTTCAATAGGTTTTTAAAATATTTTTTGAAAAACGGGATTTTTTTCTTAAACCAATCTGTTTATAGGCTTTTTTAGAGTTTTTACACAAAAGATTAAGCAATATACAAATACATTTTCGTTTATCATAATTATATGAAAAATATTGACATCAAAAAATGAAAGTGCTATAATACAAAATGTAAAAAATATTTTCTTATGCGACAAAACAATGCAGGATTTTTGTTTTTTCAATTTTTTGAGTGTTTTTTCAAAAAAATCGCACAATTTATAATTTTTATATTGAAATTCGCGCGTTTTTTTGGTATAATAGAATGTAAATTAATTTTTGGAAAATATTTGTGCCGCCTATGTGCGACAGAACGGAGATTTAATATATGGAACAAAAAATCAGAAAAGTCGGTACGGTTTCAAGAGGTATCCGCTGCCCCATTTTCCGTCAGGGTGATGACCTTGCAAAAATGGTTACAGACAGCGTGCTTGAGGCTGCCAAGTCAGAGGGCTTTGAGCTTTGCGACCGTGATGTAATTTCTATTACCGAATCGGTTGTTGCTCGTACACAAGGCAACTACTGCTCTGTTGACGATATTGCAGCAGATGTCAAGGCTAAGCTTGGCGGCGGTACTGTCGGCGTTATTTTCCCTATACTTTCAAGAAATCGCTTTGCTATCTGCTTAAGAGGTATTGCAAAGGCTGTAAAGAAGGTAGTTCTTATGCTCAGCTACCCATCTGATGAGGTTGGAAACCATCTTATCAGCATGGATATGGTTGATGAATCAGGCGTTAACCCTTACAGTGATGTTCTTTCTCTTGAGAAATACCGTGAGCTTTTCGGCTATGTAAAGCACGAGTTCACAGGCGTTGACTATGTTGAATATTACGGCGACCTTATTCGCGAATGCGGAGCTGAGGTTGAAATTATATTTGCAAATCAGGCAAAGGCAATCCTTCCCTACGCCGACCACATAATCAACTGCGACATTCACACCCGTGCGCGCACAAAGAGAATTCTTCTTGCGGGCGGCGCGAAGGTCGTATGCAGCCTTGACGATCTTATGACATCTTCAATTAACGGCTGCGGCTTCAATGAAAAATACGGTCTTCTCGGCTCAAATAAATCTACTGAGGAAACAATTAAGCTCTTCCCCCGCGAGTGCAAGCAATTGGTTCTTGACATTCAGAAAAATGTCCTTGAAGCGACAGGCAAGCACGTCGAGGTTATGGTTTACGGTGACGGAGCGTTCAAAGACCCTCAGGGTAAAATCTGGGAGCTTGCCGACCCCGTTGTTTCCCCCGCCTTCACAGACGGCTTGATTGGTACGCCAAACGAATTAAAGCTCAAATATTTGGCTGACAACGACTTTAAGGACTTGTCGGGCGAGGAGCTCCGTGCGGCAATTTCCGCGAGCATTAAAGCAAAGAAGGACAACCTTGTAGGCAATATGGCATCACAGGGCACAACCCCCCGTCAGCTCACCGACCTGATAGGCTCACTTTGCGACCTGACAAGCGGTTCCGGCGATAAGGGCACTCCCGTTGTTCTTGTTCAAGGATATTTTGACAACTATACCAACTGATAACGGAGGAAAGATATATGCAGAACGATATTCGTCCCGAGTCTATGGCTCGTATTGATAGCTTGGAGCTTGCTAACGCGTTTATTGACGAACAGGTAGCGGCAATTCGAGCACAGGTTGGCGACAAAAAGGTTCTTCTCGCGCTTTCGGGCGGAGTAGATTCCTCAGTTGTAGCCGCGCTTCTTATAAAAGCAATCGGCAAACAGCTTGTTTGTGTTCACGTAAATCACGGTCTTATGAGAAAAGGCGAGAGCGAGCAGGTAATCGAGGTTTTCGGCAAGGCTCTTGATGCCAATCTTATATATATTGACGCGACCGACCGCTTCCTTGACCTTTTGAAAGATGTAGCCGAGCCTGAAAAGAAGAGAAAAATTATCGGCGGTGAGTTTATCAAGGTCTTTGACGAAGAAGCGGCAAAGCTTAAAGGCATTAAATTCTTGGCACAGGGTACGATTTATCCCGACATTATTGAAAGCAAGGGCGTTAAGGCTCACCACAATGTAGGCGGCTTGCCCGAGGATATGGATATGGAGCTTGTTGAGCCTGTTAAGCTGCTCTACAAGGACGAGGTCAGAGTTGTGGGAGAGGCACTTGGTCTTCCTCACGCTATGGTTTACCGTCAGCCCTTCCCCGGTCCCGGCTTGGGTGTAAGATGTCTTGGCGCAATCACACGCGACAGACTTCACGCACTTCGCGAGGCAGATGCAATCTTGCGCGAGGAATTTGATAATGCCGGACTTGCAGGCAAGGTTTGGCAGTACTTTATCGCTGTTCCCGACTTCAAGAGCGTAGGAGTGCGCGACGGCAAAAGATATGAGGGCTGGCCCGCAATTATCCGAGCAGTCAACACAACCGACGCTATGAGCGCAACGATTGAGGAAATTCCTTATTCGCTTTTGCATAAAATCACAGACAGAATAACTCACGAGGTTGAGGGCATCAACCGCGTGCTCTATGACCTCACTCCGAAGCCGATTGGCACGATTGAGTGGGAGTGACCGAATAAAAAACTTCACGGCAGAGCAAAAGCTCTGCCGTTTTTTGAGCCCTCCTTGACACGTGAGAATTATTGTGGTATTATTATATCAGAAACAATTCGCGGAGGTCGATTATGAAACGTTTACTTTTATCAATTGCAATTTTCGTGCTGATATTAGCTCTTTTCCCCACCATCTCGGCATTTGCTGAGGAGAAGACGACCGATGAGCAGGCGGTGCAGACGGTCGAGGTCGGAATTCCCGTCGAGGAGCATCCCGAGCTCTTTCTTCAGCGCAGCATGCCCACTCACGGCGATGCTAAAATAGCCGTGTTTCTGATCGAATTCCCCGACTGCAAAAACGAAAACCCCGTAGCCACACAGGAATATTACGAAAGGACGTATTTTGCCGGCGGAGCCGAAACCAACTGGGGCAATGACGTAAGCGTTGCAAGCTTTTACCGCGATCAATCATACGGAAAATTAAATATCAGCGGACGCGTATTCGATTGGTACACCGCCAAGCACGAGCGCTCCTATTACGACAACAAAAAGCCCGAGCTTATTATGGAGGCGGCAGAGCATTATATGGCTCAGGGCGTCAATTTTTCCGACTTTGACGGGAATGGTGACGACGTGATCGACGCCGTTGCGTTTCACTTTGCGGGCGAGTATTCGGATAATAGAGATAACCATTGGTATAGTGGAACCAACTACGGTGTGGGAGGTGCGATTGGCGATCTTCAATTTACAAGAATAGCGCAGATATACGAGGGCGCACGAAACGAAAGAAGCAATATGATAGACGTCATCTGCCACGAGCTTATGCACTCTCTCGGCATGCCTGACCTTTATGGCGAGGTTTACTCGGGAATGGCAGCCACGCTCGACCTTATGTCCGACAACCGTAATACGATTAACCCATATCTCAAGATGATGCTCGGTTGGATCGACGAGGTTCAGGTCGTCACGGGTGAGGTCAACGACCTGCGGCTCGATATTTACGGCGACAAATTGAACGGAGATTACGCTATCGTTACCGACAGCTTTGACGGTATGTTTGACGAGTTTTATCTCGTTGCTTACAGAGAATACGCTCAATACAAGACGGCGGTGATCTGGCATATCGACGCCCGACTCAACGATGACGGCACGGGCTTTATGAATGCTAACCTTTACTACGATCCCCGTCCCGACAAGAAGACGGCACACTCGATTGAGAACTCCTCGCCGTATCTCTTTATTGAGGAGATCTGCGCTAATGTAGACAGGAATTTTGTTTTGAACTATCCCTGGTCCTTTGAGGATTCCGCATTTAATCCCGGCGTAATGCTCTCTCCCGACGCGCTCCCCTCGTCCGATTGGAACGGCGGAGTATTTTCAGGCATAAAAATAGACGACTTCACCGAGCATGACGACAAGTATATCACCTTTGACGTCTCCTTTGTCGAGGACAAATCTGCTCCCCTTGTCACAACGGGCGAAAAGGACCTTGAATTCAAGGATATCATTACGCTCAAATTCAACGAAAATATATACGAGGGCGAGAATTGGGACGGGGTGAAAATTACCGATCCCGACGGCAATATAATTGATGCGAGTATCATTCTTCCGCATTATCCCAGTCACGAGCTTGAGATCACCTTTAAAACCAAGGCTTATGAAAAGGGATATCAAATAAAATTTCCCGAGGGCGCAGTCTGTGATTCGTCAGGCAATAAGCTTGAGGCAAAAACACTCGTCGCTTCGACGAATGGTATTCTCTTTCCGAGCGAAGTCACCCAAATCGTCGGAACAGGCGACTTTACGAGAAACAATAGCTTTGCGTCCTTTTTTCCCTATGACGATAGCCTCGTGGTCATAACAGAACTTTGGGAACGGATCGACGGAGAGAACATTCCGATGGCGCGAATAGAGTTTATGCGTCTTGACTACAACGGAAACGTGCTGAAGCAAAGCATCGTGAAAAATCCTTTTGAGAGAAGTGATATCGTCAACGTTATAGAAAGCGGAGACGGAAGCTACATTTTCATTTGCAGGGAAGAGGCTTCGTCAGGCTTATACGACTTGTTGTTCTGTATCGATAAAAACGGTGAGCTTAAGTGGGTAAACGACTCGTTGCGGGGCTCGGGAATGTCAATACTTGTGCGCGATCAGTATAAAAACTTTTACACTGACGGCGGAGCTGTTGTATATTGTCAAATCGGGTGGGACGGTTGTCTGCTATATATAGATTCGAAAACGGGTGAAGCTCATCCTTTTGAAATACCCGAAGGCAAATTCGATCTTGCAAATCGCGAATTTTTCCATCTGTACAACGGCACCGCACTGGCCCTATCCTACGACAGCAACGGTATTAATAATTATATCCGGCTCAACATCGTCAATCTGGAGAGCTTCGAGGTGATAAAGTATACGGAGCTCGTACATCCCTTGGACACGACCTTGGAGATCAGTCTCGCGTCTGTGAACGACGACGGCTCGCTCTTTATCGTGTACTCTTTATTCAGTAATGCTCTCGATCGCTCACTATACGCTTCTCTGTTTAACAGTTCGCTTTTTGAGATCAAAACGATCAGAATGAGAGAACGGAGCAGCTTTGACAGCTTTTATACAAGCAACATAGACGGATTTTTTGACGTCAACCGAACCAACCTCGAAAATCACGGTCACGGTTATTTTACCGTCACGCGCTACGACCAATATCTCAACCAAGCCTGGAAAACCGATATAATTGCGAATTTTACCTACTTTTTCAAGACCCCGACGAAGGAAATATTGTGCTATAAATCAATGTGCGATCCCGAAAGAGAGTGCTATATCGTAAGCTACGGCAGTGAGAATGATTATGTCGTTCCTCACGTTCACAATATTTCTTATATAGATGCTGTAGAAGCAAGCTGTACCGAAAGAGGCTCTCTTGCGCATTGGTACTGCCCTGATTGCGGAGGGTATTTTTCGGACGCAGGCACAACGCGAATAAGCGACGGCTCCTCCCTCTTCTTGCCTAAAAAGGAGCACTCAATCGAAATAATTCCCGCCATTCCCGCCACCTGCGTTTCGGCGGGATACAAGGAAGGTCAGAGATGCTCGGAATGCGGTGAGACACTCGTTGAGCCCCAACGAACAAACCAGAAAAAGCACTCTTACGTCTGGGTGACCGAAATAGAGCCTACCTGCACCAAGGACGGACTGGAATATTACGTCTGCACGGAGTGCAAAGATAAAAGGACCGAGCAGGTAATCCCCGCAAATGATAAATATCATGTTTTTGGCGGATGGACCGTGACCAAAAAGCCGACTTATGACCAAAACGGCGAGGAAGCAATTCTTTGTACCGTATGCGGCAAAACATCCCAAACGAGATCAATAGATAAGCTTTCCTCCGAAAATCCTTCGACAAACGCATCCGCATCTGGCTGTGGCGGCACTATCAGCATAGGAGCGACCGTGCTTGTCACTCTAATCTCAACTTGCGCCTTGATCTTCAAGAAAAAAGAAGACCTGTCCGATATCTGAAAACAGGATTTAAAACTATTGGAAGAAAAGGATAAATTATGTTCTCAATTGAAAAATCAAACGGCTTTTGCGACCTGCACACGCACTCGCTTTTTTCTGACGGTACTCTGACACCCCGAAAAATTATTAAATTAGCCGAGAAAATGAATATCCTTGCCGTTGCTCTCTGCGACCACAACACTACGGCGGGGCTCGCCGAGTTTTTGGCGGCGGGTGAAAACAGCTCAACAATTGCTGTCGCGGGAATTGAAATTTCTACCGAATATATTGGCAAGGAGCTTCATATTATCGGTCTTTTCGTTGACGCTTGCCGTATCCGTGAGCTTGATGAGTTTGTTAGCCAGATAAACAAAAACAAGGAGCAGGCAAACATTAAGCTCGCAAATCGGTTGTGCGACGCGGGATATATTGTTGATTACGCGAAAATCAAAAAAGATGCGGGCAGCATTACGCCTAACAGAGTATATTTTGCCAATGAATTAATAAAAGGCGGCTACATCTCAACGATAAAAGAAGGCTTTAAGACGCTTTTGTCCGAAAAAAACGGCTTTTATATTCCCCCTCAAAGAATTGATGCCTTTGATGCGATTGAGTTTTTAAGCTCAATCGGTGCTCTTCCGATTTTGGCTCACCCGCTTTTAAATCTCACAGAGCAGGAATTAAGGGTATTTTTGCCCAAGGCATCGGCAAAAGGTCTTGTGGCAATTGAAACAATCTATTCGCTCTTTTCTGACGGGGAAACCTGTCTTTTGGAGCAGCTTGCAGATGAATTAGGCCTCTTAAAGAGCGGTGGAAGCGATTTTCACGGAGAGAACAAGCCTGACATCGAGCTTGGGATGGGCAAAGGTGATCTGCGCGTTCCGTTTGAATATTTCACTGCCCTGCAAAACGCCAAAAACAGCTTAAAAAACAAAAATTAATATGCGATACATTCTTTATGAAAAAAGCTTGTCGCTTTCAGCGACAAGCTTCTTTATTTTATGCGATTAACAAAATCAACCTTTATCCATATGCTCTTCTTTGCTTTTTGGATTAAATTCGGGAAAACAAAGCAAAAAGATGTCGCACTCGTCGCAACAACACTCAAAGCCCTGCTCTCCATTGCCAAGGCAAGCGTCAGGATCTCCGGGCATAAGTTCTACGCCTGTAATATCTATTACTCTTTTTTCAACATTCTTGCTCATATATCCCCCTGTTTGCATATAATAAAAAAAGGTGCGCAACCGAAGCCACGCACCGAAAAACGTAGCTCCATGCTGCGACGCAAACTTTTTAACACTACCATGTAACACGGAAAAGCATACAAAAAGGGAGCATACATTTTTGCCAAAAGGAAAAAGGTATACTTATCCCATGTTAACCATGATAATGTTTTGTTATTCAGTTTACGTCGCAAGCATATTATACCATATTCTTGATAATTTGTAAAGACTTTTCGCGAATTTTTGAAAAAATACATTGCGAAAACAATTTAACAATAAAAAATAAATATCAATAGAAAAAAGGTGCGCCCCCATAGAGAACGCACCGAAAAATGCGTTTCCATGTTGCCACACAATTCTCAACAAATAAGAATACTATTCTTCACACGCCGAGCGGAAATCGCATTTTTGCCAAATCCATTATCGGCATATGAAAAAGGGCATAGTTACAAAGCCCTCTAAAAAAATAGAAAGTTATCCCGTAAAATTTGTTGATTAAATTATGTGGCATATATATTATACTACAATTTTTGTAGTTTGTAAATATGTTTAGTGAATTTTTGTAAAATTACCTTCCGGAAATAATTGAAAAATTAAGAATAAACAATAACAACAGAAAAGACAGTAAAAGCCGATACGGAATAAATCCGTATCGGCTTTTTTGTTTATTTAAATCTGATAACCGCCGCTTATTGCCTTAAAGGATTTTGAATAAAATACCTTCAAAGCCTCTACCATATACTCTGTATCCATAGCCCCCGCAGTTTCATACGACGAGTGCATCGCAAGCTGGGCAAGACCTATATCCACAGTGTTCAAGGAAACCTGTGTGTTAGCAATATTTCCAAGCGTTGAGCCGCCCGCCATATCTGCGCGGTTACAATAGAGCTGATAGGGCACTCCCGCCTTTTCGCAAATCAGCTTGAAAATTCCTGCGGAAACACCGTCTGAGGTGTATTTTTGGTTTGCATTATACTTAATTACAATTCCCTTGTTCATAGCAACGCTGTGATTTTTATCGGCGTGCTCAGGGTGGTTGGGGTGAATTGCGTGAGCATTATCACAGGACGCCATAAAGCTGCCTGCTATCTGGCGGCGAGCTCGCTCTGCATCAATACCGAGAGAATAATTAATTCTCTCAATTACATCGGACAAAAATGTTGACGCCGCGCCCTGCTTTGTCTGACTTCCGACCTCTTCGTTGTCAAACAGAGCATAAATCGGCAGGCTTGCTCCCTCGTCGGCGCTCACAAAAGCGGTAAGCGAAGCATAGGCGCATTGAAGGTCGTCAAGTCTTGGTGAGCTTATAAAATCTCCCCACAAAACACCGTCCTGACCGTTATAAAGGAAGATGTCCGAGGATAAAATATCCTCTTTATTCACGCCTGCCGTTTCGGCGATTTTATCATAAAAGCTTCCTTTTTTCTCGGCAGAGCTCCAGAGCGGAAGCATATCGACTGCGGCATTGTAGGTCATACCGTCGTTTGCCTGTCTGTTCATATGAATTGCAACATTTGGAATAAGCGCGCAGGGCTCGGCAAGGTCAAAAAGCTTGATTTCTATTCCCTTTTCGCTCTTTACGATTACTCTGCCCGCAATTGACAGAGGCTTATCAAGCCAGGTTGAGCAAAGCATTCCGCCGTATCTCTCAACCGACAGGCGAATATAATTTGCATCTGCAAGCTCGGCGTTTTCCTTTATTTTAAAGCAGGGGCTGTCACTGTGAGAGGCGGCAATCGCAAAGCCGTCAAACTCTCCCCGAGGTATTCTGAAAGAAATCAAAGACGAGCCGTTGCGGCGGACAAAATACTTTCCGCCTGTCTTCAAATTCCATTTTTCAGCCTCAAAAAGCTCACTGTAACCCTCGCTTTTAAGGATTTGCGCCGTTGCTTCTGCCGCGTGATAGGCAGTCGGCGATTTTTTAATGTATTCAAATAACTTTTTGTTCATAGCTTTTATTCTCCGTATATTGAAGTCAATGTTTAGATTACATTATAACTATATTATAAAGGCTAAAGTCAAAAAAGTCAAGAAATATTATGTGTTTTTGTAAAAATAGCCCGAAAAGCTTTTAAATACCGGTTTGTTTTTGTCTTTTACTTTTGATTGCATTTAAAACCAATCCCACTATCGCAAAAAGTCCTATGAAAATACTAATAAATTGTGATGTTGATAATCCAAAAACAAATCCTCTCAAGAGGTCGCCTCTTAAAAACTCGTCAAGAAATCTGACAATAGCATATATCAAAAGATATATAAATATCAGCCTTCCCTTTTGTTTTCCTTTTAAATATAAAGCAAGAACGAAAGCGCATATCAAGAGATTACACATTGATTCCAAAAGCTGAACAGGAAAACGGCTAACTCCGTTAATTTCGTGCACCAACGTATTCCCGTGAGCAACAAAGCCAAATTCAGATTCTATTCCGTAACAGCATCCGCCAAGAAAACAGCCTATTCTTGCAATCCCGTGAAAAAGAGGGGCAATAATTGCAGAAAGGTCGGCGTAAAGGGATAAATCAAGCTTCATAATTTTTATACAAGCAATCCCGAACAAGCCACCGACTATCAAGCCGCCGTAAAAGACAGAGCCGCCAAAAATCTCCCCAAAAGCAGACAAAAAGCTCTTGCCGTCGGTTGCACTGAAAAGCTCACCAAAACGGGAAATGTTAGTCACTCCGTAAAGCAGATGACCGCCGATAAGCACCCCGACGGAAACTACAAGCAAAAAAATAATGGCATCATTGTCGTCTTTACCTGCTTTCCTTATAAAATAACAAAAAACAACTCCGCACAAGAGCAGCGCGAGAATTGCTAAAATAGCATAAGTTGTAAAGCTTCTGCCAAAAATGTTTACTATGGGATACATAAAAAACTCCTTCAATTTAAGAAAAAAGCGCCGCATAAGCGACGCTTTATCTGATTTATGCTGCCGCAGCCGCGCAAAGAGCCGCAGAGCAAATTGAGGTGCAAATAAGACCAAGCGCAGCTATGGCTGTACCGATTATTCCAAGCACCAAACCGGCAGTTGCAAGACCGGAAGCCTTGCCGTGTGCTGCTATCGATTTTTTGCGTCCGATAACACCAAATATCATACCGAGAATAGCACACACAGTGGTAAAATAGCAAACTATCGGGAACCATCCTCCAATGATGCCAATGATACCGAGCACGAGTGCTGCGACTGACTGTCCCTTGCCGTCTTTTACGGGCTGGGGAGTGAAATTGTTGTTTTGATCGGTCATAATAGATCCTCCTTTAATTTTTTGACATTCACTGAATGTCATTATGGAACAAATTATAACATATAATTAAATAAATGTCAAGCACTAAATGTCAAAAAAGGAGAAAAAATATATAAAAATGTTTATTAACAAAACAAAAGACGGAAAAAATAATGTTTGCGGTAAAAATATTGCCAAATTCAGAAAAGAAAAACACCTTTCTCAAAGAAAACTTGCCGATATGCTTCAATTAATCGGGCTTGATGTGGATAAAAACGCTGTTCAACGCATGGAGTCGGGGCAGAGATTTATTACCGATATCGAAATATGTTATTTGACCCGAGTTTTAGGTATATCTTTGGAACAGATTTTTGAAGATTCCTTCCCTCTTATTGACAACAATGAAATAAGATAATTGTATTTCATAAAAACATTTAAAATTGCTTTGCCAACAGTATCAGAACAAAGAAAGCAAGGACAGGACATTTTTCTCTTGATTTCCACAAAAAATCGTTATAATTTTGTCATAATTTTTGAAAAACCTATTTACTTTTTTATTAAAATATGTTATTATATAGGGTGGACAAGAGTCCTGTATCTTTTTTGTTTAAAAAATAAATTATAAATTTTTAGGAGGAAACTCAAACATGGCAATTGTTAGAAAAAAACTTTCCATGGATGGTAACCAGGCTGCCGCTCACGTCAGCTACGCCTTTACCGAGGTTGCGGGTATTTACCCCATCACACCTTCCAGCCCTATGGCTGACTACACAGACCAATGGGCAGCTCAAGGCTTGAAGAATATTTTCGGCACGACCGTTAAGGTTATGGAAATGGAATCTGAGGCCGGTGCTGCAGGTACCGTTCACGGTTCACTTGCTTCAGGTGCTCTCACAACAACTTATACTGCTTCTCAGGGTCTTCTTTTGATGATCCCTAACATGTACAAGATTGCCGGTGAATTGCTCCCCACAGTATTCCACGTAAGCGCTCGTTGCGTTGCTTCTCACGCGCTTAACATCTTCGGTGACCACTCCGACGTTTACGCTTGCCGTCAGACCGGCTTTGCGATGCTTGCTGAAACTAACCCTCAGGAAGTTATGGACCTTGGTGCCGTTGCTCACCTCGCTGCTATCAAGGGTCGCGTTCCCTTCCTCAGCTTCTTCGATGGCTTCCGTACATCTCACGAAATCCAGAAGATTGAAGCTTGGGATTATGCAGACCTTGAAGAAATGCTTGATAAGGACGCTGTTGCAGCATTCCGTGCTCACGCCCTCAATCCTAACCGCCCCGCTCTTCGCGGTACCGCTCAGAACGGCGATATATTCTTCCAGAACAGAGAAGCTTGTAACAAATACTACAACGCTCTCCCTGAAATCGTTGAAGAATATATGGACAAGGTTAACGAGAAGCTTGGCACAAATTACAAGCCCTTCAACTACTACGGCGCTCCCGATGCTGACAGAGTAATCGTTGCTATGGGCTCTGTTTGCGACGTGATTGAAGAGGTTATCGACTATATGAACGCAAACGGCGAAAAGGTTGGTCTTGTTAAAGTCAGACTTTACCGTCCCTTCTCTGCTGAACGACTTGTTGCAGCTATCCCCGCAAGTGTTAAAAAGGTTGCTGTTATCGACAGAACAAAAGAGCCCGGCTCTCTTGGTGAGCCTCTCTACCTCGACGTTGTTACTTCTCTTGCAACTCTTGGCAAGACAGATATCAAGGTAGTTGGCGGCCGTTACGGTCTTGGCTCTAAGGATACTCCTCCTTCCAGCGTATTTGCTATATATGAAAACCTCGCTCTTGATACACCTAAGGCTAATTTCACTGTTGGTATCGTTGATGACGTTACAGGCTGCTCACTTGACGAAAAGCCCGCTCCAGATACAGCTCCCGCAGGAACGATATCTTGCAAGTTCTGGGGTCTTGGCGGTGACGGTACTGTTGGTGCTAACAAGAACTCGATAAAGATTATCGGTGACCACACTGATAAATACATTCAGGCATACTTCCAGTATGACTCAAAGAAGACAGGCGGTATCACCATTTCTCACCTTCGCTTCGGTGATAGCCCCATCAAATCTCCTTACTACATCAACAAGGCAAACTTCGTAGCTTGTCACAATCAGGCATATATCAACAAGTATGACATCGTTTCTGACGTTAAGCCGGGCGGTATCTTCTTGCTTGACTGCCAGTGGAGCAGCATAGAGGAGCTTGAAGCTCACTTGCCTTCTCAGGTTAAGAGATATATCGCTAATAACGGCGTTAAGTTCTATACAATAGACGCTACCAGCCTTGCTATTAAGAAGATTGGTAATGCAAAGGTTAAGAACACTATTCTTCAGTCTGCATTCTTCGCTCTTGCTAACATTCTTCCCGCAGAGGAAGCTATTGAGTATATGAAGAAGATGGCTTACAAGTCCTACATTAAGAAGGGACAGGCTATGGTTGACCTCAACTATGCCGCTATTGATGCAGGTGCTGACGCATTTGTAGCAGTTGAAGTTCCCGAGTCTTGGAAAACTTGCGCTGATGACGCGGCAGCAGCTCGCGTTGAAGGCAACCGCCCCGAGCTCGTTGAATATGTTGAAAATATCGTAAATCCCGTTGTTGCTATGAACGGTGACAGCCTTCCTGTTTCTGCTTTTGAAAAGTATGTTGACGGTCAGTTCCCTCAGGGTGCTGCAGCATATGAAAAGAGAGGCGTTGCAGTTTCTGTTCCAGAGTGGATTCCCGAAAACTGTATCCAGTGTAACACTTGTGCATTTGTTTGTCCTCACGCAACGATTCGTCCCTTCGCTATGACAGAGGAAGAGGCTGCCGCAGCTCCCGAACAGACAAAGTTCACTGCTAAGCCCGTTCTTAAAACAAATTACAAATTCACAATGGCAGTCAGCCCTCTTGACTGTATGGGCTGTACCCTTTGTGTTAAGGCTTGTCCTGTTAACAACAAGGCTATTAAGGACGGAACAGATAAATACGCTCTTAAGATGATGCCTCAGGCAACTCAGTCCGAGCAGCAGGCTGCATTTGACTACGCAGTAGCGAATGTTGCTGAAAAGAGCGAAATCATCAACAACACAGTTAAGGGTTCACAGTTCAAGCAGCCCTTGCTTGAATTCTCAGGCTCTTGCGCAGGCTGCGCGGAAACAAGCTATGCTCGTCTTGTAACACAGCTCTTCGGTGAGAGAATGTATATCTCCAACGCTACAGGCTGTTCTTCAATCTGGGGTGGCTCTGCTCCCTCTACTCCTTATACGGTAAATAAGGAAAGCGGACGCGGTCCTGCTTGGGCAAACTCACTCTTTGAGGATAACGCTGAGCACGGTCTTGGTATGTACCTCGGTCAGAAAACAATTCGCGAGCGCCTTATCGGTTACGTAACAGAGCTCAGCGAAAAAGCAGCTAAGGACGAGATCAAGGCTCTTTGCAAGGCATACCTTGACACAGTTGACGACGGCAAGGCTAACCAGGATGCAACCAAAGCTCTCGTAGCAGCTCTTGAGTCTTGCAATTGCACTTGTGGCTGTCAGGATCTCCGCGACAAGATTCTTGCTGAAAAGGATTACCTCAACAAGAAATCTATGTGGATATTCGGTGGTGACGGTTGGGCGTACGATATCGGATTTGGCGGTCTTGACCATGTTCTCGCTTCAGGTGAAAATGTAAACGTATTCGTATTCGATACAGAGGTTTACTCCAACACTGGCGGACAGGCATCCAAGGCTTCCAACATCGGTCAGGTTGCTCAGTTTGCAGCCGCAGGAAAGGCAATCGGCAAGAAGAACCTCGCTGAAATTGCTATGTCCTACGGATATGTTTATGTAGCTCAGGTTGCTATGGGTTACGATATGAATCAGCTCCTCAAGGCTCTTACTGAGGCTGAAGCATACAACGGTCCTTCTCTCATTATCGGTTACGCTCCTTGTGAGATGCACGGTATTGCTAAGGGCGGTATGCAGAACTGTCAGCTCGAAATGAAGAAGGCTGTTGAGGCTGGTTACTGGCAGACATTCAGATACAATCCTACCCTTGAAGCTAACAAGCTCTCTATTGACTCCAAGGAGCCAACAGGTGACTATGTTGAGTTCATTAAGTCTGAAACTCGTTATGCGCGCTTGGCTCAGTCCAATCCTGAAAGAGCTGCTGCTCTCTTCGCTAAGGCTGAAGCTAACGCTAAGGCTAAGTACGACAGACTTCTCAAAATGGGCAAGCTGTACGAATAATAAATAATATATGTGGGCGGAGATAGGCTTTCTGAGAAGGTTTTTCTTCGCCCCGCCTGTTTTAGCTTACCGGAGGGAAACAGATTTCAAATTCACAAAAAGAGGTAATTATGAAAAAGACAACCGCTTTACAAAGGATACTTATTATTGCTCTAATAATTTTAATTGTTCTGACTGCAATCTTTATTACTCTCAAATATGCCTGGAGGCTTTTTGGATTTAAATATTGCGACAGCACAACTATTGAGGACATCAAAGTTACCGACACCTATGTTGAAATTTCAGGCGTACAATCAGTGCTTATGTTTCCCGACGGTTTTATTGGTTACACTCATAAGCTTGAGGGCGACACTCTCTATGTCGGCTTTTATTATAACAACATAGTCGGATTTTTCGAGGATGCTCACTTCACTGTCAAAATCGAAACAGACACGCCTGTAAAAAAGGTCGTAACGGTATATAACGGCGATATGGAAACGGTCATTTGGCCAAATCTCGCACAATAGCTCGTTGCCAAAAAAATGCTATTGCTCATAAAAGCAATAGCATTTTTTGTTTTATCCAAATTCCTTTGTGTTGTTGTACTTATCCTCACCGACCTCGACGCTATCCTTGACATTGGAAAGAAGCCATTCAAAAACCTCTTTGTTCTGGAAGGTTTCGGTCCACGCGTTATGTCCGCCGCCCTCATACAAGGTCAGCTTTGCAGTTCCTCCGCCCATCTTTACACGGTGAACCATAATCTCTGACTCGCGGGGCAAAACCGCTGGGTCACAAGCTCCGTGAAATGCCCAAACAGGAACATTTTTAAGTCTTGGCGCATTCCAATACATTCCTCCGCCACAGATTGGAACGATTGCGGCAAAAAGCTCGGGACGGGACATTGCAAGCTGCCATGTTCCGTATCCTCCCATACTTGCGCCCATAAGATAAACCCGTCTTTTATCGCAGAAATCCGAGTTGTAAATGTAGAGTGCGAAATCCTGTAATTTTTCAAAAATATCAAACCAAGAATTTGCATAGCATTGTGGCGCTACACAAATAAACGGAAATTTCTCGTGCTGAGCTGTAATTGAGAAAACGGGGTGGTCCTTGATAACCTGAATATCCCGTCCTCTGCCGCCCGCGCCGTGAAGATAAATCAAAACGGGGTATTTTTCGCCCTCAACATAGCCGTCGGGGTATCTGATTATATATTGCAGTGTGTTGTGTTCAAGATGCTCTGTTTTCATTTTAACCTCCATTTCGCCGCCTTTGCGGCGGCACAAATACGAATTCGTGCGTGAAGCAGTTAAACTACCTATAAGTAATAAGTAACCTTCACGCTGCCCTCTTTTAAATTTTTTGTATTTCTTCTTCGTCACGCGGAAGCCTTGACAGGAATATTGCCATGCAAGGCAAGGTTACGATAGCAGTAATAACATACGCCACAGGCTGAGCCATCTCAACCCCCAAAATTCCAAAATGCTCTGGCAAAATCGCAATCAAGGGCATAAAGGCAACGCCGTTTTGTAATGCTGACAGAAGGATTGCGGGAATTCTTTTTCCTATGCTTTGGAACATCATATTGCCTACAACGGTTGCGGGAAGCACCCAAAGCACCGCGCAATTGATGCGAAGTGCCTCTGTTCCTATCCTCAGAACCTCAACGTCGCCTTCTGAATTGAAAATCGAAATAATACTCGGTGCTATTGCAAAGCAGACTGCCGACAGCACGCCAATAAGCCCCAAGCCAAAGAACAAGGTGAAATAGCTTCCCTTTTTAACTCGGCTATATTTTTTAGCTCCGTAATTGAATGCCGAAACAGGCTGGAAGCCCTGACCTATACCAAGTCCGACACAGAAAATAAACTGAACTGTTTTTGAAACATAGCCCATAGCCGAAATTGCCGCCGTTCCAAAGGCTCTCGCCTGAACATTGAGCATTCCCGTCGAAATACTGCTAAGCCCTTGTCGGATAAGGCTCGGCAAGCCTGTAGTAATTATATCCCATACAATACGTAGGTTGATAAATCTTTTTCGGAAATTTATCTTGCTCTGTGTCTTTCCGATAAAGTAAGGCACTGCAAGAATTATAAGGCTTATATACTGAGAAATTGCGGTCGCAAGTCCTGCTCCTCTCGTTCCCATCTGTAAGGGTATTACGAAAATATAGTCAAGCAAAATGTTTATTATTCCGCCCGATGTAAGACCAATCATAGCGAAGGTCGCCTTGCCCTCATATCGCAGTATATTATTGAACACGCAAGACATTGTCATAGCAGGTCCTGCTATAAAAATATACTTGGCATAATCCATAGCGTGAGGCAAAATTTCCTCGTTGCTTCCAAGAAAGAGCATCAGGTCCTCAAGGAACGCAAGTCCGAAAATCATAATTACAACTCCGCAGACAAAGGACAGCAAAAGACTTGTCGTTGCATAATTCCCCGCCCGCTCGTTCTCGCGGCTGCCAAGCAATCGGCTGACATGGCTTCCCGCTCCGTGACCGAACATAAATCCAAACGCCTGTAAAATAGCCATTACCGAAAAAACTATTCCAACCGCTCCGCCCGCACTGTTGCTTATGGTGCTTACAAAATAAGTATCTGCCATATTGTAAATATTGGTAATCAGCATACTTATCGTAGTCGGAACACCAAGCCTTAGAATGAGGCTCGACACAGGAGTTTCGGTCATCCTCCTGTAATGTACATCACTTTTTGTTTCCATTATTTAAAAATCCTTATTGTTGACTTTATATTAAAGCTCGTCAAACAATATCATATTGCTCCAAGCCCTTTTGCCGTCCGCATCTATTACTTCGGCTCGGACATATCTCTCGTCGCCCGCTTTAGAATATTCGGCTTCAACAATTCCGTCGCCCTCAACAACCCTGCCGCGCGCCCAAACCAAATTTGAAGCGAAGATAACACGGCTTACAGGAGAGCAATAGACGCGGACCTTATCGGGTGCTATCTTTACAAGATGAACCTCGGGACCCTGTGTTGAATAAAATCTGCCCGCTCTTATCGCGCGCACCAGACTTTGTGTGTCCATATCGGTGCTTTCAACCATGACCGCGCTACGACAAACATCTGTTGTATAATAATGCGCGTCATCTGCGGCAACAAGATTTGAATATTTGCCGAGAATGGCAAGCTGGTCTGCAATAACGCTTGAATCGGGGCGGTTTGACATACCACACTCGGACACTGCATTATATATCTCAAGAGCATCAAAATCACCAAGCGCCAAAAGCTGCTCGGCGGTGTTTAAGCTCCACGCGGGATGTGCAACTATCGCAAGACCGTTGTGCAGCTTTATCATTTTAATGATTTCTGCCGCCTTCGCCTGCCCCGTTCTTATCATATTCTTCCAATCCTCAGGCACAGAGGGGTCGGAGGTCGTTCCAATTCCTAAAATGTGGTAAACTCCGTTTGCTCCATCTCTGTCGCCGAGATTATATTCACAGCCCGAAAGCACCTTAAGTCCACCGATTTCTTCCTCATCGTTATAGTGCCAGTGGTCTGTCAGAGCAACGGCGTCATAGCCCTCGTCAATATAAAACTGCACCGCTTCCTCGGGCGTTTTGACGCCGTCAGAGCGAGTTGTGTGAGCGTGCAGAGCAAGCTTTGCTCTGGTTTTGCCAAGCATATCTACAAACATAATAAAATCCTTCCCTGAAGAGCGCGCAAAGCTCCTTCAAGCATCACTTTTCCAAAAACACTTCTATCTATATATTTTAGCACTTATTTACAATTAAATCAAGTCTATTTGAATAAAAAATAAATTTTTTTGTGCAATTAGCCGATTTTGTTTTTTTTGCTTAAAACTATTGCAATCAAGCGAAAAAAATATTATAATTATATTGTGCTTGAACAAAATTTTAAATAAGCACTCATATTTTTAAATTGAAAAAATTTTTTGGAGGAATAATATAATGAAACTCAGCGTTCTTGCAAACCTTTACGGTGCAAAATCCCTTGACGAAACACTCAAGATATTAACAGGTCTTGGCGTTCATACAGTTGAAATCGGTGCGGGCGGCTATCCCGGCAAATCTCACTGCAACCCTGCGGAATTGCTTGCAGACAAGGCTAAATTTGATGAATTTGTTGCTACTTTCAAGAAATATGATGTTGAAATTTGCGCTCTTGCCTGTCACGGAAACGCTCTCCACCCCGACAAGAAGATAGCAGAGCAGTTTGACCGCGATTTCCGCGATGCAGTTCTTCTTGCAGAAAAACTCGGTGTTGACACAGTAATCACCTTCTCAGGCTGTCCCGGCGACAGCGAGGGCTCAAAATATCCTAACTGGGTAACTTGTCCTTGGCCTGAGGACTTCCTTGCGATCCTTGATTGGCAATGGAATGAAAAGCTCATTCCCTACTGGCGTGAAGCAGGCAAATTTGCTCTCGAGCATAACGTTCCTCACATCGCGTTTGAAATGCACCCCGGCTTCTGCGTTTACAATCCCGAAACTCTGCTCCGTCTTCGCGCGGCAGTAGGTGATGTGATCGGCGCGAACTTTGACCCCAGCCACTTGATCTGGCAGGGTATGGACCCCGTTGCCGCTATCCGCGAGCTTGCAGGCGCTATATACCACGTTCACGCTAAGGATACAAAGATCGACAAGTACAACACCGCCAAAAACGGTGTGCTTGATACAAAGCACTACGGCGACGAAATTCATCGCTCTTGGGTATTCAGAACTGTTGGCTACGGAAACGGCGAAACATATTGGAGAGATTTGGTTTCAAATCTTCGCCTTTGCGGATACGACCGCGTTCTCTCGATCGAGCACGAGGATTCTGTAATGTCTATTGACGAGGGTCTCAGAAAAGCAGTCAACTTCCTCAAGGACGTCATTATTTACGAGGAAAAACCCACAACTATGTCTTGGGCGTAAACAGTAAATATAAATTCAGAACAAAAAACCGAGTTTAAAACTCGGTTTTTTGTTTTTATTGTGCTTTAATTATGCCTCTGTATCAATGCCGCAGATCTTGTCTGCAACGAAAAGTCCCATAGCGCCGCTCTGTGAAAGACCGCGTGTGATTCCGCTTCCGTCACCAATCAGATAGACATTATCCATAATCTCAAAGCTTCCGTTGTGCTCGGGGCGAATACTGTAATACTTATTCTCACAGCCGTAGAGCAGAGTGTCGGGGTTTGCGGTTCCCGGCGCAACCTTATCAAGCGCATAAATGGTTTCAATAATATTTGTAAGCGCGCGATAAGGAAGCACTATGGAAAGGTCACCCGGGTATGCGCGAAGCGTCGGCACGACGGTGTTCGCCGCCAAGCGATGCTCGTTTGTTCTTCTTCCTCTTACAAGGTCGCCAAAGCGCTGAACGATAATATTTCCATCACCTGCGAAGTTCATATTTCTTGCGATATTTTCGGCGTACTCTGTCGGCTTATTGAAGTTGCCGTTAAAGTGAATTGACGAAAGAATTGCAAAGTTGCAGTTATCTGTTTTCTTTTCCTTTTCGGCAAAGCTGTGTCCGTTGGCGGTGATAACACCGTGATTGTTCTCAGCAGAAACAAGACCGCCCTGATTGAAGCAGAACATTCTTGTTCTGTCCTCGAAGGTCTTTGTTCTGCAAAGGATCTTGGGCTCGTAGATCTTGTCCGAGAATTCCTTCCAGATTATATCCTTCATCTCAACGCGAACACCTATATCAACCGAGTTTGCATTCATTTTTACACCAAACTTATTGCAGAAGGTGCTTACAAATTCTGCTCCGCTTCTTCCGGTTGCTATGATGACCTTTTCGGCATCGATCACATCCTCATTCTTGCCCTTGCAAATTTTAAGGCTATATCCCTGCACGCTCTTATCAACGCCCAGACACTCTGTGCCAGAAAGCATTGTAACCTTCTCTTCTCTGAGCCACTCAATAAGCTTTTGCATAGTCTTAAAGTTTTTGTCTGTACCGAGATGACGGACATTCATATCAAGCAATCTGAGATTGTTCTGCAAGCATTTGAGCTTTAATTCCTCACTTGAATGATAAAGCTCGGGATAATCGTCCGCAAAGTGCTCAAGCACCTCGTCAACGCCCTTAATATACTTCATAGCGACAAATTCGCCAAGCTCCTCACCCATACTTCCGCCATATGCAGTACCAATATTGAACTTACCGTCAGAAAACGCTCCCGCGCCTGCATATCCACCCGTAATTGAGCAGACCTTACAGTGAACGCACGCTTTATTGTGTCCTGCGGGACAGTGACGCTTTTCAAGCTCAAAGCCTCTCTCTATAATCATAACATCAAGGCTCGGATTGTTTACCTTCAGCTTATAAGCCGCCATAAGACCGCCAATTCCGCCACCTATTATAGCAATATTTGTTTTCATTTCTTTTTCTCCTTAATTTATATACAGATTTAAACTAAAAATTCTTCAATAACTCTTGTTTTGGGGTTGAAATCCGCAATTTTAAGATAATACGCCGCCGCTTCGCTCAACGCGCGCATTGGAACAAGCCCTATAAGCTCCGCCTCTACTACCTCAACGCCATAAAGTCTTGCTTCCTCTCGCACCCTTTCGGTCAGAATGTGCAAGGGCGTCTTGGTGTAATCCACAAGATTGACAGTTACCTGTGCCACATTTTCACTTTCAAGCATAACGCCGAGCGCCTTAACGCCTGCAAGCCCGCCGCTTGACTCTCTGATTTTCTTTGCTATGCTCTTGGCGATTGACAGGTCGCGTGTTGAAAGATTGAAGTTGTATGCGACAAGCGGAAATCTTGCGCCCGTAACCGTAACTCCCGCTGAGGCGTGAAATCCCTCTCCGAAATCGGGAAGCCAATCGCCGTTTTTCGTTTTCTCATATAAGCCCTCGAACTGACCTCGCCTTATATCTGCCAAATTTTTTCTGTGAGGCGCGGTTGCCGAATCCTCATAGAGATAAACGGGCACGCCGTTTTCTTCCCAAATCCGTTTGGCAACTCGTATAGAGAGCTCAATCGCCCTCTCTCTGCTCGCCTCTCTGAGCGGAACAAACGGGAGTACATCAAGCGCCCCAACTCTTGGGTGCTCGCCTCTGTGCTCTCTCAAATCAATCAGCTCTGTTGCTCGGCGAGAGAGTCTTACTGCCGCTTCCTCGACCGCTTCAAATTCTCCCATAAATGTGATTACCGAGCGATTATGGTTGATGTCTGACGAGTAGTTCATAAGGGTAATCCCCTCGACCTCGCTGACCGCTCGCACGCACTTGGCAACGACATCGGCTCGCCTTCCCTCGCTGATATTCGGGATACACTCAAAAATTTCAGCCATAATCTCACCTCGACAAAATCTGACATTTTTCATAAAGCCTTTTGCACAAAAAAAGAGCGCGCAAAAATGCTTTGTACGCTACTCTGAACATACATATTATTATACACCATAAAAAGCCGTCCTGTCAAGGTGATTTTTATAAATTTTGCACATTATCTTGACAAATCGCCCAATTTTGATATAATAAAGGTATAAAAATGAAAGGAGCAGAATATGGCTTTGAAAATTATCTACCCCGAAAATGTAATAAAAATTGCCTCTCTGCTCCGCGAAAACGGCTTTGAGGCATACGCTGTCGGCGGTTGTATCCGCGACTCTCTGATGGGGCGAGTGCCTGCCGATTGGGACCTGACAACTAATGCAACGCCCGACGAAATGCTTGAAATCTTTTCACGCGCAAATGTGCGAACTATCCCGACAGGCTTGAAGCACGGAACTGTGTCGGTGCTTCTTGACAACAATACTTACGAATGTACGACATACCGCATTGACGGAGAATATAACGACTCCCGTCACCCCGAAAATGTAACCTTTACAAGAAATATAGGTGACGACCTTGGCAGACGCGATTTTACAATCAATGCTCTTGCTGGAAACCCTCTTTCAAGCGAAAATCAAATAGTTGACTTGTTTTCGGGTGTGTCGGATATTGAAAACAAAACAGTCCGCTGTGTCGGCAATCCTCAAAAAAGATTTAGCGAGGACGCTCTCCGCATCCTGCGCGCCGTGCGCTTCTCTGCCGTGCTTGGATTTGAGCTTGACGGTGACACAGAAAGAGCCGCCGAGGAGCTTGGCGAACACTTAAATTATGTTTCTGCCGAAAGAAAGAGCGTCGAGCTTGAAAAAATCTTGCTCTCGGACAACGCCGACCGCGGAATAGAGCTTCTTCTCAAATTAAAGCTTGCAAAATATATCCACCCCGATATACACGAGCCCTCAATTCCGCTCTCAACTCTTGAAGCTTCGTTTGCCGCACGCCTTTCTTGTCTTTTTATCGGTGACAAAATCCCGAAGCTTTCCTGTATGAAGCTTTCAAATGCAATTTCAAGCAAGATTGCCCTGCTCTGCGACAATCAGCTTTACGAGCTTTGCAAAGCGCAGTTTCGCGACAACGACGGTGCTCTGTGCCGTCTTTTGCTCTCAAAATTTGGGGACAATGCTTGCTCTGCGGCTCTCTTGCGACGGGACGGACACCTTTGTGAGCAAATAAAGCTTGAAGCCTCAAAAAATCCCTGTGTTTCAATCAGCGCTCTTGCCATTAACGGAAAAGACCTGTTGAATATGGGAATTGAACCTACTAAAATAAGCAAAATTAATTCTGCCCTGCTTCTCGCGGTCATTGAAAACCCCTCGCTCAACAATCAGGCAAGGCTTACCGAAATGGCAAAAAATATCAGCCAAAGCATCTCTTGAAAAGGATAAATTATGTATAGAAGTACTCCAAAATACAAAAACACAGCCGCAAAAATAACCGCTCTCGTCTGCTTGCTTTCGGGCGGAGCACTGTTCTGCTTTGCAAATGCAGGGATTATTGTCCTTCCGTCAATTGCCCAGCTTCTTGGCATAATCCTTATAACAGCCGCGATTTATATCGCTTCGGTTTATCTCTTGAGAGCCTACACCTTTATTATAGCGGAAAATAATGAGGACTGCTATGATTTTATAATTACCGAGAAAAAGGGCAGACGGGATATCAAGGTCGTTCACTTTGCTATCTCCGACATAACCTCTGTTCGCGAAGTAACCCCGTCAAACAAGCATCAAATTGAAGCAGAAAGAAAAAACAAAAAGAGATACACCTACAATACGCTTTTCGCCGCAAACAGATTTATCGAGATTTGCGCAAGTCTTGACGACGAGGAGTATTCTGTTTTTGTCGCGTATGACGAAAAATTGTTGGCGATTTTCCGCTCTGCTTTAAATAAATAAGACCGAGAATTTAAAATTCTCGGTCTTGTTTTTATTTGATTTTTCTGCACTCAATGTAATATCTCTTATCTCTTGCCAAGCCCATTGAAAAAGTCTTTCTCGGCAGTGCACCGTCGCAAATAACTGTTTTGAAAAGCATTTCCTTGGTCATTCCCTCAAATAAAATGCCGACCGTGTTTTCTGCCTTTGCAAGCTCTCTCGTACTATCCTCTCCGTGAACATAATCAACACTTGCCTCTCTGTGCTCTAAAAGATACTTATCAATAAACTCCTGCAATGTTCCCACAGGTAGCTGAGCCACAGGCTTTTTTGCAATAACAGTTCTGCTTTTTTCGCCCGAAACACACTCAAAGCTCTGTCCGTCCGCTTCTCCGTTTAAGGAATTGCAATAGTCTTCAAGCTCATTTTGGAAGCTTTCCGGTTCAACGCCAAACATCACTCTGTAAATCGGCTCAAAATCAATTGCTTCGTCATAAATATTGACGATTTCGCAAAGCGCGTAACGGGCAGGGTGATTAAGCGCGTCCTCACCAAGCTCGGCTTTAAGCTCCTCATAAACAGTTTTAGCAGTCGCTAACGAGTGATTTCCGTCACCGATCGCATAAAGCAAGGGAGAGCAATTTATTCCGTATTTTTCTTGCATTTCTTCAGGTGTCGCCAAAGCCGAGAGCGCAGAATTAATTAAATCAAAGTCACTCTCATCAATAAAATGCGCGCAAACATTGCCGCCACCGAGCATAAGCTCAAACTCGTAGGCTTTTTTGTATGTATGTGCCTTTTCGGCTATTTTTTCAACGACGGTCCTCTTCGGGTCGTCAATAAGCACTAAAATATGAGGCAATTCAATTGACGAATCGCGCCTGATTTCAACTCTGGGCGGAATACGCTCAATAACAGTTCCCTCTGTTGCGCGGGTAAGACTTTGAGAGCCCTTGTTAAAATCATAGTCCTCTAAATCAATCGCCGCAACGATTCCCCTGCGAGCTCTGCCGTCAGACTGCTTGCGTTCAAGATAAATCATAGAATTCTCGTAGCAAACAAGCTCGCTTTCAAGATACTTGTCCATAGTTCTGTTGATTTCGGGAATTCTTTTCTCGCTCTCAGAGAGAAAGACCTCAGGAAGAATTATTTTAAGCGTAGATGGAGAGTTACCAACAAAATCATAAGCCTCGTGCCAATATTTCGGCTCACTGGAAAACTGGTCAACTGCAATAGAAGCCCATTTCGTACCGTCAACCCGACTGAAATCAGGCAAACATATGCTTGCCGGCTCTAAATATTTTTTCATATAAATCTCCATTCCGCCGCTCACGGCGGCACAAATAGTATTGATGAATTTTGCCGAAAGGCAAAATTCGCGCGTGAAACAGTTAATTTACCTATAAGTAGAAAGTAACTTTCACGCTGCCTCCGAGTAAAATATTCCTGTATTCAAGATTATATTATATCACTTACCGCCCAAAATGTCAACAGATTGCCCCCCGAAAACTATTTGAATTTTTATCAAATTTACTATTGACAAATCTGCTTACATCTCATATAATATAGTATATAATGTCAATTTATATCGTTTTTTTGAAAAGAAGCTTTATAAACAAATCGAAAGGATAAAGTATTATGAGTCTTAAAGTTGTAAAATTCGGTGGCTCTTCCTTGGCTGATGCAGAGCATTTCCGCCGCGTTGCCGAAATCATAAAGGCTGACCCAAGCCGCAGATATGTTGTCCCCTCTGCTCCTGGCAAAAGATTTAGCAGCGACACAAAGGTTACGGACATGCTCTACACCTTCTTTGAAATGTGCCGTTCAAGAGAAAGCGCTGAGGTGATTGACGCTCACTATAATAAAATTAAAGAAAGATATAATGAAATTATAGCCGAGCTCGGCCTTGACTTTGATTTGAGCGGTGAATTTGAATATATTAAAAACGCCGTTCTTCACAACTCGGGACGCGACTACGCCGCAAGCCGAGGCGAATATTTAAACGGTCTTATTCTGGCTAAATATCTTGGCTTTGATTTTATTGATGCCGAGAATGTAATCTTTTTCCGCGAAAACGGAACCTTTGACGAGGAGAAGACCAACGATATGCTCTCTCTTGAGCTCAAAGAACACAAGTATGCGGTAATCCCCGGCTTTTACGGAATTTCTCCCAACGGAACTATCGTAACCTTCTCTCGCGGCGGCTCTGATATTACGGGCTCTATCGTTGCTCGCGCTGCTGAGGCTGACCTGTATGAGAACTGGACAGATGTATCGGGCTTTATGATGGCAGACCCCAGAATTATTAAAGACCCTCTTGCGATTGATACTATCACCTATCGCGAGTTGCGCGAGCTTTCATATATGGGCGCGACAGTTCTTCACGAGGACGCAATCTTCCCTGTTCGCAACGCAAGTATTCCAATCAACATAAAGAACACAAATCGCCCCGAGGACAGAGGCACTATGATAGTGGCACAGGCATCTGGCTACGACAGCGACCATATTATCACGGGAATTGCAGGTAAAAAGGGCTTCTCGGTAATCACTATCGAGAAGGATATGATGAACGCCGAGGTCGGCTTCGGCAGAAAGGTGCTTGAATCTCTTGAGGACTTTGGAGTTTCCTTTGAGCATCTTCCCTCAGGAATTGACACAATGTGCGTAATCGTATCAACTGCTCAGCTTGAAGAGCACCGCGAGCGCGTTCTCCAGGCAATCACAAGACGCACAAAGCCCGATTCGATAACGGTTGAGGACGGACTTGCGCTTTTGGCAGTCGTTGGACGCGGTATGGTCAAGGCAAAGGGTACGGCGGCGCGTGTATTCTCGGCAATTTACGGTGCGGGAATAAACATTCGTATGATCGACCAGGGCTCTTGCGAATTCAATATCGTTGTCGGCGTTGACGAGCACGACTTTGAAGCAACCCTGAATTCAGTTTACAACGAATTTGTAAAGTAATAATATAGTAAAAAGCAGAGCAACCGCTCTGCTTTTTGTCTTTTACAGTTCAAAAATCTTAATTGACTTAATTGCGCTGCCGCTATCGGTTTCAACGACCTCGCCAAGCGCGAAAAACTCGCCTCTCTCACGGCAAACCCTGACCTTTGTGAAAGTGGGATAGCCCGTCTTGATTTTACTTTGGAATATTTTGCAGCCACTACGGAATAACTTTTCAAAAAATTGCGGCAGGCAGACCCGAGGTAAATTCTCAAAAAGCCTCTCGGTAGGTAAAAGCAGTAATTCTCTCTCGCTCTCGCTCATATCTTCAAGCTCTTCGAGAGTGTGACATTCGTCGAGCGAAATTCCGCACGCCTCCTGTCTTTCAAGCGTTGCCATAACGCCACCGCATGAGAGCCTCTCGCCAATGTCGGCGCAAAGCGTTCTTATATATGTGCCACCGCTACAACAAACTGTCAAGAGGTAATCGGTAAGGCTTCCTTCAACCTGCTCACATTCAAGAGAGTATATTTCAATCTCTCTCTCCTCGCGTTCAACAACAAGCCCCTGTCTTGCCAGCTCATATAGCTTTTGTCCTCCGACCTTCAGTGCCGAATACATTGGCGGGGTTTGCCTGATTTTTCCGACAAATTCTTGACATACCAGAGCCACCTCGTCACTGCTTGGCAAGTTTTCTGAACGGCTCAAAATCTCACCCGTAATATCCTCGGTATCACTCGTCACTCCAAGCCGCAGAGTTGCCACATATCTCTTTGTGTCCGACGAGATATACTCGCAAGCCTTGGCGGCTCTGCCGACAAGCACTACGAGAACTCCTGTCGCAAGCGGGTCAAGAGTGCCCGCGTGTCCTACTCTTTTTGTATTATAAAGCCGCCTTATTTTGTTCACAACATCGTGTGAGGTCATTCCAGCGTCTTTTCTCACGGCAAGCACGCCGCCCGGAAAATTATCCTTTTCTGTATGCTTCATAATATTAAAATCCTATCAGTTAAAACGAACTATTGCTGAATTGATTGTAAAGCCCTTTTCCGAAAAGTTCTTTTCGTACTCGGTCATAACATTTCCCTCAGCTCTCTCGCTGTGGTGCAAATCTCTTGTTTGCCACTCTATTTCAAGTCCAAACTCGGCAAACTGTTCAAGACTGAAATCAAAAAGTCCCACATTGTCGGTTTTGAAAATAAGCTGACCGCCCGACTTTAAAATCTTTTTGTATCTTTCAAGATAGTTTTTGTGAGTAAGCCTTCTTTTCGCGTGTCCCGCCTTGGGCCACGGGTCACTGAAATTCAAGTAAATGCAATCTATGCTATGCGGAGGAAACCACTCAACAAGGTTATCGGCGTTGCCAATAATAAAGCGCAAATTGTCGTCAGGGCGCGTGTCCCTGCAAGCCATAGCCTTTTCAAGCGCGATACAGCAAACATCTCTGACCTTTTCCATAGCAATTAAATTATCGCCCTGATTTTTCGCGGCGGTTCCCGTAGCAAAATTGCCCTTTCCGCAACCGATTTCAAGACACAGTCTTTTGTCCTTACAGGGAAAAGGCGCGCTGGGGTCAGCCATAAGCGCAGACGGATTTTCTATAAGCAGCTCGGAGCACGCGGCAATTCTCTCATCTCCGTGCTTTTTCTTTCTCATTCTCATTGGAGCTCTCCATTATAAATATTTTAAAAATAATTGACAAAAAGATATAATTATGGTAAAATAAATCATCCTGAAAACATAGGATAATATTACAATTTGCCTATATGGCAAAAGGAGGTTTTTATGAACAGTTCAGATTTTAGAGCAAAAGCTCGTGCAATGCTCGGAAACAACATCTTCGGCAACGATTGGCTGCTTGCGCTCGTTGTAGGCCTGATTTACAGTGCAATTATAGGCTTGGCCTCTTCGATAGGCATTGGAGTTGGTGCGATTATAGTTTCAGGCCCTTTGGCTTTTGGTCTTGCAGGTGTATTTTTAAACAAGGCAAGAGGACAGAGTGATATTAAAATCGAAGGCTTGTTCAACGGCTTCACAACCGACTTTGGCGGAAACCTTGTAACAGGCTTGCTTATTAGTATCTTTGTATCTCTTTGGTCCTTGTTGTTCGTTATCCCAGGATTTATCAAAGCATATTCCTATGCTATGGCATTCTATATCAAAAACGATAACCCTGCTCTTTCTGCGGCAGAGTGCATAACAGAAAGCCGCAAGCTTATGGACGGCAACAAATGGCGTCTTTTCTGCCTCGACTTAAGCTTTATAGGCTGGTACATAGTTGGCTCTTTTTGCCTTGGCATCGGTACTCTCTGGGTAACTCCCTACCATCAAGCGGCACGCGCTTGCTTCTATGCAGAAATTTCCGCAAACAAAGAATGATACTCAAAGCAAAAATTATTAAAGTTGTTGCACAGCCGTGCAACAACTTTTTTGTTTATATAATTTTGTTAAACATTAAATCTGAACAGAACAATATCTCCGTCGCGCATAATATATTCCTTGCCCTCGCTGCGCACCAGACCCTGCTCCTTCGCGGCAACCATATTTCCGCACGCTACAAGGTCGTCAAAGGAAATAACCTCTGCTCTTATAAATCCACGCTCAAAATCACTGTGTATCTTGCCCGCCGCCTGAGGCGCTTTTGTTCCTTTGGTAATAGTCCAGGCGCGAACCTCTTCGGGTCCTGCGGTGAGATAGCTGATAAGTCCAAGGAGCGAATAGCTTGCCTTTATAAGCTTGTCAAGACCGCTCTCGGCAATTCCCATATCGGCAAGGAAAAGTGACTTTTCTTCGCCGTCAAGCTCGGCAATCTCTGCCTCAATGCCCGCGCAAACAGCAATAACCGCGCTGTTCTCGGATTTTGCAAATTCCTTAAGCTTCATATAGGCTTCGTTGCCTGTCGGCTCTTCTCCCGCCTCGTCCTCGCTGACATTCGCAACATAAATTACAGGCTTCATCGTAAGCAGGGGCGTGTCGAACAAAACCGCCAGCTCGTCATCACTCAAAGACATTGTTCTCGCGCACTTGCCTTCTTCAAGAGTAGCCTTAATTCTCTCAAAAAGCTCAAGCTCTCCTGCAAGCGTCTTGTCGCCCTTCATAGCCTTTTTAGTTCTGTCAATTCTGCGCTCAACCATCTCAATATCAGAGAAGATCAACTCCATATTAATAGTTTCAAGGTCACGCATAGGGTCAACAGAGCCGTCAACGTGAATGATATTGTCATCCTCAAAGCAACGGACAATGTGCAAGATCGCATCACATTCACGGATATTTGACAAGAACTTATTTCCAAGTCCCTCTCCCTGCGACGCTCCCTTAACAAGTCCCGCAATATCAACGAACTGAATAATAGCAGGCGTATATTTTTTAGGATTGTACATCTGTGCAAGCACATCAAGTCTGCCGTCGGGAACTGTAACGACGCCAACGTTTGGCTCGATCGTGCAGAACGGGTAGTTTGCAGATTCCGCGCCCGCATTTGTAAGCGCGTTAAAAAGTGTAGATTTGCCAACGTTTGGCAATCCGACGATACCAAGTTTCATTTTTATCTAGTCTCCTTTATTTGAGAGTGTATGTGCGAGAATTCTTAAAGCAAAATACTTTAACATAATCCTCACCTATTTCTACAATACGATAAGCGTTAATAGTATCCTCGCTATTTGTTTGTGATTTATAACCGATTATATTTCCTTTTATGAAATAATAATACGATTTGGAGCTATCTTTAGCGTTAGGTAAATTTGAACCAAAAGTTAGATCGTTTGTTTCCGTTTCAACAATGTTGATGTAATTACCGTTAGCATCTTCCCACATGCCAACCATAACTGCGAGTAAAATACTGGTACTTTCTCCATCAAATACATAATCGTCCGCAAAATAGCTTAAATTCCAATTATTATATTTATCAGCATTATTTTTTAAGGAAAGATAGGAATTTCTTACCTTAGCATAATCTATATAGTATTCCTCCAACTCCTCTTGTGTTGCGTCAGTCATAAGTAGTTTACTAAGTTTTCTGAAGAATGCATCTGAAAAAACTTCATATTTGGATTTTATGAAAATTAGTTCTTCTTTTATCTGAGCGACATCTTTGTAATCAGCAGGCAACAGTGCAAGTTCTTCCTCAATAAACTTAAGGCTACTAAATTGATTATCCATAGCTTGCATTTCGTTTCTTATAGCATAATAATGCTCTGAACAATAAGTTTCATCAAATATTCCGCAACCAGAACACTTTCCGAGAGAGTAGGCGTGGGTTGCTTTCAATCCCTCTGTTTTTCCACAAAGTATACAATGCTTTTCTTTTAAACAAGTTGCTTCTTGCCATTGATGCGAGCATTTGCTCATTGCAAAAGCAATACAAAGAATTGCTACAAGAGTCACAATTCCTACAATAATTAATGCTATTTTTAGTTTCTTGGTCTTTTTAGCTTTTTTGTTATTAGTGGAGCTAATTGGCGTAGTAGAGGACTGGTTTGAGTACGAAAAACCTTTTGGTGTAAATGTTGAATTAGAAGCTCCATACATGTTGATGTAAATCGTTTTATATTCTTCGCCAGAAGGCAGGTATGTATCGTATGCATCAACCATTCCGTTGACACCGTCCACGTTCATAGAGCCACGGCGGTTCCACTTGATAGGCTCACCGTTAATGGTACGGAGAGATTTCAAGTACTTTTCCTGTTCATCAAGGCCAACCGTATAAACAGGCTTTTGAGGCACAAGACCAAAATCAGCGTCAAGCTCATGGTGGGGTTGGCTTTCTTTGTTGGCTTCCATAGCCTTCTGTCCTTCGACTATGCCTGATGCGAGAATTTTGGCAACAGTTTCGTTGTCTGTGGTGGGGATGATAACTTCTTCAGCAATCGGTTCTTTTTTTGTTTCTGTATCGTTGTTATTAGGTTCTATGCTTTGAGTCTCTATTTTACTACCACAATACTGGCAAAATTCGCTATCATCAGGGATCTGGTGATTACATTTGGGACAAGTCATTTTTTACCTCCGAAATTAATTATTCGAATCGCGCCATATCATCGCGCAACCATTCGTAAATGATATTGAATTGCTTCTTCATATACTCGTCTTCTGATATCTTATAAGAATATGGAGCATCTACAACGTAGGCTTTGTTAAGGGTTAGTGAAAGGTTGGGGGAATAATTGATATTATCGCAACGAATTTCTATACCTTCACCATCTGAAAATGTATACTTATATTCAAAGACAAAGTCATCAAGTCCTCTTGTGTTTGAGTAATAGCCATAGAACGATGTTTCTCGTCTATCACCATGATCCCAATATATCATTTCGTTATATGACATAAATCCATCAGAAGAAATAGCAAAAAATTCTTCACAGGTGAATGCAACTCCATCAATGTTCGTTCCTTCATCAGTCCATTCGTAAATATAAATAACACTACCGTCGTCCATATTCACACGCTTGGTCTCGCCAGCTTTTTCATCATCTCGAGCCTCGTTATAATATCCGATGTAAACCTTTTCATCGCTATGGAATCTTTCTATATGAGGTATTAATGATGATTCTGTAGCATTTTTCCCCATCAGATTTTCATAATTATATGCACTGATTGCTGCTCCTGATATAAACTTATCATTATTGTCAAACCACCCAAGAGTAGTCATTCCCAGTATTTCAAGATTCTCATTAACAAGGATCCCTCCACTACTGCCGGGAGCGATAGCACTTGAAGAACATATATATGAGTGACCACTGTAAAGTTTCTCATATAAATCACTCCAAGTGTCGGTAACCTCTCCTTTGCTGATTATTAAATCCGCGGACGAATTTGGATAACCAACAGAATATGTTTTCTGTCCAATATCATACGATTGTGTAAATGAAAAATCTTTGTAGTATTTGGAAATTGATTGATAGTTTTTTAGTTTGCCTATGTAAATATCTTTTTCCAAGTGGTAATAAGAGCCACTCTCTATCTCTAAATATGTAAAGGATTCCTTTGTAACATTGTTCGGGATATTAAAAATTCCTTTTAAGTAATATGCATCTTCTACAACATGGGCATTTGTAATAAACCAACCGTCTTTATTGAAGACAAATGCACTTCCGGTAGCCACCGGAGTTTGCCCCAAATCTTCAACGATAATTTGAAAAACATTACCCACAAAATACGAATTTTTAGGTTCCCGTTGCGCGGTAAAGCTTATATTATCAGGAGAGTCTTCACTTATATTCCATTTGATATAGTCCCACTTGTCGCTATCTTCCGGCAATGGATTATCGATTGGCTTTTGTCCGTCTTTGATCCTATTTTCTAGAAGAAGCGTTCCGTCTGCATCATACCAACGACATACTATAGGATATTCACAAGCATAAAGCAGATCAGCACTATCTTTATAACTTCCAAGTTTTGCAAAAATATCTCGTGCAGCCAAATAATCACCATTTTTCATGTGTTCAACCGCTCTAAAATATCTTGCCTCGCTTAACTTATCTTTTGAATCGTGAAATTCGCCCAATTCTACAAACACTTGGATAGCTTGGTCATATTCACCAATTTGCATGTGTTTGACAGCGATAAAATATCTTGCCTCGCTTATCTTGTCTTTTGAATCGTGAAATTCACCCAATTCTACAAACACTTGGATAGCTTGGTCATATTCACCATTTTGCATGTGTTTGACAGCGATAAAATATCTTGCCTCGCTTATCTTGTCTTTTGAATCGCGAAATTCACCCAATTCTACAAACACTTGAATGGCTTGGTCATATTCACCGGCTTCCAACAAATCAACGCCCAAATCATATTTGTTATTTGGAATAAACAATCCAAAAATAAGGACTCCAAGCGCAACAACCAATGTTAAAGAAATCGATACGACAGTTGCAATAAGTTTTCCATTCTTCTTTTTTGGTGCTTTAGAAACTTCATTGGGCGTCGCATCAGATACCTTGTTTTCAGTCACAGGTGCTTCTACTTTGTTTCCGCATCTTGGACAAAATACGCTTTCGTCAGGAATGATTTGATTACAATGACTACACTTCATTCGTTATTCCTCCGGAATAATCTGTGTTCCACATTTGTTGCAAAATTTAGCATCTTCATGGAGTTTGTTCCCGCATTTTCTGCAAAAACATATTTTATCATTGACCGCATTGTTATTAGGCTCGGTATTATTCAAAAGATCGACAGAAAAGACTTTTGTTCCGCACATATTACAAAACGCCGCTCCATCAATCAACTCATAACCGCAATTTTGACATGTATTGCATTTTTGATAATCCCCTACAATAGGTGTTTCTGTAATAATCGTTTCTTCAATTGATGAGGGGCGCGAATGAGATGCGATTTGACCTTCGCCAAGTATCCCTCGACTTTTTAAGGTTTTTAAGCCCAATGATGAGAAGACCCAAGTCCAAAGAAGGTACGGGCCGCCCGATGACGGTTCGCCGTTAATTGCAATAAATAAGACCATAACCGCAAAATTTATGCAATAGCAGAGCATGTAATACTTTTTCTTGGTTATATTGGATTTTTGTATTCTTGAAAAAATCAACGGAAACGAGCCATAGGCAATTAATGTAACTATTAACGAGATAATTATCGTAAGAATAAACAATCCGGGGCTTTCTTGTAGTAATTCAAAATATGTCATATATTTTTCCTTCTTTCCAGATAATATGTTATCTCTACCATTTTTGAAGCAACTTTGTAAAGTACTGTTAAAACATCAGTATTAATCAAGTAGACAGCGTGACAAGGCTCATAAGCTCCGAAATAATAATCTTTTTCCGCCAGCCGTCTCACATTTGACCTGTCCTTAATCGTCATGCAATCTTTTTCATGATATTTGGTGCCGCTTTCGGATACATAATATTCACCATAATATGATCGGCTTTGGATTATATTTACTGTAAGCGGAGTTGCAATACTAGCAGCAACGCAATCGCGGCAATCCGATTATTTTTCTACGCCATTTTTACTCCATTTTCGTATGGATTTGCATAGAGATACTTTGACTTATAATTTGGTTGGTTGTGCGAAAAAACACGCAGTATCAAGCTTTATCGGCATTTTGTGGAGAAATAAGGAGTTATGAAACAGGGAGGTTTGCCCTCGATACCAAGTTTCATTAAAAATACCAAGCCTTTCCGGTAAAATAAACATATATATTTATTATATTACATTTTTGTGACAAATTCAAGACTTATTCCTAAACGAAATTTAAAAATAATCTAAAAAAATTAAAAATTTAATCGAAAATTTTTAAAAAATACTGTACAAATCGACTTTTTTGTGATATAATTATTAACGAAGGATAAATATTAATCGGTTTTCTTGTGTACACAAAATAAACTAATTGGACGTTTTGTGCAAATTTCGTTAAAAATTCAGACACTTTTCACATAACCGCCGCACTTCTCTTTTATAATTTAATGGTAAAATGCAGTGCAGTTTTTATTTTTAAATTGTATTTATCTGCTTAAATTTGAAATTATTGACATACAATTTATAGGAGGACCCAAAAATGATGGATACTAAAATTCTTGTTATTGAAGATGATGCTCTTCTCAGTGATTCTATAAAAACTTACTTTGAAAATGAAGGCTATGACGTTAAGGTTGCTTCAGACGGCTCTGAGGGCATCAGCTTCTTTAAGATGTACGACCCTGACATCATAGTTCTCGACATTACCCTTCCGAAGAAGGACGGCTGGCAGGTTTGCCGTGAGATTCGCGAAACCTCAACAAAGCCCATCATTATGACAAGCATCAAGGGAGATGTTTTTGACAAGGTATTGGGCCTTGAGCTCGGCGCTGACGACTATATGGTCAAGCCCATTGACAACAAGGAGCTTTCTGCAAGAATCAAAGCGGTTCTCCGCCGTTGCCAATCCGCTGTTCCTCAGGCAGATGACGAGGTGATAAGATTTGAAAATATTGAAATCAGCCTTCAAAAATATGAGCTTAAAATCAAGGGCCGTTCAATTGACATTCCCCCGAAGGAGCTTGAGCTTCTCTACTTCCTCGCGTCAAACTATAATCGCGTGTTTACCCGTGACCAGCTTCTTGACAAGGTTTGGGGCTTTGATTATCTTGGCGACTCCCGTACAGTTGACGTTCACGTAAAGCGTTTGCGCGAAAAGCTTGATGGCTCATCCGACAAATGGGTCATTAAAACCGTTTGGGGCGTTGGCTACAAGTTTGAACTGCTTAATTAATCAATTTTTCAGAATTGGCAAGCTTATAACTTTAAATCAATAAAATTACGCCAACTCGAAAAGGTTGGCGTATTTTATTACTTTACAGAGGTGTTTTTTATGCAAGAAAATCAGAATGAAATAAATCCAAATCGCGACAATTACGACCGCAATGACAACAGTCAGGATTGGAAGGAGATAAGCGAAGAACAACGCGAGAAGCAGAACGGAGAACAATGCGAGGAGCAGAACAACCGCTCTGATTTTGCTGACGGCAAAGAAGAGAATGCAGCTGAGAATGAAGGTTGTGGCAAGGAAACAGCCGAGAACGAAAATTCGGGTGAGGAAATACAGGCGTTTTCTTTTGAATGGCAAGGAAAAAACGAGGAGCAAGCTTCTGAGGACGCCGAACAATCCAATGCCCTTGACGGCGAGCTATCAAAGCTCCGCGAGGCTTATTTTCTTTGCAAATCTCGCGACGAAAACAGAGGCCGCGCGTTGATGCTCTCGGCAATTTTGTCTGCCACTTCAATGCTTTTTCTTGTTGTATTCTGCTTTTTACTCTCGTTTGGAGTTATCCCTGCAGGCGGACAAAGGGTAATTTATGTGCCTGTTTCAACAGACGGCGCGACTATTCCTTCGGGTGACGAGGTTCCTGCTCAGTCGCTTGACAGTGCTATGGAGGCTGTTGTCAGCATAGGAACTGTTACCGATTCGGGAACAGGCGCGGGCACAGGAATCGTTTTTTCTTCTGACGGTTATATAGTGACAAACTATCATGTAATTGAGGGCGCAACTCAAATAGATGTTTTTCTGAAAAACAACAATTCATTCTCAGGCGCCGAGGTGATTGGATACAGCGAAGCAGATGACTTGGCGGTAATAAAGGTAGATGCTGACAAATTAAAGACCGCATCGTTTGGTAAATCCTCTGCTTTGAGAACAGGTGAAACGATATATGCAATCGGTACGCCGAAAGGAATTGAATTTGGCTGGAGCGTTTCAAAGGGAATAATTTCACACACAAACAGAGAGATTAAAATTTACGGCGACGACGGCTTACTTGAAAAGAAAATGTACCTTTTACAAACCGACACAACGTTGAACCCCGGCAACTCTGGCGGGCCGATAATAAACACTCGCGGAGAGGTTGTGGGAATTGCAACGCTCAGGCTCTCGAACAGCGTCGGTATGGGCTTTGCTATCCCGATTGACGGCGCGCTCGAAATAATCGCAGCAATTATTGAGCACGGAAATGCCGATAATGTAAATTCGTCAATTACTGTGGGCAGACCTATGATGGGAATTGTTTGTGTTTCGGTAAGCAAGGACACCTTTTACGAGTACACCGACGACGGTATCCGATATGTTGACGAGGCTTACGCCAATGAAAATCCCGACACCACCTTCTTTGCAGAGGCTGACGGAGTTTATGTCAGCAGTCTGACAGACGGTCTTGACGCAAAAAATCATTTACAGGTCGGCGATATTATTGACGAAATCAATGGCGTGACCGTCAGAGATACTCTGCAAATCGGAGCCTTGCTCGAAAGATTGAACGGCGGAGATATTATCCGTGTAAGGTACTATCGCAACGGACAGTATTTTGAAGCTGACATCATTTTAGGAACTGTAAAATAAAAAGCTTTTATCAACTGCTTTTTGGCATTTTTTTGGGCACCGCATATGCGGTGCCCAAAATTTTTATCTGTCCTCTCTGAAATAAGGCAAGCCGAGCGAAGCAGGCGGCTGATTTTCCTTCTTTTCCTTAATGCTTGAAATAATAAGGACAACAATTGTAACAACATAAGGAAGCATTTTAAGCAGAGGAGTTGTTTCCATTCTCTGCAAGAACTCAATCGGTATCATACTCGGTATAAATGCTCCCGCGATAAAGAGCGCACCGAAGATAATTGAGCCGAAAATGCTTATGTGGGGCTTCCAAAGCGCAAAAATTACAAGCGCAATTGCAAGCCAACCGAGAGCCTCTATGCTGAGGTACGCCTCTCTTGAGCCCGCATAGTCCATAATATAGCAAAGTCCGCCAAGTCCTGCAATGCCGCTGCCTACACAGGTAGCAACATATTTATACGCGGTAACGTTAATTCCCGCCGCATCTGCCGTTGCGGGATTTTCACCAACCGCGCGGAGATTTAGTCCGACCTTTGTTTTGAACAAAACAAAGGAGGTTGCAAGAGCAATAATTATTGCTAAGAAAACCATTACTCCGCAATATTTAAACGAATTATTGAAATTCGCAAACGGAAAGCGGAAGGCAGGAAGTGCTTTGAGATAAGGCACGCTGTTGCCGTCAACGAGGTCAAAAATAATATATTTCATAAGACCTACGCCAAAGGTAGTGAGCGCAAGACCTGTAACATTCTGATTTGCGTGAAGTGAAACTGCTAAGAAGCTATAAACAAGTCCCATAAGCATTCCGCCAAGAAAGCCTGCAAGAATACCTACAAGCACCAGAACAAATCCGTTTGTCACTCCGCCTACCACCATATAGTGAAGAGCCGCGCAGCCGCTTGCCGCGCCTACACACATAATACCGGGTATTCCAAGATTTAAGTGTCCTGCTTTTTCTGTAATTATTTCGCCGGTAGAGCCGTAAAGGAAGGTCATGCCAAGCGCGATAGCGCTAAGTAAAAAGTTAACTATCATTGCCCTGCCTCCTTGTTGCGAAATACTATTCTGTAATTAATAAAGAACTCACAGCCGATAATAAAGAACAGAATAATTCCTGTTACAATACTTGGGAAAGCGTTGCTTATATTGAACTCAGAAGCAATCTTGTCAGTTCCCTGCTGCAAGAAAATAATCAAAAATGAGGTCAAAATCATTGTAAAGGGATTGAACTTTGCAAGCCAGGATACCATAATCGCGGTAAAGCCCTGTCCGCCTGCGCTGGCGGTTGTTACGGTATGGTCAAGCGCGCCAACAATCAAAAGTCCCGCAACTCCGCAAAGCGCACCCGACAGGAGCATCGTGCGGATAATTACCTTTTTTACATTAATTCCGATATAGCACGCGGTCTTTTGGCTCTCGCCGACAACCGCTATTTCATATCCCTGCTTGCTGTATTTGAGGTAAATAAAAATAGCGACTGTTATGATTGCAACTGTTATAATAACAAACAAATACTGATTTCCGAACAGTACGGGCAGGTGTCCGTGCTCAAGACGGCCTATCGTGCTTGAGCCGTCGGGCGTCCACTTAATTAAGAAGTATGAAACAAGATAGGTTGCAACATAGTTCATCATAAGTGTGAACAAGGTTTCGTTTGTGTTCCATTTTGCCTTAAAAATTGCGGGAATAAGTCCCCAAACGGCACCCGCCAGAATAGAGAGCACTACCATTATGAGTATAAGCGCCCACTCGGGAACTGCTCCGCCGATAAACTTCATACAAGCCGTAGCAGTCAGACAGCTTACAAGCACCTGTCCCTCTGCTCCTATATTCCAAAATCGCATCTTAAACGCGGGGGTGACCGCAAGCGAGATGCAAAGAAGCACCGCCAAGTCCTTGAGCAGCTTCCAAATTCTTCTCTCAGTCCCGAAAACTCCGTCAACCATTGTGGCAAAGAATTTGAACGGATTTATTTCCATAGCAAAGAAGCAAATAAGTCCGCACAAAAGCATAGCTGCAAAAATTGCGCCAAGTCTGATTAAAATTGACTGCCACATAGGTATCGTCGGGCGTTTTACTATATGGAAAAGGGGCTCTTTTTTTGCTTTTTCGGTCTGCTGAGACACTTCTCTTTGATTATTCACCATCATCTGCCCCTCCTTCTGTGTTTTCTTTATTCTCTGTATTCCCCACCAAGTCTTCCTCAATTGAGGTTGACTTTGTCATAAGAATACCAAGCTCTTCCTTGTTAGTTTCTCTCGCGTCAACAATTCCTGTTACCTTACCCGAAGCAATAACCAGAATTCTGTCACAAAGCTCCAGCAGAACATCAAGGTCCTCACCGACAAATATTACCGCCGTTCCCAATTCCTTCTGCTTCGTTAAAAGATTATAAATCGTGTAAGACGAATTAATATCAAGTCCGCGCACGGGATAAGCCGCCATAAACACCTTTGGAGCTGATGCAATCTCGCGTCCTACAAGCAGCTTTTGAACATTTCCACCTGACAAACGGCGCACGGGCGTGCTTGTTCCGGGTGTTACGACCTCAAGCTCGTCAATAATTTTTACCGCAAGCTTTTTTGGGTTCTTTCTATCAAGGAAAACCTTTGATTTTTCATAGCTGCGGAGCATCATATTATCTGTCGCGTCCATGTTTCCGACAAGACCCATTCCAAGTCTGTCCTCAGGCACGAAGGAAAGACGTACGCCAAGGTCGCGTATCTGTACCGGAGTCTTGTCACGGAGATTTTCCTCAATACCTGTTTTGGGATCGTGATACACGATTCCGCCCTCGTCGATATGGTAAAGACCTGCGATAGCCTCAAGAAGCTCACGCTGTCCGGAGCCTGCAATTCCCGCAATTCCCAGTATCTCACCCGAATAGGCGGTAAAGGATATGTTATCAAGCACCTTGACACCCTCGGAGTTTTTGGCAGTGATGCCATTGACA
>JAZNER010000068.1:0-28845 GCA_045588675.1 Eubacteriales bacterium | reverse complement strand
AAGAAAAAAAGTGGTATAATAATACAGTATTGAAATGATAAAACCAAGTAACTATTTAAGGTTAGAAAGGGTATCAAAAATGTATGATATAATTATTATTGGCGCAGGTCCTGCAGGACTGACATCTGCAATTTATGCAAGGAGAGCAGACAAAAGGGTGCTTGTGCTTGAAAAAGGAATGTTTGGCGGACAAATGACCTTTTCACCTAAAATCGAAAACTACCCCGGCTTCAATCAGATAAGCGGAAACGAGCTTGCCGAAAAGCTTGTTGAGCAAGCTGTTGCTCTCGGTGCGGATATTGATATGCAACAGGTGCTGGGATTACATAAGGAAAACGATATTTTCTGTGTTAGATGCGCTGACGGAGAGTTTATGTCGCGCTCGGTAATTATTGCAACAGGCTCTCGCCACCGTTTGCTTGGAATTGACCGCGAAGAAGATTTCATTGGGGATGGCATATCCTTCTGTGCTGTTTGCGACGGCGCTTTTTACGCAGGCAAGACGGTTGCTGTAATCGGCGGTGGTAACTCTGCATTACAAGAGGCAATTATGCTTTCAGACGGCTGTGAGAAGGTTTATATCGTACAAAATCTTGATTTTTTGACAGGTGAAGAAAAGCTTGCCGAAATTTTGCGTAAAAGAGATAATGTCGAATTTATTTTCGGTTGTACGGTTGAGGCAATTCAAGGACTTGATGCTTTTGAAGGTATAATAATTAAGAATACCGCAACAGGCGAAAAAATCAGGCTTGACCTTGACGGAATGTTCGTTGCGATTGGTCAAGTGCCCGAAAACGAGCCTTTTGCCAACCTCGCGACGCTTTCAGACAGAGGATACATAATCTCCGACGAAGCTTGTACAACAAATACAGAGGGACTTTTTGTTGCAGGGGATTGCCGCACAAAGCAAATTCGACAGATAACAACAGCGTGCGGTGACGGTGCTACTGCCGCACTTGCCGCGTGTAAATTTATTGACAACAAATAACAGATAGGAAATTAGCGTGAAAGTTACTTCCCACTTATAGGTAAATTAACTGCTTCACGCGCGAATTTTGCCCTTCGGCAAAATTCGTCAATTGTATTTGTGCAGCCGCGAGGCGGCGGAATGGAGTTAATATGCTTGAAATAAAAAATCTCACATATACGGTTTATGACGAGCAAACAGGTGAGCCCAACCGTATCATTGATGATATAAGCTTAAAAATTGAGGAAAGATTTGTAGCAGTTACAGGTCCTAACGGCTCTGGTAAATCTACTCTTGCAAGGCTTATTGCGGGAATTGCAAAGCCCGACTCGGGACAGATTTTACTTGACGGTAAAGACATAACCAATATGTCAATAACCGAGCGCGCGCGTGCGGGTATCAGCTATGCCTTTCAGCAGCCTGTACGCTTTAAGGGAATTACTGTCAAGGATTTGATTTCTCTTGCCGCAGGTGAAAAAATCTCGGTTACTGAGGCTTGTAAATATCTTTCAGAGGTTGGTCTTTGTGCAAAGGAATATGTAAATCGCGAGGTCAATGAATCTCTTTCGGGCGGTGAGCTGAAAAGAATTGAAATTGCTATGATAAACGCGAGGGGAACAAAATTTTCAGTTTTTGACGAGCCTGAGGCGGGAATTGACCTTTGGAGCTTCAATAATCTCATAAAAGTATTTCAAAAAATGCACGAGAGAACACAGGGCAATATACTCATAATCTCACATCAGGAAAGAATACTTGATATTGCAGACAAAATTGTGGTTATTGCCGACGGTAAAATAGCTGCTTATGGCACAAAGGATGAAATAATGCCCGAGCTTCTTTCGGCTCAGGCCGGCTGTAAATATTCGCACGGAGGTGAGGAGTAATGTCAGACAAGAAGCTTGATAGTATTCAACTCAACCTGATTCGCGAGGTTGCAGGACTGCACAAGGTTCCTGAGGGTGCGTATTCACTGCGTGTTGACGGACAATTGTACGGTAAAAATTCTTCAGAAAATATCATTATTGAAAAGAAAACAGACAAGAGCGGAATTGATATTTACATTAAAGAGGGAACAAAGAACGAGAGCGTTCATATTCCTGTAATTCTATCCGAAACAGGTCTTAAAGAATTGGTTTACAACGATTTTCACATTGGTGAGGGCGCAGATGTTGTAATTATAGCTGGTTGCGGTATCCATAACTGCGGTGTTCAGGACAGTGAGCACAGTGGAATTCATAGCTTTTATGTAGGGAAAAACGCTAAAATCAAATATGTTGAAAAGCATTACGGTGATGGCGACGGAAACGGCAAGAATATTATGAACCCCACGACTGTTGTTGAGCTCGCAGAAGGCGCATATATGGAGATGGAAACAACTCAAATCAAGGGCGTTGACTCTACCAGAAGAAAGACAAACGCGACACTTGCCGATAAATCAACTCTTGTAATTTATGAAAAAATAATGACACACGGCGAGCAATTTGCCGAAACAGAATTTAATGTTAAGCTCAATGGCGAGGATTGCGGAACACACGTTGTTTCCCGCTCGGTTGCAAAGGATAACTCAAAGCAGCTCTTCTTATCCGATGTTGAAGGCAACAACCGTTGCACAGGGCACACCGAATGTGATGCAATTATTATGGATAACGCCTCAGTTGTTGCCATTCCCAAAATTATCGCCAACAATACCGAAGCTTCACTCATTCACGAGGCGGCAATCGGCAAAATTGCAGGAGAGCAATTGACAAAGCTTATGACTCTCGGTCTTGATGAAAAGCAGGCTGAGGAAGAGATCATAAACGGATTTTTAAAATAATCGGAGGGCAGCGTGAAAGTTGCATCCCACTTGTAGGTAAATTAACCGTTTCACGCGCGAATTTTGCCTTTCGGCAAAATTCAACGATTGTATATGTGCCGCCGCAAAGGCGGGGAATGGAGATTATTATGAAAATTACTGAAAATCCCGATGTTGAAATAGTAAAAACTATAAAGGAAGGTCTGAAACGAACAGGAGGCTACTGTCCCTGTAGACGCGAAAAAAAGAAAGAATACAAATGTATGTGCGATGAATTCAAGGCACAGATTAAAGACCCCGATTTTGAAGGCTATTGTCATTGTATGCTTTATTATAAGCATAAGTAAAACAGGAGGGAAATCATATGAATATCATTGAAATTACAAAGGATAATTTTGAAAGCTTGGTAAAAAATTCAGACAAGCCCGTGCTTATCGATTTTTGGGCAGAATGGTGCGGCCCTTGTCGTATGCTATCTCCAATCGTTGACGAGATTGCTGAAGAAAGAAATGACATAATTGTAGGCAAAATTAATGTTGATAACGAGCAGGAGCTTGCAGTAAAATATAATATTGTAAGCATACCCACCTTGTTGCTTGTTAAGAGTGGAGAGGTTGTTGGAAGCTCGGTTGGATATGTTCAAAAATCCAATATTGAAAAGATGATTGACCAAAACAAATAATTTTCAAGAATAAAGCAGGCTATTTTAGCTCTGCTTTATTTGTTTTTTGTAAAAAATGTATAATTTGTCGAAATCAGACGGCAAAATATCGTGTTAACTAACAATTTATTATTTTACAAATTTATGGTATAATATATTTTTGGAAGAAACTAATATTTATAATTTATACTTAGGAGAATGTATGGTAAGAGAAGATTTAAGAAATGTTGCGATAATCGCGCACGTTGACCACGGAAAAACAACACTTGTTGACGGACTGTTAAAGCAAGGCGGAATTTACAGAGATAATCAGGAAACTGTTACTCGCGTAATGGACTCCGACGATATAGAAAAAGAAAGAGGCATTACCATACTCGCAAAAAACACTGCAGTTCACTACAAGGACGTAAAAATCAATATAGTTGACACACCTGGTCACGCTGACTTCGGCGGAGAGGTTGAACGCGTACTTAAAATGGTAAACGGCGTAATTCTTCTTGTCGATGCTGCGGAAGGACCAATGCCACAAACAAGATTTGTCCTTAAACGCGCTCTTGAGCTCAATCACAGAGTAATAGTTTGCATTAACAAGATAGACAAGCCTGACGCAAGACTTGGCGAGGTTGAAGACGAAATTCTTGAGCTTCTCATTGACCTTGGCGCAAATGATGAACAGCTTGATTCTCCAATGCTTTATTGCTCGGGCCGTTCAGGAACGGCATCCTTATCTCCCGATGTTGAGGGTAAGGATTTAACACCCTTGTTTGACAAAATTCTTGAATATATACCCGCGCCTGAAGGCGATGCTGATGCAGACCTTCAAATTCTTGTTTCCTCAGTAGATTACAATGATTATGTTGGCCGTATCGGTATCGGCAGAATTGAGCGCGGTAGCATAAAGGTTGGTCAGGAGGTCCTTATCTGCAACTACCACAAGCCTGATGAAAAGCCAAAGAGAACAAAAGTAGTTTCGCTTTATCAAATTGACGGCTTGGTTAGAGTTCCTGTTGAAAACGCTTCAATTGGAGATATAGTTTGTTTTTCGGGCGCAGGAGATATTTCAATCGGAGATACACTTACAAGCACACAGAACCCCGAGCCTCTTGAATTTGTAAAGGTAAGCGAGCCGACGGTTGAAATGACTTTCTCTGTTAATACAAGTCCGCTTGCAGGCAAAGAAGGAAAATTTGTAACCTCGCGTCAGCTTCGCGAAAGACTTTATCGCGAGCTTTTGCGAGATGTTTCTCTCCGTGTGCGCGACGGTGACACAACAGACGAGTTCGTTGTATCAGGTAGAGGTGAAATGCACCTGTCAATACTTATTGAGAATATGCGCCGTGAAGGCTATGAGCTCACCTGCTCAAACCCTAAAGTAATTATCAAGGAAATTGACGGCGTTAAGAGTGAGCCTATGGAAAAGGTCACACTTGATGTTCCAAACGAATATGTTGGTGCTGTTATCGAAAAGCTTGGACAGAGAAAGGGCGACCTTATTGAAATGAACCCAATTGGAAATCGAATGAGGATTGAATACAGTATCCCCTCAAGATGTCTTTTTGGCTACCGTTCCGAGTTCCTTTCCGCAACACACGGTGAAGGTGTTCTCAACACTTTGTTTGATGGTTATCAGCCATATCGCGGTGGCGTCATTATGAGATTTACAGGTACACTTATCGCATCTGAGGCAGGTGTAACGACAAGATACGGACTTTACAATACACAGGAAAGAGGACAGCTCTTCGTTGGTCCTCAGACTGATGTATATGAGGGTATGATCGTTGGAGAAAACCCTAAGAACGACGATATTGCAGTAAACCCCTGCAAAGAAAAGCATTTGACTGCCATTCGTTCTGCGGGAGCAGACGAAAAGCTTTTGTTAATCCCACCAAAGATTTTCTCACTTGAAGAGGCAATTGAATTCATTTCTGATGACGAGTTGATTGAAGTAACACCGAAATCTATCAGACTTCGCAAAAAAATCCTGAATACAGAAATTCGTATGAAGGAAATGATGAAGGCTCGCCGTGCAGCAGAGGCAAATAAATAATTAAGCAAATAAATAAATTAAAAACGAGCATCAGATTGATGCTCGTTTTTGTCTATTCAGCTGGCTTCATATCCGTTAAGACCAAGCCTTTTAATTAATGTTGGGTAATCCTTGTAAGAATAATCAAAATCAACAGAAGAGTGGGGAATTGAATTCAGTTTACCTTTTTCTGTAAACTGCCACATTCCAAGATGCTCGCCAAACTTTTCGGTGTTCCAAACATAATTGTTTACAAACGGAACACTGTCACCTTGAGCAACGGCGGGATAGTATCTCGCATACCAAATCTCAAACAAATCAATCATTTTTTCAGTTTGCAGAATATTTACAAGCCAGTTATTATTTACATAAAGACCTGTGTAGTAACCGTTCTCCTGAAGAATTGTGAAAAATTCCATACACATCTCTGTAAGCATCGGAGCTCCCAAATCAGCCAATGCTTCGTGCTCTAAATCAAGATAAATAGGATATTCAAATTTCTTTCCGTCAAGGATTGTCAAAAGCAGCTCTGCATCCTTGCGGATTTCATCTACACTTGTAGCATAAGTAAAGAAATATGCTCCAATATCAAGACCTGCCTCGCGTGCAGCAGCATAATCCTCTGCAAATGTGGGGGATATTCCACCCTTATTGATAGCGTATTCAACTCGCTCAGAGCTTCCAGCCTTCAAAATTACATATTCAATGCCTTCAGCCTTAATGGCAGACCAATCAAGCGGTTTATATACGCCGCCAACATATTCGTGGTTTACCTCTGCAATATCAATACCTTTAGCTAAAACAGTAGCGTTGCCAGCATAAGCATCGTCAAGAATTTCACTGTAAAATGTGTAATTTCCTATATAGTGGAAACCGCAATCACAAGAGAATTCGGTGTAACCCATATTTGAAACAGTTGGCATCGTAACCTTCTTCTCAAATTTATGTCCTGTTGGCGCAATAATATTTGATACAAAAGTATATCCGCACTCACAAGTAAATGTGGACTTGCCTTCGGTAGTACAAGTAACAGGCGTTTTTGTTTCAATTAAAGTATGTCCAAGAGGCGCCTTGTAATCAGAATTATAGGCTTCACCGCACTCGCAGGTATATGTTGTGTAGCCTTGCTCGGTGCAGGTGCTTGCGGTTATCTGTTTATCAAATGTATGTCCTGTCGGAACAACAAAATCAGACTTATAGTTATATCCGCATTTACAAGTATAGGTCGTATATCCTTGCTCCTCACAAGCTGGGGCGGTGACTTCAGACACGAAGCTATGTCCTGTTGCCTCAGTATAGTCCGAAATATATGAAAAACCGCATTTACAGGTATAGGTTGTATAGCCTTGCGCGTCGCACTCAGGCTTTGTAATCAGCATTGAAAAACTATGACCGGTTGCCGCTTCATATGTATCAACAAAAGTATATTCGCAGGTCTTACAAATATGAGTTGTAAAGCCTTGACTATCACAGTCGGGAACTGTAACCTTGTCCTCAAAGATGTGTCCAAGAGGAAGAACATAATCAGTTATATATGAATAACCGCAGTCGCAGGCGTGTTTGGTATAACCCTGATTTTCACAATCCGCAGAATAAACAGTTTCAACTAATGTATGTCCCTTGGGTGGAACAGTTTTGGTAGTATATGTATAGTCACAATTTTTGCAGCTGTGTACCGTCATTCCTTCCTCAACACAGGTCGGCGGAATAACATTTTCTTCAATTTCAAAATGGAAGCAAGGTGCTCGGCACCCAATAAGCGAAGCAATAATCAATAGCAAAGTAAGTGCAAATATAATTCGAAATATTTTCATAAACAATCCTTTCCTATGCTACAATTTTAGATATAATAATTAAAGCGATAATTCCTTATAAATCAAGTCAGAAAGAGCACAAAAATCGGCAACTGTCAGCTTTTCGCCTCGAATATCGGGTCTGTGACCGCAAGCGACAATCATCTCGGTCAATTTATCCTTGCTGATTTCAGGAAAGCCTGTTGACAGGGAATTAGGCAATGTCTTTCGTCTTTGCTCAAATGCCGCTTTAATCGTTCTAAAAAACAATCCTTCATCTACAGGTACAATTGGCTTGTCCTTCCATAATTTTATCCGCGCAACTGATGAATTGACCTTTGGCGGCGGCATAAATTTATCTGCATTTACAGTAAACAAAAGCTCTGCTTGTCCGTAATAATCAATTGCGGAGGTAATTGCACCGCAATTCTTTTTGCCGGCTCCTGCACAAAGCCGCTGGGCAACCTCGTGCTGAACCATAACAGTAATACTGTCGAATGGCAGCTTACTTTCAATCAGCTTCATTAATATCGGGGTTGTAATATAGTACGGCAAATTTGCGCACACCGCAACCTTGCCCATTTCAAAATACGGTGCTAAAATACTGTCAAGGTCTGCCTTCATTATGTCTTCGTTGATTACAGTAATATTTTTATAGCCGTCAAGCGTGTATTTCAAAACGGGAATAAGACCCGTATCAATCTCAAAAGCAACAACTCTTGAATATCGCTCACAAAGCTCACGCGTCATACAACCGATGCCAGGACCTATTTCAATAACCGTAATATCCTTGTCGTCGTTACAAGCGTCTGCAATATCCTCAACCGTCATATTGTCAGTAAGAAAATTCTGTCCGTATTCCTTTTTGAAGCTCAAACCGAACATATCCATTATTTGCTTTATTGTTCTGGGGTCGCAAAGATTAAGCATTAATTCCTCCTATACTCAAAAGAGTATAATTTTATTTGTAGCTCTTTTTCTTATCAAAATTCTTATTGAAATTTTTATCAAAGGGCTTTTTTTGACCGTTATAGTTAAAATTATTAGACGAGCGTGAGAAATCCTTCAAATCTTGGGGCTTATAGAATTGATAGAAGGTGCAGGGAAGCATTCCGTTATAAAGCTTTTTGGTTTTATCAGCTCGCCTTCCGTAAAGTCTTTCAAAATACTCACAAGAGGTAATTACATAAATATGCCAAGGCTCAAAATCTTTAAATGCTCTGCCAATGTCTTTATATAGAAGTTCAACCTCTCTTAAGTCACCCATACGCTCACCGTATGGCGGATTGCAAATGATAGTTCCTTTTCTGTCGCTTGGTTTTTTAATTTTTCTGGCGTCAGCACTGAATATATTTATGCAATCCTCAACGCCTGCGCGGAGCGCGTTCTCATATGTTATATCAAGTATATCCTCGTCAATGTCTGATGCCCACGCCTCAAATTTAGAGTCTTTGATTTCAAAGGATTTTGCCTCGTCGCGCGCAATATTCCAAAGCTCGCTCTTGATTTGTGGGAACTGCTCAGCAGAAAAGCCGCGATTAAGACCGGGGGCAATTCCTTTTGCAATCATAGCAGCTTCAATTGCAATAGTGCCTGAGCCGCAAAATGGGTCCCAGATGAGCACATCCTCGTTAGGTCTTGAGGTGTGAGCGATAGCGGCAGCAAGCGTTTCACGGAGCGGTGCCGCACCTGCATCGGGACGATAGCCGCGCTTGTGGAGCGCTGTGCCCGAGGTATCTATCATTAACATAGCTTCGTCCTTTAAAATAAAGAACTCAACCTTGTATTTAACGCCTGTTTCATCAAACCAGCCAATGCCGTATGCACCCGAAAGTCTGTCAACAATCGCTTTTTTTACAATGCTTTGGCAGTCGGGGATAGATGTGAGCTTGCTTTTTATTGAATGTCCAGAAACAGGGAACGCGTCAAGTCTTCCAATCCATTCTTCCCAAGACAGAGCATTTACACCGTCAAAAAGCTCTGTAAAGCTTTCGGCGTGAAATCTGCCAAGAACTATAAAAACACGCTCGGCAAATCTTAAATTAATATTAACTCTCGGAATATCGGCAATCTCGCCCTCAAATAGCACTCTTCCATCAATTGTTTCAATTCTTTTAAGTCCAAGCTTATCAATTTCTTCTCCAAGCTGTCTTTCAAGACCAAAAAGGCAGGTTGCCGCTAATAACATAAAAAATTCTCCTAAAACACAAAATACCAATATACATTATATAACTTTTTTATCATTTTGTCAATATACAAAAGGACATAAGCGTAAAATTGCTTATGTCCTTAAATAGAAAATTTCTAACTTACATTAAGCTTCGCCGTCATTTCCAAGAGTACTGCTTTCCTCTTCAATGCCGAGTATCTCGTCAGCCTCTCCAACAGAAACCGCTTCAATAGCTTTAAGCTTTTTCTGAATGATTGAGCTTCTGTGTTGCGCGTCGTCAAGCGACTTGCCTGCCTCGTCGATTTTCTTTTTAGCCTTAGCAAGCACAGTTGAGAATGTTTCATACTGAGATTTAACAGCGGAGAGAATTTTTCGCACCTCGTTTGCTTTTTCATTAATTGCCGCAATCCTAAACCCAAGAGACAGGGAATTGAGAAGAGCGGTAATCGTTGAAGGCCCTGAGATCATAATATTGTACTCTGTCTGTAATCTTTCCGGCAAACCGCTTCTTGAGGAAGCAATTTCGGCGTAAAGTCCCTCACAAGCAAGATACATTATGGCAAACGGAGTAGTTTTGGGCGCATTTATGTATTTTCTTATTGAACGCGCCTCGCGCAAAACTCTGTCTTCCAAGTCGTGCCTTGCTTTTGCAAGTCCGTCGGGGTCGGCGCGGTCAGCCGCATCACAAAGCCTGATGTAGTCTTCCATGGGGAACTTTGAGTCTATCGGGAGATATGTAATCTCGGAATAATTTTCACCTGAAGGGATTTTAATTGCAAATTCAACTCTTTCCTTTGATGAGTCGTCTGCTACAAAGTTCTCAATATACATATTGGGAATTGTTTGGTCAAGAATGTTTTTTAGCTGAACCTCCGCCCAAGTACCTCTCGCCTTAACATTTGTAAGAACGCGGTTGAGAGTTGTAACATGTTCGGTAATACCACCGGACATTTCCTTCATTTCACCAAGTGCTTTATAGAGATTTTCAAGCTGGTCAGAGACCGTTTTGAAGGAGCTGTCAAGCCTTTGGGTAAGAGTATTTGTAAGCTTTTCGTCAACGACATTACGCATCTCGTCAAGCTTTTTCTCATTACTCTGCAAAATCTTTTCAAGCGACTGCTCGATTTTTTGATTTTGCTTTTCGGTCATCTCGCTGTTTTTTTCGCGAATCTTGTCAATACCCTCAGCCATTTCTCGATACATTTTCACGAGCTGCTCGCGGTTTGTATCAGTGAGTGCTTCAAGCCTTTTATTAAGTTCCGAAATTTGCTTGGATACTTCTTCGCGTTGCGCTTGACCTATCTTGCTTTGCTCTGTACGGTTTCGTGAAAATTCATTGTATATGCTTTCTTTGAGCTCGTCAAGCTTTCTGTCGGAATTCTCACCCGACAGCTTTTTTATTTTAGATGATAGTGTAAGAATTACAACAAGACAAGCTACTGTAACTAAGGTAAGTATAATACACAGTGTTAAAATGGTAGCTTCCATAATCAAAATTCCTTTACATTACGAAATTTCTTCAATATGATATATGTAATCAATAGAGCGCAAAGCCTCGATAATTTCGAGATGGCTTTTATATTTTTGGAGCTCTTTAGTCTGCATAGTCAATGAAACCGTGTAAACACTAAGACCCGAATTAATATATGCAGGGTTCACCTCAATATCATCTATCCTCATACCAAGCTTTCTGATAGTGGAAACAAAGCTTTGCAAATTTTCCTTGTTTTTGAGCTCCAGATGCACTTCAAAGTGATTGGATTTATTCTTCAAATATCTTTCAAAGGAGGGGAAGATAGAAAGGCAAGCCAAAAGTGACACAAATCCGATTGTTGCTACTGTGTATAGTCCTGCACCAAGCAAAAGACCGATAAAGCCAACTGCCCAAAGACCCACGGCAGTAGTAAGCCCCTTAATTTGACTTTTTGAACTGAAAAGTATAGAGTTTGAGCTGATAATCGCTATTGCAACAACAACAGCCGCCGAAATCAAAGGGAAGCCAATTTGTAACGAGCCAATAAGATACAAGTCAAGCAACATAGCCATTGTGGAAGCGAGTGAAACAAGCATAAATGTACGTAAGCCCGCAGCATGTCTTTTTGTTGAACGCTCCCAACCGATAATAGCAGAAAATACTATTGAAAGTGCAGTTCTGAGTAAAATTGAAAGTAAACCGAATTGGCTTGACCAGTCACCAAGAAGCTTGGCAATAGGGTCAATTGCAGTAAGTAAATTCGTTAGCATAATGATCCTCCTCGCGAGAATATCGCGTTAAATATTATATTAAGTGGTATTATCTCTTATTTCTGAATCTGCGTCTTTGGAGCTCCGAGAGCGCCTCGAATTGTTCTTCGGCAGCTTCCATAAACGCTTGCTCCTCAGGGGAGATTTCAATTTTTTCGGGTTCAGGCAATTCTTGTCTGATTTTGTTAATACGGTCGATCAAAATATCAACCTCGCTTCGCTTATTGCCGTTCTCGTCAACAATATCAACGACAGCCAAATCCTCAATTTTATTTGAATACGAGCCTGTTAAATAAAGAGAAAGCTTTGCGCAAGCAGGTCCGATAATTTCGTATAGAATACTTGAAGCTAAAATAATTGTTTGCAAATTTTGACCGATTTCACCGCCCAATACACGAGCTCCAAGAGCAACAAGACCAATCGCTACACCCGCCTGCGGTATCAAGCCAAGACCTAAGTAATTTCTGATTTTCGGTTTTGTTCTGACAGTAAGGCATCCAAGATAAGCACCGACATATTTTCCGACGAAACGAACAGCAAAGTACAAAATTGCAATTAAAATAATCGGCACAGCACCTGTATTTCCTGTTGGGGTAAACAAGGAGTCGATCTGCAAATTTATTCCTGAGCGAACAAAGAACAAAAGCAAAATAGGGGGGCTGAAATAGTTCAGCTGCTTAAACAATTTGTCGTCGTCTGTGATGTTTATATATACCATACCCATCATCATACAGCCAAGCAAGGGAGAAATGTCGAGCAGCGCGCAAATTCCGCAAAAAACAAAGAGCATACAAATTGAAATAATCAATCTGTTGTCGGTTGAGCGCTTTTTGGGCATCAAGGCCTTTAAAAAGAAGCCGAAGAAAGCACCTATTGCCATAGCGCCTAAATTCTTCAATATCGGCAGAGCAATTGTAGAGAATGAAACTCCCTCGCCGCCCGAAATTAGAGCGCCTGCTATTGAAATCGCAATACTGAAGGCAATAAGGCTAAATACATCATCAAGAGCAATTACTTGCAAAAGCGTATCGACAAACTCGCCCTTTGATTTTGTTTGTCTAATTGTCATCGCAGTTGACGTCGGGGCGGTAGTTGCCGCCAAAGCCGACAAGACAATTGAGAATACAATATCGAGGTTCAGGATAAAGAATGTAAGAACGAATACGAGAACCGCCGCGAGCAATGCCTCAAAAAGCATAATAACGATCGTTTTAACTCCGCTTTTCTTTAATGCAGAAATCTTGAAAAACTCACCAACACCAAAAGAAATAAAGGCAAGAGAAATGTCAGATATAAAATCTGTTCCTTCAACTACTGTCTGAGGGATTAAGTCAAGGCAATAAGGACCGATTAAAATTCCCGAGATTATGTACGCAGTAACATTGGGCAGACGCAATAATTTAGTAATCCGCGTCATTCCAAAGCCTACAAGCAACATAAAAGCAACCGAAATAATAATCATTGCCGTCGAGCCTGAGCCTGTGGCTGCTATATTTTCATAAAAGCTATCTAACAAACCATCACCCCCAAAAAACTAAAAGACGCATTAAAACAAATTCTTATAAAACTTGTTCCAATACATCTAAAACCTTTATAATTTAATATATTATATCACTTTTGATTGACCTTGTCAATACTTTTCACTAAATATATTAAATAATTAAATTATATGTTGACAAATATGTAAAAATTGTGTTATAATAATTTTAGTGAATTTACGGAGGTTTAAAGCAGTGATAAGACATACAATTATGTGGAAATTTACTGACAGCCATGATGGACTCGATAAAGAGGGAATTATGCAGAAGCTTGAGCAGGACTTTGCAAGACTTAAGCAAACTATTCCTCAAATTCGCTCTATGAAATTAGAACGCGATATTCTTAGAAGCGAGCGCTCGTTTGATATGATTTATCTAACGGAGTTTGATTCACTTGAGGACCTTGAAATCTACCGTGTTCATCCTGAACATGTTAAAATTGCACAATTTGTCAAGAATGTCCGCACGGCACAGGCAGTAACCGACACTGAAATTTAATTAAATCAGAATTAACACACGGAGGAGATAATGCTTAAAGTTGAAAGAGTTAGCGTAATGAATCTTGAAAACGCGATAAGAGGTGCAAGAAATCCTATGAATAGCTGGGCAAAGAGCGATAGCTATTATGACGATAAGGGGAACTATATTTTAGGGCCTAATGATATTGATTTAGCTCGCCGTCTTGCAAAAGCGGGAAGCGATCACCGTAAATTTGTTCGTCAGATTTTTGTTTCACTCGATATTACAGCGCCTCTTTACTGGTGGAAGGAATTTGATACATATAAGGTTGGAACAGTTGCAAACTCCTGCTCAACAATGCACAAAATTCATTCTAAGCCCTTTGGGCGCGAGGACTTTTCCTGCGACAGAATGGATGAGGGAGCTTTGGAGGTTCTCGATACCCTTATTGCTTTTATGGAAAAAGAAAGACAGGCATTCTGTGCTGACAAGAGCAATAAACAGGCTTGGCATAATATGATTCAGCTTCTCCCTTCCTCCTTCAATCAAATGAGGACTGTAACACTTAATTATGAGTGTCTGATTAATATGTACTATGCAAGAAAAAGTCACAAGCTTGCAGAGTGGCATACCCTTTGCGATTGGATAAAAACGCTTCCTTATGCAGATACCTTGATCATGGTCAAGGAAGATGCAGAACAATAATATAAAATAGCTAAATGTAAAAGCCATTACACTCACTCTGTAATGGCTTTTTAGTTTAAATTTCACCGTTGGAGCTTCTGTATTCCCTTGGGGTTTTACCCGTATATAGTTTAAAAACTCTTCTGAAATATACAGACGATTCAAAACCAAGCATATCACTTATCTCCTCGATTGAGCTTTGAGTGCTACTTTTTAGCAATCGCATAGCACGACTGATTACAACATGATTTTTGTACTCAATAGGCGACATACCGGTATATTGCTTGAACAACAAGTGCAGATTAGATGTGCTCATCATACCGATTTGAGCAAGCTCACAAATAGTCATATGCTTCTCAGAATTTAGATTAATGTACTCTTTGACCTTTTCAATTCTTGGGTCAATTGGCTCTGAGCTATTGCGGCCAAGAAGTGGTATAATCTGCTCGAGCAAATTATAAAAGATAGCCAACACTCCCATTTTCTTATATTCGTCGCTCTTATAGTTTTCGTAAGAAAATATGAAATCTTTTTTTAATTGTAAAAAATCTGGTAAATTAATTTTTTGCAGAATGTAATTATTGTTCTCTGATAATCCACATCCATGCTCGAAAGCAAAATGTATTGTAATATAACGAACATTTGGGCTTCCGCTCCATTTTGAAACATAGGTTGATGCAATAGGCACAAATATAATGTCCCCCGCAGAGATGTTAATAGTCTTTCCGTCATTACTTGTGAAGCTGGCTTCTCCTTCAAGCAATAATCCTATACAAAAATGCGGTCTGGGTATTTTCCTGAAATCACATATATGCATATCACAGTGCTCATATCGTTCAACCATGAAAAATGATAATTTAGACAGCTTTTCAATATCCATTTTTACTCCCGAATTGTAGAATAGTTTTGTTTTTTTATATTATACTATATTTTATTTTCTATGTCAAGATGATATAATTATTTTTATAACAAATCTGAATTTCAGGAGGTTAAAATGGATTTTAAAAATAAAACTGCTATCGCCACAGGAGCGGCATCAGGAATGGGACTTTTGTTTTCACAGTGCTTTGCAGAGCTCGGCGGAAATGTCGTAATGTGCGATGTGAACGAAGAAAGACTTGGCGAATGTATTAAAGAAATCAATGCAAATGGCAAGGGAAAAGCAGTAGCGGCATTATGTGACGTAAGGGATTATAATCAGGTTTGCCGCGCAAGAGATATTGCGGTTCAAGAATTTGGCAGTATTGACTTGCTTTGTAACTTTGCCGGAGGTACAGCTGTACGAATGAGGGGTGTTGATACAAAGAAATTCCCAGAATTTCCCGATGTGCCAATTGATGTATATGATTGGGGAATTGATGTAAATCTCAAGGGTCCATTCTATTTTGCCCACGCTGTTCTTAAACAAATGAGAGAGCAAAATAGCGGGCTTATTATCAACATAGGCTCAATCACAGGCCAAGAGGGTGACGGATACGGTATGGATTACCCAACATCAAAGGCAGGACTTATGTTTGGACTTACAAAGTCTATTGCACAATTCGGATCTAAATATAACATCAGATGCGTTTGTGTTTCTCCGGGTCCCGTACTTACGAGAGCCGCCATGGCCAATATGAAGACCTTGCTCGGAAGGGCTGCTGAGCCTCAAGAGATTATTGATCTGGTGCTCTTCTTAGCTTCAGATAAAGGTCAGTTTATAAACGGCGAAAATATAATGATTGATGGCGGCAGAAACGCCATGATGAGAGGATAAGCTATGAAGCCTACTTTTTTAAATCACCCTCGTCCTTTGATTACAGGTATGATTTTAAAGGATAGCCCGAACAGTATTCAATCTGCTGTAAAAAACTCTATTTATGACGGTGCAGAGGCACTGGGGATACAGCTTGAGAGATTACCAAGCCAATATAAAACCGAAGAGCACTATACAAATATTTTTTCGGCTTGCTCAGGTCATCCAATATACATAACAAATTATCGCGGTTGGCAAAATGAAGGCTTTTGTGACGACAAGCTTATGGACGAGCTTTTACGAGCCTTGAGCTACGGAGCAACTCTCGGTGATGTTATGGGAAGTGCCTTTGACTATGATACAGGCTTTGGGGTTGACCTTGAGCTTAGTATGAAGCAGGCTGCAATTGACAAGCAAATGAGGGTAATTGACAAGATACACGAGATGGGTAAAGAGGCAATTATGTCATCTCACATTCTTAAATTTGTACCCGCTGAAACAGTTTTAGAGGTGGCTTATGAGCAACAGAAGCGCGGAGCAGATATTGTAAAAATAGTTACCGGAGCAAACTCTGTTGAAGAAGAGGTTGAAAATCTAAGGATAACAACATTATTAAAAAAAGAATTAAAGGTACCCTATATCTTCGTTTCCGGCGGTACACATTCAAAAATTCATAGAATGGTAGGACCACAGCTTGGTTGCATAACATATCTTGCAGTTAAAGAGCACGATGAAAACTCTTACAAAACTCAGCCGACTATAAAAGCCGCTAAGGCGGTAAGAGATAATTTTGACTATTTGCCCGATATTATTTATTGATGAAAAGAGGAAGATGTAATGAAAGCTATACTTGTAAATGATGATAAGAGCTTGAGATGGGATAATGTTCCCGACCCGGTTTTAGCAGAAAACGATGTATTAATTAAGGTAGAATATGCTGCACTAAACCGTGCAGACCTTATGCAAAGAGAGGGAGATTATCCGCCACCCCCAGGCTGTCCTGAATGGATGGGACTTGAGGTTTCAGGTGAGATAGTTGAAATGACTGAGTGTGCAAAAGCAAAATCAAACTATAAAATCGGAGATAAGGTTTGCGCTCTTCTCGGCGGCGGCGGTTATGCCGAATATGTATCTGTATCCTATGATATGTGTATGCCCATTCCGAAAAATTGCACTATGGCAGAAGCGGCTGCGATGCCTGAGGCACATGCTACTGCATATCTTAAATTGTTTATTGAAGGTCATGCAAAGGCGGGAGATACCTTGCTTATGCAGGCAGGCGCAAGCGGACTTGCAAGCGTTATCATTCCTATGGCAAAGGCGTTTGGGCTTCGTGTTGTAACAACTGTAATTACCGATCCTGAAAACATCAAGCATCTTGGCGCCGACTTAGTTGTAGATACAAGAAAAGAGAGTCTGCCCGAAATATTGAAAGCAGAGGAAGCCGCAGGAAGAGCAATTGATATTGCAATTGACTGCTTGGGTGGTCAAAATCTTGGTGATTGCTTGCCTTATGTAAAATACGGTTGCCGTTGGGTCGTAATAGCCGCACTTGCAGGACAAGAAACTACGATTGACCTTAAAAATCTTTATAAGAAGAACATAAGAGTTATCGGAAGTACACTGCGTTCAAGAACTCCCGAAATGAAGGCTCATATTCTTTCAAGCCTTGTAAATGAGGTTTGGTCAAAGGTCGAAACAGGGGAGGTTAAGCCAACAGTATATGCAACTCTTCCAATTGCCGAGGCTGAAGCGGCACACGATATTCTTTATCGCGGCGAAAATGTCGGCAAGGTAGTATTGAAAGTATAAAATTTAATAACAAAAAAATGGCGAGCAATCGAATGCTCGCCATTTTTAACGCAAAATAAGTTAAGCTATTTATTCAATTATTCCGCCGCCGATTACATATTCACCGTCATAAAGAACAGCGGATTGCGACCTTGCGGGAGCTCTTTGTGCCTCATCAAATTCAAGAAGAATGCGCTCGTTATCAATTTGTGTGGCAATTGCATCAGCGCTTTTTTGACTGTAACGAATTTTTGCCTGCACCTTGATGGGTACATCAAGCTTGTCAAAGGGTATCAGATTAATTCCTTTAATAATAACACTTTTTTTGAAAAGCCTGTCCTCATCTGCAAGAGTAACTGTATTGTTTTTGGGATTTTTGTCGGTGACAAAAATATGCTTGTTCATTGAAATTCCAAGTCCCTTACGCTGACCGACGGTATAGTGAATCACACCCTTGTGCCGACCTAAAACATTTCCGTCCTCGTCAATATAATTACCCTCTGCAAATGTCTTTCCAAGTGTATCCTCAATAAATTTTGCATAATCTCCGTCTGGGATGAAGCAAATGTCTTGGCTATCGCTCTTAGCTGCATTTACAAAACCGTTTTGCGCGCCAATTTCGCGAATTTCGGGTTTCGTATAATCTCCCAAAGGGAAGAGAGAGTGTGACAATTGCTCTTGATTTAACGACCAAAGCATATAAGTCTGGTCTTTTTTTTCGTCTTTTGCGCGTTTCAGCAAAAATCTGCCTTTACCGTCCTGCTCAATCCTTGCATAATGTCCCGTTGCAACATAATCGGAATATTTAGGTATTTCGGCATCAAAGAGAGCTCCGAACTTTAAAAATCTATTGCACTCAACGCACGGATTTGGAGTTCCTCCGTTCACATAAGTATCAATGAAATTTTTTATAACCTTATCATGAAATTCCTTTTCAAGATTGTAAACTCTATGCTCAATACCAAGAAGCTGACATATAGCTTTAGCATCGCGAATGTCAAGCTCACTGCCGTCAACACCATCTGCTAAAGGTCTTTTGCAAACACGCATCGTTGCACCTGCCGTAATATAGCCCTGCTCCTTTATAAGCAAAGCGGCAACCGCGCTGTCAACACCGCCGCTCATAGCAACGGTAACTCTTTTATTTATCATAAAAACTCCTGAAATTTTACCAATTGAATTTAGTAAGCTCGCCGCACTCCTGCATTCCTTCAAAATTCCGCTGTCTTAAAATCTCATAAACAGCTATTGCAACAGAGTTTGCAAGATTAAGCGAACGCAAGCTGTCCCTCATAGGAATTCTGACACAGTTGTCCGGATTTTTATACAAAAGCTCCTCGGGAAGCCCACGGGTTTCTTTACCAAACATAATCCAAGCTTCATCAGGATAGTTAATATCAGAATAATTGTGCCGAGCCTTTGTCGAAAAATAATAAACAATCGCATCCGGGTGCTTGGAGTAAAAATCATCAAGTCCGTCATAGTATGTAATATCAAGCTTGTCCCAGTAGTCAAGTCCCGCACGCTTTAGCTTTGCATTGTCAATCTCAAAGCCGAGAGGACGGATAAGATGGAGCGATGCTCCCGTCGCCGCGCAGGTACGAGCAACATTTCCCGTGTTCTGCGGAATTTCGGGCTCACAAAGGACAATATTTATATGTGACATTTTATAACCTCATCAAAACCTAAGTAATATGAATTAATTATATAACATCAGCCTTAATTTTTCAAGTGTTTTACGAAAATTTACAAAAATTTATTGCTTTAATAGTAAAAGTATAGTATAATATAATTTATAATGCGCTTACTGTGTTCAACCTTGAATAATTATAATTAAATGCAACAAAAGGAAATCGGTTGCAGAACGAAAGGAAACCTATGGGACTTGGAACTAAGCTTTTCGGGACATATAGTGAAAGGCAAATTAAAAAACTTGAAAAAATTGCAAATCAAATAGAAGAATTAGCACCTAAATACTCAAAAATGAGTGACGAGGAGCTCAAAGCGGTAACTCCGTCCCTCAAAGAACGTCTTGCAAACGGAGAAACACTTGATGATATTCTTGTAGATGCTTTTGCCGCTGTTCGCGAGGCAGACGACAGAGTGCTGGGGAAACGCCCCTTCCATGTACAGCTTCTCGGCGGTATCATTCTGCACCAAGGCAGAATTGCCGAGATGAAAACGGGCGAAGGTAAAACTCTTGTGGCAACTCTCCCCGCGTACTTGAATGCGCTTGCAGGGAACGGAGTTCATATAGTTACGGTAAACGACTATCTTGCTAAGCGTGACAGCGAGGAAATGGGCAGAGTTTATGGATTTATGGGGCTCAGTACAGGTCTTGTGGTTCACGGTCAAACAAATGAAGAAAAGCAAGAAGCCTACAACGCTGACATTACCTATGGAACTAATAATGAGTTCGGCTTTGACTATCTCCGCGACAATATGGTTGTTTATAAGGAGCGAATGGTGCAACGCGGACACGCATTTGCCATTGTTGACGAGGTTGACTCAATTCTCGTTGACGAAGCAAGAACTCCGTTGATTATTTCGGGTGCAGGTGACGAGCCTACCGATATGTACGATAGAGCCGACAAATTTACACGCTCACTCAAAAAGCTCGTAGTAAAGGAAATTGATACAAAAGAAGACCAGGATAATATTGATGCAGATTATATAGTTGACGAAAAATCAAGAAATGTAATTCTTACTGCTCGCGGAGCTAAAAAGGCAGAGGGATTTTTTGGCGTTGAAACCTTTACTGACTCTGAAAATGCCGACCTTATGCACTATGTTAATCAAGCAATCAAGGCTCACGGAGCTATGCACCGCGATCAGCAATATGTTGTTACCGACAAGGGAGTTATGATCGTTGATGAGTTTACAGGCAGAATTATGCCCGGACGCCGTTATTCAGACGGCCTTCATCAAGCGATTGAAGCCAAGGAAGGCGTAAAAATCGAGAAAGAAAACAAAACTCTTGCGACGATCACATTCCAAAACTATTTCAGAATGTACAGAAAGCTGTCGGGTATGACAGGTACTGCATTGACAGAGCAAAATGAGTTTAAAGAAATTTATCAGCTTGATGTCGTTGAGGTTCCGACTAATAAGCCTATGATCAGAGTTGATCATTCCGACGCCGTTTATAAGACGATTAATGGCAAATATAACGCCGTGATTGCACAGGTTAAGGCTTGTCACGAAAAGGGACAGCCTGTGCTTGTCGGCACTGTTTCGGTTGAAAAGTCAGAGGAGCTCTCCCGTCGCCTTATGGATGCGGGCATTAAGCATACAGTTCTCAATGCTAAATTCCACGAAAAAGAGGCTGAAATCGTTGCGCAAGCGGGCAAACGCGGTGCTGTTACCATTTCAACCAATATGGCGGGACGCGGTACTGATATTATGCTTGGCGGAAACGCAGAATACCTTGCAAAGAAGGAAATGAAAGCGCAGGGAATATCTGACGAGCTTGTTGCGGAGGCAAACGGTACATCAGTTACAGACAACGAAGAAATTCTTAATGCAAGAGCTCTCTTTGCCGAGCTTTATGAAAAACACAAGGCAGAGATCGCTCCCGAGGCAGAAGAGGTAAGACAGGCGGGCGGATTGTTCATTCTCGGCACAGAAAGACACGAAAGCCGTAGAATTGACAACCAGCTAAGAGGCCGTTCAGGACGCCAGGGTGACCCGGGTGAATCCCGTTTCTATCTGTCACTTGAGGATGATCTTATGCGACTTTTCGGCTCTGACAGAATTGCAGGATTAATAGATAGAATGGGACTTGACGAGAATACTCCCATTGATGCAAAGATCCTTTCCAACTCAATTGAAAGTGCCCAAAAGAGAATTGAGGATAATAACTTTAAGCGCCGTAAATATGTCCTTGCTTATGATGATGTAATGAATCAGCAGAGAACTATTATCTACAAGCAACGCGCCGAGGTTCTTGACGGAGGTGACGGAATTGCCGATACTATCAAGAGAATGATAGCTTCAAATATCCGTGAGTATGTAGGTGCATTCACATCTGAGGACTCAAAGAGCGATTGGAATTTTGACGCTCTCCGCTCAAGCTTAGCTTACATCTGCGATAATGATGATTTCAATTATACAGATGATGAGCTGTTATCGCTCAAACGAGAAGATATTGAAAAAATGCTGTGCGAGCGCGCAATGTCAAAGTATCAAGAAAAGGAAGAAATATTCGGGCGTGAAATCTTCCTTGAGATACAACGCTCTGTGCTTTTGAAAAATGTTGACCTTGCTTGGATGGAGCACATTGATACAATGGACGACATAAAGGGTATGATAAATCTTCAATCCTATGCTCAGCGTGACCCTGTAACCGAATACAGAATTACAGGCGGTGATATGTTTGACACAATGATTGCCGATATACGCGATAAGACTGTTCGTATGATACTGACAGTAATGCCTCGCGAAAGCGAGCCTATCAAGCGTGTACAGGTTGCTAATCCCTTAAGCGCGGGTTTTGAAGGCGGTCAGAAGGTAAAAAAGGTAACAGTTCGCCGCGAGTCCGCCCAAAAGGTTGGCAGAAACGCTCCGTGTCCCTGCGGTTCGGGTAAAAAATACAAGAACTGCTGCGGCGCTGCGGGAAACAATAACAATTAATCAAACTATTTAAAGGAGGAATATTATGGGCTTTGGCTTACTATTAATCGGATATATATTTGCCTTTGTTTCAACGGTAGGACTTGGCAATTATCTGTTTGCGGGAATGCTCCTTGGTGGATTTATAATCTACCTTGGACTTAACGAGCTTAAAAAATACAGTCCCACATTCATATATGCCATAATTGTCAATATATTCTTCCTTTTGTGTGCGTTTTATGAAACGCTTGTCTGGGCTGATACACAGCTTTTGCTTGGACTTGCTTTTTCAGGTGATGCTTTTCAGAAAGCTTTTGATATAATTGAAATTGTAGTAAATTTGTTATTTAATCTAACCATTTTGTATGGCATAGCAGACCTGTCAAAAAGAGTTGACTTCCCGGAAACTAAGGGTAAGGCATATAGAAATATGTTTTTTGTCGGTTTATTCAATTTATTACAGATTTTAATGCTTCTGCCAATCAAGATTTTCGATAGTGACAAATCGTTTTTTATGACGCTATTGATTATTTTGCAGGTAATTTACTCGCTTCTTAATGCATTCCTCATATTCAAGTGCTATGCTATGATTTGCCCCGTAGGACAAGAGGATATGCCAAGAAAGAAGTCAAAATTTTCATTCGTCAATAAGGTTCACGAAAAAATTGACGAGCGCGAAAGACAAGCTATCGAGGCTTCCAAAAAGTATTACGAGGAAAAATCACAACAGCGAAAAGATAAGATTTACGGAAAATCATCTTCAAACAATAAAAAGAAAAAATAAGGCAAGGATGGAAACAGCGTGAAAGTTACATCCTCCTTATAGGTAATTTAACTGTTTCACGCGCAAATTTTGCCTTTTGGCAAAATTCAACGATTGTATTTGTGCCGCCGCAAGTGCGGCATAATGGAATTTAGCGTGAAAGTTACTTCCTACTTATAGATAAATTAACTGTTTCACGCGCGAATTTTGCCCTTCGGCAAAATTCATCGATTATATTTGTGCCGCCGCAAAGGCGGCGGAATGGAGATTAATATGAACGGAAAATTGAATAAGAATATTGGATTTTCATTATTGCCGTTCTCATTCATATTTCTCTTTGACCCAAGCTTTTCGCTTCTTGACCCGATACCCGATTTCCTTGGATATGTAATTTTGTGCATATCAATTGTAAATCTTGCAGACATTAATTCAAGAATTAAGGATGCATTTTGGGGATTCAGGCGTGCGGCAATGCTTAATCTCGGTCGCTTTGCGGCATTGTATTTTCTCAATAAATATTTTGTTTTAGAGGAACAAAATGTCGGATTGCTGCTTTTTACATTCGTATTTGCATTTTTCAAATTAATAATCATAATACCTTCATACAAAAGTCTTTTTGACGGACTTTCACATTTGGCAACGCTTTATGACGGAAGTGCTGCTTTTGAGCAAAAAATCAAAAAAAGATGGTATGCCTTCCTTTTGTCAAAAAAGAAAAGAGAGGAGCTACCGCCACGCAAATCAAGATTAAATCAAACCGAGCGTGCATATAGACTTACACTCACCTTTATAATTCTACGCGCGCTGGCACAAGCTCTCCCTGAGTTTACAACGCTCAAAACACACAGTATGTATGAATTTATAAATTTACTTCGCGTCTTTGGAGTTTGTGTTGTTTTGCCGATAGGTATATGTTGGCTCTTCTCTATGATAAAGTATTGCGCATCTATGCGCCGTGACAGATTGTTTATAGAAAATCTCAGTAGCCTGTATTTAAAATTTTCAAAGGAAAATCAGCCGCTATATTTGGTTAAAGCACTTTCAACGGGAATGTTCATATTAATCGCGTCATTCTTGCTTTCAATTGATTTATACACCGAGCACTCAAATGTAATTCCTGACTTCATTTTCTATGCTTTAATGATTTGCGGAGCAATTCTGTTAAAGAAATATTCTAAAAAATGGCTTGCACTGACTATAACGGGTGCTTTAGGAATAATTGCGTCTTGGTTAAATAATTCAGCAACGAATTCCTTTAATGAAAGCTATTATTTCTCTGCAATTTTGAAGGATATTAACGCTTATTACGCATATTACACAAAATTTGCATATCAGATTTTTGAGGCGGTTATTTTTATTGCATCGGTCGTGATTGCCGTCCTAATTCTCTGGGATATATACAAGTCCTATACTGACTTTTCAAGCGAAACTGGTAAATTCAAGAAGGAATTTAAAGCGAGGTTTGTCACCTCGTCAGTAATGGCAATCTTAGCCACGATATTATCCGCATTGGGAGATGCTTTCTATTTGTTCTCACAACCATTTTACTATAACGCGTGGTATTTTTCATATTCAATGGTTTTGTCTTTCGTGCTTGATGTAGTTTTCCTTTTTGCGATTATTTCGCTCATAGGATTTGTCAATAACAGTGTAAAATACAAGTATAGGCTCTATTTGTGATTTTTCTTTTCAGGTGAATAAAATATTCTCGCAAAGTAAATACTTCTTTATGTATCAAGTGTCGTAAAATACGGCGCAGGATATAATATACTATAATCCAACGGGGGATTTATTTATTATGCAGAACAACAACCAGCAAAATCAGCAAAATCAGAACAGACAGCAAAACCAGCAAAACAACAACCAGAATAACCAGAACAATCAGAACAACAGCCAGAACAACCAGAACAATCAGAATAACCAGAATAACCAGAATAGCCAGAACAATCAAAACAACCAGAACAGAAAGTAATTCTTACTTTCACCCCAGCAAGAAGGGGGCTGTTGCACTAATGTGCAACCGCCCCATACTTATATATAAACAATTGAGTGCCGATTGGGTACATAAGGTGAACAAAATGGATTTCAAGGAAAAATATCTAAAACTGAAAAGAGCATTATTTGAAAAGTGCTACTCTAATTTAAATGACAGGCAAAGGGAAGCCGTTTTTACTGTAAACGACCCTTTGTTAGTTTTAGCAGGCGCAGGAAGCGGAAAAACTACTGTGCTTGTAAAGAGAGTAGTATTCATAATCAAATACGGAAACGCTTATTACAGTGATTATGTGCCGGAATTTGCGGACGAGGAATACATAAAACAAATGGAAAGGGCTCTCTCATCCGACGACACAACGCTTGCCGAAGAAATGCTCCTTGACTTTGCATACAATACTTGTCCGCCGTACAGAGTCTTGGCAATCACCTTTACAAACAAGGCGGCTAATGAAATTAAATCTCGTCTGTCAACAGCACTTAATGATGAACAGGCGGCAAATGAAATTTGGGCAGGAACCTTCCACTCAATTTGTATGCGAATTCTTCGCGTTAATTTTGACAAGATAGGATATTCAAAAGAATTTACCATTTACGATACCGACGACACAAAAAAGGCTATCAGCTCCGCTATGAAACGTTGTATGATTGATGAAAAACAATTTCCAATCAAGAGCGTTATTACCGCTATAAGTCACGCGAAGGATAAGCTGATGACACCAAAAATGTTTGCAGAGGCAGCCGACGGGGATTTCAGAAAAACCAAAATAGCCCGAATTTACGCCGAGTACCAAAAAACACTTGAAAGCTCAAATGCTATGGACTTTGACGACATCATTATGAAAACCGTTGAGCTTTTCAAGCGCGACAGGGAAGTCTTGTCATACTATCAAAGAAAATTCAAATATATTTGCGTTGACGAGTATCAGGACACTAATGAAGCTCAATTCGTACTCACCTCGCTCTTGGCTGGCGGCTTCAGAAATATAATGGTCGTAGGTGATGACGACCAGTCAATTTATAAATTCCGAGGAGCTACAATCGGCAATATACTTAATTTCGATAAGACCTATGAGGATGCAAAGGTAATTAAGCTCGAACAAAACTACCGTTCAACCTCAACTATTCTCGGAGCTGCCAATGCGGTTATTTCTAATAATCAAGGCAGAAAAGGAAAGCAGCTTTGGACAGACGGGGAGGTTGGCGATAAAATCGTTATCCGCCGTCTTGACGACCAAAACAGCGAGGCAAAAAGCATAGTTGACACAATATATAATTCAGTTGCAAAGGAAGGCAGGAGCTACCGAGATTTTGCAGTTCTGTTCCGTACAAACGCACAATCAAGCGGAATTGAAAGGGCATTTGCAAAAAGCGCAATACCGTATAGAATGCTCGGTGGCGTAAGGTTCTCTGACCGAAAGGAAATCCGTGATGCCGTTGCCTATCTTCAATTAGTTGCCAATCACGCCGATAGGGAAAGAATGCTTCGTATAATCAACGAGCCTAAACGAAAGATTGGCGAGAAAACACTTGATGCCGTATCTCAAATTGCAGCAGAGCAAAATTGCACTATGTTTGAGGTGCTTGAGAATGCTACTCGCTATACAGCACTTTCCCGTAATGCGATTACACTTGAAGCTTTCGCAGAGCTTATTAACAGATTAACAGTAATTGCTGAGCATCAAACTCTTCCTGACCTGTTTGACGCCGTTCTTGATTTGAGCGGGTACAGGCAAATGCTGATTGATGCAGGTGAGGAGGAAAAGGACAGGCTTGACAACCTTGACGAATTCAAGTCAACTATAATTGAATATGTAAACAATAACGAAAACCCGACTTTGACAGGATTTCTTGAAGAAACCGCGCTTGTGGCTGATGTAGATAGATATGATGACACGGCAGACGCGGTAGTGCTGATGACAATTCACAGCGCGAAGGGACTTGAATTTCCAATCGTTATAATTCCCGGCTTTGAGGACGGAATTTTCCCCGGTATGCAGACGATAGTAGGGGATAGCGAGGATATGGAGGAGGAAAGGCGTCTGGCTTATGTCGTTTTAACGCGAGCAAAAGAAAAAATCTATATTTTACATACAAAATCGCGTTTGCTTTACGGTCAGACACAGTTCAATCCACTATCCCGTTTTGTAGCAGAAATCCCCGAAAAATATGTTGAGAAGGAACAAAGTCAAGACTATTTCAAGGGTGAGGGCTATCAATCCAAGGTATATATTAAGGACGGGGCAGTTCTCAATGGCTCATACCAAAATAGAAGCTATAATCAAAACAGAAATTACAGCAAAGGTGTCGGAGAGGAAACAACTATCGGCAAACCGATTTTCAAATCTCCAAGCACAGCTCTTGAGGAATTCGCACCTGGTGACAGAGTAAAGCATCTTACATTCGGTGAGGGAGAGGTTTTGTCTGTCAGACGAATGGGAGCCGATATTCTATATGAGGTCATGTTTGACAAGGTTGGCACAAAAAAGCTGATGGCTACATACGCAAAGCTAAAAAAAGCATAACAAAATACGGACTGCTCTACATATTATAGAGCAGTCCGTTTGTTTATATTATCTCAAAGTTTGTTTGAATTATTTTGCGGCAATTTTCAGGTGAATAGCGCCAGGAATTTATGTGAGTTGTTTTATCACAGTCAACATAGTATTTTAATTCAGGCTTGCCGATTTCTCCTTTGTATGAATCAATCAGCACAAGCTTTATTTTCATTCGCTCAGGTATTATACTTTTTATGTAAACAGCAGCAAGTCGTCCACAGCTGTCAGCCATATTCGGCATATCCTCGCGTATTTCCGCAAGTCCGGCGAGATTTGGTGTAAGCTCAACGAAAATCCCGTAGCTTTCTACACTTCGTATTACTCCTGCAACCGTCTGACCGCAAGCAAAGCCTGCCGCGTTTTCCTCCCAAGTTCCGAGAAGCTCTCGCATTGACACGAAAATTCGACCCTTTTCCTCGTCAAATGATTTTATAACAGTATTGATTACCATTCCGCTATACAATCTATCCCTTGGGTGTGAAAAACGCGAAACCGATATGCAATCAACTGTTAAAAGTGATATAATACCGCACCCAATATCAACAAACGCGCCAAAGCTTTCAAGATGTGTCACGCGTGAGCAAACAATGTCACCGGGAATTAAATCAGAAATGTAATTTCTCATACACTCAATTTGAGCAGCTCTCCGCGATAGGTAAGCGCAAACTCTTCCGTCTTTTTCTTCAATAGACATAACCTTAAAGCAGACAGGCTTCCCAACGCGCGTAATTATTGCAATTTCTTTTGACTCATCGCCATTCTGATTATAGCAGACCTCTTCACGCGGTATAATTCCGATAATACCGTGCAAATCAATATGTAAATTCATTTCACTGTCACAAAGCAGGGCAGTGCTCTCCAAAATTGTTCCCGCAAGCATCGCCCTCTCAAGTCCAATTCTACCAAGTGACAATAATTCTCGGTTTTGTTGCGTTCCCGATAACATTCCCTCGGGCTTGTATGTGTTCAGCATTTTCAATCCTCCATTTTCTGTTTATATCTTCACTCTCTATTACGATTTTTTAAATCTACATAACAAAATTTATGCTTTAAGATAA
>JAZNER010000067.1:0-4039 GCA_045588675.1 Eubacteriales bacterium | reverse complement strand
AGCTGATTAAACATTTCTGACTGCTTTAATACGATATTTGCCGTTCAAACGGTCGGCGTAGTAGCCGTCGTAAGCAAAAATCATATTGCAACCCCAGTTAAACATGCCGTTGAAAGTTTCGCGAGCGATAAAGAAACTGCGCGGCGTGTCGTAAATGTGCGGGAACAATTCTGGGTCGAACCACTCTTTATTTTTATCGGAGCGGCGCAGAATTGTCGAAAGTTCCTTCATTTCGGGGATTCGCCAGTCATTAAAGCCCGCGATTGTATTTTCAGCCAAATATTTATCGTATTCCGCCCAAGTCATGACGGGCAACTCGTTGCGCATCCACATCAGCGAAGTATATTTGTCGATAACGTATTCATCGGCGATTTCGTAGCGATTTTTACTCTTATCGGCAAGATTTTGATAGCCGCCGGTGACAGCGATACAACCGCAAGGCTGATTTTTATCGACGGGCACTGCGCAACCGAATCCGAAGTAAATCGCCCAATTTCTTTCGCCGGAGGGCGCGGGATAATCTTCAGAAGTCCAATAAAAGTCGGGACGAACGCGGCAAGCAAAAATATCGAAGACTGCGGGATTTTTTTTGCTGTAATCGACGATAAAACGGAGTTCATCGACGGTCGGAAGTCGCCAAGCATTAGTTCCGCCGAAAAATTTTGCATTTAACTGCTTAACATGCTCCTGCGCCTCTTCGAGAGTGTAAGCGGCAGTTTTATCGGGCTTTTCGTAAGTTAAACCGCTGCGCATGTCCCAAATATAGTCTTCCATTTCGCCGAAAGCACTTTTGGCAAGCTCGGCATTGATTTTAATCACATTTCCGTTGGCGTCGAAGATTTCTTTTTGTCCGCTGGAAGGCATTTGGAAAGTATCATCGGAATCATTGAGCGAACGCACGAGCCGATAGCCGAGCGGGATAGTTTTTTCGGCGTAATAGCCGTCGTAGCCGAAATAAAAGTTGATGACCCAGAGATAAGTATTTTCAAAGGTATTCGACGTAATGTAATGCGGAATTTCGTTGCTGTCGAAGAAATCTTCAAAAAACCAGTTGCGATTTGAGTAGGAATCATCAAAAATGGTGCTTAACTCGTGCATGGTCGGCAGTCGCCAATCGCGGTGCCCGCCAAGCTCGAAGTTGGGGAGCATTTCCATAACTTGAGCATAACTCGTCCGCTCGTTGGCTCCTTTTTGCCACATGAGCTTTAAATAATTGTCGGTGATGGTGCCGTCGCCGTTGTCTTTGAATCTTTCTTTAGGCGGCGGAAGTTTTTTGCCGCGAACGGCGATTCCGTGACTTAAAAGCGATTGATTTTTGGCGGTAGTGGAGCCGATATTGAAATTCATGACCCACGCGCAATCTTGTCTGGGTCCGAAAGGCTCTGCGCCGCACCAATAATCTTGAGGCACTAAGGTTTTGAAAATTTCTTTCTGATAAGCGGGATTGATGCCGGAATAGTTAATCAAACTGCGCAGTTCGTGCTTTGAAGGGACGCGCCAATCAGAAAAGCCGCCGTAAGAAATTTTGTTGAGATAATCGACGTAACTTTTAAATTCTTTCCAAGTCATGAGCCGTTTGAAAAAATTTTCGTCGTTCGGCTCGAAAGATTTAACTTCCCAATCCAAATCCGTTTGAGAGTCGCGAATAACGGTAATTTCTTTGCAGTTGCTATCGTTGCAATTGGAAAATTTACCGTCCGCGTTTAAAAATTTGTAACGCATGATGTTTTTCTCCGTTTAAGCAGGGTTTCCGTCGGGCAAAGTTGTTCTGAGCGGGTGGAAAATGTCAATCGCCTCAGTATCGCCGACTGCAACGAACGAATGCGGGACATTCGCGGGGATAATGTAAGCGTCGCCCGCGCCGATTTGATATTTTTTGCCGTCCTCGACTATAATAAAGCCGCCGCTGATGCAATAGCCGAATTGTTCGCTGTCGTGTGTGTGCATGGCGACTTCGGAGCCGTCCGCCATATTCCAATGATAAACCATCATTTCTTTGCCCTTGCCGAGATATTGCCAAACGACGCCGGGATTTATTTCCTTTTTCTCAATTTTATCGTGGTAAATCATCATATGCCGCCGACCTCCTTAATTTTCGCGACGATTTCGGGATTTTTGCTCCATTCTTCCTCCGTGAACTTGCTCCAAGCCTTGCTGGGCTTATCGGAAAAGCGAATGCCCGCCGTGCCGACGTTATTCAGCTCGTGACCGTCGAAAAAAATATAAACGCGGTCTTTTGGGACGATGGTAATCTCGGAGAAAATCTCGACGTACTTTTTCGCCAAAACTTGTTTCTGAATTTCGGAAAGCTCAATGGATTTAATGGTAATTGCAGGCAAAGTTTTCGACCTCCTTTAATTTGTACAGATAATGACGGAACGGGCACCGATTAAAAATTTTTGGGAAGTGTCGAGGGTAATCGGCGCGTCGTAGAAAGAATTATCGCCCAAATCGGTATTGACGGCGATTTTCCAGAAAATATTTTGCGGCAGAGCGGGCAACCAAACTTCGCGGGCTTGCCAATGCGCATTGACGCCGATATAAATAAAATCGTCCTTGCCGTCGCGAGTTTTACCGGTGAACATCACTCCGACGACGCGATTTTCCGCCGAAGAATCAAATTTCCAAGCCTCTGTGCCGTGAATACTTATCGCGGGGTAACCAATCGGCGTCGCGGGCGAAGTTCTCATCAAGACGGGGTGATTTTTGCGGAAGGCAATCATTTTCTTGAAAAATTGGTACAGGTCTTGATTTTTATCAAAATCGTTCCAATCGAGCCAAGAAATTTCGTTGTCTTGGCAGTAAGGATTGTTATTTCCGTATTGAGTATTGCCAAACTCGTCGCCCGCAAGAATCATAGGAATACCAATGCTTGTGAGCAAAATTGCGGCGGCATTTTTAATCATTTTATGGCGCAAAGCTTTAATATCGGCAGGCAAATCGAAATCGCCTTCCCAACCGCAATTCCAACTGTGATTATCGTTGCCGCCGTCGGAGCCGCCCCAACCGTTAGCCTCGTTATGCTTTTCGTTATAAGCAAACAGGTCGTAAAGCGTAAAACCGTCGTGGCAAGTGATGAAATTGACGGAGGCGCAATCGCCGCGCCAATATCTGTCGTAAATATCTTCGGAACCGGCGATTCTTCTGGCAAAAGCCTCTGCAAATCCGCTGTCGCCCTTTAAAAATCTGCGCACGTCGTCACGGTATCTGCCATTCCACTCAGCCCAGCGACCGTAAGCGGGGAAATTTCCGACTTGATAAAGTCCTCCGGCGTCCCAAGCCTCCGCAATTAAAATGCTGTCCTTTAAAATCGGATCATGAGCGAGCGATTCGAGCAAAGGCGGGTTACTCATGGGCGAACCGTCCTGATTTCGACCTAAAATCGCCGCCAAATCGAATCTGAAGCCGTCAACGTGATAAGTTCCGACCCAATAGCGCAGACAATCAAGAATTAAGTTGCGGACGACTGGATTATTGCAGTTGAGAGTATTACCGCAGCCGCTGAAGTTGTAATAGTAGCCGTCGGGCGTCAAAATGTAATAAATTTTGTTGTCAAGCCCTTTGAACGAGATATAAGGACCGTGCTCGTTGCCTTCGGCGGTGTGATTGAAAACCACATCGAGAATAACTTTGATTCCGTTCTGATGAAGTTCCTTAACTAAAGTTTTAAGTTCGTCGGCTTGCATGGAATATTTCCCGCTGGCGGCGTAACCGGCTTTCGGCGCGAAGAATCCGACCGTCGAGTAGCCCCAATAGTTAAAAAGTTTGTTGCCGTCAATCTCGCGTGCGCCTTCAAACTCATCAAACTCAAAAATCGGCAGAAGTTCAAGCGCGGTAATGCCCAAATCCTTGAGATAAGGAATTTTTTCGACGAGACCGGCGTAAGTGCCCTTATATTTCACGCCTGACGATTCATTTTTTGTAAAGCCGCGCACATGCGCCTCATAAATAATCAATTCGTTATGCGGAGTTTTTAAAGGCACATCGCCTTCCCAATCGAAGTCGTCTAGAATAATTTTCGAGCGATATTGGAAAGGAT
>JAZNER010000066.1:0-5894 GCA_045588675.1 Eubacteriales bacterium | reverse complement strand
TAAATAATGTGAGTGCCGTCTTCAAAAATTTTACCAGTTTCGCGAACAACGCGCTCAACATGATAAATTTGCTTGCCGTCCTTCAAAACATCATGCTCGGTGATAAAGATGACGAAAGTTTCAGGGAGTTCATTGAATTTTGCCTTCTTCTTTAATTTGTGATAATCGAGCATGACAGAATTATATCTGGCACGAGAAGGAACTGCACCGGAGTCTGCTCTTTGAACTTCGATATTGTAAAGTTTACCGGAGTCGTCAGTAGCAAAAACATCAAAACGGACAGACCTGCCGTATAGATTCTCAACATTCTTTTGAGTCTGGACTTTCAGAACTTTGAGATTAGGTTTATCGAGGATAATGCGCAAAATGTATTCGACATCAGCTTCATTGTTATCGAAACACGCGCTGAAAAAAGTATCATCAATCAATCGGAACTTTTTTATAGTCTCAAGATATTTGTTGTTGGGCATTTATTCAAATCATCTCCAGCAAAACTTTTAAGGTAATTATATCATTGAGAAGGAGTATATGCACCCGAATTTTTTATTGAGCATCAGGATAAATGGCAAAGTTCAGGATGATTGCTCAAATAGGAATTTTCTTCCTGCTCAAAGTCGTCCATGACGGCTTGAAAAAGTGTTGATTCAAGTTTTACCTGCTGTAAGAGTTCATCAGCGCGTATAGTTTTCCCCGTAGGAATGTATTGCTTCAAATCTTGAGGATTGTGTAGAAGGTGTTGGCGATTTTTATCCAAGCGAGTGCGCAGGAAGTTTGATACAGATTCATCTTTTGGAATTTTGTCCGAGAGCAAAAATTTCCCATGAGAATAATCTTTATAAGAAAACTCCAGCCAAGTTTTGAAATGTACCTCCGCCGCTTTTGCTTTAAGTAGGCGTAAAAATTCGTAAGCAGAAACGCCGGTTAAAATAGATTCGTTCGGATAAACGGTTTCATCTTCATTTTGTAAAGTGATTTCGCTACCGTGATAAATAATTTTTAAATCGCGAAAGTAGTCATCAGTAGGGAGATTTTTCGCAAGTGGTGTTACTTTTTCATGAAGAAGCTTTTTAAGAAAGGCGCGAGCATTATTCATGGACTCAAATAATTTGTCTGGAGCTTGTTCAATATCGGTTAAAACAGAATCAGGATAAGAGGGAAGGAACAACGACATTTTAGTTTTTAATTTGCTTTCCACAATCCAAGTCTGAACGGTAAGAATAGAAATCAACTCATCTGCGCCGTTAATTTCGGCAAATTTTTTAATCGAGTCGATACAGTCTTGAAAAGAAATGATGTCGTTTCCATTTTCGATAAGCCCACGAGCTTGAAGATTTTCGATTATGGTTTCCAGCTCTTGATTCTCCGGCTTAAAAGAATCTTTATCCAAGATGCTCCAAGCATTGTAAAATTCTTGCAGGAAACATACTTGTTTGCCGTCAGAGGATTTAGTCCAGACTTCAAGCAATTCAGTTTTAGCATGTTCGCGAAGAGACCAACCATTATTTTTAATTTCGTCGACGGAAATCCAGCGTGGGTTGCATTTGCAAATAGCATCATTATCTGCGGCAAGCAGACGCAAAAAATTTGCCGAGCTGAATTTGTAGGAGTGAGAGTCAGCGCAATACGGTCGTTCGGGAAAGAATCCGGCGTTTAGAAGTTGAACGCCGTTATCGCGAATAGATTTGAAGATTTTTTTTGCAATGGCTTTGCGCAGTTGTTAAGTTAAAATTTATCTGCTATCATTTTGCAAAATTTTAATGGAGTGATGATTATGAGTTGGAGTTTGGAAGAAGATATTGCCGAATACACGCAAAAGATTAAAGAAAATCCTAGAGATGATGATGCTTACGCAGGTCGAGCTGTTACTTATGAGGAATTAGAGCAATATGATTTGTCTATTCGAGACTATGGCTGTGTTATTGAGATAAATCCTAATGATAATTGGGCATATTGTGGTCGTGGTTACTGTTATTGTGAATTAAAGCAATATGAGCGGGCAATTCAAGATTTTAACAAAGCTATAGAGATAAAATCTAACTATTCTTGGTATTATAGTGGTCGCGGAGAAGCTTATTATGAATTAGAGCAATACGAAAATGCACTTCAAGACTTTAACAAAGCCATAGAGTTGAAACCGAATTATTCTTGGTCTTATGTGTATAGAGGAAAGGCTTACAATAAATTAAAGCAATATAAATTGGCTATTCAAGACTTTAACAAAGCGATTGAAATTTATTCTGGTAATGAAGATGCATATTATAATCGTGGTATTAGTTATCATGAACTCGGAGATAAGAAAAAGGCTCAAGAAGACTTCATAAAAGCAAAAGAACTTGGATATGAAGAGTAATGATACGAAAAAATTTAAGCCTCTGTCGAAAAATCTCGGCGGAGGATTTTTTTTGCGTTTATGAATAAAAATTTTACTCGCAACGGATTTTTGAGCTTGAAACGGGTTTTGAAAGTACTTTTTAGTGTGTGAAGTGCAAAATCCATATATATGGAATCGCGAAGAGGAAGATTTTAGTGGTTTGAAAGCGCAAAGTGCAAAATCCCAAATACGGGATTTTGTATTTTTCATGCGCATCGATTGCCAAAATGGGCGCAAGACAACCCAAAAAATTTTTTTCAAGCGGCAGACGAATACGAAGGCGTCGGCAATCGTCGTTATATGGAAATTGAGTTTGCGTTGCCAAACGAGTTAAAAACAGTCGAGCAGTATAGGCAGATTATTGACGCATTTATCGCCAAACATTTGAGCGACCATTATTACGCCTACGCGATACATAACAAAATCGGAGTAATGTCAGACGGACAACACCATCCGCACGTTCACATTATGTTTTCGGAACGTGTGATAGATGATGTGGAGCAAAAACAAGAACGAGAGGCAAAAAGTTTCTTTTTATATCTGGCGCGAAAGAAAAAAGACGGCTCCGAACCGTCTTTCGAGGAGAAATGGAAACGTGGAGCACCGAAAGCTCGTAAGTGGGCGGACAAAAATTTTTTAACGATGTTGCGAGCAGATTTTGCAGAAATCCAAAATGAAGTATTGTCGCGAAATGATTTTTCGATACGAGTAGACCACAGAACGCTGAAAGCGCAAAAGGAAGAAGCGGAGCGAAATGGCGATACCTTTCTTGCGCGACTTTTTAGTCGCGTACCCGAAAAATATATAGGAATAATTTCGTGCCAAGATGGCGATGACTCGAAATTGGAGCGTTTGAAGAAATTTCGGGGACTGCGCAAACAGCATTTTGATTTGGTGATGAAGATAGATGCAATGACAAAGGAAGCGGACGAGTTGGAAGTCAAAGACGCCGTTCAGTTGTCCTCTAAGTGCGAAAAACAACTCGTCAGGGATTTTTTATTGACGGCAGAAAAAATTTTTGTTAGCATGACATTAAAAGTTAAGAAAACTTGTTGGGAGGCTCAAATATGTTCAAACTCAAGCTAAAAGACGGCGTCGAAGTCGCTACGCTCGAAGAACTGCGCGAGAATTTCGATTTGGAGCTTGTCGTCGAGTATTTTAAGAATGGCGACTTGCTTACGTGGCTCGAAGACCGCTTTTATGACGACGAGGCTGACGCAATCAGCGAAATCGACGCCAACGATAGAAATTTGACTGCAAAAATTTGCGCGGCTCTCAATGTCGAATGCGATGACAATTTGGAATTCATTCAGCGTGTTCGCGAGAAAAAATCTATCCTAAGCGAGAAAACTGACGACGAAACCATTATCGATAACGCAGTTTCAACCGCGCTCAATCAAGAAGACCTTGCCGCGCTGATTCAAATGGACTATAAGACGATTTATCTTTGCGGCGAACTGTTCAACGTGCCGATTCGCATTGCCGGCGTAAAATATATCGGGATTTTGGGCACTCCGAAGATTAAAATTCGCGCTAAAAGTCAAGAGGAACTCGACGCAAAGCAAATTTCCTTTGAAAATGTACAACTGCCCTGGCAAAAAGCCGCTCCGATTGAAGAACTTAAAGCCCTCGCCGAAAAAATCTTCCAAACAGGCGGCAAATTCCCGATTGTAAAGAACGAAAAGCAAGTTTCGACGTTTGACCGGCTCAGTAAGGCTGAAAAATCTGCGGCATTGCGCATGGTTTGTCAAGGAAAGTACGCTGAACATCAAATCGCGTTCATGCAACTCACTGAAGACTTATCATCGGGCTTTGCAATGACTGTTGATTCATTTTGCACTGGCGGAAGCGTCGGAAGCAATTTAATTCCTTATAACGAAATTACAAAAGCGTCACTTTATGAACCAAATAGCAGTGATAAATACGGTTTTAAGATTTTTGCAAAGCTTTCTAACTTAATTCTTCATGGTGAAGATTATTCTTATAATCATGGCGATACTTACAGTTATAAATCATGCAGAAAGTTGTTCAGCTACTCAGATTATAAAAAGTTGGAAAAATTTCTTGAGGTCGCTAAGAATTTTTAAGAGCAAGTCAAATAATTATCAAAAAAGCCCTTCGGCGAGTGTCGGAGGGCTTTTTCTTCTCCAAATGCGATACAAATGACGAAATCCATATATATGGAATCGCGAAGACGAAAATTTTATGAGTTTGAAAGAGCAAAGTTCCAAATCCAAAATATGAGAATTGATAGAGATAGGTTTAGATTTTTTGCAAAGCCTGTTCAAAATCGGAAAGCAAGTCAGAAATATCTTCGATGCCGACGCTTACTCGAATCAAATCCTCCGAAACGCCGGCATTTAATTTTTCGCCTTCCGTTGCGTTGAGATAAATCGTCGAGGCGGGATGTATGGCTAAAGTTCGGACATCGCCGATATTGGATTCCTTTAAGGCAAACCGGAGCGAATTCAAGAACCCGAACGCTTTTTCTTTAGTGCCGAGTCTCAAAGTCAGCATGGTGCTGAAGTGAGCATTGAATTGAACGTTGGCGAGTTCATGATAAAAATTATTCTCCAAGCTGGGGTAGTTGACGGAGACCTTTTTATTTTCCGCACAGAAGGTCGCAAGCTCCAAAGCATTGCCGCAAGCTCGCTCCATACGAAGTGCAAGAGTATCAAGCCCGACTTGTGTCAGGAAAATGTTAAACGGAGCCGGACAACCGCCAAAGTCCGTCAACATTCTTGCGCGAAGGCGGACAAGATAACTCATCGTACCAAATTGCTTAAACTCGGCAAGCTTAGGAAATTTTTTCGTGTCCCAGCGAAATTTTTTCCCGACGACGACAATGCCGCCGATAGAATTGCCGCCGCCGTTAATCATCTTCGAGGTCGAGTGAATCACGACATCTGCGCCCAATTCAAGCGGACGCACAAGATAAGGCGTCGTAACTGTGCTGTCCAAAAAGAGTGGCAAATTATTTTCGTGAGCAAATTTGGCAAGAGTGGCAATGTCAGTCACATCAAGCTTTGGATTACCGATTGTTTCGGCGTAAATCAATTTGGTCTTGTCGGTGAGCAGAGCGGCAAAATTTTCGACGCGGTTTTCAGTGACGTATCGGACTTTGACGCCGAAATCTTTTAATTCGCGAAAAAGAGCACTCGTCCCGCCGAAAAGGGAGCCGCTTGAAATAATTTCGTCGCCCGCCGCTAAAATATTCATGATTGCCGCCGAAACAGCCGTCATACCCGACGAGAAGGCGACGGCTCCCGCGCCGCGTTCAAGGTCGGCAAGTCGTCGCTCAAAAATTGCGGTTGTCGGATTGCCAATGCGACTGTAGACAAAGCCCGCCTTGCGATTCGCGAAAATTTTTTCCAAATCCTCCGCTGTTGCTTGACTGTAAGCGGCAGTTTGGTAAATTGGAAGCGTCGTCGAACCTGTCAATTTATCGGGCGCGATGCCGTGCAAAAGTTCTGTGGCAAAATTCATGACAAGCCGCCTTTTTCAATCCAAAGCGTAAATGTTC
>JAZNER010000065.1:0-15892 GCA_045588675.1 Eubacteriales bacterium | reverse complement strand
CATCTGTGAACTTGCGCTTAGTATCGATAACCTTACCGTCGTTCCACTTTCTATCCTCAACGTCCTCAGTTGTACCCATAATTGTAACGTTTACCTGACGGCGACGTGCAATAACGTGGTCCCAGTCAATGAAGTAGATGTGAGCAAAGAGACCGAGGTCAAGCTTACCGTCCTTGATGGTAAGAGTCTCGCTTCTGCCGAAGAAGCAAGAACGGAGGTGACCGTCGGTGTTCATGGAGGAGTAGTCACCGGGCTCGTTTACGTATCTGCCGTACTGAGCGTGGATAGGACCGGGATGACGATACTGATGCTCCTCAGCGAAGTCGGGGATCATCTTTCTCATGATGTCGAGAAGGTCGTGCTGGAGGAACTCCAGATCGAAGGAGTCGATATCGTGAGAACACTCCTGAACCATAACGGAGCAGGTGGTGTGGTGAGAAACGATAGCAACGGTACCGTTCTTAATACCGGAGTCCTCTACCATTTCGAGGATCTCTTTTCTGATGTCGTGGAAGGTGGGGATCCAACCTCTGGACTGAAGTTCGAGTTCTTTCTGATAAACCTTGAATTCCATAATTAATTCTCCTTTGAATTTTGAATTTATTATAATTTTTTATTTATTCAATCTTTCGCCAACCGCTCCGCCCGGATGAATGAGCGCAAACTGCTGGTTTTGGTAATCTGTTTCCTCAATCAAGGCTGTCTGCAATGCGTGGAAAATCATACAAAGGGCAGTTGATGAGGTCGTTCCCTGTGAATTATATTTGTCTGTTTCTCTATTTACATATTGCTTTAATACGACATCTGCCGACTCAGCAAGAACAGATGTCAGATCCTCGGTTATTGTTATAACCGAAATTCCTTTCTTCTTGCAAATGTCAAGTATCGGTAAAAGCTCCTTCGTCTTTCCACCGCGGGAAGCAAAAACCATAACGTCACCCTTTTGCATAAATCCCATAGCTCCGTGAACTGCTTCCGCGGGAGAAATAAATCTCGCGGGGCGCTCAATGCAACACATAAGATGCGCAAAATGCTGACACATAATACCCGAGTGACCGCAGCCTGCGGCACCTATTCTCTCGGCGTTCTTCAAAAGCTCAACTGCCTTTGAAAAATCCTCCTCGTTAAAGTATTCAAGCATTGTAGAAATACATTCGCTCTCGATTTGATAGGCGTTTTTTACCGCCTCTAAGGCTTCCTTTTTCATAATTCACCTTCTCTTATGCGTGTGCTTCATCCCAAGCCTTGCGAACTGCTGCAATCATTTCTTCAGCTAATTCAAGAGGCTTCTCTGCTTTTGCAATTGCGCTTGAACAGCCCGAAGCGGAAGAGCCCGCTTTGATGATGTTGTAGCAATCCTCACCCTTACTAATACCTGCTGATGGGAAAGGCTTGATTTCGGGGTTGATTTCTCTGATAACTCTTATAACCTCGTCAACATACTCCTTATCGGCAGGCTTACCCGTTCCAATAAGCTCTGTTGGCTCCGCAACCAAAATGTTCGGAGCAAGCTTTGCAACCTCGCGAACCTCGGCAACGCTATCTGCGCACACCATTGTTGCAAGTCCAACCTCGTCTGCGCGCTTTATTGCTTCAGCTATCTCATCAATCGTAAGCTTATGCTCTGCGTGGTTAAGCATAACACCGACAGCTCCTGCCGCCTTTAATGCTTCGGGAAGAGTTCTGCCCATTCCCTTACCCACATTCAAGCTATCCATATGCTGTGAATATACGTGAATTCTCTTTGTATTTCTCGCAATATTGAAAATTTCAGTATCCGGAACATCGAGAATTACATCTACATCATATTTTTCAGCTAATTTATCAAGTCCCTTTGCTATTTCAAGCAAGGTATCGCCATACATATAGCACTTGGGACCATATTCAAAAAATGGCTCTTGAATTTTATAATTTTTATTCATTGTATAACTTCCTTTAAACTCAATTTAACTTTTCGTCAAGCTCGCAATACCTTGCAAATGCTTTTGAATAGTCTGTATCAGTCGGCATATAAATCTTATCGGTGCTGACTATCTTTTCTGCGGCTTCTTCAATGCTACTGTAAAGACCAAGACCAACTGCTGCAAGCACCGCCGTACCAAGACAAGCAGTTTCACCTTCTTTAAGGCTTAAGAGCTTTCTGCCTGTTACGTCAGCCTTCATTTGTGCCCATAAAGGACTTGATGCTCCACCGCCTGTAATACGGATTTCCTCAATATTATCAGAACCGACATAATCAAGATTTTGCTTTAATGTAAAGGCAACTGCCTCCATAATCGCCCTTGCAAAATGCCCTCTTGTATGAGAAAGATTTATTCCAGAAAAAGCAGCCGTTGCACTTGGATTATATTTCGGCATAGTTGAACCGCAAAAATACGGAAGCATTGTAAGGCCGTCAGAGCCTGCGGGAATATCCTTCGCAAGTAAATCAAGCTCTTTAAACGATAGGTTCTCAGCAAAATTGTTTTTGAACCATTTAAGCGCCATCCCTGCCGTTGATGACCAAAGTATCAAGCAATACTTACCGCCAACAGCGTGAATGTGGCAAGGTATAATGCTCTCGGGTCGGTATTTCGGCAATTTATCTGTCATAACACAGATAGCCATAATCGTTCCCGTCATTTCGCTTATAATACTGTCACTAACACAGCCTGCGCCAAGCGTTCCTGCAATTTGGTCAAGAGCGCCACTTACAACCTTTGCGCCCTTATATTCGCCAACAACAGTTGCACTTTCAACCAATGTCGGAAGCAGCGCCTTGTCAATGCCCAAAAATTCAAGCATCTCGCTCCACCAGGTCTTTTTGGTGATGTCGTAATAGATGGTTGACGATTGAATGGTCGGTTCTGTAACAAAGTTGCCCGTAAGCTTATATAAAACCCAATCCTCAAGCATAAAAATCATTTTGATTTTATTAAATATCTCGGGGCGATTTTTTCTAAGCCAAAGAACCTTTGATGCGGGCCAACCAGCCGTGATTTCAGGCTGTCCTGTAACATTATATACAAGCTCGTTGCCAAATTCAGCCTTGATCTCCTCGGCCTCAGCCTCAGCACGATTATCTAGCCAAACTATTGCAGGACACAAGGCGTTACCCTTTTCATCTGCAAAAATCAAGGTTTCCCCTTGCGTATCCACAGAAATTGCATCGATTTGTCCGCATTCTTCTGTCAAATCGTCAATAACGCTCTTGCACATATTTATGTATTCATTTGCATCAAACTCAATATAACCGGTTTGTGTATTGGTGTCAAGAGTATAATCCCTGCTTCTCAGCGCCAATCTTTTTCCGCATTCATCAAAAACTGCCGCCTTAAGAGAGGTCGTTCCAATATCAATGCCGAGCAACCTATAATTGCCGTTTTTATTTGAAATCATATTGTTTCCCTCCAAAAGCAAAACAGATTATTAGCATCAAAGCAGAAATCTGTTGCCAGATTTCCGCTTCATGCTTAAATTATGTAAATTGTTGTGTGCTAAATTAATAGCCAACCTTTTCCCAACACTCAAACGGAGCTGCGAGCTCTTCGCTGATATAAACCTGTGTCTTCTTTGTCTGAAGCATAGTGCTGGGGAGATAAGGTGTGATAGGACCGTGTGTGCAAAGACGTGATGTCATTCTCTGCCATGAAGAGAATGTACCGCAAGTAGCAAGCGCGTGAACCTCAATACGCTCCTTAGCTCTCATTACATCGAGAGGACCGATTGTAGCTGCACAAGGAGGAACGTTAGCGATATCACCTGACTGACCGAATGTACCGTTAAGAGAGTTCTGCATAATGGTCATGGGGTGAAGCTTAACGATCTGTGCAGGCTGATTGAGCCATTCTTCAATATCACCAGAGCCGATAAACTCAGGAATGGGGTCAACGAAAGCCATATGTCCTGCCCAACCAGGAGAGGTGGAAGCGATATCCGCACCTGTTCCCTCAGTAATATCATCAATGATCTTGGAGTAATCCTTAATGTTAGCATTTGTGGGGAAATGAACGTTCTCCATAGGCATACGGAGCTTCTCATCAATCTGATAGTAGAGGTACTTGATCATAGAGTGAGCAAATCCTGCCTCGTATGTGATAGGAGCGATATTACCGTCCTGATCAGCCCACTCGTCTTCTGCAACGAGGTGAACCTTTGAGCAGTCAATCTTAAAGTAGTTGATAAGCTGTGCCAAAGGAATGTAGGTGTCAGGCTCGGGGTTGCCGAGGATCATAGTAAAGGACTTACCTGCCTCTGAAGCAGCTCTGAGGCGCTCAAAGAGGGTTGCGATGAGAACGGGGTGGGGGTTCATCATAACCTTTACTTCAAATTCGGGATGCCACCAAGCCTCTCTCTTCTCAAGGTCTTTACCGCTGAGGCTACGAACATAGTCGCATACAGCCTTGTCCTTGAAAGGAACAAATTCCGCAGGTTGAAAATCAAATTTTGTTGCGGGGTCAGTGATAAAATTACTCATTTCTTTTTTCTCCTGTATATAATATTTTTAATTTACTTTTTCACCGTAAATAATGGTGCTTTGTACATTGAACAAGTGGTCAACAATGATGAGATTTGCCACATTTCCCTTTTCAATTCTGCCGCGGTCGCGAAGACCCAACATCTTTGCAGGGTTAGTTGACGCATATTTGAAGGCTTGGCAAACAGACGCTCCTGTATGCTTGATAATATTCTGGCAAGGACCGTCGAGAATCATCTTGCTGCCTGCGATTTCTCCGGCAAAATCAAAGTTGATGTCGTCAGCACCTTCATAAAGGTCGCCGTCAGGAATAGGTCCGTGCTCAACGAATGAATCGGCAATAAGAATAATCTTATCATCGCCCTTTATCTTCTTGATAAGTCTGAGCATATACGGGTCAACATGGATTCCTACCTTATCACATATAAGCTCTGTATAGATCTCGTCGTTGTAAAGCGCCGCTTCATCTACACACGCGCTTCTGCACTCGGGATATTTATGTAATGTTCCCGTTGCATTTGTGTGGTGAGTGGCAAGCTTCAAGCCGTATTTCATCAAGCACTCAATCTGCTCAGGTGACGCCTCACTGTGCGCAACTGAGAACACAGCATCGGGATTAACCTCTTTGGCGTATTTAACAAATTCCTCAATATTTTCTCTTTCAGGGGCAACACACCATACGCGTGCAAGCTCACCTGCCGCGTCAACAACCTTTTGATAATTGTCCTTTGAAACGGGACCCTTCCAAGGGTTGTTTTCTCTGTTGCAGCCGTAATTGGGATTGAGATACGGGCCTTCCATATAAAGACCTATAATGTTGTTCGCTTCGCCCGATGAAATAGCAGCTTTTATGTTATTGATAGCATCAACATATTGGTCTGCATTCATATTGTAATATAGCGCGGGCAAAACATCAGTAACACCGTGAGAAAGCAAAGTCTTTGCAGCTTTAACAGGGTCCTGGTTAAAGAAGGTTTCGCCGTCTGCGTGAGTATGTACATCAATAAGACCTGGGCCAACATACATTCCTTTGGCATCAATTACCTCTGCTTCACTTGGAATTTGTAGCTTTCTGCCAAAATCAACAATTTTCCCGTCATCAATCAAAATTGACGCGTCATAAATATAATGGTCGGTCATTACTAAAATGCAATTGGTAATCGCTAACAACCAAAACACCTCCTTAACATAAATATTAAATTATGAAAATAAAAATGGTCGGAGTGACAAGATTCGAACTTGCGGCCTCTTGGTCCCGAACCAAGCGCACTACCAAACTGTGCCACACCCCGATTATTACAATAATATTTTTTTGCCATTAATTGCATTTTTTCAATCAACATATTATATCATATAAATTTACATTTGTCAAGTTGTTTTACCAAATTAAAATTAATTATTTTACATAAAAAGTATTGATTTTATTAGATAAAATTGGTATAATGTAATTAGTTATTTTATTAGAGTAAACTATTAGCGAGGTGTTTAAATGAATTTTTTAAAAAATCAGTCACCTGTTAGAATCATAGCATTTGGATTTCTGCTTACTATTCTTATCGGCTCCCTGCTGTTGATAATGCCCTTCAGCGTACGCAAAGGAGTTGACTTAAAATATATAGATGCACTTTACACTTCAACAAGCGCTGTTTGTGTTACAGGCTTAATTGCAGTTGATGCCGGAGCGACCTTCACACCAATAGGTCAGACGATTTTAGCTATATTGATACATGTTGGCGGTCTTGGTGTCACGACAATAGGAGCAGGTATAATCCTCGCCGTGAGGAAAAAAATGAATTTAAAAGGCATGAACACAATAAAAGAAGCCTCAAATCTTTATTCCGGTAGCGGCTTAATTAAATTTGTAAGAGATATATTTATAACAACTGTTTTTATCGAACTAATCGGTGCTGCCTTAAGCTTTTTAGTTTTTGTAAAGGATATGCCTGTTGCAACAGCTCTCGGCGTTAGTCTTTTCCACAGCATAGCGGCATTCAACAATTCCGGATTTGATATTTTAGGCGGGTTGGAAGGGTTTACCCCTCTTGAAAGCTTAATTCCCTACCAAAATAATGTTTTGCTGAATTTAACTACCTGTATGTTAGTCATTCTCGGCGGTATCGGTTTTTTGGTTATTCGTGAGGTGTACAAGACGAAATTTAACTGGAAAAAGTTTTCTATGCACACTAAAGTTGTCTTGGCTATGACGGTATCTTTGTTAATTATAGGAACATTACTTTTGAAATTCAGCGAGGATATTTCTTGGCTTGGCGCGTTTTTCTTTAGCGTTTCTGCAAGAACGGCGGGTTTCTCGACTCATCCCCTCAGTAATTTTTCAATTTCAGGCTTAATTGTTGTAGCAATTCTTATGTTTTTAGGCGCCTCGCCCGGTTCAACGGGTGGTGGGGTAAAAACAACAACCTTCTTTACAATTTTGTTAGGCATTAAATCGGCTGCTACAAACAAGTCTGAAACCGCATTCAAATATGCTATGCCTAAAGAGGCGTTTAAAAAAGCATCTGTTATTACGTCATTAGCACTTTTTGTTATCCTTGTCGGAACGTATCTTATGAGCCTATTTGAGCCAAGCGTGCCTTTCCTGGATATTTTATTTGAAATCACCAGTGCATTTGGCACAGTAGGATTGTCAACAGGAATTACGCCGACTCTCAGCTTGGGCAGTAAAGTCATATCAATAATAATTATGTATATAGGCAGACTTGGCCCGCTCACCATTGCTTCTCTTTGGTATTTTTCACGCGGTGACAGATTTACTTACCCTGAAGGAAATATTGCAATTGGATAAAAGGAGAATATTTATGAAAAACAATAAAACAACTTACGGAATAATTGGACTTGGCAGATTTGGTACAGCATTGGCTCAAAAATTAGCAAGCCTTGGGGCAGAAATTATGGTTGTTGACCGAAATGAAGCAAAGGTAGCCGAGCTCAGAGAAATCACAGAAAATGCTTTTATAGCAAGCGTTCTCGAAAAGAAGGTCTTGTCTGATATGGGTTTCCAAAACTGTGATGTTGTAATCGTTTGTATCGCGGAGTCAATAGACGTTTCTATCCTTACTGTTATGAAGCTTCAAAGCTTGGGAGTTAAAAGAATTATTGCAAAGGCTAACAGCGAGGAGCACGGTGAAATTTTAACCAAGCTGGGAGCTGAAATCGTTTATCCTGAACGCGACAGGGCAATTCGTCTTGCTAATCAACTTGAAATGGGAAATATGATGGATTTAATAGAGCTCAGCGACGCGATTAAAGTCGCAAAATTCAAAGTTCCAGAGAATTTTTTAGGAAAAAGTGTTATTGAAAGCGCGATAAGAGATAAATTTGGACTTAATATTATTGCAATCGAAAACAATGGAAATGTTACAGATACAATAAAACCAACCTATATCTTCCGCGAGAATGATGTGTTATACTTATGCGGAAACAAAAATTCTATTATTTCAATTTCAGAATGGCTTGAAAATCATAATCAATAAGCTTCACATGTTAATATAATGCATTACAAATCTCCCGTTTGGTTATACTTAACTAAAAACGGGAGATTAAATTTTGGACATAATAAAGGTTATTTTAACTTCAATTCTATCCGTGATTGCACTCTTTATAATTGCCAAAATAATGGGGCACAAGCAGGTCGCGCAGCTCGATTTTTTTGATTATGTCAGCGGAATTACAATCGGTTCAATTGATTATATTAAAACAGCGCGGCGAAGTTCGCCGCGCTGTTCCTGATATTTATATTGTTATATTGTTTATATTGCTTTAATTGTTTCGCCGTCAGGAATAGGGGAAACAAAAACGCCTTTTGTTTTGTTTGAAAGCTCATCCTTCGCACTTGACAAGGCGTCGGGGTTTTCAAACAGGTCAATTGCGGTCATAGCAATGATCTTTCCCGCGCGTAACAGTCCCTTGTGACCTATACTGCTCTTTCCAGCCGAAACATTCTGCCAGGAGTGACCGGGAGCACCTGCGGTAAAGCAAGCTATATACAGTTGCGCCGTCGGCGTCTGCCATGAAACATCCCCGACATCAGTAGAGCCTGCCGAAAAATGCTCGCCCTGATATAGCGGTACGACAAAATCGTTTATTGCCCTTGTCCCGTTTTCGCTTTTCTCCGAAACAAAATCGGATACATCAGTATTATAATGAGTAGCAATTCCCTGCAATTCATTATTGTTATATGTTTTCTTTAATGCTTTGGCAAAATCCCATTCCTCACTTGTATATTCCTCGTTTGGCATTGAGGATAGGTTGTCAAAAAACAGCTTCTCAAGAGTATGATTAGGAACGGTATTAGAGCAACCGTCTATAAACACCCTTTCGACCTCAGTTTCAGTCATCATAGCCGCGCCCTCTGCGATTTTATTAACCCTTTCAGCTAAAAGGTTAGCGTCTGACACAAGCTTTGAGCGTATCATATAAAGCACGCTTGCTTTAGGTTGAACAACATTGGGAGAAAATCCGCCCGCATCAATAATCGAATAATGAATACGCGCATCGTCCTTTGTGTGCTCTCTCAAAAACTGCACGCCGACATTCATCAGCTCAAGTGCATCAAGCGCACTCCTGCCATTTTCAGGGTCCCCTGCCGCATGAGCTGTAACGCCCTTGAATTTATACATTATCTGTATGCAAGAATTACAAGTGCCCGTAACGACCTCATTTACATCTGACGGGTGCCAAGTCAAAGCGGCATCGACCTCTTTAAACAGGTTGTGCTTTGCCATATAAGCCTTACTTGCTCCACCTTCCTCACCTGGAGTTCCGTAAAAAATGACAGTACCGCTTTTTTTACTCTCTTCAAGGTAGCATTTTATTGCATATGCACCTGCAAGTGCGCCCGCTCCAAGCATATTGTGTCCGCAGCCATGTCCGTTGCCGCCTTCAACACATTCCTCTCGACTTACAGCCCCTCCCTTTTGAGAAAGACCCGAAAGCGCATCAAATTCGCCGAGTATTGCAATTATTGGTTTGCCGTGTCCGTATTTTCCCGAAAATGCGGTTTCAAGTCCGAGTATGTTTTCTTCAACCTCAAAGCCAAGCTCGCCTAAAAGCTTAACATAATCGTCTTTAGATTTAAATTCCTTTAACGAGAGCTCGGCATACTCCCAAATCCTATCTGAGAGAGAAGTAAAAATCTCGCTATTATCGTCAATTATCTGGCTTACAAAATTTTTATAGTTCATTTCCTTTACAATACCTTTGATAAGAAATCAGCAAGGCGTGGGTCCTTAGGATTTGTGAAGATTTCGTTTGGCGGTGCATCCTCCTTGATATATCCTTCGTCAACAAACAAAATTCTGTCTGAAACCTCACGCGCAAAGCCCATTTCGTGTGTTACGATTACCATTGTCATTCCTTCACTTGCAAGGCTCTTCATAAGGTCAAGAACCTCGCCGATCATTTCAGGATCAAGCGCGCTTGTCGGCTCATCAAATAACATTACATTCGGGTTCATAGCAAGCGCTCTGATAATGGCAATTCTCTGCTTCTGTCCTCCCGAAAGAGTTGACGGGTAGGCATCCGCCTTATCTTCAAGCCCAATCCGTTTCAATAGCTCCAAAGCCTTTTCCTTTGCGGCGGCTTTGATTTGCGCTTTAGTCGCGGGCTCATTTGTTCCAACAATCTTTCCCTGCTTGCAGCCTATTTGAATTGGAGCAAACATTATGTTTTCAATGACTGTCATATTATTAAAAAGGTTAAACTGCTGGAAAACCATTCCCATTTTTTGTCGCGCTACATTAATATCAAGGTGATTTTCCTTGTAGATTTTTTTCATCAGGGCGTTATATTCTTTTCCCTCGGCAGAAGAAAACTTTTCACGAAGCAAATCCTCGTCCTTTATTTTCTTAATTGCTTCTTCCTCACCCATTCCGTCGGCTATAAGCTTTTTGAATGTGTTTGAAGCCTTAATTACATCAAAATGGAGATAAGGGTCAACAGGTGTCAGAAGCTTGCCTTCCATCCACACCTCGCCAAAGGTTGGTGTTTCAAGCAAATTCATACAACGAAGCAGAGTTGATTTTCCTGAGCCCGATGCTCCGATAATCGATACAACCTCGCCCTCTTTTATTTCTGTTGAAACGCCTTTGAGAACCTTGAGCTCACCAAAATTCTTATAAATGTTATTTATGTTAAGCATGTTTCATCTTCCTTTCAGCCATTCCAACAAACTTTGAAAGAACAAAGTTAAGCACAAAGTAAATAATTCCTACAAGAACAAGCGTTGGGAAAGCATTATATGTAACACCGACTATTTCCTTATACTGCGTCATAAGCTCGCCTACAAAGAAGGTAGAGGCAAGAGATGTTTCCTTAATTACAGTTATAAACTCATTTCCAAGTGCCGGCAAAATATTCTTTACCGCCTGAGGCAGAACAACATGTATCATAGTGGTTGCTCCGCCAAGTCCAAGCGAGCGAGCAGCCTCGGTTTGTCCCTTATCAACAGCTTCAATACCTGAGCGTATAATTTCTGACACATATGCAGCAGAGTTAATGATAAGGGCTGCCGCTACACAAATAAAGCCCATTTTTTGCGGCTCCATTTCATTCAATGCGGGAGCAATCGTCGGACCTAAAAGATAACCTACATAAAGCTGCAAAAGTGCGGGAGTTCCGCGCACGATTTCAACAAAAGCAATAATTATTCCGCGAAAAACCTTGAATTTAGACATTCTGCCTACCGCAAGCAAAGTACCTATAAGCGTACCGCCAAGCACAGTTATCAAGGCGAGCAGCAGTGTAGAACCAACGCCTACTACTAAAAATTTGTACCAATACTTTGTAAGGATTTCAAACATATCCACTACAATTTCAATTAAATTCATTTGTCTCTCCTATAAAACGCAATTGCCGCTTCGATAAAATCGGGGCGGCAATTGCCAAAATTTAATTATGCGAGGGGGTTACCGTTTTCGTCGTAGCCGCTTTCGTCCTTGGTTGAAACACCTGCATACTTTTCACAAGCTGCATACCAAGTGTCATAAATACCCGACTTCATAGCCTTATCAAGAGCTGCATTTACTTTTTCAAGAAGCTCAGCATCAGCCTTGTTGAGAAGGATTACATTGTTTTTATATTTTTCATCAACTTCAAAGTTGAAGCCGGAAATAGCTACATCTTCATTCTTGGATACAATAGCATCACCGTTACCTGCTGCAACCGCTACCGCATCAACACTATTATTCTTAAGTGCAGTTACTGCAAGGTTGATATCGTCAAACTTTGCAAGTTCTGCGCCCTTTGTTACAAGCTGCTCATTAACGAGAAGCTGCTGAAGCGAACCGCCCTGAGCAGCAATCTTCTTGCCTGTGAAATCAGTTGCATTTGCCCAATCAAATGTGTCGCCCTTTTTGCAAATCAAGATCTGCTCTGTTTCGTTTTCACCTGCTACATAGTAGTCAGAAATCAAAAATGTTTCAGCACGGGCAGCTGTCCAAGAGAAACCTGAGATTGCCAAGTCAACCTTGTCGTTCTGAAGGTTTGTCATACAAGCATAGAAGTCCATAGGCTTAATTACAAGTGACATATCAAGCTCTTTTGCAACGTAGTTTGCAAGAAGAACGTCAAAGCCAACATATTTGTCGCTGCCTGAAAGAGCCGCGTCAACAAATTCCATAGGAGCAAAGTCGGGAGAAAGCGCAACTGTCAACACACCGTTTTTACCTTCTTTAGGAGCTTTACAAGCTTTAAGAAGCTCGTTATAGTCCGCTGCGAGTGGATCTGTGTTTCCTGTATTACAAGAAACGAGTGAGAAAATTGAGCAACCAAGAATTGCTACTGCCAATACAAGTGTCAAAAACTTTTTCATAATAATACCTCTTTCTTCGGGACTTGATTTGATTATATGTGCCCGCTGTTTTTGTGATGTCATAATTATACACCCATGCTTGCATAATGTCAACCCTTTTTTGTAAAAAAATTTAACTTTGTTGAATGTTTATTCAAGCATATATTTTTTGACATGCGCTTTGTCAAAATTGCACAAATTTCTTGTATTCTTTAGGCAAAATTCCCCTTGATGCATCGTTTTCAGCAAAAAGTCAGCTCGCCATTATGTGAATATATGCGCCAAATATGCAACGAATATTCTGCATATTTTTTGAATATATTCATAATTTTTATGCATACATTATTCAAATGCTGATAATTGCTATATAAAAGCCATTTAAATAATGTAGGAATTTGATTTTTACGGAATAAAGGCGCACCTTTGCAATTAATCTTCAAGGCACGCCTCTATTTAAAGCTTTATTTATTTTTAATTTTTGAAAGACAAAATCCTGTTCTTGCAGGCAGATAAATCTGGAATTTAGGCGGAGAGTTTTTGCTCTTTTGTGCAGAATATATATAATCCTCACTCACTCTGTCCCATCCGCCGTAACGGCTGTTATCACTCGAAAATACGACCTTATACTCACCCATCTTGTCAACGTTTATCCAATATCCGTCAAACGGTACTGTCGGGTTGAAATTGAATACAAACACAAGTCCGCCGCGCTCATAGACCAAAATTTGATTTTGCTCATCAACAAGCAACACCTTCGGCGGTCTTTTGAAAATCTTGTAAGCCTTAGAAATCGCAAGCATATCAGCATCAAAATTATTCAAATATTGATATTTCAGGTTATCATCATCAACTAAATGCCATTGACGGCGACAGTAGAAATGGCTCCAATTATTCCCTTCTCTCGGAAAATCTATCCATTCGGGATGTCCGAACTCATTTCCCATAAAGTTCAAATAACCCTCACCCGAAAGCGACAGAGTAACAAGCCTTAACATTTTATGAAGTGCTATGCCTCTCTCAATGATATGATTATCACTTGATTTCGACATACTGTAATACATTTCCTTGTCGCACAGACGGAATATGATCGTCTTATCTCCAACAAGCGCCTGATCGTGAGATTCAACATAGCCTATATATTTTTCATTTGGGCGTCTGCTCGTGAGCTCACCCCAGATCTGCCACATATTGAATTCATCGTCACGCTTTTCGCGAAGAAGTCTGACCCAAAGGTCAGGAGTTCCCATCGCAAGACGGTAATCAAAGCCAATACCTCCGTCCTCGATAGGTAAGCACATACCCGGCATCGCCGACATATCCTCGGCAATTGTTATTGCATTCGGATTTACCTCTCTTATCATCTCGTTAGCTAACTGAAGATAAGTGATAGCCTCTACCTCGGTATTCATAGAGAAATACTTACTGTAATTATCAAAGCACGAGCCAAGTCCGTGGTCGCGGTAAATCATTGAGGTAACTCCGTCGAAGCGGAAGCCGTCAAATTTATATTCTTCAAGCCAGAACTTCAGGTTTGAAAGCAAAAAGTGGATTACCTCATTTTTGCCGTAATTAAAAAGCTTTGTGCCCCAAGCTGGATGGTCGCCTCTGTCACCGCTATGGAAAAACTGTTCAACAGTTCCGTCAAACTCACAAATTCCTTCAGCAGTATTTTTTATTGCGTGCGAGTGAACTACATCAAGCAAGACCGCAATTCCCATTGTATGAGCTGTATCAATCAGCTCTTTGAGCTCATTTGGAGTTCCATAACGCGAGCTTGCCGCAAAGAACGACGACACCTGATAGCCAAACGAGCCGTAATACGGATGCTCGGCAATTGCCATAACCTGAATTGTATTATATCCAAGGTCGCGAATTCTCGGAAGCGTATTCTCTGTAAACTCCTTATAAGTGCCAATTGCCTCTTTTTCCTGAGCCATACCTATATGGCACTCGTAGATATACAAATCACGCTTAGGCTTGAATGATTTTTTCTTCCATTTATATTCAGGCTCATCAACAATAACGCCACACCAGAAATATGTGCTCTTATCCTGCTCAACGCGCTTTATATACAAAGGAATTCGCTCTAATATTCTGCCTTGATGCTTGATTATCGTCTGAACATGGCAGCCATTATAGAGAAAATCCTTACCATCCATATAAATTTCAAAAATTCCGTTGCCAATAGGGGTCAGGCGAAGTCTGTATTTATCCCAGTCCACCATATCTCCCGTGAGATAAACCTCCTCAGCGGCAGGCGCCCATTCGCGATAAACCCAGCCGTCCTCGGTTTTGTGAAAGCCAAAATAATTGTGGCCGTTTGCGAAAGAGGAAAGCGTGTCATCACCGTCGAGCAACTCCGACTTTTTGTTGTCATAATTGAGCATCCTCTGCTCCAGATCAGATTTATATGGCAAAAGTCCTTTGTCGTAATCAAAAATCTTCAATGACACAAATCCCATCCTCCTAAACTCTATATAATTAATTATCGCCTATTGGCTCTTTCCTTATGAATAAAACTCCAAGAGTATTTCTTCCGCAGTGAGAGGAAATCGTGCATCCTGCGCGTGTAACATAAACATTTTCAAAAGGCGCAATCGACTTTACCTTTTCAACACAAAGATCAATAATCTCTTGGTCACAGCCCGCATGCGTAACAAAAACCTTATCAAGCATTACAGTTGACGGGTCGCCTATATGCTCCTCAATATATTTGGGAAGAACATCAGCGAATTTACCTCTATACTTTTTACCAACGCCCATTTTACCGTTATGAACAGTGATGCAGGGCTTTAACTGCAAAAGGTTTGCTCCAAGCGCCGCAAGAGCCGAGCATCGTCCACCCTTATGCAAAAATTCAAGGCTGTCAATAATAAACGATGCATCAACATTGGGTGCTAAATTCCTGCAAATCTCCGCGATCTCACAAGCGCTTTTTCCCTCTTCGGCAAGAGCTGCCGCAGTTAATAGCAAAAGTCCTCCGCCTGTTGACAGATTTCTCGTGTCAACTACATAAACATTTTCAAAATCCTCTGCCGCAATACGCGCATTGCTATATGTAGATGACATTTCAGAGCTTATCGTAAACAAGACAACTGAGCTTCCGTTCTTTGTTTGTTCTTCAAAAAAGTCCTCAAATTCCGCAATATTTGCTGCTGAGGTTTTTGGAAGCTTTCCCGTCTTTTGATAATTCTCATATATCATATCAGGATTTATATCAACACCGTCGGTATAAACCTGCTCTCCAAGTGTTACTCCCAAAGGAATTATATGAATGTTGTGTTTTTCAATAAGCTCGGGGCTTAAATCGGTTGTACTGTCACTTGCAATTATAACTTTTTCAGACATTGCTTTTCTCCCTAAAAAATATCTAAGATTTGTTTTTATGCTATATTAAATATATTTTACTACATAATTATGAATTAATTATTATCTTTTTTAATTTTTTGAAATTTTTTTGACTTTATACAACAATTTCACAAAAATTTGCAGTCATGACCACCAGCCGTGCTGGTGGCTTGCAATAGCCCCCTTGGGGCATGTCACAGGCTGAGCCTATAGGCTCGTCGAAAAGTCTGCCAACCGCACGACTTTCACAGGCATGCCCCTAAAGGGGCTTTATTTTATTT
>JAZNER010000064.1:0-32513 GCA_045588675.1 Eubacteriales bacterium | reverse complement strand
GTTTCACACACAAATGCTCGGGGGTTCTGGGTTGAGATTTTCCGAATATAGGGCTTATGGGTTTGCCCCGAAAATCCAAATACTTAAAAAACATTTTTTTGATGGAGGAAAAATGAAAAACAAGTTGATTAAAGTGCTTTCCCTCGTGATGGCACTCACAATGCTCGTTGGTGTGTTTGGCGCAATTACAATTTCTGCTGCTCACACCCACACAAAGGGCGAACAAGTTGGCGAGCCTGTTGCTCCTACTTGTAACACCTTGGGCTACACAAACTATAAATGTGCTGAGTGTAGCGTAGTTTATAAGGATGATATTCTTCCTAAGTTGGCGGAGCACACAATCGTTGAGCTTCCTGCAACTGAGGCAGATTGTCTTAACCCTGCTTACACAGCTGGTAAGGCTTGTTCTGTTTGTGGCTATGAGCCCGAAGACAGCAAGCGCGAAGTTGTTAAGGATTCCACAAGACTTGGTCACGAATGGGCTAACATTCCTGTAGCAGCAACATGCGAAGTTGGTGCATATACATACAAGATGTGTAACCGTTGTGGCAAGACAGGTGAAGAGCTCGTTAAGGCTGCTGAAAAGGATGGCTACAATTACGATAAGTATGCCTTACCCGTTGACGCTGAAGACGCTCAAAAGCTTGCAGAGAAGGAATATTTGACAGGCGAGGGCTATGAGGCTATTGGCCACGCATTCGTTTACGAAGTATTGAAGGCTCAGGACGATTCCAAGTGCATTCCCGGTGAAGTTAAGGTAACTTGCGAGAACTGCGATTATTCTGAGATCGCTAAGGGCGTAGTTGACCACAATTCTGATAGCTGGACTACTCAATATGGTAATCCTTGCGATAAGTATGTATCATGGAAAGAATGTCCCAAGTGCGAATGGATAGATGAAGAAACAGCTATTCCTAACCCTAACTACAATGCACACATTTGGAATGAAGGCACAATGACTGCTATTGAAACACTTAACTCCAAGCTCCAGTCTCTTGGCTATACAACAGTTAGTTCCTTGTCAAAGGCGCCTACTTGCACAGAGGATGGTTTCCAGGTAATTAAGTGTGAAGATTGTAAAGAGTATGTTAAGGCAGTAAAGCCTGCTACCGAACACACTTATGTGTATGGAACAAGAAAAGCGGATGCTAATGATGACGAATATTGCTCAGGTGATGTTTATGTTGTAATCACTTGTAGCAAGTGTACTTTCAAATCCGAGACGCTCCAGACTGCTGCTATTAAGCATACTTGGGCAACATCCGGTAATCCTGTAAAGGCGACTTGCACAACAGAAGGATACACAAACTATAAGTGCTCTAATCCTCTTTGTGATGTAGATAGTAACGCAATCAATGGCTATCAGGCTGCAACAAAGACAGACAATCACACAGCTGTTGTTGCTCATAACTTTGATAATGTAATTACTGTATATGCTTATGATGAGGATGACGATTCATATTTAACTGCTCCTGCTGCAGGAACAACACAGTGCCAAAACGGCATTTACAAGATTAAGATTTGTAAGGATTGTGGTTTTGTAGAGGTTGTTGAGACGGTTACAGAGCCCACAGAGTGCAAGATGTCAAACATCGTTCTCGGTCCTGATGCAGGTCTTAAGCACCAGGTTGCTACATGTAACGAATGGGCATACGACTACTACTACTGCACAGTATGTGGCACAAAAGACGCTACAAAGTACAACTATGAATATGACCCCGAGGATACTGACGCTAACAATGCTAAGAAGTTAGATCCTAGCAACCATGCCGGTGTTAAAGCTGAATACAAATTGAGCGAATTGGATTCTCTCGATGCATTTGTTTCTGTTTACCCCACTTGTACAGCTACAGGTTCAGCTGATGTTAAGTGTGTATGCGGCGTGATCGTTGATGGCTTGAAGATCAAGGCTCTTGGTCATACAGATGGTTTAGTTTATCATAACCACGAAGATGGTAAAGATTGCACAGATAAGTGTGTTGACTACACAGCAAAGGCTGCTACATGTCTCGCAGTTGGAAGCAAGGGCGATGGCAAAGTTTGCACAGTGTGTGGTGTAACAACAAAGGCTAACACAGTTCTTCCTGTTGACACGAAGCTCTCTGGACACCAGCAGGCTGTTAATAATTATAATGCAGAAAATGGTACATCGCTTGCTATTCAGAACAAGCTTACAGTTCCCGCAAAGTGCTTCGAAGACGGATATACTAAGGATTACTGTCCTGTATGTCTCAAGACATTTACAGGCACTACAACAGCTGCTCCTATGAGACATGCTGAAGAAAGCTTGTGGGTAAAAGAAGACGCATTTGTTGCTCCTACTTGTGAGAAGGCTGGTAGCCATAAATTTAGTTACTGTCCTACATGTGAGGAAGTTACAAGAGTTTATGTTGACGGTTGTACATTTGATGGTTGTACTCCTGAAAGCCATGTAAAGAACATTATCAACAATGTTGCAAAGATTGAAAAGCTTGGCCACGATTGGAAGGATGTTAAGGCAGTTGCTGAAACATGCACTACACCCGGTACAAGAGCTCATAAGGTATGTAAGACAGAAGGTTGTGGCGCATTCTCCTACGGTGGAAAGACATACAATGTAGGTGATGAAGGATACGATACAGAGCTTGTTATTCCTGCACACACACCTGTTCCTTATGTAGTTACTGCAGATGAAGCATTCCCTGCTACATGCACAAAGAACGGTCTTAAGGAAGGTTCATACGCTTGTAAGATTTGTAACAAGGATGACTATACAATTCTTGCATATCACACTTGGAAATATGTAACAGTTAACGACACTGATGACTATGACTGCACAAAGCCTGTTTACCAGGTTAAATATTGTACAGTTGTTGGTTGTGAAGCTTGGGAGATCGTAAGCTATACTCCTGCAGCTGAGCTTGGTCATAACTATACTCAGCAGTGGTTGAAGCACGAAGTTGATGAAAATGACTGTGGTGCTAAATACTACGAGTATCGTGCATGCTCTCACACCGATTGTAAGTCGGAACTTATAAAAGAAGGTTCTGAAAAGGTTAACCCCCACTACTATTATGAGTTGGGCGAAAAGGTTGTTATTTCTCTCGCTTGCACAGAAATCGCTAAGTTTGACGGTGTAAAGTGTGCTGATTGCGGATTTGAAGTAATTGCTGACGATAAGAAGGCAGCAGAAGCTATCGAAGCTGGTGAAGATATTCTTGCTCCTGTTCATAACAGAGGCGAAGTAACTCATGTTGATGCTACATGTACAACAGACGGTTACCACATTGATGCTTGCTTGGATTGCGGTAAGGTGTTTGATAACTATACAATTCCTATGTTCAATCACAAGGTTGAAACTCCCACTGGCGATATGATAGATGCTGTTAAGACAGAGATCATCAAAGTTGATCCTGCAGACGGCGTTGATGGTTACCACAAGTTCCTCTGCAAATTGTGTAACGAAGAAGTTACTGTAGTAATTCCTTTCGGTCTCCAGCTTGAAATTGTTCCTGCTCAGAATGTTGCAGTTCACAACGGTCAGCTCGTACTCAATGTGAACCTCACATCTACAGGTTACGAATTCAATTCGATTGAGTTTGCGATTCCTATGACACAGGGCCTTGAGCTTGTAGGCTATGAGCTTAAGTATGCATTTGATGCACTTGACGCTGTTTCTGTTGAAGTTAATACTAATGAGTATTATACAACCGTTCGTGTATATGTTGCTAATGTTGTTGACGGTGCGAAGAATGTAGCTGTTGAAGGTAAGGATGTTACTCTTGTAACACTTACTTACGATGTTCTTCCCAGTGCTATTCCTTCCGAGCGTGAACCTATGGCAGGTATCAATCCTGATTTCTCTAAGCGTGTTAATGCTAAGGGTGAGCTTGTAACTATTGATTCTTTGACTCCTGATGATAAGGCTGACAAGTTTGTTATCACATATGCAGGCGATGCAGACGGCTCAATGAAGCTTGATACAGGCGACTCAATTGCTATCCTTACAGCTATGTATGAAAACACATACAATGCAAATATTGACTTCAACAAAGACGGTAAGGTAACAATGGCAGACCATGTAGCATTCGCGAAGTACACAACATCCTTGAAAACAGCTCTTGATTACTGTGCACTTCTCGGAATTGATGTTGAAGCTGCTGTAAATGATTACTCTCTCAGATATGACCTTAACTTTGACCGTGCAAAAGATGAATTTGACTATGCTATTCTTCTTGATGCGGTTGTTAAGAAGTTGTCAAGAACTAACACCTTTGCAGGTTCTTTGGAAGATATTATTGATGCTGAGGCTGTTAGCCTTTCCGGTATCATTAGATAATGAGGTGTAATATGCAATTAAAAAGATTTTTAGTATCACTTTTAATTGCTATGATGATTATTTCTGCTGCTGTTGTTAGCATATCTGCTGATGATATGCTAACAACCAGTGCACCCGCAAGCTTTGATGTTGCTCTTGAAACAAATGTTGACGATATTAAAGCAGGTGACACAGTAGAATTTAGTATAGTAATCAAGAACAACCCCGGCGTAGCGCTTCTTCAGATGGAGTTGGCATATGATTCTAATGCTATTACCCCCATTGTAGATGCTAACGGCGCAGTAGTTGTTGAAAGTGATATTTACTCGTTTGAAAATACAGTGCTTAACAAAAGCGGTATTATTCTTGTTGATAACGGAGCAAATTCACGAATCATTATGATGAGTGATACAGTTAATAAAACTGACATCAGTGCTACTGGTGTAGTTGCTAAGTTGTCCTTCAAGGTTAATGAAAATTTCGGCAAAACAGTTTGTGTTGCATCTGTTAAGTTGGATAGTGTTGAAACCTTTAATGCAAAGCTTGATACTGTTTCTAATGCAGTAGTTTCTGAATTTGTTGTTTCCAAGCATGTTCTTGGCGAAGCAACAGTAGTTACTGCCGCTACTTGTACAACTGATGGCGAGTCAAAGGCAACATGTTCAGTTTGTAACCAAGAAGTTACAACAGTAATTCCTGCTACAGGTCACACATATGTTGAAACTGTAGTTGCTCCCACTTGCACAGCTGAGGGTTACACTCTCAATAAGTGTTCTGTTTGTGGTGACGAGCAGAAGTCCGATAATGTAGCTGCTCTCGGTCATACCGAAGAGGTTATTGCTGCAGTTCCCGGCACATGTCTTGCTAACGGTACTTCCGAAGGTAAGAAGTGTTCTGTTTGTGGCGAGATTCTCGTTGCAGTAACAGAAACAACCAAGGGCGACCACGTTCTCGAAACATACTCAGAAGACGGTATGACAGACGGACAGAAGTGTTCTGTTTGTGGTGAGATCGTTGTTCCCGGCGAGCCCATTTCCGGCTCACTCCTCTGGCTCTGGATTGTAATTGCTGTAGTAGTAGTTGCAGGTGCAGCAGCCGTTGTATTCTTCGTAGTTAAGAAGAAAAAATAAGCTAAAAAGAAATTTTTAGATAAACTCCACCCACAGCTCGTTTTCTACGGAATTCGAGCTGTGTTGTTTTTTGTTTTATATAAAAAATCAGACACATCACGCTGGATTTCTTCAAAATGGTGTATCAATGGTCGTCTTAAATTCTATGATGAAATCAAAAAAAGAGTCATAAAGCTTAGCAGCGGTACAATTGCCGATTGCCGAGCTTTATGACTCTAATTTTATTTTAAATGCTTCTAAAAATATCAGATTAATCTGAAATTGATTTTAGAACTGAAATATTACTTATTTGCTTGCTTCTTCAATTGCAACAGCTACAGCAACAGTCATACCAACCATGGGGTTGTTACCAGCGCCGATAAGACCCATCATTTCAACGTGAGCAGGAACAGAGGATGAGCCTGCAAACTGAGCGTCAGAGTGCATTCTACCCATTGTATCAGTCATACCATAGGAAGCGGGGCCTGCTGCCATATTATCGGGGTGAAGTGTACGTCCTGTACCACCGCCGGATGCTACTGAGAAATAGCTTCTGCCGTTCTCGTTGCACCATTTTTTATATGTACCTGCAACAGGGTGCTGGAAGCGTGTGGGGTTAGTGGAGTTACCTGTAATAGAAACGCCTACATTCTCAAGCTGCATAATTGCAACGCCCTCGGGAACATTATCAGAGCCGTAGCAACGAACATTAGCTCTTGCACCTGTTGAGAAGGGCTTTTCTTCAAGAACTTCAACTGTTTCAGTGTAGGGATCAAACTGTGTCTTAACATATGTAAAGCCGTTAATTCTGGAAATGATATAAGCGGCATCCTTGCCAAGACCGTTCAAAATTACGCGTAAGGGGTTTGTTCTAACCTTGTTAGCGTTGAGTGCGATTTTAATTGCACCCTCAGCAGCGGCAAAAGATTCGTGTCCTGCGAGGAAGCAGAAGCACTCTGTTTCTTCGGAAAGGAGCATTTTGCCGAGATTACCGTGACCAAGACCAACCTTACGGTTTTCTGCAACTGAACCGGGGATACAGAACGCCTGAAGACCGATGCCGATTGCGGCAGCGGCGTCAGCAGCTTTTGTGCAACCCTTCTTGATTGCGATTGCAGCGCCTACTGTATAAGCCCACTTTGCATTTTCAAAGCAGATGGGCTGTGTTTCTTCAACGATTTTGTAAGGGTCGATGCCGTAAGCGTCACAGATTTCCTTGCACTCGTCGATAGAGTTAATTCCAAATTCCTTTAAAGCAGCGAGAATTTTCGCCTCACGTCTTTCATAACCTTCAAATTTAGCCATTATACATTACCTCCTTAAATTAGTCTTTACGGGGGTCAATGTACTTTGCAGCATCATTGAATCTACCGTATGTACCCTTAGCTTTTTCGTAAGCTTCGTTAGGCTCCATGCCCTTCTTGATAAAGTCGGTCATTTTGCCGAGAGAAACGAACTCATAGCCAATTACTTCGTTGTTTTCGTCAAGAGCCATTCTTGTGCAATAACCCTCTGTCATTTCAAGGTATCTAACGCCCTTTTCCTTTGTACCGTACATAGTACCTACCATGCTACGCTCGCCTTTGCCAAGGTCTTCCATGCCTGCGCCGATTACAAGACCGCCCTCGGAGAAGGCAGACTGGCTACGGCCGTAAACTATCTGAAGGAAGAGCTCGCGCATAGCTGTGTTAATAGCGTCACAAACAAGGTCTGTGTTAAGTGCTTCGAGAAGAGTCTTACCGGGGAGTATCTCAGCCGCCATAGCAGCAGAGTGAGTCATACCGGAGCAACCGATAGTTTCTACAAGTGCTTCCTCGATAATACCGTTCTTTACATTGAGAGAGAGCTTACAAGCACCCTGCTGAGGAGCGCACCAGCCCACACCGTGTGTGTATGCGGAAATATCGGAAATCTGTTTTGCCTGAATCCATTTGCCCTCTTCGGGAATGGGTGCAGGACCGTGATTGCAACCCTTTTTAACAACGCACATGTGCTGAACCTCAAGGCTCTGCGCGTAAGGGAATTCACTTACATTGCTCATTTTTTGTTCTCCTTTAAAATATATAAATAATTTTTAATCTTTAATAATTTCGCCGTAAATTTCACCGAATGCGCAAGCGGCGTTGCATTCATCAGTGTCAATATGCATAGCAAAAGCGTATGTAGGATTTACACGGCAAACAACATCATCAAAAATAGTAGTTCTGTCGCTGTCGATCTTTACCTTAACGATCTGCTTGTCGGAGATACCCATCTCTGCGGCGGTTTCAGGGTCAAAGTGAATATGTCTTTTTGCAATTACAACACCCTCGCTGATTTCAAACTCGCCAGCGGGGCCTACCATTTTAATTCCGGGTGTACCTGCAACATCACCCGACTCGCGAACAGGAGCTTTTACTCCGAGTGTGCGCGCATCTGTGAAGGAAAGCTCAACCTGATTGGCCTTTCTTGTGGGACCGAGAACTGAGAGCATAAGCTCGCCCTTAGGACCAACAAGCTTGATTTTGTCGTTTGCGGCAGCAAACTGGTCCGGCTGAGAAAGCATTTTCTTGGGTTCAAGCACGGCGCCTTTGCCGTAGAGAGCCTCAACTGCTTCGTCTGTAAGATGGATGTGTCTTGCGGAAGTTTCAACAAGTACCTTCTTCATAATATTGACCTCATTTCATAAAATTGTTTTACAGAATCGTGTGGAAGACATAAATCTCCATTCTCTTATATTTTATCACAAATCTCGCTGTTTGTAAATACAAATTTTCAATAAAATAAAAGGATTATTACAAATTTTTTTGTCAATACTAATAAAGAAATCCAAAATGTTGAAAAAAGAGGGGTATTTTAATGAAAAACGACATAAACATCGACGAAAATAACAAATCTCCAAAAAAGAAATCAGATAAGGATAATGACAGAAAAAAAGAGAACGGATATGATATAAACGACCGCAAAAACCTCGAATTTGACAACATAGAGGATAGCGGCGCGGTAGTTGCGAAAAGGGATGGCGAAACGATCCACTGCTTGTCGATCATAGGTCAAATCGAGGGGCATTATATGCTTCCTGAGGGGCAAAAGGCGACCAAGTACGAGCATATACTGCCTATGCTCGTTTCAATCGAGCAGGACGATGAAATTGACGGCTTGCTTATTCTTTTAAACACCATGGGCGGTGATGTTGAGGCGGGGTTAGCAATTGCTGAGGTGATTGCCTCAATGAAAAAGCCAAGCGTGTCGGTGGTGCTTGGCGGAGGACACTCAATAGGTGTGCCTCTTGCCGTTTCAGGCAAGCGCTCCTTCATTGTGCCAAGTGCAACTATGACGATACATCCGGTGCGAATTAACGGGCTTGTGGTGGGCGTTCCGCAGACCTTCAGATATTTTTCTGAGATGCAGAAGAGAATTGTTAATTTCATAGCCAAGCATAGCCGCGCGAGCGAGGAAAAGCTCTATGAGCTTATGATGCGACCTGATATGATGGCTACCGACGTAGGTTCGATTATTGAGGGCAGAGAAGCGGTTGAATATGGAATTATTGATGAGGTCGGAGGACTTGATAGCGCGCTCGACTGCCTGCGCGAGCTTATTAGGGAAGAGAAGGAAAGAAATAAGGGATAAAGCTCACCAAGCTTTTAACCCAATACAAAAAGAGGATGCTTGTATAAAGTGTTTAATGAAAATAAGATTTGGGACTTGAACCTTTACCAAACGCAAAGCGTTTGGTAAGGTGTTAAAGTTGACCAATTTTCTACACCAAAACAAAAAGAGGATGCTTTGCATCCTCTTTTTGTTTTGGTGCGGAAAACGGGACTTGAACCCGTACGGTGTAAACCACACGCCCCTCAAACGTGCGCGTCTGCCAGTTCCGCCACTTCCGCAATTTTTTTGTCACCTTAATGCGACTTTAACATTATACACTAAATTATTGAATTTGTCAATAGGTTTTTTGAAAAAAAATAAAATTTTTTCTCGTTCTTTAAAAACCTTTCTAAAATAAGGATTTTTATTAAGTTTTGTTGACAAAAAACTATAAATATAGTATAATTATTTTATAAATTATATTTTTGAGGTATGGTTATGGTTAAACAAAATTTCAAGGCAACTGTTGATGAGCGCGAAATTATGATTTCCTATAAATACAACTGCCTGAGCGGTAAGACCGAATTGATTGTTGACGGTGATAAATTTGTTGTTCGCGGCAAGCTGTTTGGCATAGGTGTTTGCCGCAGAGAAAACATTATGGTAGGCGGCGCGGTTGCAGTCATTGATATTAATAAGCGTGGCAAAGCTAAAATTATTCTTCGCGATGGAAATGTTGAAGAAATTTAATTATTCATTTGCAAATTAACGATACATTAATTTAATGTGTTCTGCAAAAAATATTCTTATGCAGAGAGCTTAAATAATTAAAAAATACTTGACAATTAAGGGTTTATGTGATAAAATTTATTAGTTAGATGTTTGCGTGATAACTTTGTTTCGAGGTGAAATTACAAATCGCGCATATTTGGAGGTCATTATGAAGAATACTGAAAAGACAATGGACAAAATTGTTGCTCTCTGCAAGAACAGAGGCTTTATTTTCCCCGGAAGTGAAATTTACGGCGGACTTGCTAACACTTGGGACTATGGCCCTCTCGGTGTTGAGCTTAAAAACAATGTGAAAAAAGCTTGGTGGAAAAAATTTGTTCAGGAAAATAAATATAATGTAGGCCTTGATGCCGCAATTCTGATGAACCCACAGACTTGGGTGGCTTCCGGACATTTGGCAGGCTTCTCTGACCCATTAATGGATTGTCGCGAGTGCCACGAAAGATTCAGAGCTGACAAAATTATTGAGGATTGGTGTCAGGAAACAGGTTTTGAGCTTCCAAAGCCAATTGACGCCTTCACACATTCCGAAATGAAGGAATTTGTTGAAGAGCACAATATTCCTTGTCCTACCTGCGGAAAGCACAATTTCACCGATATTCGTCAGTTTAACCTTATGTTTAAGACATTCCAGGGTGTTACCGAGGATGCCAAAAATACAGTTTACCTTCGTCCTGAAACCGCGCAGGGAATTTTCACAAACTTTGTGAATGTTCAGAGAACAACAAGAAAAAAGATGCCTTTTGGTATTGCACAGATTGGTAAATCATTCCGTAACGAGATTACCCCAGGTAACTTTATTTTCCGTGTGCGCGAGTTTGAGCAAATGGAGCTTGAGTTCTTCTGCAAGCCCGGAACTGACCTTGAGTGGTTTGCATATTGGCGTCAATTCTGTCACAATTGGTTACTCTCAATCGGTTTGAAGGACGAGAATATTCGTCTTCGCGGCGACGACCCTGAGGAGCTTTGCTTCTATTCAAAGGCTACTACAGACTTTGAGTTCTTGTTCCCGTTTGGTTGGGGCGAGCTTTGGGGTGTTGCTGACAGAACAGATTATGACTTGACACAGCATCAGAATACCTCAGGTAAGGATTTGACATATTTTGACCCTGAAACGAATGAGAGATATGTTCCATATGTAGTAGAGCCTTCGTTGGGCGTGGAAAGAACTGTTCTTTCAGTTCTCTGCGACGCTTATGATGAAGAGGTTATTGATGCAGAGAAAAACGATGTTCGCACAGTGCTTCATTTGCACCCTGCGATAGCTCCTGTAAAGGCGGCTATTTTACCTTTGTCCAAAAAGCTTTCAGGAAAAGCCGGAGAGATTTACGATGAGCTTTCAAAGTACTTTAATGTTGATTTTGATGAGGCGGGCTCAATAGGCAAGAGATACCGTCGTCAAGATGAAATCGGTACTCCTCTTTGCGTTACTGTTGACTTTGAAACTGTTGGCGACGCTGAAAAGGTGGGTGACGATTGTGTAACTGTCCGCGACAGAGATACAATGGAGCAGGTTCGTATTCCTGTGAGCGAGCTTCGCGCTTATATCGAGAAGAAAATGGAGTTTTAATCTAACCTTTTTGAGAAAAGGGAAGCTGAAGAGATTTCAGATGATAAAAATAATTAAAGAATCAACCCTGCGTAATGCAGGGTTGATTCTTTTAAGCAAAATTGAGCCGTAAGCACATCTATGCTTACGGCTCAATCTGTTATCCAAAATTAACAGACAGCTATTATGCTTTTAAATGTAGGAAACCGCTTGAGGTTAAAATTACTTAACTTCAACAGTTGCGCCTGCCTCTTCGAGAGCAGCCTTAATCTTGTCAGCCTCGTCCTTAGCAACGCCTTCCTTAACAGGCTTAGGACAACCTTCAACCATGTCCTTAGCTTCCTTAAGTCCAAGACCTGTGAGCTCACGAACAGCCTTGATAACATTGAGCTTCTTATCACCGAAGCCTGTGAGGATAACGTCGAATTCAGTCTTTTCCTCAGCTGCGGGAGCTGCTGCGCCGCCTGCTACTGCAACTACGCCTACGGGAGCTGCTGCGGATACGCCGAATTCCTCTTCAACTGCCTTTACGAGGTCAGCGAGTTCGAGAATTGTAAGTGTCTTAATTTCTTCAAGAATATTTGTAATCTTTTCGGATGCCATTTTGAATTACCTCCTGGATTGTAAAAATATATTTTTTGTAATTTGATTTCGGTTTTTACCGATTATTCTGCTGCTGTTTCTGCAGCGGGTGCTTCCTCTGCAACTGTTTCTGTTGCAGGAGCTTCTTCTACAGCCTCAGCTGCAGGAGCTTCTGTGCTGTCTTCGCCCTTGTCGATAACAGCCTGAATTGCATAAGCAAAGTTGTAGATAGGTGACTTGATAGAGCCGAGGAACTTTGCGATAAGAACTTCCTTGGAAGGAATGTCTGCGAGGTTCAAAACCCCTGCCTTATCGATAACACCGCCGTCAATATAGCCTGCGAGAATTTCGAAGGATTCAATCTTTTCAGCGTATTCCTTCATAATCTTTGCAGGAGCGATGGGGTCGTCCTTACTGATTGCGATAGCAGTCATACCATTGAGGTATTGCTTCATATCTTCGTATCCGCACATATCGCACGCTCTGCCTGTGAGGGTGTTCTTCATTACGACGTACTTAACGCCTGCTTCACGAAGAGCCTTACGGAGAGCTGTGTCTTTCTCAACGGTGATACCCTGATAATTAACAACTACGCCGGATGCGCTCGCTTTAATTTGCTCTGCGAGGTCAGCAACTATTTGCTTTTTCTGTTCAAGTATTGCATTACTTGGCATTTTGTTCACCTCCCGTAGTGATTAAACATAAAATAAAAAATCTTTCTTCCCGAGCGCAAACCGCCAAACAAGGAAGAAAGATTATTTTTTGCAAATTGCAGAAATATATCATTTTAAAATCTTCCTCGGCAGGATGGCTTAACGCTTTTACGGGAACCTGCTGTCTTTGGATAAAAGCCAAAATTGGCTTACTTGGGTATTATATCACAAACAAAACTGTTTGTCAATACTTTTTTGAAAAAAGTTTAAAAAAATATTTTTGATTAAAATTTATTGTTCTTTAATATGTTTTCGGCAAGCTTGACAAGCTTTTCTCTTATCCAGAATGGCTCGACGATTTTGAAATCCGAGCGAAGCGTTATAAGAATGCTCAAAAACTGCTCTACATTATGGAATTCGCAAATATATTTGTTGCGAGGTTCTTTGGAAATTATAAATTTTTTTAAATTCAGAACAGTTAGCTTGTCGGGGATTTCAAGGGTTGCGGTGTATGGCATCTGCATTTGAACAAAGGTTTCTTCAGCCTGCATTGATGCGCCCGACATATTGTCGGTGAGTTCTGAAAGCGAGTCATCATTGTCGCTTGACATAACTAAGGGCAGGGAATACTGCTCGGTGTAAAAATAGCCCTTATGCTCAAGGCTGTATTCGAGCGGTGCACCGAGTTTCTTTTTCAGATAGTCAACATCTCTTTGAGCTTGGCGGTGCGAGATGTTAAAGCGTTCAGCCAACCGCATAGCGTTAGGGTAGTAGAGGTTAACTATTTTCTTGTGTAGCCACTGTATTCTGACATTTGCAGATGAAGCCATCATTTTGCAATCCTTTCTATAAAATATATTAATCAATCTCGTTCTCGGGCTTGTTACTTTTTAATTTCAAGGAAATCAAATCGCACACCGAATATACGGCATAAGCTACCGAGAAGATTGAAAAGCAGAGATAAATGCTAGAAAAACGAGGCGAATTTATAATTAAGAATAAAATTCCCGATGAAAAGCATATCGCGGAGCAAGCTGATTTCGCAAAGACGCGGAGCGAGGCGCTGGGCTTTGAAAGCTCAAATCGAAGCTCGGCAAGCGTTGCAAGCAATATGACAGATGCGGAAAGCTGCAGTAAAAGCTTTTGGGGGCTGTTAATTTCAATACTTAAATCAAAATAGAATGCTACAATTGCCAATGTTGCGAAGCAAGCCTGCAAAAATCCGCCTGCTATTCGCAATACTTTGGACATAAATGTGAATTTGTTAAAGAAAATAGGGAATAATGCAAGAATTGACAAAACCAAAGCAAATTTGTTCTCGGTTGAAAAAATAATTGGAACAAAAGAGAGGGCGGCAATCCCATAAATAACAGAGGTGATAGAGCGTGCTAAACTTGCGCTTTTTTCGTCAATTGAGTAGTTTTTGTTTTTTAAAATGAAAAAAGCCGATGCAGAAAATATCAGGTCTAATACTACTACAAGATAGAAAAGAGTTGTAACTGTGGATTTTTGCAAATAAGTGCTTTCTGACCCTCTTGAAGTGATACCGACAGCTATTGAAAGAGCTGTTGCCAACACAGCCAATATGACCGATATCAGCTTGAATATGTTAAATTTATCAAATCGGGCAGGCTTTTTTGAGCTGAGCTGTGTGGATTTCATTGTTTTTCTCCGTTTACTGTGAAAAAAATTATCTATATTAATATTATATAATGTAATTGTTAACGGAAAATAGACAAATAAGACAGTTTTGAAAAAAATGGATTAATTTTGTTCAAAATCAGGCAAAAAAATGATTATTTGTGCGCTGTATATATCTATATAATAATAAAATGAAGAGTTTTGTCCGCTGGGAGATTAAAAAATAACAATTATTGTGCACTATGTACAAAAAACGGATAAAAATTTTTTATAATTTCTACACACAAATTTTTCTTGCTATGTTGACAAAAAACAAAAAATGTTATATAATAGTAGAGCTTGATATGCGATGAAGCGAGAGGTTGCTTACAAAGGACGCTTTGTAAGGGAATTTTCGTGGAGTATGTCCGTATGAACGGGCGACGTAGTCTTTCATACACACACTAAGCAACATGCGGCATAGTGGTGCTTCGGTGTTCAAAACTTTTAAATTGAACTCGGAATTTGTCTGTTATATGCTGGTACAGATAAACTCCGTTTTTAATGTAAAGGCTTAGGAACACGCGGCACGGTGTACGAAGAAACGCCCCACTTTTAAAGGCTTTTGCAAAGTTGCTCGCAAAAGTTAATTTCTGAAAGGAGGCAATTACAATGGCAGTAAATGCAAAAATCAGAGTTCGTCTTAAGAGCTACGACCACACACTTATCGACACAGCAGCCGAGAAGATTGTGACTGTTGCAAAGACAAACGGTTCCGAGGTATCAGGTCCTATTCCGCTTCCCACTGAAAGAGAGATTGTTACAATCCTTCGTGCAGTGCACAAGTACAAGGACAGCCGCGAGCAGTTTGAAATGAGAACTCACAAGAGACTTATCGACATCATTAAGCCCAATCAAAAAACAATTGACGCTTTGATGAACGTTGAGCTCCCCGCAGGCGTAGAAATTGAGGTTAAGCTTTAATTCCTACATTTAATTATTAATCAGTCAAGCATGCAAGGAAACTTGCAAAACAAAGACAACAGCCGGCGGCGTCAGCCGTGTCGGTAACTTTGTAAGTCATGTTGAGCGGAGAATTCCGTCCCAACCAATAATTTACAGGAGGAAAACAAAAATGAAAAAGGGTATTATCGGTAAGAAAATCGGTATGACTCAAATCTTCGATGAAAAGGGAAATGTAATTCCCGTTACAGTAATCGAAGCAGGTCCCTGTGTAGTAGCACAGAAAAAGACCGTTGAAAACGACGGTTACAACGCCCTCCAGCTTGGTTTCAAGGATGCAAAAGCAAAGCACCTTACAAAAGCTGAACAGGGTCACTATGAAAAGGCAGGTGTTTCTTTCAAAAGACACCTCAAGGAATTCCGCCTTGATGATTGCTCCGCATACAATGTAGGCGATGTCATTACAGCCGATACCTTCGCCGCAGGCGACAAGGTCGACATTACAGGTATGACAAAGGGTCACGGTTTCAGTGGTGTAATTAAGAGATGGAATCACCATCATCTTCGTATGACACACGGTACAGGTCCCGTTCACCGTCAGCCCGGCTCAATGGGTGTTATTGACCCTGCGAGAATCTTCAAGAATAAGAAGATGGCAGGTCAGTACGGTAATGAACAGGTTACTGTATTAAATCTCAAAGTTGTTAAAATCGACAGCGAAAAGAACCTCATTGCAGTTAAGGGTGCTATCCCCGGTGCAAAAGACGGTATCGTATTTATTCGCGACTCGATCAAAGCATAATCGGAAGGAGGAAATAAACAATGCCAACAATTAAAGTATTAAATATGGCCGGCGCTGAAGTCGGAACCATGGAGCTCTCAGACGTTTTGTTCGGAGCAGAAGAAGTAAACGGCAAAGTCCTCCACGCCGCTGTCAGAGCCTATCTTTTGAATCAAAGACAGGGCACACAGTCCACACTTACACGCAGTGAGGTTTCCGGTGGCGGTAGAAAGCCTTGGAGACAGAAGGGTACAGGTAGAGCTCGTCAGGGTTCAACTCGTTCTCCTCAGTGGACACACGGTGGTATTGCTCTTGGTCCTAAGCCCAGAAGCTACCGTACAGAGCTCAATAAGAAGACAAAGAGAGTTGCTCTTATCAGTGCTCTTACAGACAAGTTCAACAATGGCAAGCTCATCGTAGTTGATGACATTAAGCTTGACGCATACAAGACAAAGACAATGGTTAACATGTTCAAGGCTCTTGGTGCAGAGAGAAAGCCTCTTGTAGTTCTTCCTGAGGTTGATAGCTTCGTTGTTAAGAGCTGTGCAAATATCCCAGGTGCAAAGACTTGCCTCTACAACACGATCAATGTTTACGATATTTTGAATGCAGATACATTCATTACTACCGTTGCAGCTGTTAAAATGCTCGAGGAGGTATATGCATAATGAGAATGCTTGAAGATGTTATTATAAAGCCTATTATTTCTGAAGCATCCATGGATTTGGTTGGTCAGAAGAAATATGTTTTCAAGGTAGCAAAGACTGCTGACAAAGCTGAAATCGCTCAGGCAGTTGAAGCTATGTTCCCCGGCACAAAGGTTGAGGCCGTTAACACAATCAATATGAAAAGAAAGCCCAAGAGATACGGTGTACACTTCGGTTACACAAGTGCTTGGAAGAAGGCAATCGTTACATTGACTGCCGATTCCAAGACAATCGAGTTCTTCGAAGGCATGAACTAAGAGGGAGGTCGAATAGAATGGCTACATTAAAGTATAAACCTACGACACCCGCGAGAAGACACATGTCTGTTCCTGTTTACAAGGACGTAATTACAAAGGACACTCCCGAGAAGAGCCTCGTTGTAATTAAGAAGAAACACGCGGGCCGTAACAGCTACGGTCGTATCACAGTTCGTCACAGAGGTGGCGGAAACAAGGTTAAGTACAGAATTATCGACTTCAAGCGTTTGAGCACAGTTCCCGCTGAAGTAATTGCAATCGAGTACGACCCCAACAGAACAGCTTACATCGCACTTCTTCAGAATGATGAAGGCGTTAAGAGCTACATCGTAGCTCCCGAAGGCTTGAAGGTTGGCGACAAGGTTTACTCCGGCGCAGATGCCGATATTAAACCTGGTAATGCATTGCCTCTTGCAAATATTCCTGTTGGTACACTTATTAACAATATTGAAATCCACCCCGGTAAGGGCGGACAGCTTGTTCGTTCTGCAGGTACTATGGCTCAGTTGCTTTCAAAGGAAGCAAACGGCATGGCGCAGGTAAGACTTCCTTCCGGTGAGGTTCGTTTCATTCGTCTTGACTGTAAGGCAGTTATCGGTCAGATCGGTAACACAGACCACGACACAATCAAGGTTGGTAAAGCCGGTAAGACAAGACATAAGGGCATTCGTCCTACAGTACGCGGTTCGGTAATGAACCCCTGTGATCACCCTCACGGTGGTGGTGAAGGTAAGTCACCTATCGGTCACGCTTCGCCTATGACACCTTGGGGCAAGCCTGCTCTCGGTCTTAAGACCAGAAACAAGAAGGCTCGCACAGACAAGTTCATCGTAAAACGCAGAAATGCTAAATAAGGAGGGAATATAAAATGAGCAGAAGCCTTAAGAAAGCGCCTTTTGTAAAAGAAAAGCTCTACACACGTGTTTGCGCTATGAATGATAAGGGCGAGAAGAAGGTTCTTAAAACTTGGTCTCGTTCCTCTACAATATTCCCGGAATTTGTCGGTCACACAATTGCTGTTTATGACGGTAGAAAGCACGTTCCGGTATATGTAACAGAAGATATGGTAGGTCACAAGCTTGGTGAGTTTGCTCCTACAAGAACATTCAAGGGACACGCCGGTTCCAAGACATCCAACAACGGTAAATAATAAGGGAGGACTAAAATAATGGAAGCAAAAGCATATCTTAAATATGCGAGAATTTCCCCACGTAAGGTTAAGATAGTTCTCGACCTCATCAGAGGTAAGGATGCAGGAACAGCTATGGCGATCCTTAAGAACACCCACAAGGGCGCATCTGAATATCTTATCAAATTGTTGGGAAGTGCAATCGCAAACGCAGAAAACAATTTCCACATGGATTCTTCTAAGCTTTACGTATCCGAGTGTTTCGTAACTCCCGGTCCTACGCTCAAGAGAATTATGCCCAGAGCAAAGGGAAGCGCAGATAGAATTTTGAAGAGAACTTGCCATGTAACAATGGTAGTTAAAGAAAGAAACTAAGAGAGGAGACAAGAGTAATGGGACAGAAAGTTAATCCCCACGGCCTCAGAGTAGGCGTTATAAAGAATTGGGATTCAAGATGGTTCGCAAAAGACGAAGTTTTCGGCGACACTCTTGTATCCGACTACAAGATCAGAAAGTATCTTAAAAAGGAACTCCAGGAAGCTGGTATTCCTAAGATCGAAATCGAGAGAGACAGCCGCAGAGTAAGAGTGTTCATTCACTGTGCGAAGCCCGGTATGGTTATCGGTAAGGGCGGCGTTGAAATCGAGAAGTACAAAGCAGAGCTTGAGAAGATGGTAGGAATGCCTGTTTCCCTCAATGTTATTGAGGTAAGACAGCCCGACCTTAACGCTCAGCTCGTAGCAGAGAACATCTGCTTACAGCTTGAAAAGCGTGTATCCTTCCGTCGTGCAATGAAGATGGCGATCAGAAACACAATGAGACTTGGCGCAAAGGGAATTAAGATTTCCTGCAGCGGTCGTCTCGGCGGCGCTGAAATCGCACGTGCAGAGCACTACCACGAGGGTACAATCCCGCTTCAGACTCTCAGAGCTGACATTGAGTACGGCTTCTGGGAAGCAAACACAACTTACGGTAAGATCGGCGTAAAGACTTGGATCTACAAGGGAGAGGTTCTCAACGAAGTAAACCGTCCCGCGCAGAACGGCGAGCGCAGAGATAACCGTGGTGACCGTCGTAACAACGGCGAAAGACGCGACAGAAGAAACGGTAACAACAACCGTCCTGCTCGTTCTGACAGAGCTCCCAGAGCTGAAAGAACTCCCAGAGATGGAGGTGCTAAATAATGTTAATGCCTAAAAGAGTAAAATTCCGTCGCGTACAGCGCGGAAGACTTAAGGGTAAGGCAAGCAGAGGTAACACAGTTACTCAGGGTAACTATGGCCTTATGGCCCTTGAGCCTGCTTGGATCACAAGCAACCAGATAGAAGCAGCCCGTATCGCAATGACACGTTACATTAAGCGTGGCGGTAAGGTTTGGATTAAGATTTTCCCCGATAAGCCTATTACTGAAAAGCCTGCTGAGACTCGAATGGGTTCCGGTAAGGGTTCACCTGAGTACTGGGTAGCAGTAGTTAAGCCGGGCAGAGTTATGTTCGAGATGGACGGTGTTTCTGAGGAAGTAGCACGCGAAGCTATGCGTCTTGCAGGACACAAGCCCCCCATTAAGACAAAATTCGTAGTAAAAGAAGAAGTAAAGGAGGCATAAGCTCATGAAAGTAACTGAAATCAGAGAAATGACAGCTGAACAGCTCAGCGCAAAGCTCACAGAACTTAAGAAAGAGCTTTTTAACCTCCGTTTCCAGCACGCAGTAAATCAGCTTGAAAATCCTCACAGAATTACAGAGGTTAAGCGTGATATCGCTCGTGTAATGACAGTTCTCAACGAGAAGAACACATAAGGAGGCAGTCATGACAGAAGAAAGAACACTTAGAAAAGTTAGAGTCGGCATGGTTGTCAGCGACAAGATGGACAAGACAGTTGTCATTGCTATCGAGGACAACGTAAAGCACCCCGTATATGGCAAAATCATCAAGCGCACACTTAAGGTTCACGCTCACGATGAGAACAACGAGTGCGGTATAGGCGACAAAGTAAGAATTATGGAAACAAGACCTCTCTCAAAAACAAAGAGATGGAGAGTTGTTGAAGTAATCGAAAAAGCAAAATAATTGAATTCGAATAGTAGGTACGTCGAAGCGTACTCGAAACAGTAGGAGGAAAACAAAATGATTCAACAGCAATCTTTAATGAAAGTTGCCGATAATACCGGCGCTAAAGAGCTGATGTGCATCAGAGTTCTCGGTGGAACAGGCCGCAGATACGGCAACATCGGCGACATCGTGGTTTGCTCTGTTAAGAAGGCAATCCCCGGTGGTATGGTAAAAAAAGGTGATGTAGTTAAGGCTGTAATCGTAAGAAGCGCAAAGGGCATAAAGAGAGCCGACGGTTCTTACATTAAGTTCGATGAGAACGCAGCAGTAATTATCAAAGAAGACAACACTCCCAGAGGTACTCGTATCTTTGGCCCAGTGGCAAGAGAGCTTCGTGAAAAGGATTTCTTGAAAATTCTTTCACTTGCTCCCGAAGTACTTTAATCAGGAGGTAACAAGACGATGGCAAATCTTCATATTAAGACAGGCGACACCGTAGTGGTACTTTCCGGTAACTCTAAGGGTGTGAAGGGCGAGGTTATCGCTACTTCTCCTAAGGAGAGCAAGGTACTTGTTAAGGGTGCAAACATTATTCACAAGCACGTTAAGCCTCGCAGACAAGGCGAGACAGGCGGCATCGTAGATGCTGAGGGTGCTATGTATGCTTCTAAGGTTGCACTCTTCTGCCCCAAGTGTGATAAGGGCGTAAGAGTTCACCATGAAACAGTTGACGGCAAGAAGGTTCGCGTTTGTGCAAAGTGCGGACACAAGTTTGATTGAGGAGGGTAATTGAAAATGGCAAGACTTAGAGATATGTATTCTTCCGAGGTTGCTCCCGCCCTCATGAAGAAGTTTTCTTACAGCAGCGTAATGCAGATTCCAAAGTTTGACAAGATAGTTGTTAACATTGGTGCAGGCGACGCAAAGGACAACACAAAGGTTATCGATTCTATTATTGAGGACCTTGGTATAATCACCGGTCAGAAGGCAGTTCCGACTTATGCAAAGAAGTCAGTTGCTAACTTCAAGCTCCGTCAGGGCATGAAGATTGGCGCAAAGGTAACACTTCGCGGCGAAAAGATGTACGAATTCATGGATAGACTTTTCAACTTTGCTCTTCCCAGAGTTCGTGACTTCAAGGGTATCAACCCCAACGCATTCGATGGACGCGGCAACTACTCCCTCGGTCTTAAGGAACAGCTTATATTCCCTGAAATTGAGTACGATAAGGTTGACAAAATCCGCGGTATGGACATCTGCTTTGTAACAACTGCAAAAACAGATGACGAAGCAAGAGAGTTGCTCACACTTATGGGCGCTCCCTTCGCAAGATAATCGGAGGTAATGGAAAATGGCTAAAACAGCGATGATACTCAAACAACAAAAACCCCAGAAGTATTCCACTCGCGAGTACAACAGATGCAAAATCTGCGGACGCCCCCACTCTTACATGCGTAAGTATGGTGTTTGTCGTATTTGCTTCAGAAACCTCGCATACAAGGGTGAAATTCCGGGTGTAAAGAAAGCAAGCTGGTAATAATTTACCATTTTGTTGAGAGCGTGGCGGTCTTTTAAGGGATTTCCCTTAAAGCCCCTGCTCTAAATATAATCCCCAACTATCGGAAGGAAGTTAATCTTAGTGCAAACAAGTTGGACTTAACCGCCGATATGCCGCCACAATAGATTTGTGGCAGCAAGAAAAAATTAAACTTGCATCAGGAGGAAAAGAAAATGCAAATGTCAGATGTTATTGCAGATATGCTCACAAGAATCAGAAATGCTAGCAACGCTAAGCATGCTACTGTGGACATTCCTGCATCCAACATGAAGAAGTCCATAGCTGATATCCTTGTAGAAGAAGGTTATATCAAGGGCTATGAGGTAGTTGACAACGGAAATCAGGGTACAATCAGAGTTACTCTTAAGTATGTTGGCAAAACAAAGGTAATCAGAGGTCTCAAGAGAGTTTCAAAACCCGGTCTTCGTATTTACGCAGGCTATGAGGATATGCCTAAGGTTATGAACGGTCTTGGTATCGCGATTGTTTCCACATCAAAGGGAATCATGACAGACAAAAAGGCTCGCTCGCTCAAGGTTGGCGGCGAAGTTCTTGCGTTTGTATGGTAATTTAACGGGAGGATACTAATATGTCAAGAATTGGTAGAATGCCTGTTGAAATTCCTGCAGGTGTTACAGTAACAGTTAACGGTAATACAGTTACCGCAAAGGGTCCTAAGGGTACACTCACTGAAAGCTTCAGCGACAGAATGACAATTACTGTTGAAGGCAATCAGGTGCTCGTTACAAGACCTACAGATGAAAAAGAGGATAGAAGCGTTCACGGCCTTACACGTGCCCTTGTTCAGAACATGGTAACAGGTGTACACACAGGTTATAAGAAGGTTCTTATGATTATCGGTGTAGGTTACAAGGCAGTTAAGTCCGGCAAGGACCTTCAGCTCTATGTGGGCTATTCGCTTATGCCCGGCAAGGGAACTCCCCAGGCTAAATATATTGTAAGCGACACAGATACAGTTAAAATCTCTGTTCCTAACGAAGCAGAAATCAAGGCACAGGGTATTGACCAGATGACAACTGAAAAAGTTAACGGCGGTATCATTATCGTTGTTGAAGGTGCTAACAAGCAGGAAGTTGGTCAGATGGCAGCTGTTATCAGAGGTAAGCGTCCCCCTGAGCCTTATCACGGCAAGGGAATCCGTTACATCGACGAGAGAGTTCGTCGTAAAGCCGGAAAGACCGGTAAATAATGAAAGGAGTGGAGTAATATGGTATCAAGAAGAGTGAGCATTCAGGCTCGTCTTAAGAGACATAAGAGAGTCAGAGCAAAGATTTCAGGTACAGCAGCACGTCCTCGTCTTGCAGTATATCGTTCAAATGCGAACATTTCTGCACAGATTATTGACGACGTTGCAGGTAAAACATTGGTTTCCGCTTCAACTTACGGCGCATCCTTCGAGGGCAATGGCGGCAACAAGGCTGCAGCTCGCGAGGTCGGAAAGATGATTGCGGAAAAGGCAATAGCACAAGGTATTTTGGAAGTCGTATTCGACAGAGGCGGCTATCTTTATCACGGACGTGTATCGGAATTGGCTGAAGGCGCTCGCGAGGGCGGCTTGAAGTTCTAATCTAAAACAGATTAGTAACCGGTTTGTACACTGTTCAAACAAATTAATTATTTGAACAATTCAGGAGGAAACCAGAAATGGCACAGAAATTTAATCCGGCAGAGCATGAGCTTCAGGAAAAGCTCGTCTCGCTGAACCGTGTTTCCAAGACTGTAAAGGGCGGTCGTATCGCTCGTTTTGCAGCACTTATGGTAGTAGGTGACGGCAACGGTCACGTTGGCGTAGGTCTTGGAAAGGCCGCAGAAGTTTCCGAAGCAATCCGCAAGGGAATCGAAGATGCGAAGAAAAATATGATAACAGTTTCCCTCAAGGGAACAACAATACCTCACGAGGTAACAGGCGTATTCGGAGCCGGTAGGGTTCTTTTGAAGCCCGCTGCACTCGGTACAGGTATTATCGCAGGTGGTAAGGTAAGAGCAGTGCTTGAGGCTGCTGGTATCAAGAATATCAGAGCAAAGTGCTTGCGTTCCAACAATCCTACAAACGTTGTTAAGGCAACTATGGAAGGACTTAAGGAACTCCGTACCGCTGAAGAGGTTGCGAAGATTCGTGACATCAGCGTAGAACAGGTTAAAGGTTAAGGAGGATAAGAAAAATGAAAAAGGTTACACTTACAAAAAGTCTTATCGCTTCTAAGCCCAATCAGAGAGCAACTGCAAAGTCGCTTGGTCTTAATAAGATTGGTGACTTTATAGTTCACAATGATGATGCGGTTCTCGCAGGTAAGATTAAAGTTCTCGCTCACCTCGTAACAGTTGAGACTGTAGAAGACTAATAGGAGGTATAAGAGAATGAAACTTAATGAACTTAAACCCGCAGAAGGTTCGTCTAAGTCCGCTTGGAGACGTGGCAGAGGCCCCGGCTCAGGTAACGGAAAGACAGCAGGCAAGGGTCACAAGGGTCAGAACGCTCGTTCCGGCGGTGGTGTAAGACCCGGCTTTGAGGGCGGTCAGCTTCCTCTTTACAGAAAGCTCCCCAAGAGAGGCTTTAACAACAAATTTGCTACACATTACGCTATCGTGAATGTATCCGACCTCAATGTTTTTGAGAACGGTGCAGTAGTAGATATGGAAGCTCTTCTCGCTAAAAAGATTGTTCGCAAGGAGCTTGACGGACTTAAGGTTCTCGGCAACGGCGAGCTTACTAAAAAACTTACTGTTAAAGCAGTAGTCTTTTCAGCAACAGCTAAGGAAAAGATAACAGCAGCAGGTGGACAGGCAGAGGAGGTATAAGGATGCTTCAGACGTTAAAAAATGCTTGGAAGACACAGGAATTAAAGTCCAAACTTCTCTTCACATTGCTTATCGTTATCCTTTACCGCTTGGGCGCAAATATTCCGGTTCCGTGGGTTAACTCCGAGCTCGTATCGGGTTATCTTTCCACATCATTCAACTTCGCAGTGCAGTTAATAGCCGGCGATGCTTTCGGAAAGGCGACACTTTTCGCCCTCTCGGTATCTCCCTACATTACTTCATCGATTATTATTCAGCTTTTGACAATTGCCATCCCCGCGCTTGAGCGCAAGGCAAAAGAGGGTGAGGAAGGCAAGAAGTTTATTGCTGCATTGACCAGAATTGTAACAATGGTTTTGGCTCTTGTTACTGCAATTGGTTACGCGAACCTCATTCGCGCAAACGGACTTGTTGATTTCGGTACAACAAATCCCACATTTGGTCTTATCGTAATCATTGCTTGCTATTGCGCAGGCGCAGCACTCGTTATGTGGCTTGCTGAAAGAATTAATGAACACGGTATCGGTAACGGTATCTCCATTATCCTTTTTGCAAACATTGTAGCTCGCGTTCCTAACATTTTTGTAAATCTTTACAATATGATTTTCGGCGCAACAAGCACAGCAGGCGTTATTATGGGTATCGTATGGTCAATCATTTTGATTGCTTTGATGCTTGGCCTTGTTTGGTTGATTGTTTGGTTTACCGATTCTGAGAGAAGAATCCCCGTTCAGTATGCAAAGAGAGTTGTTGGCAGAAAGATGTACGGCGGTCAGTCGTCCAACCTTCCCCTTAAGCTCAATATGGCAGGCGTTATGCCCGTAATTTTTGCAAACTCGATCGTTTCTATTCCTGGAACACTTGCAACAATTTTCCCAGGTGCAGCTTGGCTGACAAATCTCGCAAACAACTATTTCAATTACACAAAGCCTCTTTATGTATTGCTTTCTGTAATTCTCTTGTTTGCATTTGCTTTCTTCTATATTATGATTTCCTTCAACCCTGTTGAAGTGGCTAATAATATTAGAAACAACGGTGGCGCAGTTCCAGGTATTCGTCCCGGTAAGCCCACTCGTGATTATATCCAAAAAATACTCAACCGCATTACATTTATAGGAGCTATTTTCCTTTGTGTAGTTTCCGAGGTTCCGAAGATCATCGTTTCGATTTTTGAAACAATCAAGGACTTCTCACTCACAACATCAACACCTAACTCTGTTGTAACAGGAATTGTTAACTTCTATAACAGCGGTGCAAACGCATTCCTTACAATCGCATTTGCAGGTACTTCAATCCTTATCGTTGTAGGTGTTATTCTTGAAACCGTACGCGAGCTTGAGGCACAGCTTACAATGCGTAACTACAAGGGATTCCTTGATTGATAACTAATCACCTTAAGCAATTTTTAATTGGAGAAATTATATGAATTTAATTTTAATGGGTGCTCCCGGTGCCGGAAAAGGCACACAATCCGCAAAGATTTCCGAAAAGTATAATATCCCTGCTGTTTCAACCGGAGATATGCTCCGTGCTGCAATTAAAGCGGGAACAGAGCTTGGACTCAGTGCCAAGAGCTATATGGATGCAGGACAGCTTGTTCCTGATGCGGTTGTCGTAGGTATCATAAAGGATTATCTTTCGACTGAAGCTTGTCAAAAGGGCTTCATACTCGACGGTTTCCCCAGAACAATTCCTCAGGCTGAGGCGCTTGAAGCAATGGGCGTGAAAATCGACGTTGTTCTCAGCATCGAGGTTTCTGACGAAAAAATCATCAAGAGAATGAGCGGACGCAGAGTTTGCTCTTGCGGTGCTTCCTATCATGTAGAATACATTAAGCCTCAGGTTGACGGTATCTGCGACAAGTGCGGAGCAAAGCTTTATATCAGAGATGATGACTGTGCGGAAACAGTTGCTAACAGACTCAAAACCTATCATGCGCAAACCGAGCCACTTAAAGATTTCTATGCTAAACGCGGTAATCTTGTTACAGTTGAGGGACAGGAAGAGGTTGCAGATACAACCGCACTTGTTTTCGAGGCTCTCGGTAAGGTGAAGGCATAAAACAGACCGAGGTATAACGGATGATACAGTTAAAAAACCCGCTTCAAATCAAAGAAATGAGAGAAGCGTGCAGAATTACGGGCGAGGCTTTGCTCGTAGCTCGCGAAAACATCCGTGAGGGTATTAGTACTTTTGAGCTTGATAAAATTATAAGAAATTATATTGAATCTCAAGGTGCTAAGCCTTCCTTCCTCGGATATGGCGGCTTTCCCGGAAGCGCTTGTATAAGCATTAACGACGAAGTTATTCACGGTATTCCCTCAAAAAGCAAGATTTTGCGCGAGGGAGATATAGTGAAGGTCGATGTAGGTGCATTTTACAAGGGCTATCACGGTGACGCGGCAAGAACAATTGCTGTCGGCAAGGTCAGCGAGGATGTTCAAAGGCTTATTGATGTGACAAGAGATAGCTTCTTTGAAGGTGTAAAAAAATTGCAGATTGGCAACCGTATCGGTGACGTTGGTCACGCGATTGATGCGCTTGTTACTGCAAACGGATTTACAACGGTAAAGAAATATATCGGTCACGGAGTAGGCAGAGAGCTCCACGAATCTCCCGATGTTCCAAACTATGGCACAGAGGGAAGAGGAACAAGACTTTGCGCAGGTATGACACTCGCGATCGAGCCTATGGTTAATATGGGCAGTGAGGGTGTTAAGGAGCTTTCGGACGGCTGGACGGTAAAGACAGTTGACGGAAAGCTTTCAGCACATTACGAGAATACAGTGGCGCTTACAGGCGACGGCGTAATCGTAATGACACAAATTGAAAAGGATTTTTGAGTAAGATTTTAATATTTTAAAATCATGTTAGGAGGATTTATGCCGAAGGATGATGTTATCGAATTTGAAGGCGAAGTAGTTGAGGTTCTTCCCAACGCTGTCTTCAAGGTTAAGCTTCCCAACGGGCACATAGTAACAGCCCATTTATCAGGAAAGCTTAGAATGAATTATATCAGAATTTTACAGGGCGACCATGTTACAGTTGAAGTTTCTGTGTATGACCTGACAAAAGGCCGTATAACATGGCGTTCAAAGTAATTCTATAAACAAACACAGATTTTACTCGATGCCACAGTGGTGGCAAATAATACTCTAAAGAAAGGTTGGTTTAAAAAAATGAAGGTTAAACCGTCCGTTAAGAAGATTTGCGAAAAATGCAAAATCATTAAGAGAAAAGGTAAAGTCATGGTGATTTGCGAGAACCCCAAGCACAAACAAAAGCAGGGCTAATCGGTCACCGACTTTAAGCTCAACTCAATCTAAACAGAGAGGTAAAAACAGAATGGCACGTATAGCAGGTGTTGATATTCCCAACAACAAGCGCGTAGAGATCGCCCTCACCTATATTTATGGTCTTGGACGCAAGAGCGCTAATGATATCCTTGCAGCAACAGGTGTAAACCCTGATACAAGAGCAAAGGATTTGACTGAGGAAGAAGTAGCAAAGCTCCGTGATGTTATCGAAAGCTCTTACACCGTTGAAGGTGACCTCCGCAGAGAAGTTGCACTCAACATTAAGAGAATGGTAGAAGTAAACTGCTACCGCGGTATCAGACACAGAAAAGGTCTTCCCGTAAGAGGTCAGAGAACAAAGACTAATGCGAGAACAAGAAAAGGTCCCGCAAAGACTATCGCAAACAAGAAGAAATAAAGGAGTGGCATAAAAATGGCAAAAGCAGCAAAAAAAGTTGTTAAAAAACGCCGCGAAAGAAAAAATATTGAAAAAGGTGCTGTGCATATTCAGTCCACTTTCAATAACACAATCGTAACCATTACAGACGTTTTTGGCAACACAATTTCATGGGCTTCCGCAGGTGAGCTTGGCTTTAAGGGCTCCAGAAAATCTACTCCCTTTGCAGCTCAGTCCGCTTCTGAGACAGCAGCTAAGGCAGCAGTTGAGCACGGTCTCAAATCTGTTGAAGTTTACGTAAAAGGTCCCGGCTCGGGACGTGAATCCGCAATCCGTGCGCTTGAGACAGTAGGTCTTCAGATAACACTTATCAAAGACGTTACTCCCATTCCTCACAACGGATGCAGACCGCCTAAGCGCAGACGCGTATAATATCACAGGAGGTTAAGAAACATGGCAAGATATACAGGACCCGCATGCAAGCTCTGCCGCAGAGAAGGTAAGAAGCTTTATCTTAAGGGCGAGAGATGCACAAGCGGCAAGTGCGCAATTGAGCGCAGAAATCAGGCTCCCGGTCAGCACGGAGCAGCGAAGAAGAAGATGGGTGAATATGGTCTTCAGACACGCGAAAAGCAGACAACAAAGAGATATTACGGCGTTCTTGAAAGACAGTTCAAGAACTACTATGATGAGGCAGCTCGCAAAGAGGGTATGACAGGTGAAAACCTTCTCATTCTTCTTGAGAGAAGACTTGACAATACCGTATATAGAATGGGCTTGGCAGAATCTCACAGAGAAGCTCGTCAGCTCGTACTTCACGCACACTTTACTCTCAACGGTAAGAAGGTTAACATTCCTTCTATCTTAGTAAAGCCCGGTGACGTAATTGCAGTTAAAGAAGCAAGCCGCGACAGCGCAAAGATTAAGGCTCTCGCAGAAGCGCTTGAATCCAAGAATGCTCCCAAGTGGCTTGATGTTGATAAGACAAACCTCACAGCAAAGGTTGTTGCATTCCCCGCAAGAGAAGATATCGACTTCGAATTTAACGAGCAGCTTATCGTCGAGCTCTACTCCAAGTAATACCGCATATTTTACGGACAGAGCGGTATTACTTCCGCATAAGCTGTCCAAAAGTCCTGAAGCAAAGATTTTTATTAGAGCTTTAACAAAAATTATTACAGGAGGTTTTATTTGGAATGATTGAGATAGAGAAGCCCAATATTACTACCGCTGAAATGAGCGATGACGGCTCGTTTGGAACATTTGTTATTGAGCCCCTTGAAAGAGGCTTTGGAACAACACTTGGAAACTCACTTCGCAGAGTGCTTATCAGCTCTTTGCCCGGAGTAGCGGTAACAAATATTAAAATTGACGGAGTTCTTCACGAGTTTTCAACAATTCCCGGTGTTACAGAGGACGTAACTGAGATAGTTCTTAATGTTAAGGGTATCACAGCGAAGCTTCACTGTCAGGGGCCTAAGACCGTTTTCATTGACGTAGTTGGTGAGCACGAGGTTACTGCAGGTGACATCAAGCAGGATTCGGATATTGAAATACTCAACCCCGGTCATCATATAGCAACAGTAGCAGAGAACGAAAGATTCTATATGGAGCTTACATTCAACTGCGACAGAGGCTATGTTTCGCAGGAGCGCAACAAACAGCTTCACAGCGATATGATGGGTATAAATGCGGCAATGCCTATAAATACAATTTATACAGACTCGATTTATACACCGGTTTACAAGGTGAATTACACCGTTGAAAGCACACGCTCAGGAAGCAACACCGACCTTGACAAGCTCACTCTCGATGTACTTACTGACGGCACAATAACAGCTAAAGAAGCGGTTTCCCTCGGAGCCAAGATTCTCAATGAGCATCTCAACTTGTTTGTAGAGTTGTCAGACGACGCAAAGAAGACAGAGATTATGGTTGAGAGAGAAGAAACTATCAAAGAAAAGGTTCTTGAGATGACCATTGAGGAACTTGACATGTCTGTTCGTAGCTTCAATTGCTTGAAGAGAGCAGGCATTGACACAGTTGAAGACCTCACAAATCGCACCGAAGAGGATATGATTAAGGTTCGTAACCTTGGTAAGAAGTCGCTTGACGAAGTTATACAGAAGCTCCATTCGCTAGGTCTTGACCTTAAACGCGAAGAAGAGTAAGAAATTTAGAATAAATAAGCAGAAGGAGGGAATTTGAAATGCCCGGAACCAGAAAACTTGGCAGACCTACCGCACACAGAAAAGCAATGCTTCGCGGAATGGTTACCCTGCTGCTTGAGAACGGACAGGTAGAGACAACTCTTACCAGAGCAAAAGAGGTTCGTTCCATCGCAGAAAAAATGATTACACTTGGCAAGAAGAATACACTTGCAAGCCGCAGAGCTGCGCTTGCATACATCACAAAGGAAGACGTTGTAACAAAGTTGTTCAGCGAGCTCGCTCCTAAGTATGCAAACCGCAACGGTGGTTATACACAGATTTTCAAGATTGGCGCTCGTCGTGGAGATGCTGCAGAAATGGCAATCGTTAGACTTATTGATGAGGCTGTTGCTGAGGAAGCAAAGGCTGAATAATTCGTAAAACGAATATTCTTGATAAATCAAAAACAGCTTTTAGCATTTTGTGCTAAAAGCTGTTTTATTTTTAAAAAAATTAACAATTATAGACTATAAATATAAGAATATGGAGAGTATAATTAAATCATTAAGCTTACAATTAAAGAAAGGAGAATAATAATGCTCGAGTTTGACGATAAAAATATAGAGAACGAAGAGTTTGAAGGCGTTGAGGTCTTGCGTGAAGAAGCAATAGACGCTTACTTTGAAACGCTTATTTCTTTTCTTGATACCGGCAAATATAAGGAGTTTTCAAAGGCAATCGGGCAAATAAATCCGATAGATGCGGCAGATTTCTTTGATTTGCTCGAGCCTAAGCAAATTCCAATTGCATTCAGGCTTATAAAAAAGGACTATTCGGCAGAAATTTTTGCCGAGCTGGAGCCTGATTTGCAGAGGAAAATAATTGAAGCCTTAACCGATAAGGAAATCATCAGTATTGTGGAAGAACTATTTGTCGATGATACAGTTGATTTACTTAACGAGCTTCCCGCAAATGTTGTAACAAAGATTTTAAAAAATATCGGCTCTGACAAGAGAACCGCAATAAATAATTTCCTTGCTTATCCCGAAACCTGCGCAGGAAGCATTATGACCGCCGAATTTATAGATTTAAAGGCGAGTTTAACCTGTGCACAGGCAATTAAGCATATCAAAGAAACAGGTGTGGATAAGGAAACTGTTTATACGGCTTATGTTACCAATGAAAAGCGAGTTTTGCTTGGCACAGTATCCTTTAAAGAGTTGCTTTTTGCAGATTCGGACACTAAAGTGTCTGAAATTATGAAAAACAACCCGATATGTGTTTCAACAATGGACGACAGAGAGTTCGCGGCAGACTTGGTATCAAAATATGGACTTTTCGCGCTGCCTGTTGTTGATAAAGAATTGCGCCTTGTCGGAATAGTTACTGTTGACGATGCAATTGATGTTATCAAGGAAGAAACAACAGAGGATATTGAGATTATGGCGGCGATTACGCCAAGTGATAAGGTCTATACAAAAACGGGGGTTTTTGAAACCTGGAAAAAAAGATTTCCGTGGTTACTTATTCTTATGCTTTCTGCAATTTTCTCAAGCGCTGTTATTACTCATTATGAAAATGCGATTGGTACCTATGCTATTTTGACGGCTTTCGTACCTATGCTTATGAATACGGGCGGTAACGCAGGAAGTCAATCGTCTGTAGCTATTATTCGTGCTATGTCGCTTGATGAAATTGAAAAGAAAGACTTCTTCTCAGTTGTATGGAAGGAATTCAGAGTTTCGGTTTTGTGCGGAGCTTGTTTAGCTATTGTTTGCTTTTTGAAAACTATTCTTATAGATTTCCGCCTGCAGCCCGAAACAATACTTGAAGGCGGAGTAGTTCAAAATAACATTTTAGTGTCGTTAGTGGTTAGTATAACTGCATTTTTGGCTGTCGTAGTAGCAAAAATCATTGGCTCAATTTTGCCTATGATTGCTAAAAAAATTAAGCTTGACCCAGCCGTTATGGCGTCACCGTTTATTACAACTATTGTTGACACCTTAACACTTGTAATTTATTTTGCAATTGCTTCGTATGCTTTAAATTTTTGAATAAGATGAAAAAACGGGAGAAAACCTTGCGGCTTTCTCCCGTTTTTATTGTTTAATGAAAACCACCAGCAGTGGTGGTGGTTCCAAAAAGCTTTAGCTATGCGTAGAAAAAATACCTCCTTTGATGTATAATAAAGATGGTCTGCCAACCAAAAATAAAAACATCAAAGGAGG
>JAZNER010000063.1:0-17984 GCA_045588675.1 Eubacteriales bacterium | reverse complement strand
AAAAGTGAAAACAAAAAATAAAAAATAAAAACAAACAAAAAGGAGAATTTTACCATGGAATTCAAAGTTGTACAGAAAGAAATCGAGCTGCAGTCCAGAGGCTGGATCCCCACCTTCCACGACATTTCCAAGGAGGTTCAGGAGATCGTTGCCGCTTCGGGCATTAAGAACGGTACCGTTGCCGTCGTTTCCCACCACACCACCTGCTCCGTGATGGTTCAGGAGTGCTCTCACGACATCGATTCCTTCGATCTCGAGTACCTCCAGCACGACCTTCTCGACATCATGAGAAAAATGATCCCCGACTTTGCAGAGGAGCATCAGTACCGTCATCCCGGCCCGATCCACGCACAGTACGGCAGATGGGTCAACGAGCCCGGTGACTACTCGAGCATGAACACCGACGGTCACCTCCGCTCCGTATTCTTCGGCAGAAGCGAGACCCTCACCATCAAGGACGGCAAGCTTGACCTCGGTCTCTTCGCACACATCTACTTCATCGACTGGGACCACGTTATCGCACGCCGCCGTCAGGTCAACATTACCATTATGGGTACCGCTGACGACGTAAACGACAGAAAGTGGAACGACGGCAAGGTCATCGACACCAAGCACAAGTTCACCGAAGAGGAAAAGGCTTACGATATCCACTACGACCTTCAGCAACAGAGATAAGAGGTAGTTTTCATTGCGAATTATTCTTGATACTGCAAATCTTAAGGATATTGAATATTATAATAATTACTATCCGATTGAGGGCGTTACGACAAACCCGACTATTCTTGCCCGCGAGGGTGGAGATGTTTTAGAGCTTCTTAAAAATATTCGAGCTATAATCGGAGAGGATAAGGAGCTTCATGTTCAGGTAACTGAAACCGAATATGAAAAAATGATTGAAGAAGCGAAGGCAATTGTTGATTTTCTTGGTAACAAGAAGAATACCTTTATAAAAATTCCTGCAACGGATGTTGGTCTTAAGGTAACAAGAGCTCTTGCTTCTGAGGGATACGGTGTAACTGTAACGGCGGTTCTGACTGCTACGCAGGCGCTTTTGGCGGCAAACTCGGGCGCATCTTATGTTGCTCCGTATGTTTCCCGTCTTGAGAACATTTTGGCAGACGGTGTTGCAACCGTTGCTGATATAGCGAAAATTTTCTCATTCAGCAAAACTGACTGTCAAATCCTTGCGGCAAGCTTTAAAACTGCAAAGGAATTAATTGATATAGCTATTGTTGGCTGCCACGCTGCAACCGTTGGAAGTACAGTTATGGCAAAGCTTCTTGCTCACCCAACTACAGACACATCAATTGAAGGCTTCAAAGAGGACTGGAATAAAACATTTGGCAACACTACTATTCTATCTCTTTTGAAAAAGTAAGTTTAAATATTACATAAACAAAAAACCGCGAGCTTCGCGGTTTTTTTGTTATAAATATGCTTACTTAAAAATCTTTTCGGCAAAGCGTACCGTTTCCATAGCATCGGCTGCATAAAAATCAGCGCCGATTTTATCTGCGTAGGATTTTGTCAAAACTGCACCGCCAACAACCACCTTGCACAAGGGAGCTTTTTCTTTTAAAAGCTTAATTGTTTCTTCCATAGCAGGAACAGTAGTTGTCATTAACGCGCTAAGTCCGACGAGTCTTGCATCGTATTTAAGGGTAGCTTCAAGGATTTTTTGCGGAGTAACATCTTTTCCAAGGTCAATTACCGAAAATCCGTAGTTTTCAAGCAAAAGAGCAACAATATTTTTGCCAATGTCGTGAATGTCGCCCTTGACGGTTGCAAGCACGATTATTTGTTTTTTACTTTGGCTTGATTTCGCAGACGAGAAGAGGGCGTCATGAATTGGCTCAAAGGCAGAGCGAGCCGCCTCGGCGCTCATAAGCAAATTTGGCAGATAAACAGAGTGATTTTCAAAGCCTTTGCCAACACGGTCGAGCGCGGGAATTATTTGCTCATTTACAATATAAAGAGGTTGTTTTTCTCCAAGCAGAGCAAGACATAGCTCACGAGCTTTATCCTTCAATCCCTTGACAATAGCATCTTCAAGCGTTGCTATATCACTTGAAGTGCTTGTTTGATTTAAGGTAGGCAGATTTGACGCTCCTGTATCAAGATTGGCGGCAAATCCGATATAATTCTCAAAGCTTTCGTCAAGTGAATTTAATGCACAATATGAGTAATAAGCGCTCATCATTTCACGCGAATAAGGGTTCATAATTGCGGCAGATAAATGATTTTCAAGCGCAGAGGCAAAGAAAATACTGTTCAATATGTCGCGATTAGGCAAACCGAAGGAGATATTAGAAACGCCGAGGATTGTGTAAGCGCCAAGCTCATTATGAATGAGTGACAGAGCGTCAAGCGTAATTCTGGCGGAGCTTTTGTCGGCGCTTACCGTCAATGTAAGAGGGTCAAAGATAATATCCTTTTTGTCAATACCGTATTCGCTTGCCACAGATAAAATTCTTTTTGCAATTTCAACTCGTCCCTCAGCTGTTTCAGGTATTCCGTTTTCATCAAGGGTGAGAGCTACTGCCACACCGCCGTATTTTTTCATAAGAGGGAATACCTTGCGGAGTGATTCTTCCTTGCCGTTGACCGAATTAATCAAAGCTTTTCCGTTATATCGGCGTAAAGCCAATTCCATAGCATTGGTGTTTGAGGTATCAATTTGCAACGGAAGATTGCAGACAGCCTGAATTTCGGCAATAATATTATTTAAGGTTTCGCGCTCATCAATTTCAGGCAATCCAGCATTGACATCAAGAACCTGAACTCCGCATTCCTCTTGCATAAGTGCTTCTTTAAGTATATAGTCAAAATTATTCGAGTGTAATGCTTCCTTAACGCGCTTTTTTCCCGTAGGGTTAATTCGCTCGCCAATCAGAATTGGCTTTTCACCAAATTCAACGGTATGAGTATATGAAGATATTGCAGTTATTTTTTTAGGGTTGCGCTTTGCAGGGAACAAGCACTTGCATTTTTCGGAAAGCTTGGAAATATACTCAGGGGTTGTGCCACAGCAGCCTCCCAAGATGCATGCACCTTTATCAATAAGAGATACAACTTCACTTGAAAACTCTTCGGGTAAAACATTATAAACTGTTTTTCCGTCACGGATTTCGGGCAGACCTGCATTTGGCTTTAAAATAATGGGCAGAGAAGTGTATCTTGCCAATTCCTCAATAACAGGAGCAAGCTGTGCAGGGCCTTGAGAGCAGTTTGCTCCAATAGCGTCGGCGCCCATAGCTTCAAGCATAGTTGCCATAGCGGCGGGCGTAGCTCCCGTAAGCAAGCGACAATCAGAGCCGTAGGCGTTAGAAACAAAAACAGGCAAAGAGGAAGCTTCCTTTGCGGCAAGCAAAGCTGCTTTTGTTTCATAGCTGTCGCTCATTGTTTCAATATAGATAAGGTCAACGCCGTGCTTTACGCCAAGCATTATTGTTTTGGAAAAAAGTGAAACGGCGTCCTCAAAATCGAAATCGCCGTAAGGCTTTAAAAGCTTACCCGACGGGCCAATATCAAGTGCAATAAACTTTTCCTGATTTCCTTTTGAGCTTGCAAGAGCAATTTTAGCATTCTCAACTGCCGCTCCAATGATTTTATCGAGCTTATCCTCGGAAAATTTTAAAAGGTTTGCGCCAAAGGTATTTGTCGCTACAACATTACTGCCTGCATCAAAATAGCTTTGGTGTATTTTCTGTATGATTTCGGGGTGAGATATATTCCATTCCTCAGGCAGTTCTCCCACCGAAAGACCTTGTTCTTGAAGCAGCGTTCCTGTACCACCGTCAAGAATTAATATATTATTTTTGATATAATCAAGAATATTCATATTATACCTGCTGTTTTTTTATTCCGACAATTGCGCTGACCGATTTTGTAGGCGACATAAGCAAGCTGTCGTTGAGAGTAAGACCGATTTTTGTATGAGGAGATAATGTATTGAAAATATCCTTTTGAAGCTCAATAGGCAAATCTCCGTATCCTGCGCTGAAGCGAGGGCGCAGAGCGTGGCTTGATTTCAAAAGCTCACCTTCAATATCGTTGCAAAATATATCACAAAGTGCTTCAATACGCTCATTTCCAATCGCATCAATGCAAAGAGCTTCGGCAGGCGAGCTTTTACCAAGCTTTAAAATTAATTTATCATATTCAATGCCAACCGTTGCGGCAAACAAAATTATACTGTCGCAGCCGTCAAGATTTCTTGCCAAATCTTGGCTATTAGGTTTCGCAAATCCCAAATCAAGATAATCGTCATATTTTTTTATTGGGAAAATCGAATAGCATACCTTGCCGAAGGATTTATCCGGCAGTTCTTTTTCTACTCTTGAAAAAAGTGAATTTATCTCACTATTTTCGCTTTTACACCCCATAAACCTCAAAACCTCGCCCTTATCAATTTGAGGGAGAGTGTAATTTTTAGTCAATACTGTAAAAGTACTCATTTTCCGATGATAGCTGACAAATTGCTTTGAATTTTCTCTGCAATTTCGGGTTTGTTCATCGAATAAACATGAACATTGGTAATTCCGTTTGCGTAAAGGTCAATAATCTGGTCGGTAGCATATGCGATACCCGCTTGCTTCATAGCCTCAGGGTCAGAGCCAAATTTGTCAACAAGAGCCTTAAATCTTTGCGGTATAAATGACCCCGAAAGCTTAATTGCTCTCTCTAACTGTGAGGCGTGGGTTATAGGCATAATACCGGGGATAATGGGAATTGTAATGCCTGCTTCACGAATTTTATATAGGAAGTTATAGAGCAAATTGTTGTCAAAAAACATTTGAGTGGTCAGAAAATTGCAGCCTGCAGCAACCTTTTCCTTCAAATACTTGATGTCGTCCTTTTGATTAGCGCTCTCTGGGTGAATTTCGGGATAGCAAGCTCCGCCAATGCAAAAATCTGCACCGCATTCCTTTAGCTCAAGGATAAGGTCAATAGCGTGCTTGTATTTCCAATTAGTTCTGTCGGCGTCAAGCATATCGCTGGGAATATCTCCGCGCAGGGCCATAACATTCTGAATTCCCGAGCTTTTTATAGCCTCTATCATAGAGTGAACCTTCTCCTCTGTTGAGGACACACAGGTTAAATGAGCCAGAGTAGGCACGCCATACTCCTTTTTTATATTTTTCGCAATATCAAGCGTGTATTGGCTCGTACCTCCTCCCGCACCGTATGTAACACTCATAAATGAGGGCTTGAGCTTTGCAATTTGCTCTGTTGCAGACTTAACGCTATCAAAATTAGTAGTTGTCTTGGGAGGGAAAACCTCAAATGAAAGCGAGTTTCTGTTTTTTTCAAGAATTTCAGTAAGCTTCATTTTGTGCCTTTCAATAGTTTTCATTAAATTATTGTAATTAATTAAAGTATATCATACAAAACATATATTTTCAAGATAAATTTGCAAAAAAACTATGTTTTAGATACTTTTTTTCTTATCTATTGACATTTTTTGTCTATTAGTATTTAATAATGAAAGCTTATGGTAAAAATATTAATTTTCATTCAATATTCTTGTGCACATCAAATTAATATGTTATACTATTAAATAGGACAAACAGTTATCAACGCTTAAATTTTTATATAACAAATCAGGATTATTTTTCAGACAAAAAATTTTTTTCTTATTTTGGTCACCTTTTTACGAAAAATTTGTATTATAAGTGAAGGAACATGAGATGGAACATAATAACTCACATGAATTTTTCGACGATAAATCGGAAATAGTGAATAGCTTATATGAGCCTCAGCGGAAGGCTGATATAAAAAAACTGCCTCTTGAAGTAACTGACGAGGTAGTCAGATATTATTCACCTATGATTTATCGCATAGCATTGACAAAAACGCAATCTTCGCATGATGCCGATGACATTTTTCAAGATGTTTTCTTGAAGCTGTGTCTTAACGAGAAGCCATTTGAAAGCGAGGAGCACAGGAAGGCGTGGCTTATTAAAGTCACAATCAACTGCTGCAACTCACATTTCACGGCGCCTTGGCGAAAAAATGTCGATACACTGGAGGATGCTATTATTTCGCAAATTCCGGATGAATCCACCGAGGTGTGTGACCTTGGTGACGGGCCTGATGTTTATTCACAGGTGCTGAAGCTTCCGCAGAATATGCGCGAGGTTGTATTGCTATATTATTATGAGGAAATGTCCATTCGTGAGATTTCACAAATTCTGCAAACAAGCGAAGTAAATATAAAGAAGCGTTTGTCAAGAGCAAGGCAAAGGTTGAAGCTTGAATTAGCAGATAATGACGCCGAATAAGGCGAGGTGGAGATAAGACCTTATTCGGCGCACATATTTTTGATTGTTACGGAAAATACAGAAAGGAAATCCGTTTATATATGAAAAAAGAAGAATTAAAAGCCTCGCTCGGCAAGATCAAACCGAGAGAAGAGCTTGTTGAGGCTACTCTTGTAAAGATGAGAGAGCAAAAGGAAAAACAAAATAATAAGAAATATATCTTCGTTCCCGATTTTAATCGTGGGCTCAGACTTGCAGGTGCTTTTTGCGCATTTGCCCTTGTATTCTGCATCGGATTCTTTGCGGCTAAGGAAACAACTCCGCAAGTTACCCCAGGAGGTGATATTGCAATCGCGAGGGGTGCCTTGGATGCAACAACAATATCCGAGTTTGAGAGCGATACCTCTTCGCAAGACTCGCTTCGCGGTGGAGAGGGAATGGAGTTTATAGATGTTCGGGCGAATATACAAGCCTGCAAGCCAGCCTCTGATTCCGAGAGCAGTGGTTCAACTAAATATGTATTGAGTATCGAGATTTTGGAGCTTCTGAAAAAAACATCGAATTTTAATCAATCAGAGGTGAGCCCTGAGTTAGATGCTTACATCTATTGCTCAAGCCAGAGTGAACTTAATGATGTTCTGAATTTGATTGCTGATGAATGCAATATCAGACTTACCGCCGAACAGAATGATGATGGCTTGATTTGGTCAGTGATTGACCTTGCAATTTCCGAATAAAAATTTTTAAAATTTTTAAAAAAGCGGTCACCTTTTTAAAATTAATTTGTATTATATACGGAAGGGTCAAGTGTGACGGCGCGCGGCACACCAGCACTCGACTGAATTTAATAAAGAATTGAAAATTACACAAAAAGAAAGAGAGATTTTAACAATGAAAAAGATTCTTGCAATTATTCTTGCGGCTATGATGCTCTTAAGCTTTGCAGCTTGCAACAACGGAAATAACAATGAAGTTACAACAGAAGATAAAGACAATGTGACAACCGAAGGTCAGGACAATGTAACGACCGAAGGTCAGGACAATGAAACAACAGAAGGCGAAGGCTCCGGTGAGGTTGTTATTGAAGGCACCGTAATCGCTCCTACAGAGGACGAGAACAACTTTGGTGTTTACTTCTGGAATATGTTCAAAACAATTAAGGCTGAAAACCCTGATGCAACACCCCTTGAGATAGCAATTGCTCTTTCTGAGTCAGAGGCAGGTCAGACAGTTCAGATGCCTATGGCAATGCCTATGGAGGAAGACGCGTATTTTATGGGCTTTTCTGGCGAGTTTACAGTTACAGGACATGAATCTGCAGCAATGTTTGCGGCAGGAATGACAGGCGTAGCATTTATGAGCTATATATTTGACCTTCCCGAAGGTGCTGATGTTCAGGCATTTATGGACGGTCTTGAGTCAAACGCTGATGTTCATTACGCAGTTTGCGGTACTCCTGCAGACACAATCGTAACAGGTGCAATCAACAATACTGTATTCTTCATTATGTGTGAGTCAAAGATTCCTTCAAAGCTTACCGGTGAAGCAAACATCATCGAAGCTCCCGTAACAGAGGGAACACTCGGTGCTGCACTTTGGGAAGAGTTCAAGACAAATATGGAATTTGCTTCAGCTACAAGTGCTGAGGATGTGGCATACGGTCTTATTTTTGGTGCAAACTTCCCCTATTCAGGTGTAGTTGAGGTTATTGAGGACAATACACTTGTTGAAGGCTTCACATATGAAATCGGCGGATTTGAAAGTGCTGCAAGCTTCAAATCTGAGAATGCAGATGATACATTCCGCGGATATATCTTCCAGCTCTACGAGGGTATGGAGGTTGACGCTTGGGCACCATACTTTATAGATTGGAATACAACTTCTGAAAATATTGTATGGGGCGCTTACAATCTTACTATCGTTGTATTTGTAAACGCTGATATCGCACAATAATCTTGCAATAGATACCGAACAATAACGGTTATAACATAGGATACCCTATCGAATAGGGCGGGGTTCTGTGAGCCCCGCCCTATATTTATGTAAATTTTATTCAAAACTCATCTAGAATTTAAAAGGGAGGGATTGCTCTGCTTTTCTCAAGTATTTCATTTTTATTCTATTTCTTAGTTGGCGTACTTGCGGTATATTTTATTATGCCGTTTAAAATAAAGATATTTAAAAAGAAAAACGGAGAGTATTATTACTTTGAGGCGAAGAACTTTGTTCTCCTGCTCGCAAGCTTGTTCTTCTATTTTTACGGAGAGCCTATCTATACAATCTTGATGCTCGCAACGATACTTGTAAACTATATCCACGCCCTGCTGATTGATAAATTTCGTGGCACAGTTTGGTCTAAGGTATTCCTTTGGTCAAGTACCATTTTGAGCTTGGGTTCACTTGGATTTTTCAAGTATTCCAATTTCTTTATTACCAATATAAACAATCTCATAAATTCTGAAATCAAGCTTTTGGCTATTGCGCTTCCAATTGGTATCAGCTTCTATACATTCCAGACATTGAGCTATACCATTGATGTTTACAGAGGTAATGCAAAGGTTCAGAAAAGCTTCATCAGACTTGCGACATATGTTTCTCTTTTCCCACAGCTCATAGCAGGACCCATCGTTCGCTATACAACGGTTGAGGAGGAGCTGTCAGAAAGAAAGCATACACTTGAAAATTTTTCATATGGCGTAACGAGATTTGTAATCGGTCTTTCTAAAAAAGTTCTTATCGCAGATACGCTCGGCGGTCTTTCAAGAACACTTATGAGCTCAAACGACCAGTCGGTAGTAATGTACTGGATCTACGCTATTGCGATTTCACTCCAGCTTTACTTTGACTTCTCGGGTTATTCTGATATGGCTATCGGCCTTGGCAAGATATTTGGCTTCCATTTCCTTGAAAACTTTAACTATCCCTTCATTTCGAAGAGCATAGCTGAATTCTGGAGAAGATGGCATATGTCGCTTGGAACCTGGTTCCGCGACTATGTTTATATTCCGCTTGGCGGAAACCGTGTGTCGAAGGGACGCTGGTTCTTCAACACACTTACAGTTTGGTTCTTGACAGGATTTTGGCACGGAGCAGACTGGACATTCATTATATGGGGACTTTTCTTTGCGCTTTTCTTGCTTATGGAAAAGTTCTTCCTTGCAAAATTCTTTGAGAAAATTCCGAGAATATTCTCTCACATATATGTAGTAGTTGCAATACTCGTAAGCTTTGTAATATTCAGTGCAAACGGACTTTCAGGCGCATTACACGACCTTGGTGCTATGTTTGGCGCAAACGGACTTCCCGTTTGGTCAAGCGACACAGGCTATTATCTGTTGGGCTATGTATTCGTTATAGCAGTTGCGATTTTTGGTGCGACACCTGTTATGAAGAATGCAGTTCTTAAAATCAAGAGCACAAAGGTCGGTAAAGCTGTAGTTGACATACTTGAACCGATTTTCATTGTAGTAATGCTACTAATTGTAACTGCATATTTTGTTGACGGCTCATTCAGCCCGTTCCTCTATTTCAGATTTTAAATAGGAGGTAATTATGCAAAATAAAATAAAAAATGTTGTAGTAACTTTAGTTTTTACATTGTTCATCGGATTGTTTTCGGTACTGTGTATAATAAATTACTTTAATCCTACTGGAAGCTCTGTCAGTGAGCGCAGACCGTTAGCGCAATTTCCCGAGAACATCACCTTGGAAAGCGTAATTGATAAAACGACTATTGACCAGTTTGAAAAAGCCAGCGTTGACCAGTTTCCTTTCCGTGAATTTTTCCGTAAAATCAAGGCAAATTTCCAGTATAATGCTCTTGGGCTAAAAGAGAACAACGGTCTTGCAATCGAGAACGGATATATTGGTAAGATTGAGTCTGAATTCAATCAGAATTTTGTAAATAACTCAATTTCAAGACTTGAATATATTTATCAAAATCTTCTCGCGGGCAAGGTAAATAATTCTTATGTTTCTATTATTCCTGATAAGAATTACTTCTTTGCTAAAGATTTCGGATATGTTTCTCCCGATTATGACAAGCTGATTGCTGATATTAAGGAAAAGCTTCCCGAAATGGAATATATTGACCTTTTCAATTCGCTTGAGCTTGAGGATTACTATAAAACTGACACACACTGGCGTCAGGATAAGATTCTTGAAGCGCTAAAAGCACTCACAGACGGGCTTGGCGTGTCTGAGTTTATATCAGGCAACTACACTGAGAATACCATTGACGGTGATTTCCATGGCGTATATCACGGTCAAAGCGCAATAAATCCAGCTCCCGATAAAATCACATACCTCACAAATGAGTCTATTGACAGCTGTAAGGTGTACGATATGCTTAACAAGAAGCTCGTTCCTATGTACAATCTTGAATTGTTCAATGGCGAGGACGGATATAACATCTTCTTAAACGGTGCTGCAGGAAACCCATTGTTGAAGATTACAAATCCCAAGTGCGAAAACAAGAATACATTAGTTGTTTTCCGTGATTCGTATGGTTCAAGCATGGTTCCTCTTCTTTCAGAGGCATATAGAAATGTTGTTGTTATAGATATTCGTTCAATTCACCCTGATATTATTCCTCAGCTTGTTAATCTTGAGAATACAGACGTTCTGTTTCTTTTCAGTACACTTGTATTAAACAGCAACTCGTTCAAATAATATAAAATAGCAAAACCGAAAATACAAATAATCCAAAAAACCCAAAGCGGACACAATTATCTGTGTCCGCTTTGGGTTTTTATCAATAAATAAAACTTTTAATCAATAGCCTTTGAAACACACTCACCGAACAGGTGTCCAAGCTTAATCATAGACATTGAGTCATAGTGAGCCTGGTCGTCGTTTTCATACAGTGTTGTTAGTCCTTCGGCGTTTGTATCAATATAATAGTTGAGCTGTGATTCGTAGGCGTAATTTTGCTTCATAGCATTAAGAGGCATAGATGCAGTCCAAAAACCGTGGTCACTTATTGCGGCATCTATAAAAGCAATACCTCTTGCAGAAGCATATTCTTTGTACTCCTCGCGCAAATGTTCAACCATAGCCTTTTGCAAGTTATAGTAATTGTGTGCCTTATAAATACTAACCGCATCGCTTTCGCCCTGCATCCATAAAAATGCAACGATTTTAGGTTCTAAGCCTTCTGCTTCAAGCAAATCTATTCCCAAATCAATTTTTGCTTTTAGGTCATTAAGTGATAAATCAAAGCCCGGCTCTATAACATTAAAAAATCCCTCTAAGCTTACTGAGCCGAACGCAGATTTAATAATATAAAACTTCTCATCGGGATATGTTTCACTTAAATATTCCGCAAGACCGAGTTCGGGACCGAAGCGCGATCTATCAACGCCCTGTCTTGCGCTAGTTGGAACGAATGTGTCTGTGCTATTAGTAACCTTCAAAACCAATTGATTATTTTCATATTTTCCTAGACCTGCCGAGTAAAGAATCTGTACATTGGAATATCCGTTAAAATATTGTTCGATTTTTTCCTCGCTGTAATGATTATTTAAATAATCACAAACCGAAGCACCCGTAGCATTCGACTGACCCGAAAGAAGAATAATTTTTGCCGTTTTCTCGCCATCGGTTTCAGTGATTTTTTCTTCATTGTTCTCGGGAACAGAAGAAACAGGCACGTCGCGTTCAACTATAAAGCCACCGTAAAGTCCAAATTTCTTTTGAGCTGATCCGTTAATAAAGGTTTTAATTGCAAATCCGTCATATTCATCTGGAAGAGAAAGCCAAGCCTTGCCAAGGAAAATAATATCATTATAAGTTCCGTTGTAGTCGGGGCTTGTTATAGTCATGTAGTACGTTCCTTCACAAATCTCATTTCCTTCAAACTTAACTAAAAAGTTCTTAAAATCAAGAGATGTTATATGAGTTGAATAAACAGGCTCCTCGTCTAAAAGCTTTGGCGTTTGTCTTGATGATGCTGGGCTCTCCTGACATCTGTATATTTCAATCAAATAGTTTGAACACGGGTCATCAACGGCAGCAAGCTCAAAATAAATAGCTTTTACGCGTCCATCAGGAATTTTAAAGTAAACGCCGTACTCCTTGCTACCAACAAAAGTATCAACACTCTTATCCTCTGTGGTGTAGTCACAAAGACTTATGTATTGGTCAATTTTTTGAGTAGGCTCAGGTACTTCGATCTGACCGCCTTCTGTTGTTATTTCGCTTGTAATGTCTTGTTTGCTTTCTGATGTAAGCTCGCTCTCACTCTGTGACGAGCTCTCGCTTGATGCTTCGCTCTCGTCTTGCTCGGAAACATCATCAGACGATGTTGAAATCTCTGCATTTCCGTTGTCTAAACAGGAAAAAAGTGAAAATGCTGTAGTTAAAATAAGTAATAACAAGATTAAACGCTTCATAATTGCCATAAGTCACCTCCAAGTATTTGTGTAATTATTATATCATATAAAAAATGATTTTGCAACATTTTTTATAAAATGATTAAATTTTTGATTTTATTGACAAAATCGAAATTTATGTGTATAATATATCTATATCAAATATTTAAGAGGATTGCTATGAAAATATACAATTCAATTGCGGAGCTTGTGGGAAACACACCCTTGTTAAGACTTAATAATTTTGAGAAAAAGCATAATCTGGGTGCGGAAATTTATGCAAAGCTTGAATTCTTTAATCCTGCGGGCTCGGCAAAGGACAGAGTTGCCAAGGAAATTATAGAGGACTATGAAAGACAGGGCAAGCTTAAAAAGGGGAGTACTATTATAGAACCAACCTCCGGGAACACGGGAATAGGACTTGCGGCGATTTGCGCTTCTCGCGGTTATCGCGCAATTATCGTTATGCCTGACACTATGTCGCGTGAGCGTCAGCTTCTTATGAGCGCATATGGCGCCGAATTGATATTAACTGACGGAAAGCTTGGTATGCAGGGCGCAATTGATAAGGTTTATGAGCTGGCAGACAAAATTGAAGATGCAATTGTTGCAGGACAATTTGAAAACCCCTCAAATCCAAATGCACATTATAAAACAACAGGGCGCGAGATTTGGGAAGATACCGACGGTGAGCTTGATATTTTTGTTTCTGCAGTTGGAACAGGCGGAAGTATAAGCGGTACAGGCAGATATTTAAAGGAACAAAAGCCAAGTGTTGAAATCGTTGCCGTTGAGCCCGAGGGCTCGCCGTATCTTACTCGTGGAATAGCAGGCTCGCACAAGATACAGGGAATTGGCGCGGGCTTTATCCCGAAAACGCTTGATATAAGCATTTACGACCAAATACTCACAATTACTGATGATGAGGCATATGCGACAGCATCCGAGATTGCAAAAACCGATGGCGTGCTTGTTGGAATTTCTTCGGGTGCGGCACTTTGCGCTGCAAAGAAAATCGCGAGTGAAGAGGCAAATAAAGATAAAAAGATAGTTGTTTTGCTTGCAGATACGGGAGAGAGATACCTCTCTGCAGGAGTATTTAACTAAAGATAAAGGAATAATATATATGAGAAATGCACAGTTAGCAGACCTTTTGCGACCGCAGACAATTGATGACATAGTCGGTCAGTCGCACCTGTTTGGAGAGCGCGGAGTAATACGGAGAATGCTTGAGGGCGGAAGAATTACAAATATGATTTTCTTTGGCCCACCTGGCACGGGCAAAACTACCGCCGCATCAATTATTGCCAAGCAAACCGATATGAATTTCTATAAGCTTAATGCGACAAGCGCGTCAACCGCGGATGTCAAGGAGGTTCTTCAAAGCTCCGGAAACCTTTTTGGTACAAAGGGAACGTTGCTTTATATTGACGAAATTCAGTATTTCAATCGTAAGCAACAGCAATCCTTGCTTGAATATATTGAGGATGGCAGAGTTACTCTTATTGCTTCAACTACCGAAAATCCGCATTTTTACATATACAATGCTATTATCTCTCGTTCTTCACTGTTTGAGTTCAAGCCCGTCGGGGCAGCTGATTGCGCAAAAATGCTCTTTAAGGCTCTTGCTTACTTAAATGAGGAAAACAAATCAGAGAAAACAATTTCTCAAAGAACAGCCGAGTATATAGCAAGCTCGGCAAGAGGAGATGTCCGCCGAGCAATAGGATTGTTTGAGAATGCTTATTTTGCCGCAGACAGTGAAATCAAGCCGGAGGACGCCGATAATTTCAACTACGGTGTAGGGAATTATAATGACGATGTCCATTACGATATGCTTGGTTGCCTGCAAAAATCAATTCGAGGCTCTGACCCCGATGCCGCCGCGTTTTATGTGGCAAAAATGACTGAACAGGGCGATATTATATCGCTCTGCCGTCGATTGCAGGTAATTGCCGCTGAGGATATTGGACTTGCCTATCCGCAGGCGATTGCCGTTGTTAAAGCCTGTTGTGACTCGGCGCGTGAATTAGGACTGCCTGAGGCAAGAATACCGCTCGCTGATGCCGCAATTTTGCTGGCGACCGCTCCAAAATCAAATTCAGCATATTTGGCAGTTGACGCTGCTGCCGAAGATATAAGAGTAGGAAAGGGAACAAATTTGCCCCTTCACCTTCAAAGCCCACTTTTTAAGGGCTACAAATACCCACACGACTATCCCAATCATTATGTAGAGCAACAATATCTGCCCAGTGACTTAAAGGGAAAGAAATACTATAACTTTGGTGACAACAAAACTGAAAAAGTAGCCGAGGAGTATTGGAAAAAGGTCAAAGGGAAAATATAATTTCGTCTTTCATAGATTTAATGAGTGATAACTTAATTTCGTTTTGCAAATAAACCCCCTCGGGTTGCCCGAGGGGGTTTATCTATTCATTACCTATAATTTTGTTCAAATTTTCCCAAACATCTGGATTACTATCGCGGACCTTTTGGAAATACTCTTTGCCGACTATTTGTTCGTCAATTATAAATCCGCTGTTTCTGAATTGTTCAGTTAAAAACGCGGCATATCCCGAAAGACTTTTGTGATCATCAAGAAATTCTTGGGAGCAGGTGTTAACATTGTTAAAAAGTTCAATTACTTCACCGTCTTTCATTTTTATCGTGTATTCAAGCGAGCCGTTTTCGTCGCAGGATAGGATAAATCGCGAGACATTGTTCCATTTATATTCGCGCACTGTTACAAAGCAAACCGTCTCAATTGAATCATTTGTGCAGACGGTATATGTGTTTGCAACGACGATTGAGAAAAGCAGGGATAAGCAAATGCAAGTGATGGCAACGATTTTTAATATTTTATCAAAACGCGACGCGTCTGATTTTCCCTGTGCAAGATTTGTCAGTTTAATTTGCCAAGTAATAAAAATAATTTCGTAAAGAACAAATGCAACAGTAATTCCCGTGAAGTAAAGCGTCATTATTGAGCAAGAGCTCTCACCTTGGTTAGCGGTGAAAATCCTATTTATAAGGAGAGAAATAACCGCATAAGCTCCAACTCCCAACAAAACGAATATAGTGCCCAAAACTCCAGACATACAGCCTGTATTTTTCTTTTTTTGGTTCAATTGTATCCCCCCTCAATAATAATTTAGGCAAGAGAATGCTCTTGCCTATAATTTTAATGTGATTAAAGCAAGCGATAGCACTTGCAATTAGCAAGCTTTTCGGTAAGATGTGCACATTTATTTTCACTCATCTCATCTGTAATAAGAGCAACACGGTCACCGCTTGAGATAAGCTTATCAATCTTTCCAAAGCACTTTTCTGCTACCTTTTCCGCATCACAGCCTGCACATTTGTCAAAAATGAAAAATCTCTTTACTGAGTATTCTCCAAAATCTGCAAGGTCGCAGTCATTAGCGGGAGTAAACTCAGGAAGCTTAATTCCGCTTTCCATATGAGCAATAATGTCAACGATGTCAGCGCAGACCGCGCTTGCAGTAGGTAATTTTCCAGCACCGGGTCCGTAGAACATAACCTGACCAACCATATCTCCATTGAGAAGAATGCCGTTGAAGACATCATTGATGGTGGAGAGGGGATTGCTTGTGGGAACAAGTCTTGGACTAACCATACAGAGAATTTTGCCATTTACCTTCTTTGTGTGACCTATAAGCTTTATAGAGTAACCCATTTTAGCGGCAAGCTCAACATCCTCGCGGGTAATGTCGGTAATTCCCTCGGTGTGAATTGTCGAAGGAGAAACTGCTTTGCCAAAAGCCAACGCAGCTAAAATGACAATTTTTCGAGCGGCGTCAAGTCCTTCAACGTCAGCCGCAGGATTAGCCTCCGCATAGCCCTTGCTTTGAGCATCCTTGAGCACATCAGCAAAGTCTGCGCCCTCATTTGCCATCTTTGTGAGGATATAGTTTGTTGTACCGTTTAAAATACCGCTGATTTCGGTAATATTGTTTGAAGAGAGGTCGTTGCAAATCGGTCTAATAACAGGAATACCGCCGCCAACGCTCGCCTCAAAGAGATATGCAACGCCGTGCTCCTTTGCAATTTGCAAAAGCTCTGAGCCGAAGTTTGCAACAACCTCCTTGTTTGATGTAACAACGCTTTTTCCTGCTTCAAGACATGCCTTTGAAAAGTCATATGCGGGATGTGAACCGCCCATCATTTCAGCAACGACAGTTACCTCAGGGTCAGCGAGAATTGTATTGAAGTCGTGAATTACGAGATGACCGAATTGGCTTTCGGGAAATTCGCGCAAATCAAGAATATATTTTATGTTGATTTCTTTTGAAAGCTTGTCTTCAATTATTTTTTTGTTTTGAGTTAAAACCTCGGCAACTCCAGAGCCGACGACACCAAAACCGAGTATTGCAACATTAACCATTTTAATTTCCTTCCCAGTAGCAAAATTGATAATAAAATCTGCCCCAATGTAGTAATATTAATATAATACCACATTTTTTCAAAAAATGCAACTGTTACTATTGAAAAAATTTCAATTATGTGGTAAAATATATTTTGTATTATATATATAAAAATTTCGTGGGAGAATAGCGTGAAGGTTACTTCCTACTTAATAGGTAAATTAACTGTTTCACGCGCGAATTTTGCCTTTCTGCAAAATTCAACGATTGTATGTGTGCCGCCGCAACGGCGGCGGAATGGAGATTAATATGGGTTCACTTGTGGGAAGTAAGAGAAATGTAAAAATATTTGTTTTGTATTTAATGCAGAATATAAACTATCCGCTTGATTATATCACACTCAACGATATAATTATGCAGAATGATTATGTTATGTACCTTGATTTTGCGGAATCCTTCAACGAAATGCTTGACGCAGGTCTTGTTGTTGAGGAATGCCATAACGAAGCGGGCGACCCTATGTATATAGTTTCTGATAAGGGAAGAATGGTGGCAACTGAGCTCCATAGTGAAATTCTGAGCTCATTACTTGATAAGAGCCTTGAATGTGCCTTGCGTTACCTCGACTTCAAAAAGAGAAAAATTAAGGTGTCGAGCAGAGTTGAAAAAAGAGAAGACGGCAGATATGATGTTATATGCATAATTAAAGAAAAGGATATTGTAATTATGCAGAATACTGTTGTCGTTGACACCGTAAACCGAGCACAGCGCATGGAGGATAATTTCCGCGAGCACCCGGAGGTAGTTTATAAGGGAGTTATGGCTCTTCTTTCGGGGAATATTAACTTTATATTCAATTGACAATTTGCACAAAATTTATCGACTTTACTACCATAATTCAAAGTATTTAAGAGAAAATTTACAATTTGTTAAGGCAATAATTAACAAAAATTTAAATTAAAAAA
>JAZNER010000062.1:0-4960 GCA_045588675.1 Eubacteriales bacterium | reverse complement strand
TTTATGCCGCCGTTCAAGCTAACGATTTCGACTTGGCAACTAAATGGGCGACTATACTCGCCGCCCTGTCACTCGTCTTTATTGCCGCTGTTAAAGTCGGATCGTAGCCATGTCGTTCTGTGAGCCAAGGAGTTGGTTTTCCTAATTGTCTTCCTAAGACCGCTTGGCCTCCGACTTAACTGCTATTTATGCCGCCGTTCAAGCTAACGATTTCGACTTGGCAACTAAATGGGCGACTATACTCGCCGCCCTGTCACTCGTCTTTATTGCCGCTGTTAATAGGGAAAGAGGGAAGTAGGGAAAGAGGGAAAGAGCAAAAAACTATTTCCCTGTTACCCTCTTTCCCTAATTCCCTAAACATCGGCTCGCGTCAAATCGTCGAACTTCATAGTTTCCTTGTTAAAGTACAAATGTAAACTCGTCGTCGGTCCGTTGCGGTTCTTCGCTATGATTAGCTCCGCGATATTCTTATTCTCCGCCTCTTCTCGATTGTAATACTCATCTCGATAAAGGAACATAACTATATCGGCGTCCTGCTCCAAACTGCCCGATTCTCTTAAGTCCGAGAGTTGCGGCTTTTTTTCTGCCCTTAGCTCAACGCTCCTAGACAGCTGACTTAACGCTAATATCGGCACGTCCAATTCTCGCGCCATAGCCTTTAGCGTTCGGCTTATCTCCGAGATTTCTTGTTGACGATTCTCCGCCTTGCCGCCCTGCATCAGCTGTAAGTAGTCGATGATTATCATGTCTAGCCCGTGTTCGTATTTTACCCGCCGCGCTTTACTACGCAACTCCATTAGTCCTATACTCGCCGTGTCGTCGATATACAGCTTGCACTTCGACAGTTCCTCTAGCCCGTCTAATAATTTATCCGTGTCGTCGTCGCTGAAATTCCCTGTGTTTAGGTATTGACTGTTCACTCCGCTTTCCGTAGATAATAGCCGATTGCCCAACTGCACTTTGCTCATCTCTAACGAGAACATCGCCACCACTTTTGCTCGCGACGCATTCGCCGCAATATTCAACGCCAAAGCCGTCTTACCCATTGAAGGTCTTGCCGCTAGCAATATTAAGTCCGACTTTTGGAATCCGTTCAATATTCGGTCTAAATCATTAAGCCCGCTTTTTACTCCTAACGTCTCGCCCTGGTGCTCGTGCATGTAATGTATCCTTTGAAACGCCCGCTGTAATATCTCCCCAACGCCCTCAAAGCCCGTCTGTACTTGCCGATTCGATATGCTCAGGATTTCCTTTTCTGCGTAGCTTAACACGTCTTCTATCCGATTTCGTTCGTCGCCCGCCGCTATCGTTAATTTCTTCCCTGCCGTCATCAGTTGCCGCATTAGCGATTTTTGCCGGATTACCTTTGCATACGTCTCCGCCCTTAGCGTCGTATACTCCAAAGGGAGCAATCCGAACAGATATTGCCGCGTCACCTTTTCCAAGTCGCCGCTCTTGCGCAGGGCTTGTTCCACTATCAATACGTCCAATGGGGTTCCGTGTTCGCTCAGCTTCAGCATTGCTTTGTATATAAGCTTGTGTTCCTGCCGATAAAAGTCTTCTGCTGTGATTAGCGTCGCTACTTCCGGTATCGCTTGCCCGTCTTTTAGCATTAGTGCCGATAACAGTTTCTTTTCTACTTCTACCGCTTCTGGCAATTGCGTTTCATACAAGTTATCAAGATTTTTCATCGGGCGGCTCTCCTCTCTTATCTCGTTCAACGCGACGCGCCGCAATCATCTGCGCGAGCGTCATTCCTGCATATTTGCCGGTCGTCCGGTTTTCAAGCTTTGCCGTTATCGGCTCTGCTTCGCGTGCGCACTCTGTCTCTGTTTTAGGTATATTTAATAAAGCTTTACCCTTAACGCCGTTCGAGCTCGGGAACGGAAGCGGTTCGAGCTCTATTGAGCTAATGCCAACTCGCCTAATAATTTTTACGAAATGGCAACTAGACAATGCGTTGAGCGCGTCATGAAACGTGGTTTTAGCTTGAATACCCGCTAGCCTTCGCAGTTCAGGGATTCCAACGGTTATTGTCGACGGGCGGCGGCGGTCGTTCCAGAGGCAGATAATCGCCAACCAGAGCGACCGCGCATTCGCCGACAAAGGTTTTGCCGTAACCGCTGAATGAAAGCCTTGGATTGCTTCAATCAGTGTCATTTTGCTCACCTATTTATTTTTCAAATATCGCACTGCACATTAGCCGAGGACTGATAAGCCCAGAAGGTGTTGAAGACATCATCTGCCACGTTGCGCACATCGTCAACATCGACAACGACGTCAAGAGCTCCACCAATAATGCCGGCGGGTTCGTCGATTTCGCCTTGATATTCCATGCGGTCGGTGATGTTGAATGAATGGACATGGTCGTTAGCGTTAAGCATTTGCCGCAAATCGCCAATCATATCATCGACGTCCGGCTCCTGGATTCTGTGGAAATAGCCCGTTAATCTTGCAAGCATAATGGCGACCTCCTTTCCGATAGATTTGTCTTCTGTCGTAGATGGTCGCCACTTGACGAGGGGAAACTCTTATGAATCTATTTAACTGCCGTATCCGCCGCTGGTGCGCGTCGTGTCGACAAGTTCATAGGTGATTTTTGTTACATCGGCGCATTGCCACGCTTCTTCATCGTCGTCTGTGTCGCGCCAATTCGTTGGCTGGAAAAGCCAGTTAATAGTGTTCGCATAAGTCCCGCCGGTATGGAACAGAGCAATAAACGTATCAAAGCCGTCTTGAAGGTCGGTAATAAGTTCTTTTGGTGCCGGCAAATTAAAAGAGCGGGTAGTCTCTTCGTCGCCGCGAGTAAGCGGAACTTTGATTGTAATGTATCTGCTTGTTTCGATTGTTTGAGCCATAATTAACACCTCCTTTAAGATTGGTAAGAATACGGCTTCTCTGTCGTCGCGTATTGTTGGGTTAAAGTTGCGTCGGTTAAGGCGTTAATTGCCTGAGCAAAGAACATAATAGCATTACTTGTTGAAGCTCCGAGGCTTGCGCTGTTGTCGCCGTTTTCAACGTAGTTCAAGCCGCTATAAGTTCTTGTTGACGGACTGTCGTCGATGTCAAAGGTGAACTTAAGCCCTTTTTTAGCTCCTGTGCTACTGGGTACGTATGCCATTTGCAATTCCTCCTTTCTATGCCATTATATCAGGTCAGCGCGTACAGTCAAGGGTTGATTGAGAAAATTAGCAAAGTCGTCGGAGTCAATGTCAGCTTTGACGGTGGCTTTGACGATTAAAGACTTGCCGCCCTCAAGCGGGGTAAGCTGATATTGCACGTCAGTGACTTTGAGGATACCAGCAGTCATGGTGCGAATCTCGTCTTTGGTAACAATCAAGTTGACGACCTCGGTATTTGATTCGACGTAGACGCCGGCTTGCTCCTGTGCATTGCGGATAGCCTTTTGCTCGGCGCGTTGCTTGGCAATGTCAATGGTCTCGAATTCACTCATGATATATTCGTCGGAGCCAGTATAGGACATAACCTGAGCATGAAGGCTCGACATCATAAGAAGAGAACCTACGATTACGCTTAGAAAAAATTTCTTCATTTTAAACACCTCCAAAGGCATTATAGCAAAAAAAAAATCCCGCTTGCAAGGGCGGGAAAGATAAGGAATTACAAGACGATATGAGCCATGACGAAGCCAACGCAACAGCCACTGATGACGCCGATTAAGCCAGGAATCATGAAGGAGTGATTGAGGATATATTTACCAATGCGAGTGGTGCCCGAACGGTCGAAGCCGATACACGCCAGGTCAGAAGGATAAGTCGGCAGGAAGAAGTAACCGTAGCACGCGCTGATAAACGACATGATGATAACGGGGTCCATGCCGACGCTAAGAGCCATAGGGAAGACGATAGCAATCGCGGCGGCTTGGGAGTTGACTAGCTTAGAAGTCAAGAAAGCGATGATAGCAAAAGCCCAAGGATATTCAGCGACGGCATTGCCGAGGAATTCTTTCAAGAAGTCCATGTGAGCATTGAAGAAAGTACCAGCCATCCACGCGACGCCATAAACGCTAACGAGTGCGACGATACCAGATTTGAAGACCTGCGAATTGCCCACGTCCTTAGCCTTGACTTTGCAGACGAACAGAATCACCGCCGCCACGACCAACATAATCATTTGGATTAAGTCAGTGCCGGAAATAGCTTTCATGTTGCCCTTAGCGTCAGGGAAGTGCGGCACCAAATCGGGGAAGTTGCCCAATATAGCGATAACTGCAATGCCGAGGAAGAAAATGTACATGGCATGATAAAAGCTGGAAGGCAATTCTTTTCCCTGCAGAGATTCGCTTTCACCGTAGACATAATCGCGGTTAGCAGGGTCTTTGATGAATTCTTGGAAGCGTTCGTCCTTGTCGAGGTCTTTACCCCTGCGATAACTCCAAAGAGCGGCGAAGAATACGCCTAAGCCGGTAGCGGGAATGGAAACCGCCAAAATCTGCGCCAAAGTGTAATTATAACCGGCAGTAGCCATGAAACTAACGATAGAGACGATAGCGACCGACACGGGCGAGGCGCAAATCCCCATCTGAGAGGCGACCGACGATACCGCCATAGGGCGTTCAGGGCGGATATTTTGACGTATGCTGATGTCATATATTATGGGCATTAGGGTATATACTGTATGCCCAGTTCCGCATAGTAGGGTTAAAAACCAAGTGGTAAGTGGCGCAAAAATTGTTATGTGCTTCGGGTTGTTCCTTAAGAATTTTTCGGCGTATTTTAGCATGACGGTTAAGCCGCCAGAAGTCTGAAGGAAGCCCGCGCAAGTGACGACCGCCAAAATCGTCAACATAACAGCTATCGGTGGGGTGCCCGGTTTGTACCCGAATACAAAAACATATACGACCAGACCGATTCCAGATATGACCGCGAGCCCGATGCCGCCGTGGCGTACGCCTATGACTAGGCAGACGAGCAAGACGAGGAACCCTAAAAACATCTCC
>JAZNER010000061.1:0-3462 GCA_045588675.1 Eubacteriales bacterium | reverse complement strand
ATGAAAGGTTCACAACGGCGCGGCAGAATCGCTTCTTGCCATCGAGATATGGATAGCCGATCTCGTCCTCGTGCCGAGCGTACACCTCTGCGAGCTTCAAGGTATCAAGACTCTCGTCGAGAATGCCTCGAAAAGCTTGGGCATCCCCCTTTCCGTCCTTGGTAGCGGTGAAGACATCACCTTTACAAAGCATACTGCCCTCAAGGGACATGATGCGCATGCTTTCATATTTTTTCGTCGCCATTATAACACCTCCTTCTGATCTGATGCTTTTATTTTACCATATTGTGCGACTTTTTTCAAGGAACTCTTTGTGAATTCCGGGCGGAGAAATCAAGTGGTCAAAATGGCCACTTGAAAATCGGCTTCTGCAGATTTCGGACAAAGGGGAGAAACACAAATATCAGTGGGTCAAAATGACCCATTGATTTTCGATGCCCTCGCCGAGGCTTTTTCTTTGATTACAGAGGCTCAATTTTTGCGGTTCGTTTTCAAGTCCTCAAAATGAGGACTTGCTTTGGTTTCAAAGCCTCAAAATGAGGCCTTGAAAGCGGACGGTCAGAAACATTGTGAGCTAACCGACAAAATGTCGGCAAGGCCAGCTCTGATATTTTCTCTCTACCATTTATCCGAAATCACGATTTTGCACGAAATAGCACAAAAGGCTTTATTTTTAAGGCTTTTCGGGTATTTTCGAGCCGTTTGCACGGAAGGCTGAAAAAGGAAACTGTAAATTTGAGCCTCAAAAATGCAATTCTGTGTTTGAGGTTTGGTTTGGTATATTTCATACTCACAAACCACGTTTGCGCCGATAGCCTTTTCTTTGACTACAGAGACGCGCTTTTTGATGGGTGAGAAAGCCCTCGCTCCGTGTGGAATGAGGGCTGATTCTTATAAAGGCGGCACCCGATAAGGTGTCGCCTTTCCTTGTGGTAGTCGTCGAATGATTGGCGGCTAATTTAGAGAGTTTCCGATACACCCAAAACCTCATTTATTCGCTACCGCACTCGTCGCAGATGGCAATTACCTCATGCACATGATGTACCTTCGCGTCTTGTTCTGCAGTTTCACGATACTCTTTGAATTCGTCCGTTAAGTTATTTTCCTCACAATACCAATGACACGCACGAATAACAGATTGATCGTCCATATCTGATACTTTCACCATTCTGTAACGGTACACCTTGTATCTGGAGAGAAAATTCCTTGATATTTGTGCGAGACTAATCTCTTTCATTTTCTGATCGCCTCCCAATCTTTCACTTTTTAGAGCAGACTGATTCCCAATATGCACGCTGCAATCCATAGCGGACACAGCAAAGCTACAATAATTGGCTGCATGGGAATTGTCAATTTATGAATGTAGGCATATTTCGGATTATTTTTCTGATAAATAACGTCTACCACGGAGTTCATGTTTGCTTTGGTTCCGGGAACGCCACCGGAAACGGTATAGTCTTTTCCATTCACCTTGTATCTGTAGGTATAGTCCAGATAACGTTTGTAAAAACGCCCTGCTTTACCACCGACATATTTATCCTTGTATTGGACAGAATCTATTAAATACCCTTTGCATTTGCAGCAATTCTTTTTTCTGAAGCCAATAGAGACAAACAGTAGATACATATCAATAAAAAATATACTTATACCGATAAGTAAAGTAATAATTCCTAATAACTTCATGTATTATCCTTTCTTAGCTTGCCTCTTTTTCTTCTTACCGCTCCTATCCCCAAGATAGATTTCCATTAACACAAACCACGCGACAGTTCCAACAAGAATTACCGACGCAGCAACTATACAAATGACTCTATCTTCGGTTTGTTGTTTATTATGCAGTTCCATATCAAAATATTCTAATCAAATCGGTCAGTATAACATTTGCTGTTGCAATGTCTGCATTCAATCTGTCATCATCAGATGCAGGAAAGGGTGTATCCTCTTCATTTTCTAAAAATAGAATTTCCCGAACAACAAACCCCGATATGCTGGGGCGCAGTGCTTTTGATATTGCATCATCAACGTCTCGAATACGATTTTTCAAGAGGGTAATGTGTTCCTTGCTTCCCTCAATGGTAAAATCAAGTGCATATTTGTCCCATACATCACCTCTCATGCCGGCATAATAAGCAAGACCCATTTTTTCATATTCATAACTACATGCCTTAAACGCCGCAGATAATTGTGCCCCTGCAGTTTTTTGTTGTAGAATCTGAACTATGCGTTTATCGAAGTCGGTTGGAAACTCATAGGTGAAATCGTACTGTCCCATTTTGGTCCTCCAATATCATGATTTGATTATAATATGCCCTATAATTATATCATAAAACATTGCTGTTGTAAAGCCTTGAACCACGCTATTTCGTGCAAGCTCGATAATCTCTATAATGCTTTTGATGATACTATTCTTTTTAATTTAATAGGCTGTACCTCCTGTTAGCACACAACAATACCACAGAAGGGGACGAAAGACCAGATCTTTTTCGAAAGAAATTCAAATTTTTCGCAGGGCTTTTTCTTTGACTACTGCACCTCAATATTTGCTGTTTTGAAAAGGGACTTGCAATTGTAGCGAAAATATGGTATACTATCGGCAGAAGATAGGAACGTCTTGGTCTGATGATGGGCGACAGGAATTATGGTAGAAGCGGCTTGACCACACCTTTGACCATCTACGGCTTCGGACTACGTGGACATTGTGCGTTGGGTAGCCTTGGAAAGCACCGATTTCCGATACAAAAGCACTGAAAATCACCCGAAAGTCCTTATTTTACAAGGCTTTTACGGTTCGGGAACTGGAGGCCGCGAGTTCGAGTCCCGCCACTTCGACCAAAAGAGCTTTGAGAGCGATCTCAAAGCTCTTTTTCTTTGACTACTGCACCGCAAATTTTGAGGGCTGACCGTGCTTCGGTCAGCCCTCTGTGCGTTTATGCTGTTTTCATTTTTGCCTTTTCGGCTGCGATCTCCGCTTTCTTTTCTGCTATCATCTTGGCGAGGTTTTCCTCGCATTCCTCTCTCGTCTTGGCGTAGACGTTGAATTTCTTTCGACTGCCATCGGCGAGTCTTGGATAGAAGAAAAAGGAAACTGTAAATATGAGGCTTGAAAATGCAAATCTGTGTTTGGCGTTTGGTTGGGAACATTTCATTTTCACAAATTGCTTTTGTGGGAGAGCCTTTTTCTTTGACTACAGTGACGCGCTTTTTGAGTGGTGGGGAGAAGTAAAAGCGGCAAGCATTTCTGCTCACCGCTTATGGATTGAGTCTGCGCAGTGCGCCGATGGCGCAAATGCAGAATTCAGAATGCAAAATTCAAAATGATTTGAAGTACAAAGTGCAATCAGCGTCAAATTCCGTTCCCTTAATTTTGCATTTTGCACTTTGCATTTTGCATTTAATCTGCGTCGCAGGCTCTTTTATTTAGTTGTTGCTTTGGTTATTCTGTGGTGCTTATTGTGCTTTGCA
>JAZNER010000060.1:0-18032 GCA_045588675.1 Eubacteriales bacterium | reverse complement strand
AACACCAAAATGCGCTCCATTCTCGATGAAGCTACTGATGCTTGGGGTATTAAGGTTAATCGCGTTGAGCTGAAAAACATCATCCCGCCCAGAGAGATTCAGGACGCGATGGAGAAGCAGATGAAGGCGGAGCGTGAGCGCCGTGAGTCAATCCTTCGTGCAGAGGGTGAGAAGAACTCCGCAATACTTGTTGCAGAAGGTAGAAAGCAGTCACAGATACTTGATGCAGAGGCTGAAAAGCAGTCACAGATCCTTCGCGCAGAGGCTGAAAAGCAGGCGCAGGTCCTTAAGGCAGAGGGTGAGGCTGAGGCTATCCTTGCAATTCAGAAGGCAACCGCTGACGGTATCAGAATGATAAACGATGCAAAGCCGGGCGAAGGAGTTATTGCTATCAAGAGCCTTGAGTCACTTGAAAAGGTTGCGGACGGTAAGGCTACAAAGATCATTATCCCGTCTGAGATCCAGAATGTTGCAGGACTTGTTGCAAGCATCAAGGGTGTAGCAGAAAAAGATTAAATAAAGCTAAAAGGCTACCGACCGAGGTCGGTAGCCTTAACTCATTTTTAATGCTTTTTATTTTTAAAATATTTCGGTTTAAATCTTGAATAAACATATGTAGCCGACATAAGAATAGCAAAGCAAATAATCGTCGCTATGAATGCTCGGCTTTTTGTATATGAGCCAAGCGTATTGATTGCAACCATGATCGCATTAGCTTTATGTGAGCTGTCAAGTATCAGGCGGGTTTCTCCAAGTATTGTGCCGTCGTAAATTACCCGTACGACTCCAACCTCATCTCCCTTTGTGACGGGAGCTTGCAGGGTAGAGCTTTTATTTGATATTTCGTAATTGAGGAGTCCGTCGCTTAAAGCCTTTTTGGGAATATAAACCTCAAGCGCGCTTTCAGCAATACAGCTTGCCTTTGTGTTGGCAATTCCTGTTAGTGTGACCTCTATTTCAGTAACCTTCTCGCCCATATCAAAGACTGTGTAGATGTTGTATTCCTCGCTTGCCCAATCAAGCAGTGAATGTATAGCCTCATATGAGTAAATTTTTGCACCGTCCTCACTCTCTTTTCCGCCAAGCGCAACTATAATAAAATCCGCGCCGTCGTCCTTTGCAAGCGTGATTACACACCAACCGCCCGCATCACCCGTGTAGCCTGCATTAAGTCCCTGACACCTTGAGTGAAAGTAATTTTTCCCCGAGCCTGTTCGTGTGATAAGCTGATTTCGGTTGTAAAAAAGACGCTCGTCACTTTTGTTTGTTTTAGGAACAGAATGTTTGATCTGGCTTGAAATTTCAAGGTAAAGGCTGTTATCTGACGCCGCCTCGGCAATTTTCAGAGTATCCCAAACAGTTGTCAGCATAGCGCTATTGTCGGGATAACCGATTGGATTTGTGTAATTAGTTGATTTCGTGCCAAGCTCCTTCGCCTTTTTGTTCATAAGAGCTACAAATTCTTCAACACTTCCCGAAACGATATGGGATAAAACATAATAAGCGTCGTTGTAAGAGCCGCAGATCGCTCCGCAAAGCAGGTCCTTGATTTTAATCTGCTCGCCTGCTGAAAGCTTCATGCTGTAACCGCTTGACATATCAATCATTTCCCCGGTTACAGTTACCGTTTCATCAAGTCTTTCTGAAAGCTCCTGACAAAAAATAAGCCCCGATATAACCTTTGCAGAGGTTGAGGTATTCAGCTGGGCATCAATATTTTTTTCGGCAAGAACAGTCCCGTGAGTTTTGTCGTAAATGCAATATGCTTCAACCGCGGGGCAAACGGGAGCGTTTGTTGTATCTGCCGCAACTATGCTTTGAGAGAAAATCAAAACGATAATCGCAAAAGCGAAAAACGAGGTTGAGAGGATTTTAAATTTATAATTCAAAGCTCGTGTATTTTTCACGATTTTCCTTTCCTTTGTGCTAAAAATCAATTATTCAGTATTTTTGAAGTTTTTTCAATATCTGAGGTAATTGCATTTCCGAGTGCCTCAATTGACTCAAACTCTCTTTCGGCGCGTATAAGCTCGCAAAACTCTACCTTTAAAGCTTTGCCATATAAATCACCGTTAAAGCCGTGAATATAAGTTTCGCAGATTACCCTGTGCGAGTCGCTCTCGTCCTTGATTGACGGACGAATTCCAATGTTAGCCGTGCCTACATATTGCTTGCCGTTATCCGTCGTGCATTTAACAGCGTAAATGCCGTAAAGCGGAACGACCGCATTATCGCGAAAAATTTGATTGGCGGTAGGGAAGCCCATAGTTCTGCCAAGCTGTTTTCCGCAAACAACCTCACCACGAAGAAAATAATTTCTACCGAGCATGAGATTTGCGCCCTTTATGTCACCTGACATTATTTTACCTCTGATAGCAGATGAGCTTACAGTTTCGCCGTTGACTGTAATTTCTGGAACACAAACCGCCGTTTCTCCAAAATTGTTTTGAAGCAAGGCAAAATTACCCATTCCGCCAAGTCCGAAGCGGTGATTGTAACCGCATACAGTGCCCACACAGGATAAATCGGCTTTCAAGGTATCAGTAATAAAGCTTTCGGCTGAATGGTCCTTGAAATCGGCGAAATCGCCAACGGCAACGAAATCAAGTCCAAGAGAAAGTAAAAGTCTGATTTTTTCTTTGGTTGAGGTAATTGTGGGTACTTTGATACCCTTTAAAATCTCAATCGGCGGCTTCTCAAAGCACCAAGCACCGACAAGGGCATCTTGTGATTTGGAATTTCTTAATTTTATTGCCTCGTCAATCAGCTGTCTGTGGGCAATGTGAACGCCGTCAAAAGTGCCGAGTGCGACAATTGTTTTTTTGTCGCCGAGAGAGCTTATTAGTCCGGTTTTTGTAAATATGGAAAAATCAGTTTTCATCTGTGCTGTCTTCATTATTTTCAATGTGGTTTATATAGAAGCTGACTATTTCTTCAAGCAATTCGTCCTTGTCGATTTTGCCTATAAGGGTGCGGGCGTTGTTATAGTTAGCAATATGTGTGGGGTCGCCCGACTCAATGTATCCGACAATCTGCGATACGGGATTAAAACCGCCATCGCGGATTGAGGATAAAACCTCCAGAAGAATTTCCTTTGTGTCAATTTCTTTCTCATTGTTAATAGCCTGCTCACCGAGCTTGCTATTTGTAATTATAATATCTTTTTTGTTTTCTAAAATCATTTTGAACCCTATGTGCGAAAGCACTATTTTAAACTTGTTTATTTCTTGTAAGCTCGGCTCTGTCAGAAAGACGGTTTTTTGCTCCGAGCCATTGCGCCAAAATCATCACGGCAATATAAATTACTGAATTGATAAAGAAAAAGGGAATACAATCAATTCTTTCAAGTGTTCCCGAAAACTCTGCGCTTGAGAGCGACGAGCCAAAAAGGTAAATTGCCGAAATAAATTTCACACCTCCTGCGCAAAAAGCCTCAAAGCCAAAGAGGAGTGAAAAGAAGAAATGTAAAACACTCGCGATTAAACCTGAAACAAGCGTTGCAGGCATTGAAGATACGGCAGAGCGGTAGCCGTCTTTGTAAAGCATTATACCAAGAAGCACATTTACTCCTACAGTATAAATTATAGCGCGTATTGTCGCAAGCGTCAAAGTACTGAAAGGAAAATATGTGCCAAGAATCTTGCAAATAAAAAGCTCAACAATCAGCATTTCAAGTACCATAATTGCAATACACGATAGTAGCATATAAAAGGCATAGATAGCCGAATTAATCAAAATATCAACTTTTTTCATACAATCACCGATAATTTAAGAGTTTTCAAAAAGAGTATTTACCATAGTGTCGGAGTGCTTTTTAATCAAAGAGGCATAATAAGCCAATACAATTATTTCAAGCGCTTTAGTCAATCTCTCGCGCGCTCCTTCAATTTTTTCCTCGTAGTCAACAGTAACCTTATCCACTGCCTCGCGGATTGAACCGAGTGAGCAAAGCTCATACGACATAAGCAGGTCGAGAATTTTGCAAATGTAGTCGTAAAGCACGGAATCGGGAATAATATCGTCGCTTCTGTCATCAACACGGCCGTTGATATATTCAATTAGAAACGCTATCCTGTCAAGCTGCATACAAGAGCGGAGCATATTGATTATCAGGATGTGAGCAACCTGATTGATGTCGTACCTTTTAAGCCTTGAGTTAGCAACCCAACCGCGCTTCGTCCAGTTTTGGAGCGTTGAGCCGTCAATACCCGAAACCTCGCGGATTTGTGTCAGCATTACTCCGTCAGTTATAAAAAATACCTTTGAAAGAAATTCTATTCCCGTAACTCCTCCGACATCACTCCTGTGAAGCTTTGTACCGGGAACAAGCTCATCTTTAATCTGAAGATGCATAAAAAAGTCCTTTCTCTGAAAATTGAAATCAAACTCATTCAGTCTATCACTAATGTCAATATAAGACTATGTTTTGAGTTAATAATTATATAAAAACATATATATTTATTATATCTCACAGTCAGGTGATTGTCAAGTGCTTTTTTGAAAAAGGCAAATATTCTTTCGCTGTACAACATACTTATGTAAATAAAGAAAACTCTCAGAGGGCGATATGAAAAAAATCAAGCTTGGTTTAGGCGGAGCATTAATGCTTTCCGCTATGCTTATTTCAGATAAAACATCGGTTTTTGCAGTATATATTTTTGCATCAATTTTACACGAATTCGGTCATTTGATAGCAGCGCGTGCCCTGAAAATTAAAATCAAAGAGATTAAGCTCGGTTTTTCGGGTGTGAGAATAATTGTTGATGAAGAAATTACGGCTTATAGTGATGAAATTTTACTGTCGCTGTCTGGTCCTGCAGTCAATCTTGTCTGTATGATTTTTTGCTTTGCGTTTTGCGGATATATGCGTATAGGAAAGGAAGAGCTTTTTGGCTCTGCAGAGGTGTTTTTTAGCAACGGAAATTTTGAATTAAAAGGAGTTATCGGATTTTTTGCAGTTTCGTCATTTGTGCAAGCATTTACAAATTTGTTACCGATAAAAAGCTTTGACGGGGGGCGTGCGCTTGAATGCTTGACTTCGTGGTTTCTGGGAGTTGGATTTGCTGAACGGCTTTTGACTGTTACAACACTGTTTTCTGCATTTATACTGTGGACAGTCGGACTTTATCTGATGCTTAAAATATCTTCGGGACTTGGAGTTTACATATTCGCTCTGTGTGTTTTTGCTTTATGCCTTGAAAAAACAAAATTCAGCTAAATATAATAATGTGCTGAACAGTATCTTTACAATTTCTTTAAAATGTGATATAATTGAAAAAATAACACAAGTGAGTAGAAAAATGCTTTCAAAACAGGATATAATAGCTTCATTGAATAAAATTGGCGCTCCGCGCGACAAAGTGGTAATCGTGCATACATCTCTCAGAAAAATCGGCAATATTGAGGGCGGTGCAGAGGCGTTGCTTGACGCCTTAATTGAATATTTCACAGCTGACGGTGGCTTACTCTGCATTCCCGCACACACCTGGGGCTATCAAGATGATAAAAGTGTTCCAACGCTTGATTTGTGTAACCCAAGAAGCAGTATAGGCACTTTGCCTGATATTGCTTCTCGTGATAGCAGAGGAATTCGCACATTACATCCTTCACACTCAATGATGGTGTTTGGTAATAAAGATAAGGTTTTGGATTTTGTTTCGGGTGAAGAAAAAGTCGAAACAACAGCTTCTCCCGACGGTTGCTATGGGAAAATATATAAGATGGGCGGTTATGTATTACTTTTGGGAGTAGGACAGGATAAGAATACATTTCTCCACTGTGTTGAGGAGATGCTTGGCGTGAATAACCGCATCGACTACAAAAAACCTATCTCACTCACAATCAAACATTTGGACGGCCATATTGAAGAAAGAAAGCTATATCAGCTTTACAGCGAAGGAATTTTGGATGTTTCAATGCAATTTCCAAATTATGAGCCTGCTTTTCGTAAGCACGGTTGTATAGTTGACGGTATGATGGGTAATGCGAAAGCTCAGCTTTGTGATGTGGTGAAAATGAAGGATGTTATGTCGTTGATTTATGAGCGCAGTAATGGTGAGGAGCTTTTGAAGGATTTAACTCCAATAAACGAAGAATTTTATTAAAAATCGGTCGCGAATTTTCGCGACCGATTTATTCGATAATGATTTGAAAGCTGTTTTTGGCAAAGGATTTGTTAAAATATATTACAATAAATTGTACTTGTATTGACAAAAAAATTTAAAAGTAGTATAATATTTGTTGTATATTAATCTGATAAATGCTATGAATTTTGAAAGGAATTGCTATGAAGGCTTTAATTTTAAATTCTGGACTTGGACATAGAATGGGTGTGCTGACGAGCGAGCACCCAAAATGTATGACGGAGATTTCTCCGCGTGATACGATTTTAAGCCGTCAATTGCGTTTAATTGTTGATGCGGGTATAGACGAGGTAGTTATGACTACGGGATATTTTGACGAGGTGCTTATTAATTATTGCAATTCACTTGAACTTCCGCTTAAAATTACATTTGTCAAAAACCCAATCTATGACAAGACAAACTATATTTATTCAATTTACTGCGCACGGGAAGAGCTTCGCGGGGAAGATATAGTTATGATGCACGGCGACCTTGTTTTTGAGGCGTGTGTTTTTGATAATGTTGTTCAAAACGCTCACAGCTGTATGACGGTAAGTACAACTTTGCCTTTGCCCGAAAAGGATTTTAAGGCAGTTATCAACGGCGACAGAATCGAGAAGGTTGGAATAGAATTTTTTGACAACGCTCTTGCCGCACAGCCTCTCTACAAGCTCAACGAAGAGGATTTTGGTATTTGGCTTGACGAGATTTGTGCATTTTGTGAGAGTGACAACAGAAAGTGCTATGCCGAAAATGCTTTCAATCAGGTGTCCGACAAGTGCAAAATATACACTCTTGATGTCAAAGACGCTCTTTGCAACGAGATAGATACTCCCGACGACTTGGAAATCGTAAAAAAGAAAGTGGACGAGCTTGAAAGCCGAACAGTATATATGTGCTTCTCGACCGATATGCTCCATAGCGGACATATAGCAATTATCAAAAAGGCGCAGAAGCTTGGTAAGGTTATTATCGGTGTACTTTCTGATGAAGCAGTGGCAAGCTATAAGCGTTTTCCGCTTATGCCCTTTGAGGAGAGGAAGCTGCTTGTTAAGAATATTAGCGGCGTTCATCAGGTAGTTGAGCAAAAAGCTTTAAGCTATGCCGAGAATATCAGAAGCTTGCGCCCGACCTATGTTGTTCACGGTGACGATTGGAGAGAGGGTTTTCAGTCGCCTATTCGTGACGAGGTAATTGATTTGCTCAAGGAATACGGTGGACAGCTTATAGAGTTCCCATATTCAAAGGCAGATGTTTATGACGAGCTTGAGAAGCTTTCACGCGCACAGCTGTCAATGCCCGATATGCGTCGCGGAAGACTAAAAAAATTGCTGTCAATGAAGGGACTTGTCACCGCTATGGAGGCGCATAGCGGAATAACAGGGCTTATTGTAGAAAAAAGCAAGGTTTTACAGAATGGAAAAACCTATCAGTTTGATGCAATGTGGGTATCAAGTCTTTGTGACAGCACCGCGAAGGGAAAGCCCGACATTGAGCTTGTTGATATGACCTCTCGCTTCCGCACGATAGATGACATTATGGAGGTCACCACAAAGCCTATTATTTTTGACGGAGATACGGGTGGACTTACAGAGCATTTTGTTTACACCGTGAAAACGCTTGAGAGAATGGGCGTTTCTATGGTAATAATAGAGGACAAGACAGGTCTTAAAAAGAATTCCTTGTTTGGAACTGAGGTAGTTCAGACACAGGACAGCATTGAGAATTTCAGTGAAAAAATCAAACAAGGCAAAAAAGCACAGAAAACAAAAGATTTTATGATTTGTGCGAGAATCGAATCCTTGATTTTGGAGCGAGGAATGGACGATGCGCTTGAAAGAGCGTTTGCGTTTTCGGCGGCGGGAGCTGATGCTATTATGATACACAGCAGAAAGAAGGACCCTGCGGAGATTTTTGAATTTGCAGAGAAATTCCGTCAGAGGAATAAGCACACACCGCTTGTTGTTGTTCCAACGTCATTTAATACAGTTACGGAACAGGAATTTGAAGCTCGCGGAATCAATATTGTCATATATGCAAATCAACTTACACGAAGCGGTTTCCCCGCAATGCAAAAGGCAGCAGAAACAATTTTGACAAACCACCGAGCAAAAGAAACCGACGATATGTGCATGTCGATTAAGGATATAATAACGCTAATTCCGGAGGAATGATTTTGAGAGAAAACAGGTTGATATTAAACGGCGACAATGATTATAAAAAGGTTGAAGAACTGTTGCGAGAAATGGGTGGAAGCAAATTTATGCTTGTTTGCGGCAATTCGTTTACTTTTAGCGAGGCGGGAAAATATATTGTATCATCAAGTATGCCGCATATTGTATTTAAAGGCTTTTCTCCAAACCCAAAATATGAGGAGATACTCGACGGTGTTGAGCTTTACCGCGCTGAAAAATGCGACTGTATCATCGCTGCAGGTGGCGGAAGCGCAATTGACACCGCAAAAGCAATTAAGCTCTATTCACAAATGCCTGAGGGCGTTGATTATATCAATCAACCCTATGTAAATTCAACTGTTCCGCTTATCGCAATTCCTACTACGGCGGGAACGGGAAGCGAATCGACGAAATTTTGTGTTATGTATTACAACGGGGAAAAGCAATCGGTAACAGATGATTGCTTAGTTCCCGAAATTGCGATTCTGATTCCGTCAATACTTGACAGTCTGCCCGCATATCAAAGGAAATGCACAATGCTAGATGCTCTTTGCCAAGCAATTGAGTCATATTGGGCGGTAAGTTCAACCGAGGAAAGCAAAAGACTTGCCGAGCAAGCGATTAAAATTATTTGGGAAAGCTATCGCGATTATGTAAACGGTAACACACCGACAGCAAATGAAAAAATAATGCTTGGCTCAAATTTAGCAGGACAAGCAATTAATATAACCGCGACAACCGCACCGCACGCTATGAGCTATAAGCTCACAACGATTTACGGCTTGCCTCACGGTCATTCGGTTGCGATTTGTCTGCCAAGGGTATGGAAATATATGCTCAATAACCCTGAAAAGCTTAACGATGTCAGAGGCGAGAAATATCTTTCAGATGTGTTCGCTCGCATTGCCGAGTTTTTGGATTGTTCAAGTGGTGAGGAAGCAATTTTTTCATTTGAAAGAATGCTTGAAGAGCTTGAAGTAGGAAATCCGAGCACAAAACGCGACAGAAATGCCGAGATATCTCTCCTTGCCGATTCGGTTAATACAGAGCGGCTTGGAAACAACCCGGTGATACTTGACAGACAAGCCCTTTACGGCTTATATGAGGGGATTTTGAAATGAAGCTTGATTTTTTAAATGAATTTGAATTTTTCAGCGGTGTGCCCGACTCGCTTTTAAAGCCATTGTGCAATTATCTTATGCAAAGGTACGGAATTTCCGATAAGCATATTGTTGCCGCTAATGAAGGAAATGCCGTGGCACTTGCGGCGGGGTATCATTTGGCGACAGGCAAAATTCCTGTTGTTTATATGCAGAATAGCGGTCTTGGCAATATCATAAACCCCGTGGCATCTCTTATGAATGATAAGGTTTATGGGATACCGTGTGTCTTTGTCGTAGGCTGGAGGGGAGAGCCGGGTGTCCACGACGAGCCTCAGCATATATATCAAGGCGAGGTAACTTTAGCTCTGCTTGAAGATATGGATGTAGCTTCATTCGTAATTTCAAAGGAAACGACCGAAAGCGAGCTCAATGAAAAAATGAAGGAGTTCCGCAGCCTTTTGTCAAAGGGTAAGCAGGTCGCCTTTGTTGTGAAGAAGGGAGCTCTTGAATTTGACGGAAAGGTCAAGTATAAGAATAATCACACAATGCTTCGTGAGGATATAATCAAGCATATTACAGCTGTGAGTGATACTGATATTGTTGTTTCGACTACGGGCAAGGCTTCAAGAGAGCTCTTTGAAATCCGTGAGAATAACGCCCAGACTCACGGCAGTGACTTTTTGACTGTTGGCTCAATGGGACATAGCTCGTCGATAGCTTTGGGTATTGCTTTGCAGAAGCCTGAAAAAAGGATTTGGATCGTAGATGGCGACGGAGCCGTGCTTATGCATATGGGAGCTATGGCTTTACTCGGTGCTAACTCGCCCCAAAATGTTATTCATATCGTGATCAATAACGGCTCTCATGAAACGGTCGGCGGAATGCCAACAGTAGCTGAGAAAATCGACCTCGTTGCAATTGCACAGGGCTGCGGCTACAAAAATGCCGTATCTGTGTCAGATTTTGAAGCGCTTGACAAAGCACTTACAGAAGCCAAGTCGAGAGGGGAGCTCAGCTTTATTGAGGTCAAAGCCTCAATCGGCGCGAGGGAGAACCTCGGCAGGCCGACGACAACTGCTATGGAAAACAAAAATAACTTTATGGAATATCTTAAACAGTAAGCAAAAAAGCCTTGGCTCATGCCAAGGCTTTTAAATATTAAAATCAAACTGTTTTCAGATTATTCTTTTGCCTTACCAACCAAGGCGTTAACAAGAATACCGAGAATAAGCGAGCAAGCGGTTCCGGTTATGTACACTTTGTCCGTGCCGCCAACTGCTATTGCCATTCCGCCGATACCCGTAATGAGTATAACGGATACGGTGAACAGGTTACCATTGTCTTCAAGGTTGACCTTCTGGATCATCTTAAGACCGGAAACCGCGATGAAGCCGTAAAGAGTAATGCAAACACCGCCCATTACGCAACCGGGAATAGAATCCAGAAATGCAACGAAAGGAGAAATAAATGAAACGAGAACTGCCATAACAGCAGTAGTCACAATAGTGATAACAGAAGCATTCTTTGTAATAGCAACGCAACCGACGGACTCTCCGTAAGTGGTATTGGGGCATCCTCCGAATAGTGCACCTGCCATAGAACCAACGCCGTCACCGAGAAGGGTGCGGTGGAGACCGGGATTCTCAAGAAGATCCTGCTCAATGATAGAGGAGAGGTTTTTGTGGTCTGCAAGATGCTCAGCAAATACAACGAAAGCAACGGGAACGTATGCTACCGCAACGGTTGCAAGGTAAGATACCTTGAAATCGCCCAAGCCCTTGAAAGCATTTATGAATGTGAATTCGGGAACGGAGATGAAGGTGTTGATCGTTACACCGTTTTTAACAAGGTCGGTGAAAGGCTTGAAATCAATTACTCTGAGAGCATCGTTACCGGTGGTTATGCCGATAATTGTGAAGATAAGAGCTGTTGCGTATCCTGCGAGAATACCGAAGATGAAGGGGATGAGCTTAGCCATTTTCTTGCCGTAAACGGAGCAGAGAATAATGACGACCAATGTTACCATTGCGCAAGCGAGCGAAGCCCAAAGAGAGGGATTCATTATAAAGTAGCTCGAAACACCGTAGGTCTCCTTAGGGGAATAAAGGAATACGTCGTTGATCGCGGCAACCGCGAGAGAAAGACCGATAAGTGCAACTGTGGGACCGATGACCGATGCAGGCATAATCTTTGAGATCCACTTAACACCTGCAAACTTGACAACAAGCGCGATGACAACGTAAACGAGACCTGCTAATACAGCACCGATTATCAAACCGAGGTATCCAAGCATAACGTTTCCCACAGCACCGGCAAATGCTGCTATCATAGGACCGATAAACGCGAAAGAAGAACCAAGGAATACAGGGCTGCGGAATTTGGTGAAGAGCAGATAAACAATAGTTCCGATACCTGCTCCAAAGAGAGCCGCGGGGATAGACATACCGTAACCGACCATCATAGGAACGGTTATAGTAGCCGCCATAATAGCGAGTAGCTGCTGGATTGCAAAGACAATTACCTGACCAAACTTCGGCTTGTCCTTTACACCGTAAATGAGTTTCATAAGATTCCTCCAAATGAAATTTATATTTTTTCATCGGCAAAGCCGCTTGAAAACAAAGTCATAGGTAAAATTTTCAAAAAACTCTAACCTTAAATATTTTATCATAGTTTTAACAATTTGTAAATAGTTTTTTTGACAAAATAAGCTATTTTTAGATGTAAAATTTTTGTCGAAAAAACTGTGCAATTTTAACAAAAGAAAGACAGAACGTAAAAATGTGAGTTTTTTAATTGACATTTTTGAAAAAAAGGTTTATAATAAAAAAGTATTATTTTATGATTAAAATTCAAAATAAAATTTCAATTGTAGTCGGAGGCGTGAGGGTAAGATGAGAAATGACATTTTAAAATTTATTGATGAGAACATTTCTTCTTTTTCCAAGGGACAGAAGCTGATTGCGAATTATATCCGCAAGCACTATGATAAGGCGGCATATATGACTGCGGCAAAGCTTGGACGAGAGGTCGGAGTTTCGGAATCCACCGTTGTCCGCTTTGTAATGGAATACGGCTATGAGGGATATCCGGAATTTCAAAAATCCCTCAAGGAATTAATTCGTTCAAAGCTCACAGCTGTTCAGAGGGTCGAGGTAACAAATAACCTTATCGGCGACGCTAATGTTCTTGAAAAGGTGCTCTACTCTGATATAGATAAAATCAAGAGAACACTCGAGGGAATTGACCGCGAGGCCTTTGATGCGGCAGTTAAGAATATTGTTGATGCAAAGAGAGTTTATATTATGGGAATGCGCGCATCATCATACCTTGCCGAGTTTTTAAATTATAGCTTCCGTATGATTTCCGATAATGTAAGATTGATTCAGACGACATCGGGAAGTGAAACCTTTGAGCAGATGATGACTCTTGGCGAAGAGGATACAATAATAGCAGTAAGCTTCCCAAGATATTCAAAGAGTATCATACGAGGCGTGGAATATGCCAAAAAGACAGGCGCAAATGTTATCGCGATCACGGATAGCGAAGCGTCGCCTATTGCCAAATATGCTTCACAGCTTCTCGTAGCTCAGAGCGATATGGCTTCCTTTGCCGATTCGCTGGTAGCTCCAATGTCGCTTATAAACGCGTTGATTGTTGCGGTTTCAAGAGAGTGCAGCGAGCTTGTTTCCTCCCGTCTTCACAGGCTTGAGGAGGTCTGGGATGAATATAATGTTTACGATAAGGTATAACCAATATGTTAAATAATAATCCTCGCCGCGTAGCGATAATAGGGGCAGGAGCCGCAGGCTTGATGGCGGCGATTTATGCAGCTCAGTTAGGTGCGGAGGTCTTACTTTTTGAAAAAAACGACAGAGTAGGACGAAAACTTCGCATAACAGGCAAGGGAAGATGTAATGTTACCAATGATTGCTCAAACGCCGAGTTTTTGAATAACGTTCCGACAAATCCACGATTTCTTTATGCGGCGCTCGACCGATTTTCAACTGCAGATACGATAGATTTTTTTGAATCCTGCGGAGTAAAATTAAAGATTGAACGCGGGAGAAGAGTTTTTCCCGAGTCCGACAAGGCGCAGGATATAGTGACTGCTTTATCAAATAAATGCCGTGAGCTTGGTGTGAAGATAATTAATGAAAAGGTAGCGAAAATTAATATAGATAACGGCGTTGTAAATGGGATTACAACTGTTAACGGCACTACCGTGTGTGATGCGGTTGTCGTTTGCACAGGCGGTGCTTCCTATAAGGGAACGGGCTCTGACGGTGACGGTTATCGATTTGCTCGTGAAGCGGGGCACACTGTGACGCCTCTTCGTCCGTCACTTGTCCCAATTGTTGCAGACGGCAACCTTTGCCAAAGAATGCAGGGCTTGTCCTTGCGTAATGTGTCCTTGAAGATAATTTCCAATGACAGCGGAAAATTGATTTTTGAGGACTTCGGCGAAATGCTTTTTACTCACTTTGGTATGACGGGTCCTATGGTTTTGTCAGCTTCGGCACATATACCCGATATTGAAAAAGGAAAATACACGGCGCAAATTGATATGAAGCCCGCTTTGAGCGACTATGAGCTTGATGCAAGAATAAGAGCAGATTTTTTGAAATACAATAATAAGGATTTTATTAATTCACTTTCTGATTTGTTGCCATTGAAGGCGATTGAGCCAATTGTGTCAATCAGCGGAATCGACCCGAGAAAAAAGGTTAATTCAATTACAAAGGAAGAACGGAAAAAGCTTTTAAATGCGATAAAGTATATGCAGATACCGCTATTGCATTTCCGACCTATTGATGAGGCGATAATAACTAAAGGCGGAGTTGCTGTAAATGAGATCAATCCGAGAACTATGGAGTCAAAGCTTGTTTCGGGCTTGTATTTTGCGGGCGAGGTGCTTGATCTTGATGCTTACACAGGTGGGTTTAACCTGCAAATTGCCTTTTCTACGGGAGTTTGCGCGGGAGAAAATTCTGCTTACTGATTTAATGATTTTAATAATTTGTTTTGAAAGGCGGATATATAATGAATAAAAAAATTGCTGTTGCCATTGACGGACCCGGTGGCGCGGGAAAATCAACTATTTCTAAGGAAATAGCAAAGCGTCTTGGCATCATTTATGTAGATACGGGCGCGCTTTACCGAACAGTTGGATATTTTGCACGCGAAAATGGGCTTTCGGTTGAAGATGTAAAGGCTTCTGATAAAATCACCCCCTTGCTTGCAAAAATTACAATTGAAATTAAATATGTTGACGGAATTCAGCACGTATATCTTAATGGCGAAGACTTGGGCGACAAAATCCGTCAGCCTGATATTTCAATGTACGCATCGGCAGTTTCATCTGTTGGAAATGTCCGCGCGTTTTTGCTTGAGGCTCAAAAGGAGCTTGCAAGGAAGAACAGCGTTATTATGGACGGTCGTGATATTGGTACGGTGATTTTGCCCGACGCAGAGGTTAAGGTATTCTTGACGGCTTCCGATAAGGCAAGAGCCGAGAGAAGATACAAGGAGCTTTTGGCAAAAGGAGTCGATGCTGATTACGATAAGGTTTATACCGAGCTTGTGGAACGCGACAGGGCAGACAGCAGCAGAAGTGTCGCACCCTTGAAGCCGGCTGACGATGCAGATATCTTTGATAATTCCGAATATGATTTTGAGCAGTCGGTAGAGTATATTATTGATATAATTTACCGAAAAACAGGAGTGGACAGAATTGAAAAGTAAGGCTTACATTTGGGTAAAAAAGTATCTTGGCGGACTTGTGCGCTTTCTTTTTCGCATAAGCTCATACGGCTCTGAAAATGAGCCCTGCGCGGAAGACGGCCCTTATATCGTTATTTCCAATCATATATCAAACCTTGACCCGATTTTTATTTGCAGTGTTATGAAGCATCAGCAGCCTCATTTTATGGCAAAAAAGGAGCTATTTAAAATTCCGCTTTTGTCAAGTCTTATAACTGCTCTTGGTGCATATCCTGTTGATAGGGGTGGAGCTGATGTAGGAGCAATCCGCAAAACAATCCGTATGCTTGAAGAGGGGAAGAGCATTGGCATTTTCCCGCAAGGCCACAGGCAAAGAGGACTTGACCCTAAAGCGACTGAGGTCAAGAACGGAATTGCAATGATTGCCGCAAGAAGCGAGAAACAGGTATTGCCTTGCTTCATAAGAACAAAAAAGCGCAAGTTTACACCCTTTTGCAAGGTTGAGGTAATTGTAGGTAAGCCTGTAAAGTTTTCAGAGCTTAACTATAATCCCGACGCTTCGGGTGAATATTCTCGAATTTCCAAGCTCTTGTTTGAAAGAGTTTGTGAGCTGGAGGATAGCTGTCGTGGAGAATGATGTAAGAGTAACGGTAGCTAAGTCGGCAGGCTTTTGCTTTGGTGTTGCAAGGGCGGCTAAGTTTGTTGAAAATGAAATTATGAATAAGCGCTCCGGTGAGCGTATTTACACACTTGGAAAGCTTATTCACAATGATACGTATAATGCAAATCTTGAGGCTAACGGAGTAAAGGTTGCTAATATAGGTGACATTGAAAAGCTATCCGAAAGTGCTTCTCTGAGCTCGCCTGTCAAGGTTTTTATCCGCGCTCACGGAGTGTCGAGGGAAACTGAGAACTTACTTAAAAAATATGCCGAAGCAAATCAGTATTTTTCCTATGTTGATTGCACCTGTGTCTTTGTAAAAAAAATACACAAGATAGTTGAAGAAAATAATTCTCCCGATAAGATTTTGTATGTTTTCGGCAATAGGGAACACCCCGAGGTTGTGGGGTTCAGTAGTCGGTTTGACGGCGAAATAGTCTATTTTGAGAGCTGTGAGCAATTGGAAATGCTTTTGGAAGATAAAAACAAAAATAGCAATTGCGCAAAAGCACCAATTATCGTGGCTCAAACGACTCAAAATTTGGGCGAATGGGAGAAAACAAAAAAACTTTTTAAAAAGGTATATACAAATCCTTCAATTTTTGATACAATATGTAATGTTACGGAAATCCGACAACTCGAGGCTGACAAGCTATCACGTGAAAACGATTTTATGATAGTTATCGGTAGCAGAGGAAGTTCAAATTCGGCGAAGCTGTTTTCAATATGCAAGGCCGCGTGTGACAACACTGTTATGATAGAAAATTCCAATGAGCTGAAACAGTATTTTCCGTTATCCCACAAAAAAGTGGGGATTGTAGCGGGGGCATCAACTCCGCACAATATAATTCAGGAGGTAGAAAGAACCATGAGCAAGACAGAAAATTTTGCAGAACTTCTTGAGACTTCTCTCAAAACTTTAAATACAGGAGATACTGTTACCGGTTATGTAACTGCGGTTAACGACAGCGAAATTCAACTCGATATCGGCGCAAAAGTCACAGGCATTATCAAAGCAGAGCAGATAACAGACGACCCTGCAGCAAAGCTTACAGAGATGTTCAAGATTGGCGATGCAGTTGAGGCTTTCGTAATTCGCGTAAGTGATGTTGAAGGCTTCGCAACACTCTCCAAGAAGAGAGTTGACTCCGACAGAAACTGGAGCAAAATCGTAGCAGCAAAAGAGAATGATGAAATTCTCGAAGGCACAGTAATTGAAGTAGTTAAGGGCGGCGTAGGTGTTGTCGTTCTTATCGACTCAACAAGAGTGTTTGTACACTCCTCACAGACAGGTCTTCCCAAAGACGCTGATTTGTCAGTTATGGTTGGACAAAAGGTTCAGCTCAAGCTCACAGATGTTCGTGAAAATAAAAAGGCTAAGGGCTCTATTGCAGTTATTCTCCGCGAGGAAAGACGTAAGGCAGAGGCAGAGTTCTGGGCAAACATTGAAGAAGGCAAGCAGTACACAGGTAAGGTTAAGAGCCTTACAGCATACGGTGCATTTGTTGACCTCGGCGGTATCGACGGTATGGTACATACAAGTGAGCTTTCCTGGAAGAGAATTAAATCTCCTGCAGATGTAGTATCTGTTGGCGACGAGATTACAGTTACTGTTAAGAGCTTTGACCCTGAAAAGAAGAGAATTTCTCTCTCTTACAAGACCGATGCTTCTAACCCTTGGATAATCTTTAAGAACAATTACGCTGTAGGCGATATCGTATCTGTAAAGATTGTAAGCATGATGCCTTTTGGCGCATTTGCTGAAATCGTTGACGGTGTTGATGGACTTATCCACATTTCTCAGATTTCTATGACAAAGATTGCAAAGCCTGCTGACGTACTTGAGATTGGTCAGACGGTTGATGCAAAGATTGTTGAGGTTGATGACGAAAAGAAGAAGGTTAGCCTTTCAATCAGAGTTCTTCTTGAAGAAGCTCGTGCGGCTGCTGAGGCAATGCCTGAGGATGTTGATGCTGCAGAAACTGTTGAAGTAGTTGACGCGGTTGATGCTGTTGAAGCTGCAGACGCAGAATAATTTTTGATTTTTTAAATCTCGCAAGCATAAGCTTGCGAGATTTTTTTGTTTAATGAAAACCACCAGCAGTGCTGGTGGTTCCAAAAAGCTTTAGCTATGCGTAGAAAAAATACCTCCTTTGATGTATAATAAAGATGGTCTGCCAACCAAAAATAAAAACATCAAAGGAGGATCAAGTCGTGAAACTTGACACTAATAGTTTAGCACATACGC
>JAZNER010000059.1:0-2270 GCA_045588675.1 Eubacteriales bacterium | reverse complement strand
GTTCGGCTATATCATCAAGTGTGTTAAAAAGCTCGCTTTCTACAACGGGTTTTAAGATATAGTTCGTAGCTTTTGCTTTATATGAATCTATCGCAAATTCTTCATTCGATGTGAGATATATTATTTTTCCTTTGACACCTTGCCTGCGCAATTCAATACCAAGCTCAATGCCGTTCATACCGGGCATAACGACATCAAGTATAAAAGCATCAAACTCACAGCCTTTGCTGATTGCGTCAAGAAGATTTTCAGCATTGGAATATTCTGAAACAGTAATATTTCTGTTGGAATTTTGTTTTATGTACTCATTCAAGAGAGAAATAATTTGTGTTCGACATATCATATCGTCATCACATACAGCAATTTTCAAATCCATCACCTCACAACCATTTTTATAATTATAACATAAAAATCGTATTATGTCGATATTTCGGGAGAATTTTAATTAATTTCGTTACTTTTGAAATAAAAAAAGCAAAGAATTTTACACCACTAAATAAATTTAGTGCAAAAACTGTCAAAATTAGTGCAGGGCAACAAAAAGATATATAAATATGGTAAAATAAGATAAATAATTATGTGTTTTATTTTCGCTTAAAGGGGTGGTTGTTTGATAAGAAAAATTTTTTGCAGTGCTGCAAAGCATACCGCAGTTTTTGCTGTCGTGCTGTTTCTGTTGTGGCTGCTCCTGTTTCTTTCTGCACTGATCCCCAATGATATGATTCGGGACAATATGGAACAAAGTGCGCTTTCCTATAAAGAGCGAACTGCTTTTGAATTTACAGATGGTAAAAAGCTAAATTCCGTAGCGGATCACTATGCAGATTCTATATGGCTGAATGTTTCGTGGAATATGGGTGAAGACAGTCCGTTTATATCTTCAATCCGTACAAATTATTATGATGGCGGAGAACTTGGCGTAAATGCAGGACTGTATCTTTCGGTAACACAAGGCACAGAGCCAAACAAAGACTACACACGCTACTGGCACGGAACAGCAATGTTTATACGGCTTGGACATCTTATTACCGATGTTGAGGGTGTGAAACTAATCGGATTTATTGCCTTTCTGCTTCTTGTCGGGCTATCGCTTTTTATCCTTGCAAAAAATAAGCATTGGGATTTGGCGATAATGCTTGCTTTATCCCTTGCGGCGGTGCAGATTTGGAATATCAGGCTGAGTATGGAATACCAACCCGGCTTTATCCTTGCTTTTGTACTTGTTCCGTTGTTTCTCATTCTGGAACACAGAGATGATAAATGGCTGACAATATTAAGTGTTGTAAGCGGAACGGCAGTTGCCTTTTTCGACTTTCTCACAACCGAAACGGTAACGATACTTATTCCTCTCGCTCTTGTGATTGCAGTCAGAACAAAAGAAAACAGGCTCGGCAGCTTAAAGGAAAATTTGCTTCTGCTCCTGAAATGCGGAATATGTTGGGTGCTTTCATACGGCGGAGCCTTTATAGTTAAATGGCTTATCGCAAGTATGGTAACAAATACCAACGCATTTGAAACGGCTCTTTCCTCTGTCGCAGAGCGTATGGGAAATAAAGTGGAAATGTACGCCGATAAGCCAAAATCAATTCTTTCAGCCGTTGCGGCAAATCTGTCAATGCTATTTGGGAGTGAAATTAGAGTTGATGCAGGACGGACGGCACTCGGAATTATATTTTTGGTTCTGATTTTACTGTCTGTATGGTATCTGTTCAGGGGCAAGGATAAAAAATCGGAGGCAACAATAATTTTGATTGTACTCGGTGCAGTTGTTCTGATAAGATGTCTTGCACTTAACAATCACTCATACCTACATTGCTTCTTTACATACAGGGCACTTGTAACGCCTATATTTGCTCTGCTTGCGGCAATGTGGCTGAACATTGAACTGCCTCACAAGAAAGGTCGGCGGAAATGATGGAATTTACATTCTTAATGCCGTGCCTTAATGAATCGGAAACATTGGAATTTGCAATAAACGAAGCCAATAGTGCCATAGAAAGATTAAAGCTCAATGCGGAGATTTTAATTGCCGACAACGGCTCAATTGATAACTCGGCAGAAATTGCAATAAAAAACGGTGCAAGAGTAGCAAATGTGAAAATAAAAGGTTACGGCTCGGCACTCATCGGCGGTATTAAAGCTGCAAAAGGAAAATATATCATAATGGGCGATTGTGACGGAAGCTATGATTTTGCACATCCCGATTTGTTTGTGCAGGAATTAAGACGCGGAGCAAAGCTCGTTATGGGAGACCGTTTCAAAGGCGGAAT
>JAZNER010000058.1:0-1546 GCA_045588675.1 Eubacteriales bacterium | reverse complement strand
CGCCTGAAACAGGGCGTGATCGACGAAAGCGAAACCATCCATGAGGAGCAGGAAGAAAAGAAAAAATATACCATCCGCCAGAAAATCGGCAATTTCGTCTATCATAACAAATGGTGGATGGGCATTGTTTGTAAAAATCTTGAGAACCGTTTTCTCCGCTACAAAAAGTTTAATTTCTCGCATCCCTTTGAGCATTTCCATAAGCCAAGCAGAATACTTACCTTGCTTGGTACGGATCTCATCGGATGCTTTTTTCATTTTTGCTTCAATCGTCTTGCAAACTATCGCAGAGATTGGAATAATTGCCGCCATCAAAAGCGCAATTTCCCATTTCATAAAAGCAACAATTGTCAACGATACTATCGTACCGATTCCGGAGTTCAAAATTCTCATACCGAAGCGTTGTATGATATGGTGAAACTCTGCGGTGTCGCTATTTATGGTACGGATCACATCACCCGTTTTTATATCGGTCAGCACGCTCGGCTTCATACGCAGTACTTTTCTGTAACAAGCGATACGAACGTCGTAAACGTATTTGTTATGTACTCTTTGCCACAATATTAGCTGAATAAAGCCACAAGCTGCGTAACCGAAAAACACAAGTGCATACCATAGCGTTGCATAGAGGAATCCCTGCATATCCGCTTCATAGACCGCAAAATTGATTACGTCCTCCAAAAACAGAGGTATGATCTGATTAAACACAAGCTCCACAAGCAGAACCAAATAACTAATCAGAAATGCCCATTTATATGGCTTTGCAAATTGCCATATTCTTTTAATTATTACACTATCCTTCAAATCGTCACCCCCTTGGGGAATTTACTCTAAATCGTATTTCTTGAAAAGCTCCTTGATTCTTGTATCATTTTCATACTCGGGACGCTTTTTCAAAAACTCCACTGTGTCCTTTACATAACAATCAAGCTGATATTTCGTGTGCATTTGATATTCCACGGAATCGTTGTTCTCAAACAACAACGAATATTTTCCTTCTTGATTATTAAGGAAATTCAAAAATTCAACTCTGCCTGCAAATAGCATTTCGGCTTTTTCAAGGGCAAGATCAAATCGGTTCAGCTTGGTGTGTTTTTTTACCATACCGCAAAGCAGAACGTACTTTTGGAAGGTTTGGCGGCAAGGCAAATAATCACCACCGGAAAGAAAGGCGTTGAGCAACCGAAGCATATATTCCTCGTATTCTATACGCTGTGCCAATCCGTTTTCACTATCCCTCGCTTGATGTATTTCTCCCGCCATACGGATGCATCTTGAAATGTATCTTGCTTTCAAGGCAAAGCTTGACCGACACTTCAACATAGCATCGTCATATTCCTTGTTCGCCTGCGCAATTTCAGCCTCCCAATACAATCTATCGCCAAATGTCACGGGAATCTTTCCAAGCATCTCTTTTGCTTTCTCATTTTCACCAAGCGCGGCATAACCGCGCGCAAGGACGAAATGGTTCATAAAAACCGTATCAATGTCGGTTTCGTATTTGAATATACAGTTTGCATACTTTTCGCACTCGGCAATCAGCTCA
>JAZNER010000057.1:0-5215 GCA_045588675.1 Eubacteriales bacterium | reverse complement strand
TATTTGTTTCTTCCTTGACCGCTAAAATCGCAAATTCCGATTTCAACAGAATAATTTTTAATTTTGCAATCGGCACCAAGCATAAATGCAAAAAAGTCAAAAATTCGTTTCATTTTTTCTCTCCTTTCTTTTTGCTACCTGCGCCGCTTTCGCGGCGAACGCTTCGGGCTTAAAAGCCTGTTTATACTCGCCCGAACGAGTGCGCCTTTGGGGATTCGCTTTCCGTTCAGTTTGATGCGTTTAATTTAACCAAGCGAGTTTCTTTTTAACTTCTGCGAGTTCTTGCTTGATATGTTCGACTCTCTGCAAACAGTATGTCTCATATCTTGCACAGTCGTTTGCATATTCTTGACCGTGCTCAACCAAATCGTCGTGGTGCGATAATTGAGCATAAACAGCGTCGCGTTTATAATGCGAAAGTTCTGAAACAAGTTGTTTGTACTTGCGTTTCCAAACAAATTTTTCTTGTGAAGGTGTGATTTTACGTCTCATTGTTTACTTCCTTTCTCTGATCGGGCGGCATTCCGCCGCCCGAGGATTTCGGTTGCTTTAATTTTCGGTATCGTGATAAATTGCAAGCCATCCGTCGCCGCGAACCACAAGCCCCGCGCGTTCATAATAGCGGTATTGTTCGGCGGCGGTTGCGAATGTCATATTCTTAAAGGATTCGCAACATCCCATCAAGCGGCGGATGATGTCGCGGTTGTTTGCTGTTCCGAAGGTGAAGATTCTTGAAATTTCGATCATTTTTATAATTCCTTTCGTTTGTCGGCTGTGCCGTTCGTTCTTTGTTTTTCTGATACTATTATACACCATTTATTTCGATTTGTCAATAGGTTTTTGACAACTTTTTGATAATTTTTCAATATTTTTATAAAAAAAGAGCGACGGGTTCCCGTCGCTCAATTTTTCTTATTCAATTTTTCGACCATTGTACGGTAGATCTTGCGTTCTGCTTCGCTTCGGGTGCTTGCGTACACCGATTGGCAGAACTCCGATATTTCAACGCACAATTTTTGCAAGTTCGCGGAATTGTGTTCTTCTTTGTATTTCTGCAAGGCAGGAAAGATGTCCTGTATTTCCGAATTGGCATTTTCTCTCTCGGTCGGTTCATCTTCATATTTATAAAACGAAGAATTTATTCCGCTTGATACTTTCAAGCCCTTTCGATTGCTCTCATACATTCTTTCAGGGCTTCTCGCTCCTTTGGGTCGGCACCTTCCATCATCTCGCCAAGTTGCGACATCATCCAATCTTTAGCATCGTGACGAGAATAACCGCCCTCATAAGAGCCACCCTCGGACGAATATCTTCCCATAGAATCACGCTTTGCGTTTCTACCTCTGCCTCTGCGCTCGGAATACATCATATCGTCATCATAAGACGAACCTCCGTCATATGAAGAACGACCGCCGCGATTTCCGCCTCTGCCGACTCTCTCCTCGGAATAACCGCCCTCGGCTTCTTCTTCGAGCATTTCGATTTTGCAAAGGTTTTTATACAAATCACTGAGCTTATGGATTTTGTCAAGGCTTGACACAGAAATGTCGCCCTGCTTGCCGAATTTTTCAAGTTCTCTCTTTACAACTTCTTTTAATTCTTCAAGATGTTTCATTGTGTTTTCTCCTTTCTCACGCTACACGGTCAAAGATGATGTTTGCGTTCTGCACATCAATAGCCGTTGTATCGCTTGTGTTTTTAATGCTTACAGTCAAGCAACAAGAGCATAGAATTTCAATAAATGTCGAAATTGACACGTTGAAAAATGCTCCTGCAACAGTCGGCGTAACGATGGCTGTTCCATTGCCTATCTCTTCTCCATTGATAGACAAAGAAACAGAAATAGGCTCAACCGTTCCTCCGTCCGTCGCTACTGCAATGTTACCGTCAAAAGTAACTCTATAAACAGCCTTACAGCCGTTAGAAGCACCCTTGAGAAAGAATATACCGCTATCATCTCTGTGAGAAATAAAGCCTTTTTTGCAGGCTCTGTTTCCATTATTGAATAAAATATTTTCGTCAACTTCAACTGTTTGAAGTGCAACCGCAGAATATTCAGCCGCCATAAATAATACTTCCTTTCATAATAGAATGGGCGGCGATTTTGTTTCACCTCGCCGCCGTTACAATATCACAATTTAATGTGAACATTTCGCAAATTGCGAAAAGATGTGGTATTCAATTAGAAACCGCCGTTGCAACAGCCGCAGTTATTGGCAGGGCTTACATTGTACTGATAGCAACAGTTAGGGTTGGGAACGACATACGCAGGAATCGGGCAGGTCTGTCTGTCGAGACCCAATCTGCGGATAAGTTCTGCGGTCTGCGCTTCCTGCGATGCAGTGATATAAGCATTCTGCGCGGACTGGGAAGCCGCAAGACGGAGTGCCTGATTTTCATCACGAAGGGACTGAACCTTTTCGTTGGACATATAGTCGATGATTCTGTCTCCGAGCTTGTCGATTGCCTGAAGGGTGTTGCAATTGTATGCCTGCGCATCGAATCGGCTCTGCATATTCATCTTTTCGATATCGCAGCAGCAGTCGGAAATCTGTTTGGAAACGTTCCAACCAGTTCTTTCGATTCCGGTGTTCACGTCCTTTATCGCGGCTCTTGTGTCACAGCAACACTGTGCGAGCTGTGCGGAAAGGTTGCTTGCGTGCTGTGCGCCCTGATAGCCAAGGGTACAGATAGCATTATCAACGCCGTGGAATCCGTTTGTGATAGCGTTATTCAACGCATATGTGGAATCAGCCAAGCCGTATGTCTGCTGATCCAATTTACTGATCAATGTCTGCTGATCGACAGCCGCCCTGACATCTGCCTGTGTTGCACAGGGTGCCGTACACGGCGCAGGATAGCCAGCATTACCGCCGAATCCACCACCGAAACCTCCAAAGCCTCTGCCGTTGTATCCGAACAGGAGCAGAATTATAATCCACGCCCAGTCGTTACCAAACATTCCATTCCCGTTTCCGTAGCCACCGTTTGTAGAATCTCTGCCTACCGCGTAGCCGGTTGCGAAATCATTAGATTGTTCCATCATAATTATTTCTCCTTATTTTCAAATATATACTAAATCAAGCCGTACGCTCTTGATTTAAGCCGTTAGTTATTTCCACCCATCATCTGCGCAACCTGTTGCGCGATTTGGGAATATTGGTTGAACTGCGCTTGAGACATCGCGCCAGACTGCAAAAGCCTCTCCACCTCTTGACGGGGGTTTCCCGTGAATTGTTTTCTGAACTCTCGCGCCTGCTGTGCAAGCTGTTCCATCGGGTTGTTCTGCTGTCTCATGGAATTGAAAAGGTTATTCGCCATCATTTACCTCCAAAAAATTCATATCTTTTTCAGTTTGTTTTTCTTTAATGTTTCTCAATTCGTTACGCAAGACTTCAAAATCGCGCTGTAGCGCGTTGAAACTCTCAATGCTTACGAACTTACTGCCACACTTGCATTCATGTTTCTCGCTCGATTTTGGCGCGTTGTCGGATGTCCTTTCCGTGTAGTCAAGAATCCGCATAGACGGGACACCTTGCATATTTACCGATTTAATATAAACTGTATCTTGGTTTTTGTCCCACAAAGTCACGCTATTGTTTGGCGCGACCGGATATGAGGTCGCTTCCGTCTCGTTTAATACCCAAATCATCATATCATTTGACTGTATTGGTGTAGGCTGTGCTATCTGCATCGGCTGTTGCATTTGCGGTTGCTGAATCGGTTGCCCATAAGTCTGACAGCTTTGCATCGGCTGTGCCTCCTGCGGAATGGACGGGTTATAGTACATCATCGGTCTTTGGTATGGTGCATAATAGGGTGTGTATGCCATTTTCATTCTCCTTTTTCGAAATAATATACGGGTGTTTCTTGACGGCTGTCCCAAGCATCATATACGTTCCCGTTTTCAACGCAAACGGCATGGGATCCCGTCCCTATAACATATGTTCCGAACGGGTGTTCTTTGCAAAAATCATCTATTGAATAACGATCAGAACAGCATTCGACCGTTCTTCTCTTGAATCCCTTATGTTTCAAATATGCGCTCCAAACAGCGTTGCTTGATGGCAAATCTCCCATCAAAAAGCCTTGTAAGCACAAATCAATATATATATCTTCCCACGGACGATTTAATGCTTTGGAGATCGCACGAATAACGCAATCGCCTACACGTAAGCCGAAGGGGTTTGTGTTAAATTCTATCCACATCGGAATCACCAAACCTTGAAATCATTCCCTTTTGTTTCAAAAATAGAATGGTGCGGAACACCACAAGAAAAGGCAATTCGTCAAGCTCTCTGTGCGATTTTATAAACTTCTCAATGTTCACTGTAAATCACCTCTGTGCTTTAATTGTAACAAAAAAATGGCATCCTCACAATGTCGTGAAGATGCCATTTTAATGACATTTTTATGCTATTTTATGCGCTTGAAAAGTTTATCCTGCAATTTCGGAATCATCCTTGCCACATGCCGGCTTGACATTCCAAATTGCTCTGCTATCTGCTCGTATGTTCGACCGTCAAGCAGATTCCTTTTCAACATTTTCCGATGAATTTCATCAAATATCCATTCATCAATCAGATTTTCCCATTCGCTTCGGGATATGTCGAAATTTTCAATTTTTGACATTTGCGCCCTCCGCTGATTGAATATCATTTGAATCTTCCGCAAGCCTTACACCTTTTAGCCGTTTTTTTCCTGCGGTATTTCTTGGTTATTTTTATTGTCTGTTTCGCCATAATTTATATCACCATCATTTCCAATATAATTATTATAGCCATTTTCGTTGTCCTGCGTGATTGTTGTATTTTCTTCAACCACCTCGAACTGCGCTTCGTAAATAATCCATGCGATGTTAGTGCCGACCAACAGAACGATCAGAACGATTATCACCGAAATCAAAGATTTGATTATCTTCATCAGCCTATCTTGGTCTTTTTCGTGCTGTGCAATTGGCATAACAGCCAATTCTTGCGACAAAATTTTTTCTTCCGAACAGTTTTTTTGGCAATCAGAACAATTTGTTGACATTTTCTTTTCCTCCTTAGCCTCTTGTTTAGAACGGAGTGGGGAAACGGTGAGGCTTCCGCGTTCGGGTGTACATCCCTATCCCCGATTTGATTATACCACAAAGAAAAGGATTTGTCAATATCATTTCAAAACCAGTTCAAAGAAAGCGACAACAAGAGAGCCGATGCTTGCCGTTGCAACC
>JAZNER010000056.1:0-31071 GCA_045588675.1 Eubacteriales bacterium | reverse complement strand
TTTGCAGATTGTAATAAGTGCGCGCGAAAAGATGACGGAGGTTGTGGGGAAAGACCTTCTTCTCCGACACATTCGCCGCCTTACATAGCTTTTTCATATCACTCCAAATATTTGATCTATCAAGCGGATTGCCATTCTTCGTCACGAACACGGCTCCGCTTTTTATTTTTTGCTCTTTAATATACTGCTTTAATATCTGACAAAGCTGCTTCGGCAGAAAAACCTGTCTGCGCTTGCCCTTGCAATTGATTTCGGCAATACCTCGTGATACCGCCTCAACAGTAACGTAGCGCACCTCGGATACACGGATTCCTGTAGAGCAGATCGTCTGCATCAAGAGATACAAACGCTCGTTTTTCTTTTGCTTTGCCGCTTGTAAAAGACGGTCATACTCAGCTTTTGTCAATTCTTTGTCCGTCGACGCGAATATTTGCTTTTGAATTTTAAGGTTTTTGACTCTCAAATCGTACCATTCCATAAAATTGAAAAAGCTATTGAGCGACGAGAGTGCGGCATTGACACTCGCAGGGGCATAGCGTTCACACAAATACGACTTATATATAAGAACCACTGTTTTGCATAATTCCTTTTCACCAAGCCATATTTGAAATTCACCTACGTCGTGCAGATATTTATTGACGGTTGCCGCCGCCTTTTCCTCGTTAATCAAATAGTTATTGAATGATTTTATAATTTCAGTTGTTATTTTTCTCATATTCTATCATCCTCCTTCTACCTAATTATTTTATCACAAACAGATAAATATATTTATATCTCAACTCAACAAAGAAAAAACACGAGAACTCAAAGTTGTTCTCGTGTTTTATGTTTGAAACTAATTGGATAAAACTGTCCTTAAGAGTACGACTCTTTACACAAGTCTTTTTTCTTTTATAATATTTTCTTCAAGTCTTTTCCCGACGAGAAGAGAAGCGCTGTTCCAATAAGACCGCAGGAGATGAGCTCGCCTATAAATACCGTTAACGCAAAGAAGGGAATTGCCGATAGGCTCTTCTCAGTTGTCGGAGTGTAGCATAAATAAATAACAAACGGCACGATTATTGTGTTTGCAAGTATGTTTGGCAGGGAGCATAGCAACATTCCAAGCTTTTTGTTTTTCAGCTTCGAGAAAAGGTATGCGCCTGTCGCGCCTATAAGCGTTGCGACAGGTCCTAAGGCGATGTCAAGGGGAGCACAGCCTGTCAGCAGATTTGCTAAAAGGCATCCGACGGTAAGACCGGGTATTGCGGCGGGGGATAGAAAGGCCAGAGCACACAAGGCTTCTGAAAACCTTATCTGTATCGCGTGCTTGTCAAGACCGAGCAGCATAGAAATATAGGTAAGCGCGACATAGAGCGCGGCTATAATTCCTGCTCGACAGAGCCATAAAATCTTGTCACGAGGGGTTTTTGCGGTGTTTTTCATTTTTCTTTTCCTGCAGAGCAAGGCTCTGCGAGCCAGGCGCGAAGACCTTGCTCAATCCTTAGTTTTATTTTGAGTGAGGATGGTTACGAACTCACTTTTTTACTTTTTTCTGTTTATTGAGTTATTTTCTCAAGAGCGCGGCAAATATCTCCGTACATATAGAGGGAGCCCAGACAAATGACGGGCGAGTTTTCTTTTTCTGCCCAAGCATACGCCGTTTTAACGGCGTCGCTTATTGATTGGCAAGACACACTGTCAACCCCGAGTGAGCTGAACACCCTTGCGTATTCCTGTGACGGTAAGGCACGCGGATTGTCGGGGGTCAGGCAAAAGACCTGTCTTGCAACAGAGGATATACGCTTTGCCATATAATTATAGTCCTTGTCTGCCATAACGCCTGTGATTATACCGACCCTTTGGTTGCCAAAGTATTTTTCAATTCCGTCAACTGCCGCGTCAATGCCCTCCGGATTGTGACCGCCGTCGGCGATAAAGAGCGGAGCTTTTGATATTATTTCAAATCTTGCGCGCCAAATGACCTTTGAGAGCCCAAGTCTTATCGCATTTTCTTTGATTTTTACTCCTTGACCTTTCAAAATCTCTATTGCGCTTAACACATTTGCGGCATTTCGGGGCTGATAAGAGCCAAGAAGAGAAAGCTTTAAGTCTTTATATTTGCCAAAATCAAAAATTGTGCCGTCAAGGCTCATTTTTTGGATATTCAAAAGAGATGTATCAACTCTCAAAAATTCGCTCGCGCCAATTTCGCGCGCCTTTTCTTCAATTACACGCTCGGCATCCCTGTCACTTCCGCACCAGAGCACAGGCACGCCCTGCTTTATAATGCCTGCCTTCTCCGCTGCAATCTTTTCGACTGTATCACCGAGAATTGATGTATGGTCAAGAGAAATGCCCGTAATCACGGACAGGATAGAGGTCTTGATAATATTCGTGGCGTCGAGCCTTCCGCCAAGACCGCATTCAAGCACGACATAATCGCACTTGTGCTTGGCAAAATAAAGAAAAGCAATAGCGGTAATCAGCTCAAACTCGGTTGGCTTGTCCTCCATTTTGTCGGCAAAGGGTTTGATTATTTCAACCAATTCGACAAGCTCGTCATTTGTGATGCAGTCGCCGTCAATCCTCATTCTCTCGTTAAAATCAACGATATACGGAGAAGTGAAGAGCCCGACGCGATAGCCTGCCTCACGCAAGATACTGTCGGTCATAGCGCAAAACGAGCCCTTGCCGTTTGTTCCCGCGACGTGAATAAACTTTAAGCTGTCCTGCGGATTGCCGAGCATATCGCAAAGAGCCTTGACGCGTTCAAGACCTGGATTGCAGAACTGCCAATTTATAGAATGTATATATTTGATAGTCTCTGTGTAATTCAAAATAAAAAAGTCCTCCGCTAAGTCAAAATTTATCTATCAGCTTGCGAAACGAGGAATTTTTGTAAAGCATACACAAAACAAAAATTTCAAGCGGAGCAATCATAAGATAAAGCGGTATTCTCCAAAGCACCGCCCAGCTGTAAAACTGAAAAAGCCCGATTGGCTTTATAATCATTGAGCCGATTATGTGCGCTGCTGCCGAGCTTATGATAATCTGCTTGTAGCCTCTCGTTTTGCAAAGGTATTTGCTGAAAATTCCCGATACAACACCGACCGTTGTAGCACCAAGAGTTACAATGAGGTTTGGGGGATAAGCTTGCGAGGACAAAAGATAGCTGATAAGGTCGCTGGCAGCTCCTATCACTCCGCCGACGAGCGGACCGAACAAAATGCCCGAGAGCAATATCGGCAGGTTTTCAAAGGTTATGCGGAAAAGACCAGTTCCGAAATTGAGAAAAGTCTTACAAAAAATACCGATAACTACGCTCATAGCGGTGAGCATAGCGGCAAGTGTCAATCTTCCAAGACTTGAAAAAAGCATTAACTTAGTATTTCTTTTCATAAAAAATCTCCTTTCCTCACAGCATATGGCAGGAAAGAAGAACAAGAGCGGCACTATACAGGTGTCTATTCTTTTGCCGTATGAAGCGGGATGCAAAATGCGAACCGCAGCCAAACCAAAATTCAGCCTTCGTCTGACAAGCAACTCCCCGTCCCGCCAGCACTTAACGCCCGCATTTTTACTCTTCTGAAAAAAGTCGATTAATAATCGCTAATATCAATTATAGCATAATTTTGAATTTTGTCAATAGCGATTTACAGAAAAAGAAAACCCGCGCGAAAATATTTCAAAATTCGCTCGACACAAAATGTCAAAAAGCAAGAAAAAGCTACCGAAAAGCAGTGCTCCTGCGCCCTCATTTTGCTAAAACAGAGCAAAGCGGCGTTTCTGCGACAAAAAACAAATTTTTTCACCGACGAGGAAACGACAAATTGTGCATTGATTATCTATTATAATGTATCTGTACGGAAAATATCCGAAAAATTACAAGGTTTTTGAAAATACAATCAAAATTCAAAAAAGAGGACAGATTATATGGAAAACAGTGGAAAAATGAATGGCAAAGAAGAAAAACGAAAAATAACAAGACTTTTCGAAAAGCTTAAAGAGGTCTTGAAAAATAAAGATGAGCGTCAGGTCAAGGCAAGGCTTGCCCTTGTTGCTTCCTTTTCATTGACGGCGGCGATTGCCTATCTTATTGGTGGAGTGGAGCTGTTTTTCGGGAGCTTCCCGATTTTTATCGCGCTGGCTATGTCGAACAAGGACAAGCTCTTGGGAGTTTCGGCGGGATTGTTTATCCTTTTGCTTTCTCGGGGAGTGCCGATAATATACGGTTTTGTTTTTGTGGCAGTTTTGCTAATCAGAATACTTGCATACCTCTTGCCGAGAATTTTTGAGAGTGAGGATTACGAGGACGGCGAGGGCGCGGCGCTCGTGCGCTACGAGGACAAAAAGCCTGTGCTCAAAAAGAACAAAAACAAAACTGTCGTACATATTTCCGATGCCCCGCCGGAGAGCAGTGAAGCAAGTGCACAAAAACTCAGTCAAGACGCGAGTGAAGGTGTATCGGGAAGCGAAAAAGAAGCTCCGACTGAGGCAAAAGCCGCACTGTTCTGCGAAGGGTGGAGGCTTAGTCTTTTGTGTGCAGCGATAGGCGGGTTGCTTTGCGGAATATTTATTCTGGTCGAGAATGATTTTTCGCTTTATAGCTTCTTAACCACTCTTGCCCTGACAGCTCTCGCGCCCTTGTTCTTGCTTGCAATCGGAGGATTTTTCGGTAACCAATATACCGCGCGCGAGTGGTATTCCTTGCTGTCGGTGGCTCTTATTATTACCCTGTGCGTTTATTCCTCAATTGACAAAAGCTTTATCGGTATGCCAATGGCGCCGTTTCTTTCAATGCTTTTAACTCTTTGCGTGTGTCTTGGAGGTGGGCTTGTTCGGGGAGCTTGCGTTGCAATTCTCTGCGGATTGACCTTTGATATTATTTATCTGCCGTTGCTTTTGCTCGCGGCCTTGCTTTTTTGCCTTGTTTCATCAATAAAAAAGAACGGCGGGATCGTCGCGGTCTGTGCGCTTATAGTTATCTGGTGCTATTATATCGGTGGAGAGAGAGGCCTTGTGGGAGTACTTCCGCCGATGCTTCTGGCAATTCCTTTTTATATGATTTATGATAAATACCGCGAGTTGATGCTCTCACCGATGCGGGCGGCAGCGGCGGGCGGCTTGTATTTTGCTCAGGCGGTAACCGAAAAAACAAAAAACCAGGCGGTAAGAGAAAGACTTGGGGCACTGTCTGACGCCTTTTCGAGCTTATCAGAGGTCTTTTACAAATTGAGTGATAGATTTCGTCGTCCCGATATTCTCGGTATAAAGCGAATTGCCGAGAGCGCATTTGAGGATAACTGCCGTGGGTGCAGAAACCGAGAGCTTTGCTGGGGGGCGGATTACAGTAAAACGCTTGACGCGGTAAAGTGCGTTACCTCGTCGTTGCACTCGAAGGGAACTGTTACAAAGGATTGCTTGCCCGATGAGTTTGAAAGCAGGTGCATACGCTTAGAAAAAATTATAAATGACGTCAATCTTTCTATATCCCAAGCTACCGAGAAAATCATAAAGGGAGAGCGGATCGGCTTGTTTTCTTCAAGCTATGACGATATAACCGCGATTTTAAAGGATGCGCTTGAAAACGACGGCGAAGAATACGAATGTGATACTGCGACGGCGGAGCGTATTTTCGAGTATCTTTGTTCGCTTGAGCTCGATGTCGGGGGCGTAGTCGTTTACGGCAAGCGCTGTAAGCATATTGTTGCAAAGGGAATTTCACTCAGCGAGGGGCTGAGCGGCAACAAAATCTCTGAGATCTGCAAAAAAATCAGTCAGATCGTTGGACAAGAGCTTACCGAGCCAGTCTTTGAGGTCGGCAAGGACGGAAGCCTTATGCTCTTGTATTCACGACCTGAGGTCAGAGCACTCTGCGCGCACGGACGGCTTCCGTCAAAGGAGCTTTCAGATATGCAGATGGACGAGGGAGAGCTTTATGTAAATCCTTTTTCAGACGAGGGGGAGATGTGCGGCGATATGACAGACGCGTTTATTACAGACACATCGTATTTCTATTCTCTTATCAGTGACGGAATGGGAAGCGGTGAGGAGGCGGCGTTCACCTCAGGCGTTTGCGCTATGTTTATTGAGAAAATGCTGAGTGCAGGCAATCGCGCCGATATAACTCTCCGTATGCTTAACAATGTAATTCGTTCCGAAAATATGGGATGCGGAAGCGAGTGCTCGGCAACGGTTGACTTGCTTGAGCTTGACCTGATGAGCGGAGTGGCGTCATTTATAAAGAGCGGAGCAGCGCCCACATACATTTTGCGAGGCAGTACGGTATATAAGATAAGCTCGCGTACAATGCCTGTCGGAATTATCAAGGACGCCGACGCGCGAATTACCAAGTTTGATACAATGAAGGGCGACTTGATAGTAATGATAAGCGACGGCTGCTGCCCCGACAGCGAGGATTGCTCTTGGCTTGTTGATTATCTCTGCCAAAAAATGCCGATTCATTTCGGGGGAGAAAATCAGAGCGGACTTTGTGAGAGCATAAAGAATGAAATTTTAGATGAGGCTGTCAAAAACTTTCCTGCCGATAAGGACAGAGATGATATTTCCGTGTCGGTAGTGCTTGTTTGCGATTAAGAGCTTTCTGCAACATATTCACGCTTAAACAAAAGGTCGATATTCTTAAAAAAGAATGTCGGCTTTTTGTTTTTTTGACCGCAAGAAGCCGTTTTTTTAATTTGTAAAACTGTTAAATCTAACTATTGACAAATACTCATATATGGTATATAATTAGATAAAGTAAAATGCCGTATTATACGGCAAAGCAAATTTGTGCTTTAAGGAAAGGCGGTTGTAAGCTTATGACGAATATTCCCGAAATATACGGCTGTATGGTTTTTAATGATGCCGTAATGCGTCAAAGATTACCGAGTGATGTCTATAAATCATTGACATACACGATACAGACAGGTAAAACTATTGATGTGTCTATTGCTAATGTAGTTGCCAACGCTATGAAGGACTGGGCGGTTGAAAAGGGAGCTACACATTATACACATTGGTTCCAGCCACTGACAAGCGTTACTGCGGAGAAGCACGATTCCTTTATCTCGCCAATCGGCGGAGATAAGGTTGTTATGGATTTTTCGGGCAAGGAGCTTATCAAGGGCGAGTCGGACGCCTCGTCGTTCCCGTCGGGAGGTCTGCGCAAGACCTGTAATGCAAGAGGATATACTGCGTGGGACCCCTCATCCTATGCCTTTATCAAGGACAGAACACTTTATATTCCTACTGTTTTCTGCTCTTATACGGGAGATGCGCTTGATACAAAAACGCCTCTGCTTCGTTCTATGGACGCGGTAAGCGAGCAGGCCTTGCGTATTCTTTCTCTCTTTGGCGACAACACCGCAACAAGAGTTTCGGCGTCTGTTGGTGCAGAGCAGGAATATTTCCTTATAAACAAAGAGTATTATGATAAGCGTGACGACCTGCTCTACACGGGCAGAACGCTCTTTGGCTCTCCTGCGCCCAAGGGACAACAGCTTGAAGACCACTATTACGGTTCGCTTAAGACCAAGATTGCCGAATTTATGGCAGAGCTTGACTGCGAGCTTTGGAAGCTTGGCATTAATTCAAAGACAAAGCATAACGAGGTTGCGCCCTCACAGCACGAGCTCGCCCCGATTTATGCTACAACCAATGTAGCGGTTGACCAGAATCTTATCATAATGGAAACTATCAAGAAGGTTGCCGAAAGACACGGACTTGTAGCACTTCTTCACGAGAAGCCCTACGCTTGTATCAACGGCTCGGGTAAGCACAACAACTGGTCGATTTCAACCGATACGGGTAAGAACTTGCTCAACCCCGGCAAAAATCCTGCGTCCAATACACAGTTCTTGCTGTTTTTAGCGGCTGTAATCAAAGCGGTTGACGATTATCAGGATTTGCTCCGTCTGTCTGTTGCAAGCGCGGCAAATGACCACCGTCTTGGTGCGGGAGAAGCACCCCCTGCAATTGTGTCGGTATTCCTCGGTGATGAGCTTGAGGAGCTGATTGACGCTATAATCGGCGACATTGATTATCGCGACAGGGCAAAGAGAACGATGAACCTCGGCGTTCCGAGCGTTCCGACATTCAGATATGACTCGACAGACCGCAACAGGACCTCTCCGTTTGCATTTACGGGTAACAAGTTTGAGTTCCGTATGCTTGGCTCGTCGCAGAATATCGCTATGCCGAATATCGTGCTCAATACGGCGGTTGCAAAATCACTGAAGGAATTTGCAGATAAGCTTTCGGGCGCTCAGGACATTGAAACTGGCGCAAGACAGTTAATAAAGGAAACTTTCAAGGCTCACCATAGAATTATTTTCAGCGGAAACGGCTACTCTTCAAAGTGGCCCGATGAGGCAGAGAGAAGAGGCTTGCTCAACCTTAAAACCTCGGTTGACGCCTTCCCATACCTTACAAAGCAAAAGAATATTGAGCTCTTTACCGAATTTTCGGTTATGAGCGAGATTGAATTGCGCGCAAGAGAGGAAATTCTGTTTGAAAATTACGCAAAGGTAATTGACATTGAGGCAAGAACTATGATTGATATTGCCAATAAGAAGATTATCCCTGCGGTTGAGGAATATATCAAGGGCTTGGTTTCTACCGTTAAGGAAAAGAAGGCGATTTTTGCAGACGATGATTATACTGCCCTTGAGTGTGAGCTTATAAAGAAGCTTTCAACTCTTAATCTCTGCGCGTATGAGCTTGCAAAGAAAATTAAAGCAGAGGCTGACGGCGCGGAAGATAACAAAAACGCCGCCGAGATGGCAAACGCATACAAGGACAATGTGTTGCCGATTATGAGCGAGCTGCGCCGAGCTGTTGACGAAATGGAGGGAATTGTTCCTTCAAGCCTCTGGCCCTTACCTTCATACGGCGAGATGACAATGAAGCAATAATAAACAAAGCTTATAAGAAAGGACTGAAAAGGCTATCAGAAGATTTTTGATTATTATGCTGGCCTGTGTGATGTTGCTTGCACTTGTATCCTGCACAGATGTGGGGAATGACAACGAGAGCTCCTCTAATGTAGGGAATGAGAGCGTTGAATCTGACGAAAGCAGCTCTCTTGAGAGCGAAGCTAACGAAAGCGAGGCTTCAAATTCCGAGCTCTCCGAACCCGAAACCGACGAAAAGGAGGATGAGGATATGATTTTCCCCAAAGAGAGTGCACAAATAGTGCTTGCAAACGACGAGGTTTACGGCTGGGCGGATACATATAGATATGGCAAGACAGACTCAAGCCCATACTATCGTCACGAGGATATTTATTATCCCAATCCCGTGACATTCAGCTGGGAGGCTGATGAAAAGGCAAATTATTACAGGCTGTTTATTTCAACAGACGAGCTTTTCGCTCAGGGCACGACAGAGAGCTTTCTTGTAAACACAAATTCTCTGACTTTGAGCCATCTTTACACAGGCACGAAATATTATTGGTTTGTAACCGCTACCGATTTGACCGATGACGGCGGCGAGTCAAATACAAGCTCTGTCAGCACCCGCAGCTTCACAACTGCTGAAAGCCCCAGATGCCTTAAGATCGAGGGTGTCAGCAATACCCGCGATTTTGGAGGATATAAGACGACAGATGGCTACCGTTTAAAGCAAGGAATGGTTTACCGCGGCGGTAAGCTTGAGGATATCAGCGAAGAGAGCAAAGAGTTTATTCGCAATTATCTTGGTATCAAGACAGACTTTGACCTCAGAGAGTTCGGCGAGGGCGGTGCAGGTAAGGTTTCCCCCTTAGGTGATGATATAAACTACATCAATATGGCGGGAAGATATTATACCGGAGGCATCTCCACAGATGAGGGCAAGGCAGTTATGGCACAGGAGTTCAGAGTTCTCGCAGACCCCGACAATTATCCTATCTATATCCACTGTTCTCTTGGTCGTGACCGTACGGGAACGCTTGTTATGCTTCTCCAAGGGCTTCTTGGCGCGAAATTCAACGATATGATGATTGATTACGAGTTGTCTGTCTTCTCTGTGACGGGAACGATGGATAATGTCAGCATTGAGCAAGGCAGAAAAGTCATCAAGCAGACCTACGACTATATAAACAACAACTACGAGGGTGAGAGATTCCGCGACAAGGTCGAGAATTATCTGCTTTCTATCGGTATTACTGAGGAGGAGATTCAGACTATCCGTGATCTTTTGCTTGAGGAGATAAAGTGATATTAAGAAGAGAATAATTTTGTCACTTATTCTGATAACGGCGCTTACTCTTGCAAGCCTTCCTGTTTATTGGGCGACTTTTGAGGACGGCAGCCGATGAATACGATGGCGAGAAGACGATGAAGCAATAATAAAAATTAAAGCTATAGCTTTCAGGAGAAAAAATGGACGAACAAATTAAAGTAAACGAACAATCTAAAGCAAACGAAATATCTAAAGCAAACGAAAATGTACTGTTTGGAATTGTCGGAGCATTTTTGTTTTCACTTGCAGGCGGTATTCTTTATTATGTTTTATATCAGATAGGCTATCTTGCCGCAATAAGCGGACTTGTAGGCGTTGTGTGCGCCATAAAGGGATATGAGTTTTTCTCAAAGGGTTCGAGCACACGCGGAATTGTTATTTCGGTGATCGTTGCGGTCTTGGTGCTTGTAATTGCATGGTATTGCTGCCTGGCGGGAGATGTTTACAATGCCTATCAGATGTGGTATGAAGAAGGACTTGTTGATTTTGTTCCTACATATTTTGAATGTCTGCGCTTTGGATATGAGTTTTTAGCAGATATACCTGAGTATTATGGCGATCTTGCAATAAGCCTTCTGCTTTCCGCTGTCGGCTGCACAAGCTATATTGTCAAAACCGTAAAGGATAAAAAGGTAAAGAAGCGCGAGGACATCAAAAACGCTTCGGGCGGACTTGAAGAATAATTTTTAATAAACGATACCTGCACACCGCACAGAAAATATCTGTGCGGTGTGCTTTTTTAAAAAATTTTGTAAATGCTATTGACAGAGTAGAGTTTGTATGCTATAATACAGTTAAGACAATTAATACAGTTAATACAGATTTTCGACAAAAGGAGGTGTCCCGATGAAATTCAGCTTTACGGGCAATCAGGACTTGTATCTTGAAATTGCCGATAAGTACAAGGAGTATATACGGCAGGGGATTATCAAGGACGGAGAAAAGCTCCCGTCAGTAAGAGTAGCAGCGGGTGAGCTTGGTGTAAATCCCAATACGATTGCGCGTGCATATTCAAGGCTTGAGGAGGACGGATTTGTTTGCTCTTTGCCAAAGAAGGGAGCATTTGTCACATATAACGGTCAAATTGAGGGCGAGAGCGCCGAGCCCGACAAAAGTGCCGTAATTTATGCCTTTCGCGACATGGGCATCAGCAAAAGAACAGTTTTAAAATGGGTTGAGGAGGTGTACGGAGGAAATGATTGAGGTAAAAAAGCTTACTCATTATATAGGGGACAAAAAAATACTTGAAAATGTCAATCTGACATTACGCGAGGGTAGCGTTATGGGACTTGTCGGCATAAACGGCGCGGGTAAAACTACACTTTTGCGATTGATTTCGGGCGTATTTGATGTCAAGGATGGAGAAATTCTGATTGACGGAGAGAGCACCAAAAGCGAAGAGGCGAGAAAGAAGCTCTTTTTCCTGCCCGACGACCCTTATTTTACGATTTATACCACAGGACAAAATCTTTACAATATGTATAAGGTTTTTTATCCCGATATAGACCGCAGTATTTATATGAGATTTATGGATAGCTTCGGCCTTGATGAAAAAAAGCCGTTGCGCAATTTTTCAAAGGGAATGAGGCGTCAGCTCTATATTTCTCTGGCGCTTGCGGTAAAGCCAAAGTATCTCTTGCTTGACGAGGCGTTTGACGGACTTGACCCTCTCTCCCGCCTTTCCTTTAAGAAGGCAATCAATGAGTTTGTTGAAGAAAACGGCACCTCGGTAATTATTTCAAGCCATTCTTTGCGCGAGATGGAGGATTTTTGCGATTGTTATGCCTTGATTGACAAAATGACCGTTTCAAGCTCTGGCGATATTGCAGATAAGGTAAACCGCTTCTGCAAATTCCAGCTTGCGTTTAAGGATGAGATTTCCGACGACTGTTTTTGGGGATTTCCGATCACTTCTATCGAGAAAAACGGAAGATTTGTCCGCGTAGTGCTTGAAGGCAGCAGCGAGAAGATGAAAAATCTCCTGCAAGAGCTAAACCCTGCCGTGCTTGAAGAAATGCCTATGGATTTTGAAGAAATCTTTATCCACGAGGTTGAGAAGAGGGGGTATGTAAAATGAAGATTTTTAAGCGATATTTATCCTACCGCTTAGAGAGCAGTATGCTTCGTACCTTGATTTTCACGATTTTATCGGTGATGCTCGCGCAGATGGTGCTCTCGGAAGCGACCGACAGCAGCGTTGCAGAGTATAACGATAGCGGTCTTTACATTCTTGCGACTATTCTCGGCATAATTGCGAGCGTGATACCTTTTCTGGAGCTCGCAGGCTTCAATAACAGGAGAAATCTTGACACGCTCTATTTCTTCCCAATCAAGCGTGAGAAGATGGCAATTGCCAATTATATAAGCGGATTTGTGCAGGTATTGTTTGTTTATACCGTAACCTTTGTGTGGAGCTATATCTATCTCGCCACAAAGACCAATTACTTCGCGCTTCACCATATGCTTACATATTATTTCTTGTCGGTTTTGTTGGGGCTCGTTATTTATTCGGTATTTATGTTTATCTTTGTGCAGGCGAACAGCTCGGCTGACGGAGTGATTTTCTGCTTACTTTGGATATTTCTTTTATGTGTTGTAGGCTATACTGTAATTGACATTTTGGAAATAAGGGGCAACCTTGAAGAAATAGTTTACAACCATTATAGCTGGAATACTGCTTACGAGATATCAAGCTGGGGCATAATTTACGCGCCTATAAACAATTTGACGGTTCTTTTTCAGGACTTGATTGAAATAAATAATCCGACCGCATGGGACTATACGGTCGTACCGATTAAAAATCAATTATATATGTTCTTTGTCTGGGGAGCGATAGGAATAGCGGCGGCTGTAGGCTATGTCTGGAGCTTTGTCCGCAAGGGAGCAGAGAAGGCGGGAGAGATTTCAAGCTCTTGGTTCGGATACAGAACACTGATTCCGATTTATGGATACTGTATGATTATTTTGACCAGAGGAAATGGCGGACCAAGCTCTATAACGGTTTTGTCATTTATTCTGATGATTATAGGATATGTTATTTACCGCAGAGGCTTTAAGCTTAAAACAAGCGATATAATTGCAACCGCCTGCGGATTAATTCCTATGCTATTTACAATAGTTCTGTAAAAAGGGCAGCTGCGAGCTTAAGCTCGCAGCTGCTTTTTGTAATTATATAAATTATACTTTCAACGCTCTGATGGCATTGAGGATTGCCAGCACCATAACTCCTACATCGGCGAAAATTGCAAGCCACATATTTGCAATTCCAAGCGCGCCGAGAACAAGGAACAAAAGCTTTATCGATATTGCAAAATAAACATTCTGACTGACAATAGAAAGGCATTTTTTGGAGAGCCTTATTGCCCGTGAAAGCTTTTGCGGATTGTCGTCCATAAGCACAATGTCAGCCGCCTCGATTGCCGCGTCGCTTCCCATAGCGCCCATAGCAATTCCTATATCGGCGCGTGAAAGCACGGGGGCGTCGTTAATTCCGTCGCCGACAAATACAAGAGTTTCATTTTTAGACTTCTCTCCAAGCAGCTCCTCAAGCACCGCCACCTTGTCTGAGGGGAGTAGCTGACTGTAATACAGGTCTAAATCAAGCTCTCTTGCAACCTCTTTTGCAACGGCTTCGCTATCGCCCGTCAGCATAGCAGTCTTTTTAATTCCTGCTTTTTTTAGCTCTCTTATAGCTGAGGCGGAATTCTTCTTAATTATGTCCGAAATCACAATATGCCCTGCATATTCCCCGGCAATTGCGATATGTGTAACAGTTCCCGTGTGATGACAGTCCTTGTATTCCACACCGATTTTTTGCATAAGCCTTGAGTTTCCTATTGCAATTTGCAAGCCGTCAACCGTCGCTATAATTCCGTGACCGCTTATTTCCTGTATTTCGCCGACACGACTTCGGTCAATCTCCCTGCCGTACGCTCTTTGCAGACTTTTGCTGATGGGGTGCGAGCTTGCACTCTCGGCAAGAGCGGCGTATTCCAAGAGCTTTTGCTCTTCTATTTTGTTGTGGTGGATAGTCGTTACGGCGAAATTTCCCTCAGTAAGCGTTCCCGTTTTATCAAAAACGACATATCGGGTTCTGGCAAGCGCTTCAAGGTAGTTTGAGCCCTTTATCAATATACCCTCGCGTGAAGCTCCGCCAATTCCCGCAAAAAAGGAAAGCGGAACGCTGATGACAAGCGCGCAGGGACAGCTTATAACAAGGAAGGTGAGCGCGCGGTAAAGCCAAATGTCGAAGTCGGCAGGGACGCCAAGACAAAGGCTTATAATCGGCGGAATAAGCGCAAGCGCTAACGCGCTTATACAAATCACAGGCGTATAAACCCGTGCAAATTTTGAAATAAAGCTTTCGGCTCTGGCTTTTCGAGAGCTTGCATTTTCAACAAGGTCAAGGATTTTTGAGATAGTTGACTCGCCGAATTCCTTTGTTGTTTGAATTGTGAGCACTCCGCCGATATTTACACAGCCGCTTATTACCTCGTCGCCGACATTGACCTCTCGCGGCAGGCTTTCTCCCGTCAAGGCGCTTGTGTTAAGGCTTGACGAGCCCTGTACAACGATGCCGTCAAGCGCGATTTTTTCGCCGGGCTGTACTATAATTAAGCTGCCGACACCCAGCCCGTCAGGCGAAACCTGAATTAATTTTCCGTCCTTTTCAATGTTGGCGTAATCGGGGCGTATATCCATAAGGGCAGAGATGCTCCGTCTGCTTTTACCGACGGCAATGCTCTGAAAGAGCTCGCCGATTTGGTAGAATAGCATTACGGCAACGGCTTCAAGATAATCTCCGCTCTTTGAATAGATTGCAAGAGCGATTGCGCCAAGCGTTGCAATTGCCATTAAAAAATTCTCGTCAAAAATACGCCTGTTTATTATTCCTAAAAAAGCCTTTCGCAAAATATCATAGCCAATGATAACATAGGCGGTGAGCGACAGAGCTGCATTCAGCCAGCCGATTTTTGAAAATATTACCGACAGGGAAGTGAGGATTGTCGCTACAATAATGCGAAGTAGCATTTTTTTCTGCTTTTTAGTCATGCTCAAACTCAAAAATCAAGGCTCAAAGCTCAATGAAGCAGTCGGGCTCAACCTTTCTGCAAAGCTTCAGAATATTTTTCATAACCTTTTTTTCGTCAACGCCTTCGGCAAATTCCACATTCATTTTTTGTGTCATAAAGTTGACGCTTACATCAATCACGCCCTCAGCCGATTTTGACGCTCTTTCCATAAGAAGCGCACAGTTGGCGCAATCTACTTCGATTTTATAGGTCTTTTTCATAGTCTTACTCCTGATATATGATTAAACAATTGCTTAATTGTTCAAGCTTATTATATTATGCTTTACGGAAAAAGTCAACCGCTTATAAATAATTGCTTCTTTTTGGGCTCAATTAATTTCCTTTTGGAGCATTGTTTACAATTAAATGCTTGTTTAATTCTGCTTTTTGTGCTAAAATTGATTTAAAAGCAAAGGGGGGATAAAAATGTCAGGCGTTAAGCTTCCGCACAAACATAGTGATGTTGAATATGATGAAGTGCTTGTCCGTCAGATAGAAAAAACAGAGCAATTTCAAGCGGCGGGTGACATTTTCAAGCTTTTATCCGACAGTAGCCGAGTGCGGATATATTGGCTTTTGTGCCATTGTGAAGAATGTGTAATCAATATTTCTGCTTTTGTAGGTATGTCAAGCCCCGCCGTGTCGCACCATTTGAAGCTTTTGAAGGATGGCGGACTTGTTGAGAGCCGAAGGGTAGGCAAGGAGGTTTACTATCGGGCGAAGAACGACGCGGAGGGAGAGCTTTTGCACAGGACAATTGAGAGCTGTATGCTTTTTTCGTGCAATAACCAAAAAAGAAGTATAGATAAATGCTGTGAAGCGTCCTCTGACGAAACAATAAATAAGGTTCACGAGTATCTGCTCGAAAACCTTGACAAAAGGATTACAATTGACGACCTTTCAAAAAGATTTTTGTTAAACAGCACGAGCTTGAAGGTGTCCTTTAAGCGTGAGTATGGCAAATCGGTGGCGGCTCACATCAAGGAGCATAGAATGAGCAGGGCATCAGAGCTGCTTTTGAATGGGCAGATGAGCGTCGGCGAGATTGCCCGCGCGGTTGGATATGAGAGCGTCAGTAAATTTTCTGCGGCGTTTCGCACCGAATACGGCGTCTCTCCGACAGAGTATCGCAAGAAAAAATAAAAATCACCGAAGGGAACCTGTGATAGAGCAGGTTCCCTTCAAGCTTTTTATTGGTTGGGGCGTAAGTATTATTTATAGCAGACAGCAATTGCCTTTTTGTCCTACGCCCGTGAAAAAAGTTTACAAATTCAAAGAATATCAATAACCCAAAACCTGTTGACATTCTGGCAGGTTTATGATATACTGTATGAGCGCTTGTTGAAACTTCAACAAGTCGAAGGAGGACGAAAAATGAAGGAACGCTTTGAGATATTTACAGTATTAATTGCTAAGATAAGTCGAAATATCAAAAAGATAAAAAATCAGGAAATGGAAGAATACGGACTTCGTAGTGCTCATGTTTCTTGCTTGTACTATCTTTATTCTTCAGAGCCCTTGACGGCTACAGACCTTTGTGAGCGCTGTGAGGAAGACAAAGCAACTATATCCCGCTCGCTTGATTATCTTGAAGAAAATGGGTTTATCACCTGTGAGTCCAAGTCGGCGAAAAGATATAAAAGTCCTCTTTTTCTGACCGAAAAAGGAAAAGAAGTGGGTAAAAAAATTACAGATAAGATAAACTGTGTTCTTGATGAGATTTGTATTGACCTGAGAGAAGAGGAGAGAGTTGAGTTTTATCGAAGTCTTGCCGTTATCAGCGACAGCCTTGAGCTGTGTGCTAACGGAATAAACAAAGCCAAGAAAATAAAGAAAAAATATAACCATTGATGACTGGGAGGTATCCAATGAGAAGAATTAAAATCGTTGCAGACACATCTTGTGACCTGTTTGAGCTGAAGTATGCCAAGCTTTCGTGCGCGCCAATGAAGATCATTACCGCCGAAAAGGAATTCGTTGACGATGAAGCCCTTGATGTGAACGGAATGGTAGATTATTTATATGAATACAAGGGAAAGTCAAAATCCTCTTGCCCGAACACCGGCGATTGGCTCGAAGCCTTTGGAGATGCCGACGATATTTTTTGTGTTACCATTACGAGCGGTCTGTCGGGAAGCTATAATTCGGCTTGTGCCGCAAAGCAGATATACGAATCGGAAAATAAAGGGAAACGGGTTTTTGTAATCGATACGCTTTCTGCAGGTCCCGAGCTGACCTTGGTTATAGAAAAGCTTGAAGAATATATCGAAAAGAATATGCCTTATGAGGAGATCTGCGATAAGATCACGGCATATCTCAAGAAAACAGGGCTCGTGTTTATGCTCAAATCGTTAAAGAATTTTGCTAACAACGGCAGAGTTTCTCCCCTTGTGGCAAGGATCGTGGGAATTGCAGGTATTTGCATCGTAGGCAGGGCAAGCGACGAGGGAACGCTTGAACCTATGCACAAGTGCAGAGGCGAAAAACGCTCCCTAGAAGTTCTCATAAACGAGCTTGAAGCTGAGGGCTTCGGCTCGGGAAAGATCAGTATCGGTCACTGTCAGAATGAGTCAGCGGCGTTGCAGCTCAAGGAGCTGATCCTCGCTAAATTCAATAACGCATCTGTTGAAATACATAAGCTCAGAGGCTTATGTAGCTTTTACGCTGAAAAGGGCGGTGTGCTGGTAGGCTTTGAAAAGGCTTAGGACAATCTAACAAAATATAAAGAAAACACGAATTATTGCACAGTTACCTTGACGCCCCGCCGCTTTTGTGATAAAATAAGGTAAAAGAAATCCAAATTAACCAAAGGCGGTGAAATCATGATTTATCTGCAAAGCTTTGCATTACCTACTGAAAGTCAAGAACAGGACTTTTTCATTCATAATCCCAAAGCGAAAAAGACCTGCTATGATTCCAAATATCCTTTTGGGCTCTTCCAATACCGAGAGCTTCCCGAGTTTTTCTTTGATGACATTACCATTTTTTACGGTAATAACGGAAGCGGAAAAAGCACCGTTCTGAATGTAATTGCGGAAAAGCTGAATTTGGACAGAAGCACTCCTTACAATCGAACGGATTTCTTCAAGGATTATGTTGACCTTAGCGACTATACACTTGAACGGGCTATCCCTGAGCACAGTGAGATAATTACGAGCGACGGCGTTTTTGAACGGGTGCTTGACATCCGAAGGTTGAATGACGGCATTGATGATCAACGCGAAAAAATAGTGCAAGAATATATAAAAGAGGTAACAAGCGACGAGCCGAACCTTTTGCGTGGCATAGATGATTTTGACAGATGGAAAAGAGCTCGCGATATGCGAAATCAAAACAGATCACAGTCGTGGTTTCTGCGAAAAAATCTAATGAGAAATGTTCAAGAGCGCTCAAACGGAGAAAGCGCACTCGCTTACTTTGTAGATTCAATCAAGGATGATACTCTTTATTTGCTTGACGAGCCCGAAAATAGCCTGTCTGCCGAGAATCAATTGCAGCTCAAGTACTTTATAGAGGACTGTGTCAGACATCACGGGTGTCAATTTATCATATCTACTCACTCGCCCTTTTTGCTTTCAATAGAGCGCGCAACGATTTATGATATAGATGTAATTCCGCCCGAAACAAAGAAATGGACAGAGCTTGAATCGGTCAGAATATATTTTGAGTTTTTCAGAGATAATGATTATAAATTTAAATAATAAAATTGCGTCTTTTTATCAAAAAGACGCAATTTTATTATCTGTTATTAAATTCCTTCAAGGCAAGCCTTCCTGCTTCTGTTACAGGGATTATCCACTTGTTTGAGATATAGTGTCGAATGAAAATAATTGCCTTCGGGATATCTTCAAGCAAATACATAATCGCATATACCGCAAGGAAGGGAAGCTTCAGGACGAAAGCCGCAACAGCCGTCAAGGGAACGGCAAAAGCCCAGAGAACGAGGAGCTCGACCTTCATTCCCATCATAGTATCTCCGCCGGGGCGGAATACGCCGACAACCAAGAGGTACGGAGTGTTACGGACAGCGATCCATACTCCGTATATAATCAAAATCCATTCTGCAAGCTCAAGAGTGTGAGCAGATACCTGCTCACCAATATTGAAAAGCGAAACAAGCGGGGAGCGGAAAATAATTACAAGCGCGCCGACAATAAGAGAGGTTATAGGCATAATAACATTAAACCGCTTGGCATCTCGAACTCCGCGCAAAATTTCTCCCGCGCCTATTGCCTTGCCGAGCATTACACAGCAGGCGTTGCAAAGACCTATGAAGAAGCAGAAAGTAATTTGCTCAAAGGTTTTAACAATTGTTATTGCGGCGTAAGCCTCGTCGCCAAGGTTTGAGAAGATGATATTGTAGGTAACAGTTCCAAGTCCCCACATAGTTTCATTGAGCATCACGGGAGTTGCCTTTTTGAAAAATTCAACCAAGCTTTCTCTGGTGATAGAGAAGATGACGTGGGGCGGGGCAATTATGATGTTCTTTTTTATTAAAGAGAAGAGAAGCAGCAAAATTACGCCAAGCCAGGACGAGATAACCGTTGCAATAGCCGCACCCTTTACGCCAAGTCCTGCGGGGAAAATAAGCAAGTAATTGAAGATTGCGTTGGCTACGGTTGAAAAGCTTGCAACTATCATAGGCAGCTTAACATTTTCGGTTGAGCGCAAAACAGTTGAAAGTACTGCGCTTAATGCCACTGCGGGATATGAAAAGCAGGCGTAGCGCAGATAGGTTACACCAAGGCTTATCGCATCAGCGTTTTGGGTGAAGATATACATAATTTTATCGGGGATAAACAGTGCTAATACCGTGAAAATTATTGATATTAAGGAACACGCCGCAAGGGCGATGCCGAGTGTGCGGTGAATACCTTTTTTGTTATTTTCTCCCCAATACTGAGAAACGAAAACGGCCGCGCCCGAGGTTATTCCAAAGGTCGCCATATTGAGTAGCCAGCTCCACTGTCCTGCTCTGCCGACAGAGGCAAGCGCTAACTCGCCAAGCTGACCGACCATAAGCGTATCAATAAGCGAAAATGATGCCGTCAGCATATTCTGAAGTGCAATCGGTATTGCAAGAGATAGCGCAACACGCCAGAAGGTCTTATCCCCAAGATTTAGCTTTATTGAGTTTTGTTTTGTGTTTGACATTTAATTTCCTTATATAAAATAATGATTATTAGCAAAACATAGCGCAGGGTGGCAAAATTGCCACTCTGCGTTAAAATTTTATTTTGCCTTCAACATTTCTTTGTTATATTGTAGAGTATAAAGGCGGTAGTAGCTTCCTTTATTCAGGAGAAGCTCATTATGTGTTCCTTCTTCGATAATCTTTCCGTGCGAAAGAACGATTATTTTGTCAGCGTGCTGAATTGTCGAAAGCCTGTGAGCAACCATCAGCATAGTGCCTATATTCATCATTCGTTCAAGCGAATCCTGAATAAGAAGCTCTGTTTCGGTGTCGATATTTGCTGTTGCCTCGTCAAGAATCATAACGGCAGGCTTGTGAATAATTGTTCGCGCAAAGCTTATCAGCTGTCGCTGTCCTGCCGAGAAATTGTTGCCTCTCTCGCGTACAGCCTCGTCAAGTCCGTCGCCGAGCTTGTCAATAAACTTGTCGGCGTTTACATATTTGCAGGCTGACATAACCTCCTCGTCAGTTACATTAGGTAATCCGAGAGTAATGTTTGAGCGTATCGTTCCTGCAAACAGGAAAACATCCTGAAGCATCTGACCGAAATGACGGCGAAGAGATGAAATCTTGATTTTTCTGATGTTAATTCCGTCAATCAGGATCTCTCCCTTTTGTATATCGTAGTTTCGGCAAATAAGCGAGAGAATAGTAGTCTTGCCCGAGCCCGTAGAGCCGACAAAGGCAACCGTGTCGCCCGCGTTTACCTTAAAGGAAACATCCTTGAGCACCCATTCGTCAGGAAGATAGGAGAACCAGACATTTTTAAATTCAATATTACCGTCAATATGGTCAAGCTCAATGGCATCGGGCTCGTCCACGACCTCTGGAATTATATCAAAAATTTTGTAGATCTTCTCGGCTGAGGCGAAGGTTGCTTGCAGACGGTTGAACTGCTCCGCAAGGTTTTGAATCGGGTTGAAGAACTTTGAAATGTAAGAGTAGAAGGATACCACCACATTAACCTCAACCACTTGACCGAGAAATTCAATGTTATTTATTGAGCCTCTCGCACCGAGATAAAATAGGCACAGCACCGAAGAAATATAAAGCATATAAACCATAGGTCTGAATATGCCGAATACAAACATCTGACCGAGCTTTGCCTGACCAAGCTTTTTGTTCTTGGCGTCAAATTCCTGCTTTTTTCTATTCTCTCGGTTGAAGATCTGAATAATTTTCATTCCCGAAAGGTTTTCGGAGAGGAAGATATTGATGTCGGTCGTTCCGTCCTTAACTCTGCGGTGAGCGCGGCGTGAGAATTTACGGAAGATTACCGTAAAGAGCACCACGAAGGGAACAAAGCAGAGTATCATCAGGGTGAGCATATAGTTAAGGAAGAGCATAGCTGTAAGCACGCCCACAATGATAAAGCAGTTTTTCACAAGGTTTACCATAATATTGGTAAAGGTGATCGAAATGGCGTTTGTATCATTGGTAACTCTTGTAACGAGTGTTCCTACGGGGATTTTATTGAGCTGATTGTGCGAGAGCCCCTCAATATGATGGAAGAGATCCTCGCGGATATTTGATACTATACGCTGACCTGTTTTTTGAAGGATAACCGACTGTACATAGGTACATATCAGGGAAACAACAAGGATACACGCGTATGCAATAATTCTGTACAGAAGCTCATTCAGCTCAAATCCGCTCTCGTTGCCAACCATTTTTATAATATCACCCATAATCAGGGGGGATATGATTTCGTGAGCAATTGAAAAGAGCATAAGGAAGAGAACAAAAATGAATTGCTTTGCATATGGCTTGGCATATTTAAGCAGGCGGCGGATAATTTCCGAGTCCTTCATATTTCGGTCAAAGCCGATCGCCTCTTTTTTGTCCTTCATAAAGACATATGCGAGTATAAAGATAGTTGCAAAAATGCCGATTATTGCACCGACGATCAAAATAGGATAAAACTCATTCACCTGCCGCTACCTCCTCTCCGCCGTCTTTTACATCATCAAGCTTTTGAAGCTCAACAAGCTTGCGGTAGTCGGGACAGCTCTCGTAGAGAGAGAGGTGTGTGCCCACCGCCAAAATCTTACCTTCATCAATGAAGATAAGCTTGTCCATTTGCTCAACGGTGCTTATTCTGTGCGCAATCAGTATGGTCGTCTTGCCTTCTCTCATATCGCGAAGATTTTGGAGAATTGCTTTTTCTGTCTTAACGTCAACAGCAGATACCGAGTCGTCAAGTATGAGAATAGACGCGTTCTTCATAAGTGCGCGGGCAATAGAAATTCTTTGCTTCTGACCGCCCGAAACCGTAACACCGCGCTCACCGAGCACGCTTTGATATTTTTCAGGGAATTCAGAGATGTTGTCGTGAACATCAGCCATTTTTGCGGCGAATTCAACATCTTCGTGTGTGCCGTTGTCAGTAGCAAAGGCAATGTTGTTTTCAATAGTGTCGCTGAACAGGAAGTTGTCCTGCGGAACATATGCGGCGTGTGCGCGCACGGTTTTTATAGGTATTTGATTTATGTCCTTGCCGTCTATAAAGAGTGTTCCGTCGGGAACATTGTAAGTCCTTAGAATTAGGTCAACAATAGTAGTTTTACCCGAACCGGTGCGTCCTATAATGCCGACATTTTCTCCCGCCTTTATCTCAAATGAAACATCAGTCAAAACATCAAGCTCAGAGCCCGGATATGTAAAGGTCAGATTTCTGAATTCAATATCGCCCTTGATTTCGGGAATTTCCTCAACATCACTTTGGTCAAAAACATCGGGAGTTGAGTCAAGAAGCTTGCTGATTCGGTTGAGCGACGCTTTACCCTGAGCGTGCATACCTATCAACTCCGAAATCGCCATAACGGGCCAGATAATTGAGTTAAAGTAGCCTATAAATTCAACGAGCGCACCCGCATTAAAGGTTTCGGGTGAGGAAAAAACTATATATCCGCCGTAGCCGAGAATTATACACACAACGGCTTCAATAAGCAAGGTAAGCGCAACGTGAAAGAGCACTGAAAGCTTTGTGTATTCAACATTTCTGTTCTCGTTGTTTTTGCTCAGCTTTTTAAATTCAAGCAGCTCGTGGGCTTCCTTTACGAATGCCTTGACAACGGCAATTCCCGCAAAGGTTTCCTGCGAAAAATCCGAGAGAAGCGAAAACGCCTCCTGTCTTTTCTCCCACTTAATAGTCATATATTTGCCTACAATAAGCGAGCAGATAAGCAACAAGACCATCGGTATCATACACAAAAGGGTGAGATACGGGTTCATAATGAACATTTTTCGCACCGCCAGAACACCGAGTAAGAGGGCGTCAAAGAGCATCAGAATGCCCGAGCCGAAGCAATCCTGAACTGTTTCAAGGTCGTTTGTAAAAAACGACATCAAATTGCCAACCTTGTTAACCTGATAGTATTGCTGTGACAGATCCTTGCATCTGTCGAACATTCTACCTCTAAGGTCGGTTTCAAGCCTTATACCTGAGCCAAAGAAGCAAATTCGCCATAAAAATCTGCCGAAAACCATCGCAACTATAACAAGAAGCAGGGGATTGCAGATTTTATCAAGCACGAAATCCATATTGAAAATATGGTCAACACCGTCAACGGTAACAAACCCATTGCCTATGCCATTGATTACCATTCTGTAAAGCTCGGGGATTTTAAGCTGCATATAGTCAACGAGTAGAAGTGCCAATACGCCGAGAATAAGAATGGGCGAATATTTCAGATAGTATCGGTTTATATGTTTTCCGAAAATCATTATATTTCGCCTCCTTTTAATACAACATAATATTAATTATAATTTTAGCATAGATGTTGTTATTTGTCAATCGATTAGTGTAAAATATATTTATAAATTGCTGTAAAGTAAAAAAATCAGTAAAAATCAGAATTTTAATTGTATTTTCAAGCTAAAATAAACGATTGTTTGTAAAAATATTGCAAGAAAAGTCAAAAATTTATCTCTTCTTGCTTGACTTATTGAGCGTGATGTGATATAATAAGAAAAAATAAAACTCAATTCGGAGGGTAAGGTTATGAAGCGTATTAAAACTTTGGATACAAAAAATCTTTGTGAGAGCGCAAAGAATGGCGGCTGCGGCGAGTGCCAGACATCCTGCCAGTCTGCTTGCAAGACCAGTTGCGGTATTGCTAACCAGCAGTGTGAGAGCACAAAGAAGTAATTAAAAACCTAAAATGCCGCCGCTGCTTTTAAGCTGACGGCGGTTTTTTGTGAGATATGAATTACATTTCAGGAGAATAGCGTGAAAGCTTTTTCAGGCTGATAATTAAAATAACTGTTTCACGCGCGAATTTTGCCATCAGGCAAAATTTGTCAATACTATTGTGCCGCCGCGAGCGGCGGAATGGAGATTTTTATGGTACATTGTTATAAGCTCGGGGGACTGAATATTGTCCTTGACATTTGCTCGGGCTCGGTTCACGTTGTTGATGACGTGGTTTATGATATTATTGAGCTTTACGAAACAAAATCAAAAGAAGAAATAATTGGCGATATGCTTGAAAAATATTCGGACAGAGAGGATGTCAACCGAGAGGAGCTTGACGCCTGCTTTTCCGATATTGAGGACTTGAAGGCAGAGAGAAAGCTTTTTACACCCGATACATTCAAGGCGATGGCGGGTCAGCTTAAGGAAAAGAGCGCGGGCGTTGTCAAGGCGCTTTGCCTGCACGTAGCGCACACCTGTAATCTCAATTGCTCCTATTGCTTTGCAAGTCAGGGAAAGTATCACGGCGACAGGGCTCTTATGTCCTTTGAGGTTGGCAAGCAGGCGCTTGATTTTCTTATAGCCAATTCGGGTAGCAGACATAACCTTGAGGTTGACTTTTTCGGCGGTGAGCCGCTTATGAATTTTGACGTTGTCAAGCAGCTTGTTGCTTATGCACGCAGTATTGAAAAGGCGGCAGGCAAGAATTTCAGATTTACCCTGACCACAAACGGACTTAACATAGATGACGATGTGATCGATTTTGCAAATCGCGAGTGCTCCAATGTCGTGCTCAGCCTTGACGGAAGACAAAAGGTTCATGACAGATACCGCGTTGACTATCAAGGCAGAGGAAGCTGGGAGAGAATTGTTCCTAAATTCCAGAAGCTTGTAGAGGCGAGAGAAGGCAAAAACTACTATATGCGCGGAACATTTACTCACGCAAATCCTGATTTTTTGAAGGATATTGAGGAAATGCTTCGACTTGGCTTTACAGAGCTCAGTATGGAGCCTGTTGTCGGCGCTCCGACTGACCCCTCGTCATTGACAGAGGAAGACTTGCCGATTGTGCTTGAACAGTACGAAAAGCTTGCAGAGCTTATGCTTAAGCGACACAGAGAGGGTAAGCCCTTTACCTTCTATCACTATATGATCGACCTCAAGGGAGGACCTTGTATCTACAAGAGAATTTCGGGCTGCGGCTCGGGAACAGAATATATGGCAGTAACTCCTTGGGGCGATCTTTATCCTTGTCATCAATTTGTGGGTGAGGAGAAATATAAGCTCGGTGACGTCTGGCAGGGAGTAACAAACAAGACGGCTCAGGGCGAGTTTGCCGCTTGTAATGTTTATACCCGTCCCGATTGCGCGGACTGCTGGGCAAAGCTCTATTGTTCGGGCGGCTGTGCGGCGAATGCTTATCACTCGACAGGCTCGGTGCAGGGAGTTTACAAGTATGGCTGCGAGCTCTTCAAAAAGAGAATGGAGTGCGCCATTATGCTTGAGGTTGCCAAAACCCTTGACGGCGAAGAATGATGAATACTCCGATTTGTGATTTTGTAAAAAAATACGCCGATAGAAGCGTAGCTCGCTTACATATGCCGGGACACAAGGGAAACGGACCTCTTGGCTTTGAGGGGCTTGATATTACCGAGATTGAGGGAGCAGATGTGCTATATTCTCCAAGCGGAATTATTGCAGAAAGTCAGAATAATGCAAGTCGGCTCTTTGACAGCGGAAAGACACTCTATTCTACAGAGGGCTCGTCGCTTTCAATCCGCGCAATGCTTTATCTTGCCTTACTTTACGGTAAGAGCTGCGGCAGAAATCCAATTGTTTTGGCGGCGAGAAATGTACATAAGAGCTTTATCAGTGCCGCCGCGTTGCTTGATTTTTCGGTCGAGTGGCTTTATTCTGAGGAGAGCGAGGGGGAAGGGGCGGTTTCGTGTAAGCTTTCGGCAGAGCAGATTAATCTGGCACTGTCAAATATGAGCGAATTGCCGATTGCCTTGTATATTACAAGTCCAGATTATCTTGGAAATGTTGCCGATATTGAAAATATCGCCAAGACTTGTCACTCGCGCGGAGTGCTTTTGCTTGTCGATAATGCTCACGGCGCGTATCTTGGCTTTTTGCCTCAAAATGAGCACCCGATCACACTTGGAGCAGATCTTTGCTGTGATTCGGCGCATAAGACCCTGCCGACCTTGACGGGCGGAGCATATCTGCATATTTCAAAGTCCGCGCCAAAGCTTTTTTTGGAAATGGCAGAAGAGGCTATGTCGCTTTTTGCTTCAACAAGTCCGTCCTATTTGATTTTGCAATCGCTTGACGCGACAAATCTTTACTTGGCGCAAAATTATAGAGAAAAGCTTGAAAAGACGGCAGATTTGGTTGCAAGCCTTAAGCAAAAGCTGAAAAAACGAGGATTTAGTCTTGCAGGGCAAGAGCTGATAAAGCTTACAATAGAGGCGAAATCTTACGGATATTACGGGTATGAGCTGGCGAGGATTTTACTTGAAAATAATATTTATTGCGAGTTTTCAGACCCCGATTTTCTGGTTATGATGTTCAGCCCCGAGATTGATGAAAAGCAATTTTCAAATATTGAAAAGATACTGCTATCAATTGAAAAAAGGGAAGCCATTACACTTTGCCCGCCGAGAATTTGTCGGGCAGAGAAGGCAATCAGCATAAGAGAAGCCTTGCTTTCAAGCTCCTTAGAAATTGCAACAGATCTATCAGAGGGCAAAATCTTAGCTAATGCTAATTTAAGCTGTCCGCCTGCAATACCGATTGCGGTCTGTGGAGAGAGAATTGACACGGCGACGATCAAGGCTCTAAAATATTACGGAATAGACAAGGTCAGAGTTGTAAAATGAAAAATACGGCGTGCGAATTTCGCACGCCGTAGCTGTTTGTAATTTCATTACACACGAATTTATGTGAATTTTCAAGATGATTTTTCCAAAACAATTGATTTTCGTCTGTCAGAGCGTGAATAATTGTTTGCGCCCAGACTGAATAATTGCAAAAATCTGTGCAAATAATCAAAGAGTGCAAGACTTTTTAAGGGAATTTTAAAAAAATATAAGTAAACAGGAAAAAATTTCAGAAAAAACTATTGACAAACGCAAATCTATTTGTTATAATATATTGGTCGTAAATAGTGGGGTATCGCCAAGCGGTAAGGCAACGGACTCTGACTCCGTCATTACCTAGGTTCGAATCCTAGTACCCCAGCCAAAAACAAAAAAGACCTCCTCGCGAGGTCTTTTTTGTTTTTGATTGAGGTATTGGGCAATTCGAAGCTTGACACCTAAACCGAAAGCGATTTAGGTAAGGGTTCAGAATCCTAGTACCCGATCAAAAAAGGCCCTTATGTTCTTTTAACATAAAGGTCTTTATTTTTTATCCGTTCTACCAAGCAAATAATCAAGAGATACCCCGAAATAATCGGCAAATTTTATAAGTGTTTCATAGTCCGCTTCTCTCTCAAGATTTTCATATCTGGAGATGGTATTTTGATTCATATTGAGGTCGAGTGCAAGCTTTAATTGAGATATATTTCGTTCTTTTCGCAATTTTTTGAGCCGAAATTCCATTTTTCTCTCCTTTTCTTGAATTTTTTTAAAAACCTCTTGACATTATTATACCATTGTGGTATAATTCTATTATCCCGTTTTGGGATAATAGTTAAAAAGGAGAAAAAATCATGGCAAAATTCAAATTTGAGATGTCTAAAAAGGAAGCTATTCTTACTGTAAAAAAAGCACTTAATGGAAAGATTGCTATTTTGAGCGATAAGAATGATTGCCTAACGGTAGGAGCGCCTATGATGACGGCAAAAATTTGCTTTACAGAGGGCGAGGTCACTACAAGTGGTGCTCTCTTTGGCAAGATTATACTTGGAACTGTAGACTCGACAATCGAAACAACCGATGGATTTGAAAAGCTTTAATTTTCTATCAAATAGGTGATATGCCCTTTCATGTCATCTATTTCGGTCACCAAACACACAAAAAGCCTATCACACGAGCGTGATAGGCTTTTTTGTGCGCAAACGATTAACGACGACAAATTCCAAAACACCTTGACACGAAGCTTTTACTTGCGGTTTAATAATCAAAAGGCGCTGAAACAGATTACTTGTATCAGTGATTTTGCTATAAAATTTTTGAATTGTTTTTTAAAGCTATTGACTTTTTTGCGGCTTTGATGTATAATAAGCATGTTAATGTACACTATGTATTTTTTTGTTGTAAAAATAGGAGGACGATATAATGTTAGTTAATATGAATGACATTTTGAGACCCGCGAGGGAAAAACACTATGCGGTGGGTCTGTTTAATGCGGTGAATCTTGAGCTTGCGCGCGGTATTATTAATGCGGCAGAAAGCACGAGATCTCCTGTTATTATGGGTACGGCAGAGGTTCTTTTGCCTTATGGACCTTTGGATGAGGTGTCTTATTATCTGATTCCTATGGCAAAAAAAGCGTCTGTTCCTGTGGTCGTTCATCTTGACCACGGTCTTTCATACGATACCTGTATTAAGGCACTTGACCTTGGATTTACTTCTATTATGTACGATTGCTCAACCGATTCGTATGAGGAAAATGTTCGCAAGGTTAAGGAAATGGCTGATATTGCCCATTCACGTGGCGCGACAATTGAAGGTGAGCTTGGTCACGTTGGTGACAACGAGGGCTCTGCAGAGGGAAGCTCGCATCTTGCCGATCCTTCCGCATTCTTTACCGATCCTAAAATGGCGAAGGACTTCGTTGAAAAAACCGGAGTTGACGCATTGGCAATTGCGGTAGGTAACGCGCACGGCGCGTATAAGCTGCCCCCAAAGCTTGATTTTGAAAGAATTCGCACTATTGCAAACACAGTAGATGTTCCTCTGGTGCTTCACGGTGGCTCGGGACTTACCGATGATGATTTCAAACGAGCTATCAAAGAGGGCATTAGCAAGGTAAACATTTTCACGGATATTAACATAGCTGCCGTGAAAGCGGAATTCAGAAAATTCCAGAGCATGGACAAGGGAATTATCGACTTGATTCCCGCGGCAGTTGAGGCAGTTAAGCAGGAATCTATGAAGAAGATGAAGCTTTTCAGCAGTGACGGAAAGGCAGACCTTTCAAGTGCGGCGTCCGAGCCGAATCTTGAACTGATCGCGCAGCTTGTTGCGGCAGAGGTTGCAAAATATTTAAAAAAGTAATTGATTTTTGATAACGAAACAGGCACACGCCTTTGGCGTGTGCCTGTTTTCACGATTAAATGCTTTAAGCCGCGCGCCGATACCCGTAAATACATGATTGCTCAAGTTTTGCAATTTTTCTTTACATTCTTTCGAAAATATGCTATAATAAATCCAGAAAGGCGGTAGAATTATGAAAATAGGACTTAACAACAATCAGCTGAAAATAATTGCGATAATCGCTATGACGATTGACCATATCGGGATGGCGCTTTTTCCGAGCATTCGAATTTTGCGAATTATCGGCAGAATTGCATTCCCAATCTTTGCTTATATGATTGCAGAGGGCTTTGTTCATACGAAAAATCGGGTGAGGTATCTTTTGAGCCTTCTGTTTGTCGATGTTGTTTGTCAGACGGTTTATTTTGTTGTAACAAAATCCTTGTATGCAAATATCATTCTCGCCTTTGCAGTGTCGGTAGCGGTAATGCTCTGTATTGAAAATTACCGAAAGAAAAGCAATATTCTGTCTGCCACAGTTTTAATCGCGTGCGCTATAGCCGTGGTTTTGGCGTTGACGGTTTTGCCCACATATGTCAAGGGTTTTCGCTTTGATTATGGAGCGGCTGGAATTCTTTTGCCCGTGATGATTTATTTAATGCCAACTAAAAGGGAAAAGATACTTTGCCTTGCGATTATGCTGATTGTTATATCAAGCTACAGCGCTCGAATTCAATGGTATTGCTTGATTTCTGTTCCGCTTTTGGCGCTTTACAACGGAGAGAGGGGCAAGCTGAAATTAAAATATCTGTTTTACATATTTTATCCCGTACACCTTGGAGTGATTTATATCATCAAGCTGTTGATGGAAGGAAGACTTTTATCCTGGCTAACCGGTGCAGGATAAAAACAAAGCCGCGAGCATGGCGTGATACCCTTAACGGAGTATCACGCCAACTCTATTCGCCTGCGGCAAGTTATATTGCTACGCAGTGATAGTCGTCTTACGACGAGTGATATTCTATTCGCCTTTGCAAATTTAAACGCGCGAAGCGCATATCACGTCCATAGGACACATCACACACGAAGTGCATATCACTCGCCAAAGGCGAATAGAGTTGGCGCACCTGCCATAAAGCAGGTGCGCCACAAGCCCCCTGTTATTTGTTTGGCCTACCCGAACGGATTCGAACCGTTGAC
>JAZNER010000055.1:0-2836 GCA_045588675.1 Eubacteriales bacterium | reverse complement strand
ACTTAAAACATAAAGGCTTCAAGCGTTGCACTATTCAAGATTGCCCCGACTGTTATACCGTTGACGATTTCTGCCGAGAACACCCAAAGGGCGTTTATGTTATCGGTACAGGTTCACACGCAGTTGCCGTTGTTGATGGTTGCGTTTTCGACGCGTGGAATAGTTTGCGAGAAACGCCTGTATATTATTTTGAAAAAGGAGAGTAAATATGGCTTACCCTAATTATTATCAAGGCGGTTACTATCCGCAATATCAAAATGGAGCAGTACCCGATATGCTCAATCAGTATAAGGGGCAATATCAACAAATGCCGATGCAACAGCCAATGATGCAACAGCCCGTTCAGCAGATGCCGATACAGTCAAATGGTGGGCTGATTTGGGTTGACAATGAGGAGCAGGCAAAGAATTATCTTGTTGCTCCGAATAATGTTGTGCCGATGTTTGATAAAAATTCTTCGCAAATGTATATCAAAAGTGATGACGGAGCAGGAATGCCGACATTTAAGAAATATAAGTTGACAGACTTTGAAGAAGCTGACAATGTCCCAAAAACGCCCACGGAGCACAAATGCACTTGCGGCGATAAGTTTGTACTCAAAAAGGATTTTCAAGCCTTACAGAGAGAATTTGAGGCTCTACGGGGCGAATGGGAAGAATTAAAGGCGAAACCAAAAGCAAAGACCGCTAAAAAAGCGGTTGAGGAGGTAACAGATGGCGAATAATCTTTTTAATCAGTTTGGTAATGCGAGTTCGTCTAATGGAATGGCGCAGATTGTGAAACAAGTACAAGATTTTCAAAAAATATTTAGGGGAGATGCAAAGGCACAAGTGGAACAGATGGTGGCTTCGGGCATTATTCCGCAGAGCGTATTCAATGAATTGGCACAGCAAGCCAATCAAATAATGGCTTTTATGCCAAAATAACTATGGCTTCAAAATCGGGTGCACACGATTTTTGGCAAATAAATATATTATAGGAGAATTAAAAAAATGATGGAAACAGGATATTCCCTCGCTGACATTGCAGCGGCTACTGGCAATAGTGGCAATAACAACAATGATGGTTGGGGCGGAAACAACGGTTGGTGGATTATCATTCTGCTTCTCGCCCTCGGTCGTGGTTATGGCTTCGGCGGCGGCTACGGTGGCGGTAATGGTGGAGGTTATAGTCAGCCTATCGTTATTGATAGTGGCAAGTCTTGCGGTTGTTCGCCTTGTGCTACACAGGCTGACCTTGCAGCAGGATTTAATAACTCTGCCGTTCTTGCTAACCTCAACGACCTCGCACTCGGACAGGCAAACATTCAGCAAACGCTTTGTCAGGGCTTCAATGGCGTAAATACCGCCATTCTTCAAAATGGCTATAACACACAGGCAGGATTTAACGGACTTTCTCATCAGCTTTCCGATTGTTGCTGTGCAACACAGAGAGCTATTGATGGTGTAAAGTATGCTATTGCAGAGCAGTCTTGCGATACTCGTCACACTATTTACAATAGCACTCGTGACATAATCGACAATGCAAATGCAAACAGCCGTGCAATTCTTGACTTCTTAACGAAGGACAAGATTGACACGCTTCAGTCCGAAAACCTTGCACTTCGCTTCAGAGCTTCACAGAGCGAGCAAAACGCATTTATCACCGCTAATCAGCAGGCACAGACCGCTGAACTTATTCGCAGACTTGGCGCAGACTGCCCCACTCCTGCGTATGTGGTACAGCCCCCCCAGCCTGTTACCTTCCCCACTAACTGTTGCGGACAGGTAAACTATGCGGCTACGGGTTGCGGTTGCAACGGCGGTTTCTAAAATTAGATAAAAGATTGACTACTTTCGCATTTAGCGGATGTTCGGACGATAAGGTTACTGTCCGATAATGACTTTCGGGGAGCAGACGGGCAAAAGTAGACGGATGCTCCCCTCTATTTTATTATGAAAAGGAGATTTTATTATGGCGGCTGAATACAGTTACCCCCTCGTGCAGACGATTGCCGAGGATGAAAACGTAATATTCCTTGACGGCGATAGAGCTTGTAAAAAGGGATATATCACACACAGAAGCGGTTCGGGCGTATTCCGTCTTAAAGGAGCAGGAAACGCTTGTAAGACCGTTTACAGAGTTACTTTTAACGCAAATATAGCAGTAGCACCTGCGGATGACGGTGGTGTTTTGGGCGCGATAAGTGTAGCACTCCAAGAGGATGGAGAAACCTTGCAGAACGCAGTTGCGACGGTCACGCCTGCGGCGATTGGCGATTTCTTCAATGTTTCGCTTACTACCTTTATTGTCATTCCCTGCGGATGTTGCGTTACCGTATCGGTGGAAAATGTAAGCGTTGGCGCGGCAGGAGCGGCAGGCTCTGCGATTGATGTTACCAATGCAAACATCATCTTTGACCGTGTAGCGTGATAGAAAGGAGAAAACACAATGAAACATCTTGAAGAACTCAAAGAAGTTGTAAAGAGAGAGCTTGAAAAATTCGGAAAGCAGGGTGATATTTCTGTATCGAACCTTGAAAAGATACACAAATTGAGTGACCTTTACAAAAACCTCTGCAAGATCGAAATGCTTGAAGAAGAAGCGGAGGGCGGTTATTCCGAGGCAAGAGGTGGCAGAGGCGGAAACCGTGGCGGTCGTTCTTCCTATGATGGAGGTTCGTCCTATGATGACGATATGATGTACTCCGAGCGTAGAGGAAGAGGCAGAAATGCAAAGCGCGACTCTATGGGCAGATACTCCTCCGAGGGTGGCTCATATGAGGGCGGTTCTTCTTATCGCGGCGGTTCGTCTTATGAGGGCGGATATTCGCAAGCCAAGGACGATATGATGATGA
>JAZNER010000054.1:0-7933 GCA_045588675.1 Eubacteriales bacterium | reverse complement strand
AGCGGGGCTTGAGTTTTTAATAACGGAACGGCTTGGCGTTGCATATTTGCGCCCATTAAGGCGCGGTTAGCGTCGTCGTTTTCAAGGAAGGGGATCATAGCGGTTGCGATCGAGACGACTTGTTTAGGAGAAACGTCCATGAAGTCGACGTTTTCGCGGCGGACTTTAGTAGTTTCCTCGTTGCGGCGGGCGGTAACGCGTTCGTTAATGAACCAATCGTTTTTATCGAGAGGTTCATTGGCTTGAGCGATGATAAGAGTTTCTTCCTCGTCGGCGGTGAGGTATTGAACGACGTTGCTTACGGTATGATTAACTTTATCGACGCGGCGAAAAGGCGTTTCCATGAAGCCGTATTGGTTGACGCGTGCGTAGTTAGACAAGCTACCGATTAAGTCGATATTTGGACCTTCATTTCTGTTTTTTATGTTCAAAGGTACACATAATCAGCATTACGACCAACAACAGCCGCCCTTAGCGCGGCCCCATCAGCGTAACGATTCTAATCAGCCGGGTCTCCGGTGCGTTGTGCAATCCATGCACAAACGCACCGACCCCCACATCCATGTGGGGGCAAACTAACCACCCGAACTAATCAAGGGGCCGCGCCGTTGCAACGTTACTAAAAAATTTGGTTAGATTTAGTCATACGTTCGCGAACGACACGTTCCATGCGAGTCATACCGATACGGAATTGATTTTGAAGTAATTCGCCGACGGAGCGAACGCGTCTGTTGCCTAAGTGGTCAATATCGTCAGTTACGCCGGAGCCGCTCATAAGATTGAAGACGTAGTTAATGCTTGATATAATATCGGCGATACAAATCGTGCGGAGATTTTCCTTTGAGGCTAGATTAGGAGTGCAAAGCATGGTAAAGGAGCCGTTATCGGTTTTAATTTTAATGGGAATGGGTTTAAGGAAGCCTCTGCGAATAGGATCTTTGATAAGTCCGAAAATTTGAGCCTCGCGGTTATCGTCGATAGCGTCTAACATGGTTTGAGTAACGAGAGTATCTTTAGGGATAAGCAATTCACCGGTTTCGAGGTCGAAAATATCTTCGGCGAGTATTTTACCTAAGGTGCGGCGTTTCCAACCGAGTTTTTTAGTAATTTTATAGCGACCGACGTTAGCTAGGTCGTAGCGTCGCGGGTCGAAGAATTGAGAATTCATTAAGGAGAGGGAATTCTCTGCGCTGGGCGGCTCGCCCGGTCTTAGGCGGTTATAGATACCGATTAAAGCTTTTTCCTTATTATCCTCGTTAGCTTTTTTATCGGCGTCGAGCATATCGATAAGGGCTTTAAAGCCTGCGGTGAGAGAATTTTTATCGTCAAGTTTAGCAAAGGCGTCGAGGAGGTATTTACAGTTAGATAGGAGATCGTTTTTTTCGTCGATTTGATAGAAAGCGTCGAGTAAAGCGTTGAAAGTCTCCTGATTACGCGAGGTGGAGCGGTTAATATAGCCGATAGTGAGTGGATTTCTGGCGTCGTTAGCGAATTCCGAATCGTCTTGTAGGAAGGCGGCAAGCTGCGCGGCGAAGTTATTATCATTAAGTAAAGAGGCGATAAAAAATTTTACATCGAACAGGTCAATAATCTGTTCGTTAGTTTCAAAGTCGAGTGCACGCAGGAGATAGGAGACAGGCATTTTGCGCGTCCTATCGATTCTGACGGAGATAGCAGAGGTAGAATCGGTTTCAAGCTCAATCCACGCGCCGCGATTAGGAATAACAGTAGCGTTGTAGATATATTTACCGGTTTGATCAATGGCCTTATCGTAGTACGCGCCGGGCGACCTCACCAGCTGCGACACGATCACCCTTTCCGCCCCATTAATAATAAACGTCCCGTTACTTTGTGCAACATCTGGCGCACCATAACTTCAATATGTTTATCGTTGATTTCGACGCCCTGCGACTTGTAAACCTTTTGGACTTCCTTGACTAGGTAGCGGTGCGTGTCTTTTAAGCCGCATATCCTCAATATATCGTGCGGATTCTTCGCGCCCTCTGTGATATTGTCGCCCGCCTTGATGAAATCCCCTTCCTTGACGCGCGGTATGATGCCGAACGGAATTGAGTATTCGCGCGGTTGCTGATTCTCCTCATCTTCCGGCGTTATCACTATCGTCCGTAAATTATTCTTATCCGGCTCGCCATAACTTATCGTGCCGTCTATCTCCGCGATTATCGCATTGTTCTTTGGCTTGCGCGCCTCAAATAATTCCTCAACGCGCGGCAGACCTTGCGTTATATCGCCGCCCGCTACGCCGCCTGTATGAAACGTCCTCATCGTCAACTGCGTGCCGGGTTCCCCTATGCTCTGCGCCGCGATTATTCCTACCGCCTCGCCAACCTCCACTTCCGTCCGATTAGCTAAATCCTGCCCGTAACATTTTATGCATACGCCCTGCGAACTCTTACACGTCAACACACTGCGGATTAATACCTTATCACGCACCGCGCAGATCTTATCCGCTAATTTCTCGTCAACGTTCTCATTTATACGACCGATTATATTGCCCTCTTTATCATATATATCTTCCGCTAAATTCCGCCCGACTATACGATCTTTTAGGCTCTCGATTACGCCGCGCGTGCCTTCGGTTATCGCTTCAACCTCTATTCCGCGCACATTGTTATTGCGAATATATACTTCCGTGACTTCCTCGTCGTCCAATATAACGTCTAAAATCTCGTGCGTTAAATGTTCGCCAGATTCTATCACCATGCCGGCGAATTCCAGCGGCTTCGCTAACTCTTTGCCCATGTGCTCGTGTATGAACGCGTGCCGTAATTCCTTACGCCGTGCCTCGTCCCGCGTTCCTAATTTTATCGTCTCGGTTACTCGACTGTGATTCGCCGCGTTCGGCTCCGTTAAATTCGTCCCACGTATCGTTACCTCGCTTATATGGCTCTCGCCCAGCTTTATTAAATTTTCCTCATCTAATATCGTGTCCGCAGCTACCGTTAATTCCCCAGTCTCCACGTTGTATACATCTTCCGCGATTACTCGCCCTATTAGCACTTCGCTCAATACTTCCAGCGCGTCAAATGTATCCTCCGACAGTAACGCTCGCTCCAATAGCAAATTTATCGTCGTGACGTCGCAATCTTCTTCCCGTACGATCACATCTTGCGCCACGTCGACCAGCCGCCGCGTTAAATAACCACTGTCCGCCGTCCGCAACGCCGTATCCGCTAAACCTTTTCGCGCTCCGTGACTACTTATGAAATAATCCGATACGCTCAAGCCCTCGCGGAAATTCGCCGTTATCGGCAGGTCGATTATCTTTCCGGACGGATCCGCCATTAGCCCGCGCATGCCTGCTAATTGCCTCATCTGCTGCTTATTGCCACGCGCACCGCTATCACTCATCATGTATATCGGGTTAAATTCGTCCATGTTATCCATCATCGCATCGGCTACTTTGTCCGTCGCCTCATTCCACAGCGCGACTACTTTGTCGTAGCGTTCCCGCTCCGTTAATATCCCGCGATTGTAATAGGTCTCGACTTTTTTTACCTTGTCCGCCGTCGCCGCTAAGATCTCCTGCTTTTTCGGCGGCACGATTACATCTGAAATCGCCACCGTCATGCCCGCTATGCACGCGAAATGATAGCCCAGCCTTTTGACGTCGTCTATTACTTCGGCGGTGCGCGTCGCTCCGAATTCGTTAAAACACGCCGCTACCAATTTGCCCAACGCCTTTTTATTCATGACTTCGCCCAAGATCCATTGCCCGTTTTCCTGATGATAATATCTCAATTCCTGCGGCAATTTCTCGTTGAAGATCATGCGCCCTACTGACGTTTTCACCATGATCGCTTCGGTTTGGTCGTCTAGCTGATCCAGTACGAAGTCCGGCAACCGCTCGATGCCGATTCGCACATTGATTTCCGCTTGCAAGTCCAAATCGTGCTGATTGTACGCCATTAACGCTTCTTCTATTCCCGTGAAGAATTTGCCTTCCCCTTTGACGGGGCGTTCGGGCTTATCGCGCCGCAGTTTTGTCAAATAATACGTGCCCAAAACCATATCTTGCGTCGGCACGATTATTGGCTTGCCGTCTTTAGGTGCGAGGATATGATTTGCCGCCAGCATTAAAACGCGCGCTTCGGCTTGTGCCTCTGCTGATAGCGGCAGGTGGATTGCCATTTGGTCGCCGTCGAAGTCCGCATTATACGCCGTGCAAGCTAGCGGGTGCAATTTCAACGCGCGGCCTTCCGTCAAGACCGGCTCGAACGCTTGAATGCCTAAGCGGTGTAATGTCGGGGCGCGATTCAACAACACGGGGTGTTCTTTTATTACTTCTTCCAACACGCCCCACACCTCAGCATTTGCTCGGTCGACTTTTTTCTTTGCCGCCTTAATCGTCAAATTGGCGTCGGCTGATAATTTTTTCATGACAAAGGGCTTAAACAATTCCAACGCCATTTCCTTAGGCAGCCCGCATTGGTGCAATTTCAATTCGGGACCGACCACTATGACTGAGCGTCCGGAATAATCGACGCGCTTACCCAAAAGATTTTGGCGGAAACGACCTTGCTTACCCTTAAGCATATCGGACAGACTTTTAAGCGGGCGATTGCCGGGACCGGTAACGGGGCGACCGCGTCTGCCGTTATCAATGAGGGCGTCGACTGCCTCTTGGAGCATGCGTTTTTCATTGCGGACGATAATATCGGGAGCTTTCAATTTCAACAGGCGATTCAAGCGATTATTGCGGTTAATGACGCGCCTGTAAAGATCGTTAAGATCGGAAGTGGCGAATCTGCCGCCGTCGAGCTGCACCATCGGGCGCAATTCGGGCGGGATAACGGGAATAACGTTCATTATCATCCATTCCGGCTTATTACCAGATTTTTAATTCAAGCTGTTTAGGCTCGTACTTACTAGGCATAGATTGTTGCCAGCCTCCGCGATAGACCCGATTAGGGTTTTGCCAAATCCACATTTCGCCAGAGTCAACGAACTTTATTCCACCGTATAAAAGTCGACCGGTTTTTTTAGCTAATTTAAACCATGATATAAATAATTTTAAGGTTTTTCTACCTTTAACTTCGTGGACGCCGGGTTCTTCGCGCCAATAATTTTTCATCATGAAACCAAATTCGACGATTGTTTTAGGGTCTCTTTTCATTGTTAATCAACCTCAACCTTTTTTTATATAAATTATATCATATAAGTCAAGGATGATTTAAATAACAGAAACCGAGCTTAAGGAACCCACCTGCGAGCAAGTGATTTAGGCAGTAATGTCAAATCGATTTTCAAAGACCTTTTCTTCAAGATGTTTAATTATCTTATTCATATAAATGGCAGCTTCTCCGCATAATGGTGATAGCGGAATATCCAAAGCCCATAAATATTTTTCTATTTCGTCTCTAGCATTTGGACTACGTGCCCTTTGCAGTAATTCGGCAATGGGTTCCTCATCAGTTTCCAATTCAAGGTAACAAATTTTTTTCCACTGTTGTTCGGAGAACCAATAAACCACCTTGAACTTTCGGGTACCCAGCTTTTCGGTAAATTTTTTTTTAACTTTTTCCTTAAATTCCTGTGTTCGTTTCCAGTCACGGATAATTTGTGTTAAACCAGTCTTAGAAAACTCAACACGACGGCGACCATATACCGTATTGCAGTATTCTAAATATAATGGGATATAAGTATCGACTAACCTAGCGTCATCATAAGCCATTTTTAACATTTGATAAGGGGTTAAATGACCCTCGGCGGCTTGTTTATAATTACTGGAAGTTAATTCAGCGTCACCAGACCAACCAGCAATATAAAACGACGACTCTTTAATAGCGGCTTTATTAGGGTTCTTTTTATCGCGAGAAATATAAACAGATTTATGACCGTCAAGAGAATGTTTTCGCCAATCAGTATAATAATCTTCGACAGCCTTTTTATTTTCTTCTTTTTTATCAGGAAACTTTTTGTTCCAATATTTCAGAGCCTCAAGCTTAGCACAATACCACCAGAAATCGACAAGTTCATCTTCGTGTTCTAAAATCTTCGTGAAATTTGCTTTATCGGTCCAATATAATGCATGAATATGCGGATGCCAGCCATTTTTATTTGACCAAGTAAATTCGTAAACTCGAACTGAATGTTGCAAACCAAAATCTTCGCGAAAGCCACCCCAAACATTATTTCCGGCATTGTAAATTTTAGTTTCACCTTTTTTACCGACGGCTCTTTGGTCAAATTCACTCTTCGACCCACAATACCCGCCAGTATATTTTTTACCATAAGAAATATTCTGTTTTTGCACGTCCGACTTTAAAACATACTTATTTTTTTTATGCCGTTTATTTTCTTTCGTGAAATGCCTCCAAGTTAGTTGCAATATAGACATAGCGTCTTGACAAGACATATATTTATTGTGCGGTAGCGTAAAAGTAATCATAAACGCATATTTTTTTTGGTGTGCAAGGGCGTCAATAGCACAAGCAATATCAGTACCTTTTTTAGCCATAACGATAGGCATACATTTTGGACACGACCACGCCGAACGACAAGAAGTATGACCAAAAAACCTTGATTTTTCTTCGCCGTCGGATAATAAATAAACAGCAGGTATAACACCTTGCTGTTTAATTATTTGTGAGCCGCAGAGTTTCAAATTTTTTAACTTAGGATTACAAGGTTGCAAAAGATTAATCTGGCGTTTTAAGAAACCAGCTAACCTAGAATCCGAGACAGAGTCAAAATTCGTAGCCATGATAGTACCTATCTTATGTGCTCAAGTCAAATTTAATAGTCGTAGTTCTGCGATAACGCACTTTCCCAATTTTGGAAAACGCCGCGCCGTTGCGATCGCCAATAAGCATATGCGAATTTGCAATTAATTGGCTAAAAGCTTGAATATCTTCCTCTGAAATATCTTCCGAATCAATAGGATTCCTCAAAGTCAAAGTTCTAGTATCACCGTCGACGTAAACTGTCTCGAAGAGAAGGTTATAATCATTGGTAATAGTATCAGCCATTGTTATAAACCTCCTCTTTAGTCACTTTATTAATAGAATTCAACGAGCTAGCAGAAAACATCATAAGAGTTTCAATAAATTGAATGATTTGCTGATTAGTAGCTTCTGGATTAACGTGAGTAATAGACATAGTCTCTTTTTTATTATTTCTTCTAGTTGTAGACAAAACGAGGCTAACCATTATAAATGACCTCCTCTTCAACATTAACCAATTTGCTAGAATTGATACTGGAAACCGCAGAACCGTCGTTTTCGACAAAGGTTGCGTAAAAAGCGGCGTAAGCGTCGTTTTCATTGGCATTGACAGCCAAAATTTTATCTTTGATATAGCCAGTAGCACTTGCAGGGACATCTTCAATAACATAATTTCGTGTGGATTTATTCGCATATTGAATAACTAAAGTTAAATTATAAGTGGCTGACGATTCATTGCGCATCGACGACATTTTCAGTCACCACCCTTGTTATACGTGTAGGAACTACTTCACTTTGCAAGCCGGCGATAGAAAAAAGCTGCTGGACACCGGCAACGAGCGAATCCGCGCTAGATAATGAGCCATTGATACCGCTAATGTTTAAGGTATTAGCAGTGCCACGCCAATGAGATATTTTTACGGAGGCAATACCTGACGTTTCAAACCGATAAGCCATATAAACCACCTCTTTTTAAAATTTATAACATTATGCCTTAAAATACTGCCTTTAGTCAAATGAATTTTTTTCTTTTTTCTAAGGACCGTCGGGAATGAACGGTTCCGGGACGTTTAGCAATAACCATAACGCCGGAATCGCAAGCGGCTTTAAATTCCATGCCGGTACCGACGAGCGGGGCTTGAGTTTTTAATAACGGAACGGCTTGGCGTTGCATATTTGCGCCCATTAAGGCGCGGTTAGCGTCGTCGTTTTCAAGGAAGGGGATCATAGCGGTTGCGATCGAGACG
>JAZNER010000053.1:0-25577 GCA_045588675.1 Eubacteriales bacterium | reverse complement strand
GTTTGGACAGTTACTCTCGGCACAACTAATTTAGCAAAGCTAACAGACGCCGAAAAGGCAATAGCAACACAGAAAGGATGGACATTAGCATAATGGAAATACAAACAATAGAAGTAAGAAAGCTCGTAGCAAGCGAGGGTATGGTGCTCACTAACGGAGAGGCTTACGGCAAAGAGATTTATCTTGGCTGTAACGACAATCCTGAAAATTGGAGCGAGATTACTGATGAGGAATATAAGCAAATTATGTCTTCACTGGAAAATTTACATAGCGAAATTTAAACGAGGTGAATAATGACGAATGATGAGATTGTAAAGGAGCTTGCTGAAAATTTACAAAGGGCAAAGTCAAATACAAGACGAATTGAAGAGCTTGAAAGAAACCAAGAGGTTCTGTGCAAGCTTGCAACCTCGGTTCAGATTATTGCCAATAATCAAAAAAATCTATCAGGGCAGGTTGATAGAATAGAATGCAAGCTTTCGCGGCTTGAGGAGGCGCCGATGAGAAGACTGCGGCAAATTATAGGGTATGTTGCCGCATCTGTTGGCTCTGCTTCCGCAGGCGCATTTTTAGGGTATTTTTTTAATTAAAAACATAATCTGCCGTCCCGACCACCAAGCTGACTTATGATTACTGAGGCAGCCTTGGGGTCGGGATTTTTAATTTTTACGGGAAATTGCAATTTTTTTTCATATACCCACATATAGTTCTCCAATCAAAATAGTGAAAATTAATTTTATAAAACAAGATTGCAGATTTGGGATTGTTTTTCTAAAACAATTCTAAATCTTTAAAGCTGCTTAATTTGCCTCGTATTCCCAAGGCCAAGGCGCTTTGACCCAATCCCAATCTGTGTGGCTTGTATTGCCATATGCGGTAATCGGAGCATAGCGGCTTTCGTATTCGGAAGCAAGTCTGTTCCTGTGTGACATAAGGGAATGATAGTATGCCAAAGCTTCACAGCTGTCGGGATAGGCATCAAGATAAAGTATAGTTTCGTAAAGTGCAAAATCAAGCTCTTGAATTTTTTTCATAAGTGAGCTCCTGTTTCCCTGTGACATTCTCTCCATATCAGCAGCCTCCTCTTTGTGTTATTTCAAGCGATAAATCAAGCTCGGGAAAAATCGTTCCGCGTGTAAGAGCTACCTCAGGCGTATATAAGTCGCGCCAGATTTGATAGGGTGAATAAACCATAGCAAGTGGATGTTCAACAAGTCCCCATCCGTGATTTCCCTCGTGCGCATTGCTTTCTCTTTGACGGCTGTTTTCAGCGTTTCTTCCGGGACAAGTACCGTCACGACCGGGCATTGAGCCGTCGCAGCATCTGCCGCCAATATCCTCTTCGGGTACAGAAGGGGCATAGTCACCGAGTATTCTGCCGTTTTGAGTAGGATTTTTCATATTGGGCACATCAAAAGGGCTATCTTGGCTTGAACGCCCTCTGCGTGTGTTTGAAAATTTGTTTCTTTCGTTGTACATAAGCGCTCCTGTCTAAAATTTGAAGATTAATTATTTATTTTATGGTGCTCGGCGATAAAGATTATTTTATCAGCTCCTCACATTCATCATTGTATGCGATTTGTGTCGATTTGTGTCATAATTTGAGCAAGATTGTTAAAAATATGCACAGCAAATTTTGTTTATTTTGCCAATTACATTTTTTAGAAAAATATGTTAAAATATATATGTAAAAAATTTGTCTTAGCGAGGTACCCCAATGTTTAAAATAGGCGAGAGAATTATTTATGGATCTGAAGGCGTTTTTGAAATTACAGAATATGCAAGCTCGCCCATTGATAAAAGTGATGACCGAATTTTTTACATACTAAAACCTGTTTACGGCCCGCAAGGAAATATTATTTTTACCCCCGCAGATAATGATAAAACTGTTATGCGTCAGCTTATGTCACCACTTGAGGCAAAAAGCTTGGTAGAAAAAATGACATCAATTTTGCCGCTTGAGGTTGAGAGGGAAAAATTTCGGAGAGATTTGTATAGAGCTTGTATGGCAAGCACTGAACCTGAAAATTATGTAAGACTTATTAAGACAGTATATTTGCGCCGCGAGGAATTTGCAAAGCAAAAAAGAAGGCTTAGCGATGCTGATACAGACTATGAAAAGAAAGCAAAATTCTGCCTTTTTGGAGAGCTGTCCATAGCGCTTGACATACCCTTTGAAAAAGTAGAGGCACATATAGCAAATAAATTATTTTAATAAAAAAGGGAAGCAAGCTTGCTTCCCTTGATTGTTTTACTGTTGACTGAACTTTTGCTTAACTGCGGCGATTTGAGATGGTTCGGCGTTTGTGGAAGGGTACCAGCCCTTTTGAGCCATTTTTGTATATACCTCATTTTGCATAGCCAATGTTTCGTTAAACGCCTGCGTAAACGCGGCATGAACATCGGGAGTTGAGGACTCAATTGCGCCGTGCATAAGAAGGTCGCACTCGCTTTTGAGATTGAGTAAAATGTTTTCCATTATTTCCTTGTCTTGCATAAAAATCCTTTCCTGTGACATTTGGTCACTCAATGTTCTTGGTGTAGCTTACTTTAAGAGAGAATAAAAGCGATTGTAGCATTCGTTGTGTCTTTGGCCAAGCTTAACTGTAAAATTTACAAGCTCAGTGTCTTCAAGCTGATTGGCTGAATCGGTACAGCAGGTCTTGACTTGCTTTTCGTGTGATAAAGCGTCCTCAATATAGAGCAATTCTTTGGGTGACATAAAAATACCTCACTTTTTTTATTTTTGATTGCAAAATGATTTTTGACCTGTTATTATAAGGGATATTCATAGAAAACACAAAAAGAATTAAAAAAGTGGGAAAAATAAATTTTTGTTATTATTTTTTTCAGAAAAAGGCTTGACTAATTGAAACTTTTGTGGTAAAATATTAACTGTGCTTGCCGGTGTGATGGAATTGGCAGACGTGCTGGACTCAAAATCCAGTGGTAGCGATACCGTGTCGGTTCGACCCCGACCACCGGCACCAAAAAAACAGGATGAGGCTCTGCCTCATCCTGTTTTTTTGATGCCGCTGGCCAGACGAGAGAACTGACCAACTCGCAAGGCGAGTTAAGGGTTCGACCCCGACTAAAACATAATGAGGTACAACCTCATCCTGTTTTTTTTGATGCCGCCGGTCCGATGTGAAGAACAGACCAACTCGCATATTTTAAATATCTTCAATTTCAATTGTGTCAAATTCCGCTGAAAATTCAATTAAGGCTTTGTTTTCACCTTCGCAAAGTAGATTTAACACATATTTTTCTCCCTCGCTTAAAAGCTCTGGGTAGAGAACGTAAGAAGAAAGCAAATTGTCACTTGATGTCATTTTTGCTCCCGAAAGAACTACCTTGCAAGCAATTCCGGTGTTCTCTGGCAAGGTCTTCAGTGTTATTACATCTTGGTTGACATCAATCGAGCAAATCCTTGCATTTACAAGCTTTTCAAGTGAATTGATTGCGTACCACCCAATACTCTCGGCAACTCTTTCGCAATTACTTTCATATTCCTTTTGAACCTTGTCACATTTGCGGCTTAATTCTCCGCAATAACGTGTGATAGCATCAACTGTTGTGTAGTTGGCAACACCCAGTGCCAAAAAGCGCTCGTCGGGCATACTTTCCCATAAGCTTGACGGAAGGTTTGCTTTTAAAAAATCAAGATTTTCTTCAATTTGCTTTGCAAATTCCAGCTTTGCTTGCTCTATGTCAAATTTTATATTCTCGTGCCTTGCAGCTGATTTTTTATGCCTTAAATACCATTTTTCTTGTGACGTGTAAAGGGAATTGTAATATTTCGTGTCAGCTCTTGATGCCCTTTCGCTCTTCTTTAAATCAAAGCAAACAAGCGAAGAAACTAAATTAAGATACCATTCCTTTGTAAAAAATTTCATACCTTGTACCTCTGTATAGAGTTTATTTTGCAAAATGGGCGACCTAATAGGCCGCCCGTTTTTAGCTCAATTTTAATTTGCCTTTATTGTAACAATAACTCCGCCGTCGTTTGAGCCCGAAATTTCATAGGGGAAATTTGTACTTCCATCGGGATTAGCTGTCTGAACGGGGAGCTTTACATTGTCACCCTCATTTGCTTCGGTATAGTAAACCAAATATGTCGAGCCGTCAGAGCCGTTTATTGACAAAGGCTCCTTGTAGCTTGTACTGCTTTTTAAATAAGCTATGTATTCTTCCAAACAAATATTATTTGCTGTCATATAGCTTGAGTGGGGAAGACCAACATAACGGTATGCGTTTGTATATTCCTCAATGCCTGTCTGCTCTGATTTGTCTGCGGGGTAGCGCTGAACAAATCCGTATTTTGAACAATTTCCGTTGAGCCAAGCTGCACAATCTGCCGAAAGCTCTCCGAAGTTTTCATTTTTTAAGGACATAAGCAGACCTGTGTGGTGCTCACTGTATCCGGGCTCAATTGCAGACTTTGATTGTTCTTCAAGAGAACGAAAGCCTGATGTAATATAAACAAACTCACCTGTAGCGCCTTCCATAGCCACAAGCATTTTGTGAGCCTGTGCCATAGCGTTTGCTTCAAGCTTCATATTAGTCATATCGGAAGTGCCGTAGGGATTGCCTTCGCCTTCCTTGTGCTGATTTCTATATTCGGCTATATTAACAAGCTTTAAATTAGAAGGAATATCATATTTGTGGCCGCTGTTTACAAGTAAAAGCGTGCCGTGTGTAAGCATATCGGATGTAACGCTCGTGTCGGTAAATTCTATTTCATCGACATTGTAAATGTGGTGGTCAATCTTATTGGGATTTCTGCCTTCCACGCTGCCGATTATTATAATGAGAAGAAGCACCAAGGAAATTAAGGTCAGAGAGGCAATTATAGTTAGTGTAATTTTTTGCAATTGTTTTCTGTCAATTCCGAAAAAATCCATTGAAGAAAGCTCCTTTCGTATTTTTTATTATTTGAGAGCGGGGGATTTTTTGATCCCCACACTCTGAGAATGAAACAAATTTTTGTAAATTAATTATTCGGCATCTCTGATAGAGAAGTCCATTCTGCCCTTCTTATCAAGTCCCATGAACTTCACCTTAACCGAAGAACCAACGTCAATGCCCGCGTCAGTAACCTTGTTAATTCTCTTGTCACAAATCTTGGAAATGTGAACCATTCCTTCCTTGCCGGGAGCATACTCAACAAAGCATCCAATATCTTCGTTGGGCTTGTCCTTGCTTGCAAGAATTTTAACAACTGTTCCGTTGTATGTGCAGCCAACCTCAGGTTCAAACACGATTGCATCAATCATAGACTTTGCGATTGCTGCGCTTTCAGCATTGATAGCCGCGATGCAGATTACGCCCTCGTCGTTAATGTCAACCTTAGCGCCGCTATCTGCGCAAATCTTCTGAATTACAGAGCCGCCCTTACCGATTACTTCTCTGATCTTGTCGGGGTCGATCTTGAATGAGGTCATCTTGGGAGCGTATTTTGAAACCTCAGCACGAGGAGCATCAATAGCCTTCAAGATTACTTCATCAATGATATATTCGCGTCCTGCTTTTGTCTGCTCAAACGCGCGAGCGATAATTTCGGGTGTAAGACCGTCAACCTTCAAGTCCATCTGAATAGATGTGATACCCTTCTTTGTACCTGCAACCTTAAAGTCCATATCGCCATAGAAGTCTTCAAGTCCCTGAATATCGATCATTGTATCCCAGCTTCCGTCTTCTGCAGTGATCAAACCGCAGGAAATACCTGCAACGGGAGCCTTGATCGGAACACCTGCTGCCATAAGAGCAAGTGTAGAGCCGCAAACAGAGCCTTGAGATGTAGAGCCGTTAGATGAAACTACATCGGAAACAAGTCTGATTGCGTAGGGGAATTCCTCTTCTGAGGGAAGAACGGGAACAAGTGAACGCTCAGCGAGCGCGCCGTGACCGATTTCGCGGCGTCCGGGAGAACGAACTGCCTTGGCTTCACCTGTTGAGAAGCCGGGCATATTGTAGTGGTGCATATATCTCTTGCTTGTGTCGGCATCAATTCCGTCAAGCATCTGAGCTTCAGAAAGTGTACCGAGAGTAGCAACTGTGAGAACCTGTGTCTGACCTCTTGTGAAAAGACCCGAGCCGTGTGCGCGGGGAAGAATATCAACCTCAGCAGCAAGTCCGCGAATTTGGTTCATAGCTCTTCCGTCAACACGCTTCTTGTCGTTGAGCAACCAACGGCGAACTATCTTCTTCTGCATCTTATAAACAAGCTCTTCCATTTGTGTAGGAAGGTCGGGATATTCCTCTGTGAACTTTTCAAGAATTGCTTCTTTGATAGGGAATACTCTTGCATCACGAACAGTCTTGTCGTCTGTATCAAGAGCATACATAAGGTCCTTTTCGCAGAATGCGAAGATCTTGTCAAACATGTCGTGGTCAAGCTCGCAAGAGGGGTACTCAAATTTAGGCTTGCCTATTTCATCAACTATAGCGTTGATAAATTCAAGCAAATCCTTGATTTCCTTATGAGCGAGCATAATAGCGTCGTACATAACCTTATCGTCAACCTCGTTTGCGCCCGCCTCGATCATAACGACCTTTTCGCGAGAAGCTGCAACTGTGAGCTGGAGGTCTGAAACCTTCTGCTCTTCTGTTGTGGGGTTGATGATAAACTTGCCGTCAATAAGACCTACGTGAACGCCGCCGATAGGGCCGTTCCACGGAATGTCAGAGATTGCAAGAGCGGTTGAAGCGCCTATCATAGCGGCAACCTCAGGAGCACAGTCAGGGTCAACAGACATAACTGTGAGTGTGAGTGCTACGTCATTTCTCAAATCCTTGGGGAAGAGAGGACGGATAGGACGGTCAATAACACGGCTGGTAAGAACAGCCTTTTCACTGGGCTTGCCTTCACGCTTTAAGTAACCGCCGGGGATTTTACCTGCGGCGTACATTCTCTCGTCAAAGTCAACAGAGAGGGGAAGGAAGTCGATACCGTCACGGGGCTTTTCCGAAGCAGTCGCGCAACAGAGAACTGCTGTTTCACCGTAGCGAATAAGAACAGAGCCGTTTGCAAGACCTGCCATTTTACCGTTTTCAATTACGAGCGGTCTGCCTGCAAGTGTGTACTTGAAGCTTTTGAAATTTTTGAACTCCATTTTGGAGCTGATAATTTCTGTGGACATTTTTAATCCTCCATTAAATTTTTATATTCCAAACACACGGAGTTTTAGCCCTTAAATATTTACCCAAAAGCATTAAAATTTAGGTAAATATCTAAGCACTAAAAGCCCTCGTGTGCATTTGGTCGGTTTTGATTTTCGTGGGATTTTACAGCTTTAAACGGCAATTTTCAAGGCTCATTTTACTTTCAAATCCCCACTTTTTGCACTTTTAATAATAGCGCAGACAGGAAGAAGCGGAGTGACAAAAAAGCTCGCCACTCCGTTTCCTATACAATTATTACTTTCTAAGACCGAGCTTTTCAACGATAGCTCTGTATCTTTCGATGTCAACCTTCTGGAGATAGTTGAGAAGATTTCTTCTGTGACCAACCATCTTGAAAAGACCGCGACGGCTGTGGTTGTCCTTGTGGTTGCCCTTGAGGTGCTCTGTAAGATTGGAAATTCTGTGTGTGAGAATAGCAATCTGTACCTCGGGAGAACCTGTGTCGCCCTCGTGAGTTGCATACTTTTCGATAATTGCCTGCTTTTCTTGTGCTGTCATTTTCGTATTCACCTTTCGAAAATAAAATATTTTTGCAAATACGAGCTGCACCGCAATCGGAGGGGTGAATTTTGCGCCTTGCGCAACAAAATGTTTCCGTAAAGCCGTGCTGTCGTTATGCTAAGGGTTATTATAACATATATTTTTCAATTTGTAAAGACATAAAATAAATTATTTGTAAATTTTTTGTTACAAAAACGAGCCGTTATATGCTGTCGCAGGAAAACTGTAGATATTTGCTTTGTTGATGAGCCGCAGATTTTTCCGAAAATGCGGAAAATAATGTTAAAATTGCTTTTATTTTTTACAAAAAAACGCCTTTTACAGACTTTACAATTTACTAAAAGTATGTTATAATAATAAAGAATATAATATATTTATTCAAATTTAAGGTTTTCGCGTGATTTCAACCCCCTATAAGCACATTTTCTTGCGCGGACCATACATAGGAAGGACAAACAAATGGCAGATATAAAGAATAAAAAGGAATACGCAAAATCAGAGTACTCAAAAGAAAAAGCCAAAAACCAAAAACAAAGCAATAATAAGGATAACGGTAAGGAAAACCCCAATGCCGCTACGAAAACCAAAAAGCCCTTTGCATATCATTTGATACCTTATGTTTTTGCAGTGTTGGCAATTTGGTGTATATTATGCTTTGTTGCAAATGCTTTTTGCAATCCTGAAAATATGCTTCTTGGCGGCAGAGAGAGCGAGCATACCTTAGGTCTTGTCGGCTTCTATTTTTGCTACGGTTTGCTCGGCACCTTTGGCTATGCGGCTTATTTTATGCCTGTCATTTTGATTTTATTTGTTGTTTTTTGGAAGAAGTACGACCGTCGCTCCTTCGTGGCAACTAATATGCTTGTAGGTTTTGTTTCTGTTTCTGCTATTTCTGCGCTCTGTCACACATTTATGTATATGTCGGGCGGACGAGAGGGCTTTTCAAGTGATATTTCACAGCTCTTTTTAGACGGCGCGGCTTATGGCGGCGGCGGTGTTGTCGGCGGACTGTTGAGCTTTGGTTTGGTTTATATTTTAAGTATTGTCGGCACGATTTTTGTGCTTGTTGCTATTCTTATTCCCCTGCTTTTATTCTTGTTTGGAACGACCCCCGTTGAAGCGGCTGTGTTTATTGGAAAGAGAATTAAGAAATCTTATAAGGCGGCTTGTGAGCGCGCAAAACTCAGAAAGGCACATAAGGCTGAGGACAAGAAAGCGGCAGAGGAGAAAAAGCGCCTTGAGCTCCTTGAAGCCAAAGAAGCTAAAAGAATTGCAGATGCCGAAGAAAAGGAGCAAAAAAGGCTTGCTTTAGAGCAAGCTAAGCTTGAAGAGGCTAAGCTGAAAGAAGAAGAGCAAAAGGCTTTGAATGCTAAAGAAGATACTTGTATAATCAACATACCTACATTTGCTTCGGAAGAAGATGTGGACGAGGAAGAAATCAAGCTTAACGCGTTTTCTGATGATCAGGTATCGCGCGATGATGAGCTCAAAACTGAAAACGGCGTAGATGATTCCGAGAATAAAGACGAGGAAGATGAGCTTGACACTTCGGTTATGAGTGAGAGCGAAAAGACGGTTGTTTTTGTTAAGGACGGCACTAAAAAGAAAAATACCAATACCGTTGACGATATGCTTAATGACCTCTTTGATGACGACGAAGAAACCGCTATTGAAGAGGAAGCGGGAGATGACCTTGACATTGAGCTTGAAGATGAGGATGACGAGGAGGATGATGTGCTTGTCTTTGAGGAAAGCAGACCTGCTCCTGTTCAAGTTCCCGAATACAGATATCCCCCTGTGGAGCTTCTTGAAAAGGGAAGCGGAAAGTACGCCTCTGACCCTGTGGAAATAGAGGCGAATGCTCAAAAGCTTCGCAATGTTTTGCAGGAGTTCGGAATTGAGGTTAAGGAAATCAACTGCTCGTGCGGTCCTACGATTACTCGCTACGAGGTTAAGCTTGAAGCGGGCATCCGTGTGAAGAAGATCGTAAATCTTGTTGACGACATTTCGTATGCGCTCGCATCAAAATTCGGCGTAAGAATTGAAGCACCAATTCCAGGTAAAACTGCGGTTGGTATTGAGGTTCCGAATGAGCAGAAGTTTGCGGTCAATCTCCGCACAATCATTGAAAATCCCGAATTTACAGAAAACAAGAGCAAGATTGCTTCCTGTCTTGGTGCGGATGTTGCAGGTCACCCTGTTGTATTTGATATTGAAAAAATGCCTCACCTGCTTGTTGCAGGTACAACGGGATCGGGTAAATCGGTTTGTATAAACTCAATTATTATGAGTATTCTTTACCGCGCAAAGCCAAGTGAGGTAAAGCTCCTGCTTATTGATCCCAAAAAAGTTGAATTTAAGGTTTATAAGGATATTCCACACCTTTGCTGCCGCATTGTAAGCAATCCGAAGAAGGCGGCAGGTGCGCTCAACTCGGCTGTAAACGAGATGGAAAAGCGCTTTGAGCTTATTGAAGAGGTTGGAGTTCGTAACATTACCGGATACAATGAAATTACAAAGAATGACCCCGATAAGCCGTATATGCCGCGACTTGTTATTATCATTGACGAGTTTGCCGACCTTATGATGACAGCCAAGGACGAGGTTGAAACCGCAGTTTGCCGTATTGCTCAAAAGGCGAGAGCGGCAGGTATTCACCTGATTATTGGCACACAGCGCCCGTCGGTTGATGTAATCACAGGCTTGATTAAAGCAAATATTCCGTCAAGAATTGCCTTTACTGTAATGTCACAGGTTGACTCCAGAACGATTATTGATATGCCGGGTGCGGAAAAGCTTTGCGGACGCGGAGATATGCTGTTCTCTCCTGTTGGTATGACCAAGCCCTTGCGTGTTCAGGGAGCATTTGTCAGCGACGAAGAGGTTGAGAGAGTTGTTGAATATGTTCGTGAAAACAATGCGCCTGTTGTTTACGACAGCGAGTTTGAAATGTCGATCGATGTTGAGGCGGCTAAATGCGGAAGCAACGGCAAGAGTGCGGCCAGCGAGAGCAATTTCAGCGGCGGCTCGGGCGACGAGGATGCAAAGCTTTATGACGCAGTTGATCTGGCGATTGATGCGGGTAAGATCTCAACATCCTTGCTCCAACGCAGACTTGAGGTAGGATACGGCAGAGCGGCAAAAATTATTGACCGAATGGAAGAGCTCGGCTATGTCGGACCTGCTGACGGCAACAAGCCAAGAAAAATTCTTATTACAAGAGAAGAATTTTCCGAAAAAATGATGAACCGATAAGTTAAAGAGGGAAAGATTGTTTATGTGTCCGTCATTCAAAATTTTGGGACTTGATTTATATTCAATAGCGATTTGCATAGGAATTATACTTTGCTTTGGTGCTTTCAGTATTCTTGTCGATAAAAGAAAAATTCCTGTCAGAGTGCAGAAGCTTGCTATATTTGCGGGTATGCTTGCAATTATAGTAGGCTATGCCTCGGCGGTGCTTGTACAGGCACTTTATAATATAAAATCGCTTGGCAGGTTTGAGCTCAATTTGAGCACGGGCGCCACCTTTTACGGTGGTCTTATTGGCGGAGTTTTGTTTTTCTTGCTGATATATTTTGGAATTGGACATTTTATTTTCAAGGAAAGCATACACGGTAAAAGCTTCTTTTCAATCGCAAGCTCGGCTGTTCCCGGGATTGCAATCGCGCATTGTCTTGGGCGTATTGGCTGTCTTACGGCAGGGTGCTGTCACGGAAGGCTGACTGATGCCTGGTACGGTATTATGATGTGGGGGAGCGAGGGGTATGCTAAATATGTGCCCGTTCAGCTCTTTGAGGCGGTTTTCTTACTTATTCTGTTTGCATTTTTGTTTATCCGCGCATATAAGGGTGGTCAGTACGGCTTGTCACTTTATTTGATTATTTACGGCGTTTGGAGATTTTTCCTCGAATATATAAGAGGCGATTTCAGAGGCGATACTTTTATCAGCTTTTTTACCCCCTCGCAATTAACGGCTCTATTGCTCATTTCTGTGGGATTTGCCGTGATTGCGATTGAAAAATATTTTTACAAGGTCAAATTTCAAAGCAAGGAGCGGTGAGTTGTAAAAATGAAAAAGGCTACTAAAAGACAAATTTGTATTGTTATAACATTTTTATGTGCAGCACTGCTTTGCGTTTATGAGATTTTTAATATCAAGACCTATCTGGGCATTGATGCCTCATATACAGTCGGATATCTTGTAGATATGACGATAACGAGAGCATTGGCAGGAATTGCTTTTTTTGCAATGCTTACAGAGCTTGGCTTTAAGGTGTTAAATCCAATAAGAAAGCCGTTTTGGAGCTCAGTGCTGTTTTGCCTTCCGCCTCTTGCGCTTTGTATCAACAATATGCCGATTATCCCGCTTTTGTCGGGCAAGGCAATTCTTGACGCGCCGATTTGGAGATTTGTTCTGCTTGCTTTTGAGTGCTTAGCAATCGGTTTTTTTGAGGAAATGGCATTTCGCGGTGTGGTTTTCCTTAGCATAGTTGAGAAAAAGGGAGATACGAAAAGGGGCTTGTTCTGGTCAATTGTTGTGTCCTCGCTGATTTTCGGGGCGGTACATTTACTGAATATGTTCACAAGCTCTCCTATAGCGGTTTTAATGCAAATAGGCTATTCGGCACTGATCGGAGCTATGTGCTCTGTGGTATTGTTAAAGACTAAAAACATTTGGCTTTGTGTTGCGCTTCACGCGATTTATGATTTTTGCGGACAGTTAGTTGAGTATTGCGGAAGAGGAGTAATTTGGGACACTCCCACTGTCGTTTTAACTGCAATTGTTGCACTTGCGGTTGCAATTTATATGATTTATCAGTTTATGAAGCTCCCAAAATTCAGTTTTGAAAAATAGCGTATATTCTTATTCCCGGAGGTATAAATGAGAGGATTACAAACAGCATTACGACAACTGAGGCACGAGGTTTTCAAAGAGGTTGCTAAGGTTGCATATAACTCAGATGAAAATAACTTCAAGGGCGACCTTGAAGCAATACCATATAAAATAACACCCGACGAAAAGCCGAGATACAGAGAGAGCATTTACCGCGAAAGAGCGATCGCCTCGGAGCGAGTTCGCTTGGCGGTCGGACTTTCTCTTCGCCCTGAAGATAAGCCTGTGTATGTTACAAGCGGATTTGATAATGCCAATATTAATGACAGATACTACGAGGCACCGCTTATGCAGGTTATTCCGTCTGCTTGCGAGGGGTGCGAAGAAAACTCCTATGTAGTTACAGACCAATGTCGCGGTTGTGTTGCTCACCCCTGTGTAACGGTTTGTCCAAAGGGAGCTGTTTCAATCGTTGACGGCAAAAGTGTGATTGATAAGTCAAAATGTATAAAGTGCGGTAAATGTAAGTCGGTGTGTCCGTACAATGCCATAGCGCATCAGGTTCGTCCTTGCGCATCAGCTTGCGGTGTTAAAGCAATTAAATCGGACGCGCAGGGAAGGGCCAGAATTGACAATGATATTTGTGTTGAATGCGGTCAATGTATGGTTAGCTGTCCGTTTGGCGCGATTGCAGATAAATCACAGATTTTCCAGCTAATTCAGTCAATCAGGCACGGGGATAAGGTTATTGCGGCGGTAGCACCTGCTATTGTCGGTCAATTCGGTGATGATGTGACGCTCGGGCAAATAAAGGGTGCGCTTAAAGCGATTGGCTTTTATGATATGCACGAGGTTGCTATAGGCGCTGACGTAGGAGCGGCAACCGAGGCTGCTCACTATGTTCACAGTGTTGCAAACGGTGAATTGCCGTTTATGCTTACATCCTGCTGTCCGTCGTGGTCGATGCTTGCAAGAAAGCAGTTTCCGACAATGATTGACGAAATTTCAAACGCGCTCACACCTATGGTTGCAACGGCTCGTAGTATTAAGCAAAAGGAGCCTGATGCGAGGGTTGTATTTATTGGTCCGTGCGCCGCTAAAAAGAAGGAGGCAACAAGAAAGAGCGTAAGGAGTGATGTCGATTTTGTAATCACCTTTGAGGAGCTTTGGGCTATGTTCTCCGCAAAGAATATAAATTTTGAGGATTATAGCGGAGAGATTTTCGAGGCAGAGGCAACTGCGGCAGGAAGAAACTACGCGAATGCGGGAGGCGTTTCTGCGGCAATTGCAAATTGCATAAAGGAGTATTATCCCGGAGTTGAGGTCAAAATTGAGCACGCTGACGGCCTTGCCGAATGCAAAAAGATGTTAACTCTTGCGAAGGCAGGAAAAAAGAGCGGCTGTCTTATTGAGGGAATGGGCTGTCCCGGCGGTTGTGTTGCGGGAGCAGGTACTTGTCTGCCTGTTGATAAAGCGGCTTTGTCTGTTAAAAAGCTGGTTGATGAAACAGATAAAAAGCTCCCTGAAAAAGACCTTTATAATATAGAGTTGCCTTAAATAAGCCAATTTTGCTGTTTTGAGTAATAACATAGATGGAAACTGAACTATACTGTAACAAAAAAGGAGAATTAATATGTCAGACAAAATCTTTGAAATTGACGGCGGAGCATTTCATAAGCTTTCTTACGGTTTATTTGCCCTGTTTACCAATGACGGCAAGCGCGATAATGCTTGTATAATAAACACGGCAATTCAAGTTACCGATAAGCCTAAAACAATCAGTATTTGTGTAAATAAGGCAAACTATACAAACGAAATAATCAAGAGCACGGGCGAATTCTGTCTGTCGGTACTTTCCGAGAGTGCTCCGTTTGACATATTTACCCGTTTTGGCTTTTCAAGCGGCCGTGACGGCGACAAATTACAGGGCTTTGATAAAATCACAACGACCGAATGTGGACTGAAAGCCTTGAGCGTTTATTCAAACGCATATATCTGCGGAAGGGTCATTCAAACGGTTGAGCAGGGCAGTCATACTATTTTTATCGCTGAGGTTATTGAAGCAAAAGCAATATCAAGCGAGCCGTCAATGACATATGCTTATTATTTTGCAAATGTAAAGCCGAAGCCTGAAGCAAGCGGTGGTGGAGAGAACAAAAAAATTGTTGGCTGGAGATGTAAAATTTGTAATTTTGAATACCGTGAGGCAGAGCTTCCAGGTGATTACATCTGTCCTCTTTGCAAGCATCCTGCCGAAGACTTCGAGCCTATTTACGAGTGATTTTTAAAATTAAGATGAAAGCACTTATGACAATCGTCATAAGTGCTTTTTTGCATAAATGAAAACAAATTTCAAAGCGACTTCTATTTTGGCTTGTACGCAAATATAATTAATTTGAAAGGCGGTGGTCAGATGCTTGAAATTAAGAATGTCAGTCAAAAGGATGCACGGGAGCCTGTAATTGACGGAGTGTTCAACGCTCTGCCTCTTCGCCTTTGCCGTGAGATAAATTCGCTGAACATTAAGGACAGCATTGAGGAAATAAGGCTTCGGCTCTGCAGGCGTGCATCTCTCGTTGCATTTGGTAAAAACATAATGCTTGATACAATTCTTGACAAGAGTGAGATGGTCGGTATTCTGAGCGGTATCTGCAAGGGCTCGCTTTACGCGTTCAGCGAAACTATTAATAAAGGCTATATTTCGCTTCCCGACGGTGTGCGTGTAGGTGTTTGTGGTCACGCCGCCTGCGAGGGTAACAGAATTATAGGCGTTCACGAGGTTACTTCATTATCGGTAAGAATTCCGCATAGGGTGAGAATATTCGGAGATGAAATTTGCAGGCTTTTATCAACTCTTAAGGGCGGCGGTGGTATTTTAATTTATTCGCCGCCCGGAGTAGGAAAAACAACGCTCTTACGCTCGCTCGCATCTCAGCTTGCGTCCGGCAACCGTCCACGCCGAACTGCGATTATTGATACGAGAGGAGAGCTTTCCTTTGCTCTTGACGGAAAGGATTTGTGCATAGATGTCCTTTCGGGATATCCAAGGCGGGAGGGCATTGAAATCGCTACCCGAAGCCTGAATGCAGAGCTTATTATCTGTGATGAGATAGGTGACTATGAGGAGGCTATGGCGCTCGTAGCGTCACACAACTGCGGAGTTCCGCTGATTGCAAGCGCACATGCATCAAGTATAAATCAGCTTTTGTCGCGAAGCGGAATAAGACTTTTGCACGAGGCGTCAATTTTCGGCGCTTATGTTGGAATTAAGAGGGGAGCGAACAACGCTTTTGAGTATGATATTACCTTGCGTAAGGACTGTGATAATTTATTTTGAAGGCGAGGCGGTGAAATGCTGATTAAGCTGATCGGTGGCGCGATTATATTAGGTGTGGCAATCAGTCTTTCGATTTCTCATATAAAATATGAGGATAGGCGGTTGCGAACAATAGACGGATTTATTTCCTTGCTTTTTTACATAAAGGGACAAATTGATTGCTATTCCTTGCCGATCAGTGATATTTTGATGACGCTCTCCCCAAAAATACTTGCAGATTGCAATAGCGAGGACGGCGTTTTTTCACTTGACGAGCTTGTGGAGAACAGCAGAATTTATCTGAATGAAGAAAGTGAGCGGTTGCTTGACAGCTTTTGCGCCGAGTTTGGCTCGGTATTCCGCACTGAGCAAATATCAAGGACGGCACACTATATTGCGGCACTTTCCGAGCAGAGAAAGCTTGTTGAATGTGAGGTTGAAAAGGGAAGACGGGTCTGGAGCGCGCTATATATTTGTTGCTCGCTCGGACTTTTGATATTGTTTTGGTAAAGGAGAAAATAAAGTTGGATATCGGTCTTATATTAAAGGTTGCGGGGGTTGGGATACTTGTTTCGGCGGCGGCGCAAATACTTTCAAAATCGGGAAGAGATGAGCAATCAATGCTGGTAACTATTGCAGGCATAATTGTGGTGCTTATAATGCTTGTTGGCGAGATAGAGAAGCTTTTTATGCTGGTCTGCTCGGTCTTTGGCTTTTAAATGAGCGAGGGATTGTTCAAGCTTTTTGGCATAGCTTTGCTTGCCTTGTGCTTTATTCTTATAGTAAAGCGCTACAGCTCTGATTTTTCGTTGCTATTAAAATCAAGCTCGGGTGTTCTTGTGCTCGGAGCTTGTATAGTAATGCTGACCCCTATAATAAGCTTTATCGTCGAGTTATCGGGAGCATATCTGCCTGATGGAGTTGAGGAGCATTTCAGCTTGCTTTTGCGCGCCTTGGCAATTGGGTATCTGACACATATTTGCTCAGCACTATGTCGTGATTGCGGCGAGGCAACGATTGCATCTTGTGTTGAGCTTGGAGGTAAAATTGAAATTTTGATTATCTCAATTCCGCTTTTTAAAGAGGCCTTGGAGCTTGTTAAAAAAATGCTTGAATTGTAAAGGATGTAAGATGAAAAATGAAAACTAAAAGAATTATTTTAGCTTCGGCTTTTATATTTTTTTTGATATTTATCGGGACAACCCCATCTCGTGCATCTGAATATGAAGAGGATAGAGTGCCAAGCGAATATGGGGATTTTATATCAAGTTTGCCCGATTATGTAATAGAGGCCTTACCCGATACGGCTCTTGATGACAATAAAAGCTCACTTTATGAAGCGGCTGAGGAGTTGAGTCGCCCAACATCTGTGTTGTCAGCCATACTTCGCGGCTTTGGTTCGCAAATATCAAATGTCATACCCACGCTTGCAAAGCTTTTGGGTATAATCATTATTTCATCTCTTGCATATTCGCTTTCATCAAGCTTAGGAGAGGGAATTGGCAGGTCTGTTACAATTGTAACACGCCTTGCCTGCTATGTGTCTGTTTGCTCGGTTACATTTAGCACGCTCGGCGATTTGCAGGAGTATTTTAATTCTCTGTTTTCAGCGGTGGGCTCGTTTGTTCCATTGTCGGCGGTGCTGTATGCTATGGGGGGAAATCTCACGAGCGCGGTGAGCGAATCGTCGGGTATCAGTATAACGCTTGCTATATGCGAGTTTATTTGCACAAAAACGACTATTCCGCTATTTTGTCTTTGCCTTTCTCTTTCACTGCTTTCAATGCTTGAGGGCGGGGGCGGTGTTGGAGCGTCGCTGTCAAACGATATAAAAAAGTGGTATTTGACCTCGATTTCTTTTGTGATGCTTGTACTCACCACCTCACTCGCATCACAAAACATCTTGGCGGCGCGTGCCGACGGAGTTGCTATGCGTGGAGCTAAGCTTGCGGTGTCAAGCTTTGTTCCGCTGTCGGGCGGTACGCTTTCAAGCACACTCGGAACGCTATCGTCGGGTGTAGGATTGTTGCGAGGCTCGGTTGGCATTATCGGCATCGCGGTTATTATTCTTATGCTTCTGCCGACAATAATATATTTGTCGCTTTTAAGGCTTTGCTTTTCATTTTGCTCAACGCTTTGCGGACTCCTCTCGTGTACAGGCGAGCAGAAGCTATTTTCTGAGCTTAATAATCTGTATGGCTATCTTATTGGAATTTCCGCACTTTCAGCGGCGGTTTTTGTGATTGCACTTGCAATATTTGCAAAGACTGCCACGCCATTTGGGTGAAAGCTATGAATGAATACATATTATCAATAATAGCAATCAGTATAATAGGTGTGATCGTTGAGGTTATCTCGCCGAAGGGGGAGGGTGGCGGAATTTTGCGCCATATAAAGCTAATATCAGCTTTTTTACTTATCTTGGCGTGCTTGTCGCCGCTTACCTCGCTGATTGACGGGTTGCGAGAGCTGAATATATCCGAGAGGTTTGAAATATCAGAGGGCGAGCGTGAGGAGCTTGAGAGTATTTTCCACGAGCAGTTTTCTCTATCTGAAATAGAATATGTCAAGGAAAACATTGAAGAGAGGCTAAACAGAGAGTTTGGAATTAAAGAAGAGGACTGCTCAATATCAATAAGAGTTTCGGCTGACGGAGATAAGCTTGAATTGATTTTTATAAGGCTTATCGGCGCGGCTGTCTGGAGTGATACTAATAAAATAGAAGATTATTTAGGGGCGGTCTTTGCCTGCGAGATAATTGTGGCAATAGGTTGAATTCTGGGGGATTTTATGACACAAAACACAAAAAGTGAGATTTTAGGCTCAATAGGACATCTGAAAAAGCAGGGCAAGGGCAAGATCATACTAATAGGCTTGCTTTTGGGAGTTTTGCTATTGATAATAGGCAGCACAGGGATTTTTGGTAAGCAAGAGGAGAAAATTACAGATGAAAAGAGCGAAATCGAGGATTATTTTGAGTACAAATCGGCGCTTGAAGAGGAAATTTTAGCAATCTGTCGCTCGGTTGACGGAATTTCAAATGTTGAAGTCGTGGTATATTTTGATAGCACGGGAGGGAGCATATATGCTCAAAACACTCAAAGCGGGGGCGTGAGCGACCGAAATGAATATGTAATAATCGGCAGCGGAAGCTCGGCTCACGCGCTTTATATCGGTGAGAGCCTGCCAAATCTTTCGGGTATCGGAATCGTTTGCTCGGTGGGAGATAACGATAACCGTGCAAATGAGCTTTGCGCCCTTCTCTCAAAGACCTACGGCTTACCGCTTACAAGAGTTTATGTCGTGGCAAATAAGTAACAATGAAAAAATAATTAAATTTAGGAATAATAGCGGGCGGGAGCAAATATAATGTATCGTAACCCAAAACAATATCTTGGAGGAAAGAAAGATGGCAGTTGGACAAAAATTAAATTCTGTAAAGGAATTCTTTACAAAGGCTGGAAAAAGAAACCTTATTATTGTGTGTGCGGTTGTGCTTATAGGCGCGGCTGTTTGGCTCAATTGGTTATTTTTCTCAGAGGGTGATGGAGATGGTTATACATATAGCGGCGGCACAGGTATGACGGGCGAGCTTGACAACTCCAAAAATCCCACATCAGGCGACGAGCAAAGCACAAATAGCGATAGCTATTTTTCAACCGTGCAGGTTAGCCGTCAGCGCGCGAGAGATGAGGCTCTTGAGGTTCTCAATGCAGTAGTTGACAACGAAAATGCGGCAGACGCGGTAAAGGCAGAGGCAGTGGCAGAGATCAAGCAGATCTCACTTGAAATGCAATATGAATCTGACATTGAATCTATGTTGGTTTCAAAGGGCTTTGAAAAGTGTGTTGCCGTAATTAACGGCGATAGCGCAAGCATTGTTGTTAAGTGCAGTGCAGAGCTTACTCCCACACAGTTATCTCAAATCAATGCGGTAGTTTATGAGTGTACAAAAATTGAGCCTGTAAACATTACCATTGTTGGCAGAAAATAAAAATTTCATTGAATAGTCAAATCTCCCGCCAATTAAAAATTGGCGGGAGATTTATGTTGCTTTTAATAAAGGGATTTTAGGAGAAATTCTGTGCCAAAAACATAAAAATTGCATATAATGTATTGAAAAGCTAAAAAGGGGACTAATATATGCAACACAAATATTTTGCCGCGTCAAATTCAGCACACGGATTTGTCAGCTATTTTGGAGAAATTTTTAAACGGGCAGATTTTATTTACATAATCAAGGGTGGACCCGGAACAGGCAAGAGCAGTCTTATGCGCAAAATTGCACACCAAGCCGAAAGACGAGGCGATGTAGTAGAATATTATTATTGCTCGTCTGACCCCGATTCACTTGACGGCGTGCTGATATTCAGTGCAGATAGAGCTGTTGGTATAATTGACGGCACCTCTCCCCACACAAGAGAGCCTGAAATGGCAGGGGTTTGTGACGAAATCATTAATCTTGCAACATTTTGGGACAGAGAGCTTTTGCTAACTCAAAAAAATGAGATCATCTCTTTGTCGCGAAAAAAGAGTGCATCATATAGGCGTGCGTATGACTATTTGCGCTCCTGCGGCAATTTGCAGGCGGTAATTGATGCTTTGCTAAAAACCGCGATAGATTATCAGAAGATGACATCTGCCGCCGAGCGGCTTGTGGCTTCTCTGGGATTAAAGAGCGGAACAGCCGATATTATCCCGATGTCGCTTTCGGCAATCGGTATGACAGGCATCACCCGTCTTGACAGCTTCGATAAAAACGCCACAAGGCTATACTGTGTTGGAGATTTTTACGGCGTAGGCAAGCATTTTCTTAATTGCTTATTTGAAATTTTGTCGGGCAAATCAATAAAGATGCGAGTTTCCTATGATGCGGCTTGCACTTGGCTTATTGACGGGATTTTTATTGACGAGTTAAATATTGCTTTCTTATTGCATAATGATGGCGGCGAGCCTGACAACAGCGAAAAGTATATAAATTCAAAGCGTTTTGTCAATCAGGACACATTGCGAACAGTGAGAAGTGAAATAAGATATGCAAAAAAGCTCTATGACGGCTCGCTTGACGGTGCGCTTTTGGCACTTGGAGAGGTCAAAATTTATCATTTTTTGCTTGAAGACATTTATAAAAATGCTATGGATTTTGAAAAAATGTCTTTGTTTGTGAAAAGCTTCAAAATATAATAATATTTGTACCGCGACAACGCCGCAACACCAATATTATTGAAATAACAAAAAACGGTAAGGCTTATTTCAGCACTTACCGTTTTATATTTTATGTATTGATATTATTTTTCGGGGTCAAGGTACTTCCAAGCACCCGCAATGTAGTTAATTCCCGAATGAATTGTGAGATAGATCATAGCGATTGTCGTCACGAAGGTGATTGGCGGATAGCTTGCCAACCACATAGGGAGCGCACCCTCGCCGAGAGTCCAGGATAGCCAGCCCCAGAGATAAGGCTCAATTATAGCTGAGCAAACAGCAACGATTTGAGTAACGGTTTTTAGCTTTCCAAGCATATTTGCCGCAATTACTACTCCGCCGGAGGTTGAGGCAACAAGTCTTATTGAAGTAACTGCAAGCTCACGGAAGATAACAACTATAAGCGCAAAAATGTAAAGTGTGGCAAGCTTTGAATTCCCATCGACAGCATTTGAGTAGAAGATGCAAAGCATAGCACCGATTACCATAAACTTGTCAGCCAACGGGTCGAGAAACTTGCCGAAATCGGTTACAAGATTGTTTTTTCTGGCAATCTTACCGTCAAGCATATCTGTAAGCGATGCTCCAATAAAGAGAAGCAGGCTAACTATGGCAAAAATCGTATCGGTTATTGGCGACATTTCGACAAAAGCGGGAATAAGCATTACCGCCATAAAAATCGGAACTAATATAAGTCGCAAAACAGTCAATTTGTTTGGTAAATTCATCTTCATAATTTAAACCCTTTCAAAGTTAGTCTGCTTGAATTGCAAATCCAAACAGATCATAATCGTCAACACGGCGGATCTTGACGTCAACAAAGCTACCCACCTCAATTTTCTTTTCGGATTTGAAGAAAACCTTAGCATCAATTTCGGGAGCATCTGCAACGCTTCTTCCGTAATAGAGCTCGCTTACAACATCATAATCCTCGCAAAGCACGCGCAAGGTTTTGCCTATCTTCTCGTTGTTGATCTCCTCGGTAATTGCAAGCTGACTGCGCATAAGAATATCCATTCTGTCTTGCTTTATCTGCTCATCGATCTGGTCGGGGAAATCATATGCGGGAGTGCCTTCCTCTCGTGAATACGTAAATACACCCGCGCGGTCAAATCTCTCTGATTTGATAAACTGTGCAAGACACTCAAAATCCTCTTGTGTTTCTCCGGGGAAGCCCACGATAAAGGTCGTACGAATTACAATATCGGGGATCTCCTTTTTGATCTTCGCAAGCACCTCGCGTATCATTTCGCTCTTTCCATGTCGGTTCATTCTGCGCAAAACCGTGTCGCTGATGTGCTGCAGGGGAAGGTCAATATAGTTGAGAATTCTTGGGTTATTCTTCATTTCCTCAATAAGACCGTCTGTAATCTTGTCGGGATAGCAGTAGAGAACCCTTATCCAAGGAATTTGTGTTTCCTCTGTAATTCTATGCAAAAGAGTGTCAAGACAGTACTTGCCGTAAAGGTCAATTCCGTATCTTGTTGTGTCCTGTGCAATAATTGTAAGCTCCTTTACGCCAAGCGCGTCAAGCTCGCGCGCTTCTTCAATAAGCTCTTCCATAGGACGACTGCGGAAGTGACCGCGTATATCGGGAATAGCGCAATAAGTGCAACGGTTGTCACAGCCTTCGCTTATTTTGAGGTAAGCCGCATACTCGGGAGTAGTTAAAATCCTATCTCCGCCAAGGCGTACGGTTTCTTTGTCCTCGTGTGAATAGTAGCGGCAATCTTCGCCGCTTTTCTTCTTTTTGCCCAAATTTTTCTCAATGCTTTTTACGGCTTCGACAATATTGTGAATACTGCCTACGCCGAGCACCGCATCAACCTCGGGGAACTCGTCAAGAATTTCGCGACCATATCTTTCTGCCATACAGCCTGTCACGATAAGACCCTTGAGCGTATGATTTTGCTTGAGCCAAGCTATATCAAGAATGTTGTCAATCGACTCCTTCTTTGCCGCCTCAATAAAAGCGCAGGTGTTGATTATAACAATATCAGCATCGGTTTCTTCAGGAGTAATTTCGTATCCCGCAGAAGCAATCTCGTGCAACATAACCTCGGTATCAAGTTGATTTTTAGGACAGCCGAGTGAAACAAATCCAATTTTCATTAAGTAAAATAATCCTTTCAGTCAGAGCATATTAAATATCTCTGCTTAAATTTATCCACTCTTTATATTAACACAAAAAGCGACAAAAGTCAATAGCATCTCACAATCTTTCAGTCATTTGGAGTTGACAAAATCGGCATTTAGTGCTATAATAATAGGACAGCTCTGCTAAACGGTCGCGCGCGGTCATGCCGAAAGGTCTCCGCGTGAGGAAAGTCCGGGCTTCACAGGCAAAGGCAACTGATAACGTCAGCCACGGGTAACCGTCGGGAAAGTGCAACAGAAATAAACCGCCCGTATGGGTAAGGATGGAAAGGCGAGGTAAGAGCTCACCCACTCCTATGGTAACATAGGTTTGCTGTAAACCCTGCTTGAAGCAACACCCTGAGAGAACAATGCCTGAGCTCTCGCAAGAGATATTTTGGGGTGGCATATCGGAAAACCGATAGAGCCTTGTGGCGACATAAGGCAAAGATTGATGACCGTTCACGACAGAACCCGGCTTACAGGCGGAGCTGATATAAAAAGGTGAGAGCAATATCTCACCTTTTTGTTATATAAAGGTTAGGCGAAATGAGCACAAAAAAGGGAGAACTCGCTAAGAGTTCTCCCAATTTTTATTGAATTTTCTGTTGAAATATCAATTATTTCTTCAATGCTGCCTGAGCTGCTGCAAGACGAGCAATCGGAACACGGAAGGGTGAGCAGGATACATAGTCAAGACCGATCTGGTGACAGAACTCAACAGATGTGGGATCGCCACCGTGCTCGCCGCAGATACCTACATGGAGGTTCTTGTTTGCGGGACGGCCGAGTGTAACTGCCATATTCATAAGCTTACCAACACCTGTTGTGTCAAGCTTTGCAAATGGGTCGTTCTCGAAAATCTTTGCATCATAGTAAGCACCGAGGAACTTGCCGGCGTCATCACGAGAGAAACCGTATGTCATCTGTGTAAGGTCGTTTGTACCGAAGCAGAAGAAGTCTGCGTTCTGTGCGATCTCATCAGCTGTAAGACAAGCACGAGGAATCTCGATCATTGTACCTACTTCGTAGTGGAGAGATGCGCCTGCTGCTGCAATTTCAGCGTCAGCAGTTGCAACTACTACGGACTTAACATACTTAAGCTCCTTAACATCACCAACGAGAGGAATCATAATTTCAGGAACAACCTTCCAGTCAGCGTGTTTCTTTTGAACGTTGATAGCAGCGCGGATAACTGCAGCTGTCTGCATCTTTGCAATTTCAGGATATGTTACTGCAAGACGGCAGCCACGGTGACCCATCATGGGGTTGAACTCGTGGAGAGATGTGATAATAGCCTTAATGTCCTCTACGCTCTTGTTCTGTGCCTTTGCAAGAGTAGCAATGTCCTCTTCAGTTGTAGGAACGAACTCGTGAAGCGGGGGATCAAGGAATCTGATACAAACGGGTGTACCTTCAAGAGCCTCATAAAGAGCCTCGAAGTCAGCCTGCTGATAGGGAAGAATCTTTGCAAGAGCAACTTCTCTCTCTTCAGCTGTGTTAGAGCAGATCATTTCACGGAAAGCAGCAATTCTGTCTGCCTCGAAGAACATGTGCTCTGTACGGCAAAGACCGATACCCTCAGCACCGAGCTCACGAGCCTTGCGTGCATCTGTGGGAGTGTCCGCGTTTGTTCTCACCTTAAGAGTTCTATACTTATCAGCCCAACCCATGATTGTGCCGAAGTTGCCGGAAATTTCAGCGTCAACAGTAGGAATGATGCCGTCGTAAATTGCACCTGTAGAACCGTCGATGGAGATGTAGTCACCTTCATTGAATGTCTTACCTGCGAGAGTGAACTTCTTGTTCTCCTCGTCCATATTGATATCACCGCAACCTGAAACGCAGCACTTACCCATACCACGAGCAACAACTGCTGCATGAGATGTCATACCGCCACGAACTGTAAGGATACCCTGAGCAGCCTTCATACCTGTGATGTCCTCAGGAGATGTTTCAAGTCTTACAAGAACTACCTTCTTGCCGGCGTTCTTCCAAGCCTCAGCATCCTCAGCAGAGAATACTACCTGACCGCAAGCAGCACCGGGAGATGCACCAAGACCGCGACCGAGGGGCTTTGCAGCCTTAATTGCCTTAGCATCGAACTGAGGGTGAAGAAGTGTGTCAAGGTTACGGGGGTCGATCATAAGAACAGCTTCCTGCTCTGTCTTGTGACCTTCAGCAACGAGGTCAACGGCGATCTGGAGAGCAGCCTGAGCAGTTCTCTTACCGTTTCTTGTCTGGAGCATATAAAGCTTTTCGTTTTCAATTGTAAATTCCATATCCTGCATATCGTGGTAGTGGTTCTCAAGGATCTCGCAAACCTTCTTGAACTGCTCGAATGCTGCGGGGAACTTGTTTGCCATTTCCTCGATGGGCATAGGCGTACGAACACCT
>JAZNER010000052.1:0-9640 GCA_045588675.1 Eubacteriales bacterium | reverse complement strand
CTGAAAAAGCCGTTGAATCAATTCAGACTTTTGTTGAGAATTACAACAGCCTGATGTCATGGATTAATACGAGAATGACCGAAAGTCAGGTCGATGAGGATACAGCCGCTACGATTGATTCTGATGATTTCAGAATGAGATGGGGACTTCTTCACGGAAACTCGCTGCTTCGCAACACTAAAAGCCAGATGAGAAATATAGTTGCGCAGAATTTTACTTTCTCCTTCACTCAGAGAACAAGCTCCGAAGAAATCTACGGCGCAATGTCCTACAACGGACTTAAAGCAGATTCAACGTTAAGGCTTCGTATCGGTTCAAAATATGTCGATGTACCCATTTTAACAACTGATACTATTCAGGATATCGCGGACAAGATAAACGACAGCTCAAATCTTTATATGCGCAGCATGTATTACGATGATGACGGAAAATTGCTCGAACAGCCGTTATTAAAGGCATCAGTCAGCGAGGATAAATTAATCATCTCGTCAACTTCAGATAACGAAATCACCATGTCAGGCTCGGCGGCAATGAACGCTCTGAAAATGAATTACACTTATAAGGGCATTTATCAGCTTGGCATTGCTACGACTTCAAATGATTACGGCAAGAGCGGCGAACTCGAATTTGATACTGAAAAATTCATGGCGGCACTTGAGGATAATCCGGACGAAACTCAGGCTTTGATGCTCAAATTTACATCTGAAATGGACACATGGATGAAATCAATGCTTATGAGTTCAGCCACAGGACAGACATCAGGAACACTGACGCGCGAAATTGAAAATTTACAGAGCCAGATTGATGATATCAATGACTATCTTGAAGATTATCAGGACAGGCTCGACCGCATGGAGGAAAGTCTGCGCTCAAGATATGCAAGCGCTGAAACACAGTTCTCAAAATTATCTCAGCAGGCTGGCGCAATAGCTTCGATTTTAAATCAGCTCAACGGCTACTCCAACAACAATAATTCAAATTCATAAAATAAAACCCCTCGTCAGTGAGGGGTTAATTTTTTTGAAGCTGCTAATGCTTTTTTACAGCTATCACTGGCGAATAAATTATGCCTTTATTGAGCCATGCTGATAGTTACTCAAAACATATAAAAATATATAAGATATTTATTATGCTCCGAATTTTACAGTATAAACTGCTGGCGTACTACACACCTATATCAAGTCCGCAATTTCTTGCATTCCTGACTACTTTTTACATCTGCACCTTTTCTGTTGGTCCGTCATAGTTCATCTAGTCCAGAGACCATCCCAGTCTCTAAATGCTACGCTGCGAGCAGAGGAAAGTGCTCCCCCCAAATTGACTCATCGAAAACTTTTGTGATTTTCCCGTATCGATGTCTTATTCTCTCGAATTATTGTTATATTATCATATACATTAGTATAAAACAAATAAAAGAATTTAATACATTTATCCTCGTAATAACGTTAATTTCAGCTGTACTTAAAATCCCATCGCCGTCAGTATCAATATCAGAGCTGATAAATGAACGGAAATTTTCATCTGGAAAATTCGTCTCGTTGATTTCAACGTCTGCCCACGCAGCTATCGGCAAGTATATCATAAAAATAAAGAGAAAAAATTAAAGTTTTTCTGCGAAAAATGATAAGATATCAATATTATGATTGACATAAAAAATTTGAAATTATCATTTGGAGAAAAAGTCATTTTCAGAAATTTAAACCTGCAGATTTCCGACAATTCCAAAATCGGGATAGTTGGTACCAACGGCTCTGGAAAAACTACTCTGTTGCGCGTCCTCGTCGGCGAAATTGAACCCGATGACGGCAATATCGAGCGCTCGAAAAATTTAACAGTTGGATATCTCCCTCAGGACTTAATCGAACTCGAAGCGCTCCCTTTGATTTCATATCTCAAAAACAGAGCCGGCATTGCCCAGATTGAAGCTAAATTACGCAATGTCGAAGAAAAATTATCTCATTCTCCCGAAAATCATGAGGAATTACTCAACGAACATTCAAGGCTCGAACGGCGTTTTGAAAATTCCGGCGGCTTCGCTTTTGAGGCAATGGCTATGAAAGTTCTGCACGGTTTAGGCTTTGTCAGGGGCGATGAAAACAAAAACTGCCGCGATTTTTCAGGCGGCTGGAAAATGCGCATTGCAATGGCGGCTCTTTTATTATCAGCTCCTGATGTGCTTCTGCTTGATGAGCCTACAAATCATCTCGACACTGAGAGCATGGAATGGCTCGAGGGCTGGCTGAGAACTCATAAAGGCGCGATTGTTGCAGTCTCGCATGACCAGAGATTTCTCGAAAACACAGCTGAAAATATCGCTGACCTCGAACACGGAAATATAACTCTTTATCCATACAGTTATGACGAATATCTTGAAATAAAAGCTCAGAACAAAGAGCTTCTTGAGAAGGCTTATATTCAGCAGCAGAGCAAAATCAAAAAAATAGAATCATTCGTAACGCGCTTCAGATATAAAGCTACAAAAGCGGCTCAGGTTCAGAGCAGGCTGAAACAGCTCGAAAAAATCGAGAGAATAGAACTTGGTTCAAACGACAAAACCGTTAAAATTAAAATTCCTGAAGCACCTCCAAGCGGCTGGGAAGTTCTGAAGGTTAATAATTTATCAAAAATTTATGGTGATTTAAAAGTTTTTGAGGGCGTGAATTTTATAATCAACCGCGGCGAAAGAGTCTCGTTAGTGGGCGTGAACGGCGCAGGAAAATCAACTCTGCTCAGAATTTTAAGCATGAACGAACCGCCCTCATCAGGAAATTTAAAGCTCGGTCATAACGTTAAATTCGCCTATTATTCGCAGGAAAGCGCGATGAATATTAATTATTCACGTACAGTATGGGAAGAGGCTCGCTCAGTTTCGTCAAAATTAAACGACGTTGAAAGACGAAATCTTTTAGGTGCGTTTTTATTTTCGGGCGATGATATATATAAATCAGCTTCTGTTCTGTCTGGCGGCGAAAAGGCAAGGCTTGCGCTTTATAAATTAATGCTTGAGGAGACGAATTTTTTAATTCTTGACGAACCTACGAACCATTTAGACCCAACTACGCGCGAAATAATTGAACGTGCCTTGCTGAAATATCAGGGGACGCTTTTGATTGTCTCACACGACAGGCATTTTCTTGATGTTCTTGCGGAGAGAGTTTTGGAGATAAGAGAGGGGAAATTATATGATTATCCGGGGAATTATTCATGGTTTCTGGAGAAGCGCGAGGAGGCTCTTCAAGCTCTTCATGCCCTTCAATCCGAAGAAAACATAAAATCAAAGCCCTCAATCAAAAATAAAAACGAAAATCTTCACGAAAAAAGAGAAATTAAAAAATCAATCTCACAAACCGAAAAAATTATTTCAGAAACTGAGGCTCGAATCGGCGGGATTGATTCCGAATTATGCAGAAGCGAAACGCTTTCTGATTCCGATAAAATTCAGAAATTAATGATAGAGCGCAATACTCTTGAAAAAAAGCTCGAAAGTCTTTATTCTGAATGGGAAGAATTTAATCTCAGACTTGAAAATTTAAATTAAAAATCCGCTCAAAAAAGGAGTTTTTTATAAATGAAAAAGAAAATTTTATTGAGTATATTATTTATGATGATTGCATTTTCGAGCCGAGCTGAAGCGGTATCGAACAGTGCGGATGCATTTATGTCGCTGCCGTTCGGGCATACCTACGCGAGGACTCAGAAACGAATGGAAAACAGCGGCGCAAGAGTTCTGACTCCGCGCAAGGAGACTTTAACAATGGAAGGAATGTTTGAAGGCTATCCTGCGACGTTTATATTTGGATTTTATAAAAATAAAGTTCTGAAGAACAAGTCAGTTTATCTTCAGAGCATGGGCAACGCGGAAGCGGACAGGAGTTTTTATGAAGCTCTGCAGCGTGCCTATAACGCTTCGTATGGTTCAGGACGCGAAACGCCCGTTGCAAACACGCGAAAATCAGGAAAAATTATGCTCAGAAATATTTGGACACCGGACAGATACGCGACGATAACTTTGACCTACAACCCCGAAGCCTCGCGCAGATTTCCGGGCAGAAAAATTTCCGCGAGCGACAGATTTATTCAGATTATTTATAAGACCGAAAAATGGGATTAAGAAAGCCCTCCCTCATGAGGGAGGGGGGAAGAACTTTTCAAACTTTATGGCAGGCAGTTTAAACAAATTTGAAAGAAACGAGACCACAAAATATAAATATGAAAGGAGCTCTACTTTTATGATGGTTTGGAGACATCATTACGCGGAGATGTTTTAGACACCCTCTCAACGTGTGTTATAATAAGAAATTTACACTCATTAAAAATCCCTTAATGCGGATATTTTATCATGTTTGAGTTTTTTGTCAAATATGAAAAGCCCCCGACTTCATGTTGTGGGGGGCAGTTTTCCTTTTTCTTTATAGAAAGAATTTAGTAAGAAACTTTGTAAAAAGAATTATATCATATTTGCACTTTCAGTCAAGCATTTATGATTTCTATTTTGAAGGTGGCTTCCCCCGTAGCCCCTAAGGGGCTTAAGTATTTTGGCGGACTACCCCACCCCCATGATTTTAGATTTGATTAAGTAATATATATTAAGTAATATTATGTAGTCAAATCTAAGTTTTCGGGTGTACCCCTCTCCGCTTTTTTACGCATATAATAAACAACACGGTTAATTTCGCTCGTTCTATCGCATGTATTCTTCAATGCGTCTAAGGCTGTCTGCCTGCTAACCTGACAGACGCGCATAATCTCTTCAGTTGTAAAAGTGTCATGGTCAGCCTCGTTAATGTATTTCTGCGCTCGCATTCTTGCGGCGGCTATGTCATTGTAGGGGTCATCAATGCTGAAATGAATTTCACCCATGCTTTCAACAATTTTAAAGTAAAAAGGCTCAGGCATTTTCCACCAGCTTTTAACGCATTTTAACTTAGTCGCCGAAAAGTTGCGCGACAAAATGAAAGCTGTTGCAGCGTTTCTGACAAGCGCAGAGCTTCCGATTATTTCGTCCTGCTCCTCGTCCGCTTTTTGCGAATACGCTTTATTTCCTGCGCTTTTACGCAAGTGGTGAGTGCAGATTATTGCACAGTTGTGCTTTTCAGCTATCACTTTGCACCGGCTCATCATGTCAATGGTGTTCTGCGCCGTGTTTTCGTCATCACCTCTGAAAGACATCAAAGTATCAAATGCAACAATGTCCGGCTTAAATTCGCTGATTAACCGTGATATCAAGTTACCTCCGTCAAGCGTATCAAGGAACAAGCGCATACCAGTTTTTGCGACATCAAGCGCGCTTACCATGCTGACATTTTCAAAGCAGGGTTTATCATGCATTTGCGACACTCTTTCAGAAATAAGCTCGATGCCAGTTTCACCGCAAAAAAGTAAACACCTTCGCGGCGGTTCGTAATATGCCTGCTGCATAACTATCGTTCCACCGTTCGATAAATCGCTGAAAAGTTTAAGCAAATACCATGTTTTTCCCGCTCCAGCCTTTGATGCTATAATGCTTACATGTCGACGCGGAAACAGCCCTCCAACGAACTCGGTTGGCAAAACTTTTTCATTAAATGGACGAAAAAAGGCTGAAATCTCAGCCTTTGTCATCATCTCTGACTTTGTCGGGAGGTTTGAGAGGTCAAACTCTGTCATTTTCGACTTCCTTTTCATCAACGTACTTAGACAAGATGTTGTCAATTCTCTCAATATCATTGATGAATATTGACATCGTGAAAAAGTCCTCCATTGTGATGATTTTCAAATGCTTCTCGCAGAAGCGCGGAAGGCTTGTTTCAAGCCGTTTACAAAAACCCTTTACTGTTGTTGCAGTCATCAAAACGTCAATCCTTTCGATAAAAAATCAATGAATTTGTCAGTCTCCTGACAGAGATTTTCAACCATTTGATAACGGTCGCAATACGGCGAAAAATAATCGCCACTGCTAAGACATAAATCACCCTGAAAATCGCAATTATGGCACATATGTTCTTCCATAAGCGCTTCAAGGTCGTTCCAAATGCGCCCATAGATTTCGTTTTTAATTCCGTTCATACGTAGAAGTCCTCGCTCTCGCGGTGCAAGATGTCAAGGCTTGCTAAAAGGTGCTGGCAAACATCAAGTCTGTTTACAATGTTTCTCAGCTTGCTTGCTTCATGCGTAGGCACATTCTTAAAATCGATAACTTTCATCTCAAGTTCGTCGATTATCTTTAACAACAATTTGCGCTGTCTTGAATACATGGATTTTGCTCCTTTCATCTCGTTTTCCAAATTTTATTTCAACTTACAACGAAATGCAATGCGTAAAAACCAGTATTGACCAATATTGACACTTTCACTGATTTATTTTTTCAGACATAAAAAAAACCCCCTGCGCAACAGAGGGTCTTTTCTAATCTAAAAAAAGCAGGCTGCTGCTGCTATTTTTTGCGGTATTTTGTGAGGTCTATTGCGACGGCGACTGCAATTATTACGCCTTTGATGACCTGCTGCCACATCGGCGAAACGTTTACAAACTGTAAGCCATACTGAATAATCGTGAAAATCAAAACTCCCATGATTATTCCGCCGACCTTGCCTATTCCTCCGTTCAATGAAACTCCTCCCACAACACACGCCGCAATTGCGTCAAGTTCGTAACCGTTGCCGTAGTTGTTCGTCGCGCCCGCAGTCCTCGCAGCCTCAAGAACTCCTGCTATGCCGTATAAACACGACGCAAGAATGAAAATTCCCATTATGTTCCTGAAAACATTTATACCTGCAACAACCGCCGCTTCCCTGTTGCCGCCGATTGCATAAACGTTCTTGCCGAAAACTGTTTTATTCAGGATAAACCAGATTATTACACAGATTACTACTGCTATGGGAATTAAAATCGAAATCCCCGGAAAACCTTTTCCTGCCCCTGCCCCTGCAAACAGTTTCAACTGTCCAAGCTGAGCAAAATCAGGTCTGATTCCGCCGATGGGCTGCGAATTGTTGGGAGGCATATCGAAATAAAGCGAACATGCACCGTAAATAATTACTTGCACAGCCAGCGTCGCTATGAACGGGTGCATGTCGTATTTTGCAACTAAAAATCCGTTCAATGCTCCGAAAATCATACATGCCGCAATCGCAATTATAATCGGCAGCCATATCTGAACCTGCGGTAAATCAGGGAAAAATCTATTTGCATACGTCGCCGTCTGCATCATTGAAGCCGAAATTACTGCCGCAAGCCCTACCATGCGTCCGGCTGAAAGGTCCGTTCCTGCTATTAAAAGCGTGAAGCAAATTCCTAAAGCCATTATTAATTTTGTTGATGACTGGGTGAGAATGTCAAGTGCAACCCTTATCTGCATAAATCTCGGCTGCAGAATACAGATTACAATCACTAAAACCAACATTGCAAGCAAAATTGCGTTGTTCGTGAGAAATTCTGTGAATGTCGTGCGCGAAAGTTCATCTGCAGGCTTGTTCTTTGACATAAAGCCCTTTAAAGCTGAACATAACCCGATTATAATCAGGAAAATCGGAAGGTCATAAATCTTTCTGTTGAGACCAAGCGGAGCCTTCGCAAAATAAAGCACAATTCCAAGCGCAAGCATTACAAGCCCTGCAATCGTGTATAAACGTTTTGAACGTGATACGTTGTTTTCAGCCATGATAAAAATTTTTTCTCCTTTTTAAAATTTAAAATTTAAAATTTAAGCAGCAGTTTTTTTATGCCCTGCGAACATCGTTGCAAGCCGCATAATTTCTTCCTGACTGTACTCGCCTTTATTGAGGAAACCTGTTACGCGCCCCTCGCACATCACCATGATTCTGTCGGACATTCCCATAAGCTCAGGCATTTCGGACGAAATCATTATTATTGATTTTCCCTGCTTAATCTGTCCCAACATGATGTTATAAATTTCATATTTTGCTCCGACATCTATGCCGCGCGTAGGCCCATCGAGAATTAATATATCTGAATTTGTGAGAAGCCATCGCGCAATTAAGACTTTCTGCTGATTTCCGCCGGATAAATTCTGAATTAAAGTTTCAAGTGAAGGTGTTTTTACGTTTAATTCTTTGCAGGAGGCTGAAGCGTCAACAGCGCGTCTGCCGTCGTTCAGAACTCCGAAAGTTGCGTAATGTTTCTGATTTGCTATTACTGTGTTTTCAAGGACTGGAAGAATACCGAAAATTCCTGTCGCTCTGCGTTCTTCAGTTAATAAAGCGAAACCGTGTGATTTTGCGTCTCTCGGTGAACGTGCTTTATATGCTTTGCTGTCTTTTTCGACATTGCCCGATTCAATTCCCCTTAAACCAAAAAGAGCCTCAACAAATTCAGTCCTCTGAGCGCCAACAAGACCGCCTATTCCTAAGATTTCGCCCTTGTGAAGCTCAAATGATACGTCCTGAAACGAAGTCTTAATAGGCGAGCATAAATGTTCGACTTTGAGGACGATTTCATCGAGGGGCTTGCCTTCTCTGACTGGGAACTGATTAGTCATTTCGCGACCGACCATCTGTTTTATGATTTCCTCAGTTGTAAGACCGAGAGCAGCCCATGTGCCGACATACTGACCGTCCCTCATAATCGTAACTTCGTCTGAAATCTGCAGAATTTCCTTCATTTTGTGCGAAATATAAATAAAAGCTACGCCCTGGGCTCTGAGCCTGTTTATAATCTTAAAAAGATGTTCAACTTCTCTGTCTGAGAGTGAAGATGTAGGCTCATCAAGAATAATTATTTTCGCCTTCATATCGACAGCGCGGGCTATTTCCATCATCTGAAGGATAGCGGCTGACTGTTCGCCTGCGAGGGCAAGAGGGTCAACGTCAAGCTCAAGGTCATCAAATAAAGCCTTAGTCTTATCGTACATTGCCTTGTGGTCAACGACGCCCATATGTCCGGGAAATCTCCCTAAATAGACATTTTCCATAACTGAGCGAAATCTTATCGGGTGGAGTTCCTGATGAACCATAGCGATGCCGTTGTCCATAGCCTGACGGGCTGAATGAATTTCGACTTTTTTGCCCTCGAGAAAAATTTCTCCGCCGTCGGGCTCATATATTCCGAAAAGACATTTCATGAGGGTTGATTTGCCTGCGCCGTTTTCGCCCATAAGAGCATGAACGGTTCCGGCTTTGACGTTAAGCTGGACGTTATCGAGAGCTTTTACGCCGGGGAATGTCTTTGTGATATTTTTCATTTCGAGTAAATATTCACTCACTTAATTTTCACCTCTTATAACTTTCTGATAGGGAATCCAGATATATTTTCCGTCTGATATTTCATAGCCTGTTGAGCTGATATCTTTGCCTGAAGCGAGAGCTGCTGCAAGTCTGACGGCTGCTTTTCCCTGATTGTCAGCGTCGTTCAGGACTGTGCCGAGCATTTCGCCTTTGTCCATTGCCTCAAGAGCCGAAGCGTTCGCGTCAACTCCTACGACTGGGACATAAGCATTTTTATCGCCTTTGTTATAATCAGCATTTTTGAGAGCTTCGATTGCGCCGAGAGCCATTTCGTCATTATTAGCGAGGACAGCCTCGATATTTTCAGCTCCGATTGACATGACAAAGCCGTTCATAATCTGCATTGCCTGAAGTTTATCCCAGTTTGCTATTGCGCTTGCGATTTCGACGGGTTCAAAGCCAGCGTCTTTAATTGCTTC
>JAZNER010000051.1:0-38450 GCA_045588675.1 Eubacteriales bacterium | reverse complement strand
AAATTTGTTTTTACATAGCGTAAAATATATCTCTATTCACCAAAAATTAACAAAATACTTATTGTAATTACAGTTTTCATATGTTATTATATACACACAAACTAATTTAAAGAGGTATTTATGAAAAAACTATTTGTTTTATTTTTATTAGTTTTGACAGTATCCATCTGTCTTGCTTCTTGTTTTGATAATAACAACAATAACAGCGATGCAAGCAATACAACCGAATCTCAGACAGAAGCTCAATCGGACAGTGAGAATATTCAAGATACAGACTCTCAAACCGAATCTGAGACATTCAGTGAATCAACCACTGAACCAGAATCAGAAAGTGAAACTAATTCAGGCTCATATGATAATACAGAATTAAATATGTCTGATTGTGAATCAATTATCGCTATGGCAGACAGCAATATGCAAACTCTTGAAAAATACTCCTGCAGAGAGAGAATAATCGTGTATTTAGGTAACGAGGTTGTAAATGACACTACCGAGATGTTTATTTGTAATTCAGGAAACTATTTTTATTCTCCCGACTACACCTCAACAGAAAAATCCGTTGATATAACCATTTGTGATAATATAGCATACTTTGATGAAAATAATATAAGAATGCATGTCACCGATGAAGAAATTGAGTATTTACTTTCTGAGGACAGCTCTGCTTCAAATTACGGATTGAAATATTTATTCGATTCGATTTCGGGAAAACAAAATGAAGACGGAAGCATTACAATCAAATTCAAAGATGCCACAGTGTTATACAAAAATGTACTGAACGATTTGAATTTAGGACTTGAATTTGATGTAAAATCCGTTGAGCTTACTATGGAAATCAGCAAGGATATGCTATATACAAGTATAAGCGCAAATGTTGATATGTCGGCTGATGTCAATGGAACAATGCGTGATTTTGTTTCTAAAAATACTACTTATTACGAATATAATCCCGAAATAATAACACATCCTGCAAATGCAAAAGAATATGATATTTATGAGTTTGAGGACATATTCGGATTTATATCGAGTGAACCCGACCCACAGGTTGCATCCGAGCTTGGTCTTGCCCTTGAAGGTATGGACAGTTACTCTTTTGATTATCAAAACCAAGAGTTACTGTATAGACAATTCAATTTTGTAAATACATATCGAAAAAGCTATTATAATAAGCCAATCAAGGTAATAGGCACTTACTACTATGACTACGACACACAAGCTGATTATATTGTACTTGACGAGCTTGGTCTGCTTGCATTCCCTATTGATGTTGAAAACGGTCCTGAAACAATAGGCATTGGCACTTATTTATCGGCTGTTATAACACTTAAATTTGATATGGGCAAATTAGCGATATCCTCCGTCCTATTAAATGATGTTTACTATTATGAAGTATCCGATGTTAAGGAAATTTCACCGACAGAAATCCCCGAAGCAGGTTATTTGCCGTGGGTTGCATTTATTACAGCCGAGAGCTACTTGAATATTCGTTCTACGCCTGATTTTGATGCAGATAATGTTGTGGGCTATTATAAGCGCGGTGACGAAATAAAGGTTATAGGCGGCACCTTTGGTGATTATTATATGGTCAATTACAATGGAAGGGTTTGTTATATCGGAACGAGATATGTTTCAAAATTGCCCGCAATTGATTAACAGATTAAAAAATGGAGTGAGAATTCTCGCTCCATTTTTTAGTTATTTGAAAGTAATTATTTACCCTCTACCGAGTCAATGTACTTTCTGATATTTGACAGGTTAGCCGCTTTTACAACTTCTTTGCCGTTTTCTGCAACAACAACTGTCGGAGCTTGTCTTATACCGTATTTTTCAACGAGTGCAACATTTTCATCAGCATAAACCTTTTCATAAGCAATTCCTGCTTTGTCAAGGAAAATTGCCGCCATCTTGCAGTTAGGACAGGTCTTTGTCGCAAAAAGATAAACCTTTGTTCCCTCTTCGCAAGTATCAGAGCAACACTGGGCAGGCTCTGCAACAGCGCTGACTGTTCTTACGCCGTCGCTGCCCACATTAATTTCAGGGTGAAGCTCATTGGAACGGTCAATGTTGTATGTACGTCTATCCTTAAACTCCTGGCTCTTACCATCATTCCAAGCCTGAACAGGACGATAGTAGCCCGTAATACGGCTGTAAACCTCGGTCGTCTTGCCACATTCGGGGCAGGTATAATGCTCGCCGTTGATATATCCGTGGTCTGTGCAAACACTATATGTAGGTGACATTGTGTAATAAGGAAGCTTATAGTTCTCTGCTATCTTGCGAACAAGATTAGCCGCAGACTTCCAAGTAGGCAATTTTTCACCGAGGAAGGCGTGGAATACTGTTCCTGAGGTGTAGAGTGTCTGAAGCTCATCTTGAATATCAAGAGCAGCAAAGATATCCTCTGTAAAGCCTACGGGAAGGTGAGATGAGTTTGTATAGTAAGGAACCTTACCCGAGTCAGAAGCTGTGATAATGTCGGGGAATCTCTTAACGTCGTGCTTAGCAAAACGGTAGGATGTTGACTCTGCGGGCGTTGCCTCAAGGTTATAAAGGTCGCCGTATGCTTCCTGATAGTCAGAAAGGCGCTCTCTCATATGGTTAAGAACCTGCTTGGAGAATTCCTGAGTTTCCTTGTGAGTCATATCTGCTCTGAGCCACTTGGCATTAAGTCCAACCTCGTTCATACCAACAAGACCAATAGTTGAGAAGTGGTTATTGAATGTGCCGAGATATCTCTTCGTATAAGGATAAAGTCCCTCATCAAGAAGCTTTGTAATAACTGTTCTCTTTGTCTTGAGTGAACGGGCAGAAATGTCAAGAAGCTTGTCAAGACGCTTGTAGAAGTCTTCTTCATTTTCAGCAAGGTAAGCAATTCTTGGCATATTAATGGTAACTACGCCGACTGAACCTGTTGATTCACCTGAGCCAAAGAAGCCACCCGATTTTTTGCGGAGCTCACGAAGGTCAAGACGAAGACGGCAGCACATTGAACGAACATCACTGGGTTCCATATCGGAGTTGATGTAGTTTGAGAAGTAAGGAGTACCGTATTTAGCGCTCATCTCAAAGAGGAGAGTGTTGTTCTCTGTTTCAGACCAGTCAAAATCTCTTGTAATAGAATATGTAGGAATAGGATACTGGAAGCCACGTCCATTTGCATCACCTTCTATCATAATCTCTATGAATGCCTTGTTGACCATATCCATCTCGGCCTTACAATCCTTGTATTTGAAGTCCATTTCCTTACCGCCAACGATACAGTTGAGCTCGGCGAGGTCATTTGGAACGGTCCAGTCAAGAGTGATATTTGTAAATGGAGATTGTGTACCCCAACGGGAAGGTGTATTTACACCGTAAATGAAGGATTGGATGCACTGCTTAACTTCCTTATAGGAAAGGTTGTCAACCTTTACAAACGGAGCGAGGTATGTGTCAAATGAGGAGAATGCCTGAGCTCCTGCACACTCGTTCTGCATAATACCGAGGAAGTTTACCATCTGGTTGCAGAGAGTTGAAAGGTGTGATGCGGGAGAGGATGTAATTTTACCCGTTACACCGCCAAGACCTTCCTGTATAAGCTGCTTGAGCGACCAACCTGCACAGTAGCCTGTGAGCATTGAAAGGTCGTGAATATGAATATCTGCATTTCTGTGAGCATTTGCAATTTCATCGTCATATACTTCAGAAAGCCAATAGTTTGCAGTAATTGCTCCCGAGTTAGACAAAATAAGTCCGCCTACCGAATATGTAACGGTCGAGTTCTCCTTAACACGCCAGTCGAGCTCCTTGAGGTATCCGTTTACAACCTCCTTGTAATCAAGAGCTGTGCCTTTGATGTTTCTGAGCTTTTCTCTCTGACGACGGTAAAGAATGTACGCCTTTGCAACATCAGCGTAACCCGCCTGAACAAGAACAGCCTCTACGCTGTCCTGAATATCTTCAACTGATATAACATTGTTCTTGATTTTGGGCTCAAAGTCAGCAGTAACCTTGAGTGCCAAAAAGTCTATAATATTCTGGTTGAACTGTTTTTCCTGCGCTTCAAATGCCAATTTGATTGCATCGGAAATTTTGCTTAAATTCATATCAACAATTTTTCCGTCTCTTTTTTGTACACTGTACATTTTTCTCTCTCCTTAAAATTTATGATTAATATTTTCTAACATAAAATAATTTTTGCCTTGCGAAAAATAAGACACAAGACAAAATTACGGCGCGGACACAGTATCCGCGCCGTATTAGAATTATACTACATTTAGTGTTAATTGTCAAGGGGTAAACACAAGATATATTGTTTTTCGACAAATTTCGTCACTATGTATAATTTTACACCCCTCGTATTTGTGCATTGGGCACAAATGATTTTAATATGTTAATAAATTCTTCCATTTCAGCCTCGCTATAGGCTGAAATCTGATTTCCGATTATGTCCCCTGAGTCCTTAAACTGTTGCAAAAAATATTTTTCGTTTCCCTGAAGCCACTCGCCTATTTTGTAAAAATCGTCCTTTTGATGCAGTGGGTTTGCAACTGTCGTGCGGAACTCAAAATCCACCTTGCCACTCATCAGAATATTCTTGCTTTCTTCAATCGGGGAGAGGTCAAAGCTGTCGCCAAGCCCAATAGTCTTGCCATATTTTTCCCGACAATTTTTTATATCCATAGCGACATAATCAAGCAAATTATCATCAATCAATGACTTTAATATGCTTGGGCGAGTTCCGTTAGTGTCAAGCTTTACCTTGTACCCAAGCTCCCTGACTCTTTTGATAAAGTCATCAAGGCCACTGTACAAGGTCGGTTCACCGCCTGTTATTGCCACACCTTCAAGCAAGCCTGTTCTCTTTTTAAGAAAGCTGAACAGTTCTTCCATATTATATTCTTCCTGCTCATCAGCTCTTATAACCAAGGAAGCATTATGGCAGAACGGACAACGCATATTGCATCCGTTTGTAAACACGGTACAAGCAACATATCCCGGAAAATCCAATAAGGTAAGCTTCTGCAAGCCTGAAATTTTAAATTTACTCATAATTATTCTACAACCTTAAAACCTCAGATATAGCTTCTCTGTATCGCAAGAACCTTGCCAAGAATGATAACCTCTTCAACAATTATAGGCTCCATAGTTTTGTTTTCAGGTTGGAGTCTGTAATGTCCGTTTTCGCGGTAAAATGTTTTAACTGTTGCCTCGTCACCGATAAGCGCAACAACGATTTCACCGTTTTCAGCATAACAGGTGCGCTCGGCAATAATCATATCTCCGTCAAGAATTCCTGCCTCGATCATACTTTCGCCCTTTACCTTCAAGGCAAACATTTCATCGGGAGAGCCCTTGCCCGCATAGCCGATATACCCTTCAAAATTTTCTTCAGCAAGAATTGGCTGACCTGCAGTAACAGTACCAAGCACCGGCACAGCGCAAACTCGAGGCATATCGTCGATTATAGATATGGCACGGCTTTTACCGTCTTCCTTTCTTATATAGCCAAAGGCTTCAAGTCTGTCAAGATACATCTTTACCGTAGATGTGCTCTTGTAGTTCAAATCACGGCAAATGTCGCGCACGCTTGGTGGAAAACCGTTATCACGTATTGCCTTTACTATGTAATCGTAAACGAGCTTTTCTTTGCGGTTTAGCTTTTCCATATTATCCTCCATACATTGCCCTAACAATGATAAAAAATTCACTTGTACATTTAGCACAAATGTACTGCTATTTATATTGTAACATATTTGTACGTATGATTGTATTAGCATAAAAAGAACTTTTTGTGAACTTTTTTATTTTTTGTCGAAATTTGTCATATAACTCTTAAAATAAAAATATTAACAATTTGAAACTTTTAAAAAATACTATTGAAAACATAGGGAAAATATAGTAAAATGTATAATGGCGGATAAAGTTTTATTTTTGCTAATAAACTATGTTTAAATAATTAATTCAATTATAATAAGGAGAAAAAAATGACACCAACTAACAACAAATTTGTACTTGATTGGATCAACGATATGGCAGAGCTCACTCAGCCCGACCAAATCGTTTGGATTGACGGTAGCGAGGAACAAGCAGAGGCACTTCGCGCTGAAGCTTGCTCAACGGGCGAGATGATTAAGCTTAATCAGGAAAAGCTTCCCGGCTGTTACCTCCATAGAACTGCTGTAAACGACGTTGCTCGTGTTGAAGGCAGAACCTTTATCTGTACCTCAAAGAAAGAGGATGCAGGTAATATCAACAACTGGATGGACCCTGCTGAATGTAAGGAGAAGCTTACAAAGCTTTATCGCGGATCTATGAAGGGTCGTACAATGTACGTTATTCCCTATTCTATGAGTGTTGTTGGCTCACCTTTTGCTAAATACGGTATTGAGCTTACCGACTCTATCTACGTTGTTCTTAATATGCTTATTATGACACGCGTTGGAAATGATGTTCTTGAGGCTCTCGGCGAAAGTGCGGACTATATCAAGGGACTTCACGCAAGAGCTGATATTGATGAAGAAAACAGATACATTGTTCACTTCCCTGAGGAGAACACAATCTGGTCTGTTAACTCAGGCTACGGCGGAAATGTTCTTCTTGGTAAGAAGTGCTTCGCGCTCCGTATTGCTTCCTTCCTTGGTCGCAAGGAGGGCTGGATGGCTGAGCATATGCTCATTCTCGGCGTTGAATATCCTGACGGCGAAACAAAGTATGTTTGTGCCGCTTTCCCATCCGCTTGCGGTAAAACAAACCTTGCAATGCTTATTCCGCCCGAATATTACTCAAAACAGGGCTACAAGGTTTGGTGTGTAGGCGATGATATTGCTTGGCTTCGTGTTGGTGAGGACGGCAGACTTTGGGCAGTTAACCCCGAGAACGGCTTCTTCGGTGTTGCTCCCGGCACAAATGAGTCCTCTAACCCCAACGCTCTTTACACTTGTATGAAGGATACTATCTTCACAAACGTTGTTCACAACACTGCTGACAATACAGTTTGGTGGGAAGGTCTTGACAAGAATCCTCCTGCAGAGGCTATTGACTGGAAGGGTAATGCTTGGGACTTCAGAAAATATGATAAGAAGGATAAATCCACCTGCGGTGCTCATCCTAACTCGCGCTTCACTGCAAAGGCTATTAACTGTCCTTGCATTTCAAGTGAATTTGCAAATCCAGCAGGCGTTCCTATTTCTGCAATTGTATTCGGCGGCCGCCGTGCAAAGACTGCTCCGCTCGTATATCAGTCAACATCTTGGCAGAACGGTGCTTTCATAGGCTCGATTATGGCTTCCGAAACAACCGCTGCGGCTTCAGGAGCTGTTGGTGTAGTACGCCGTGACCCTATGGCTATGCGTCCCTTTGTTGGATATGATATGGGTGACTATTGGGCACATTGGCTCAAAATGGGCACAACGATTCCCCACGCTCCTAAAATTTTCCACGTTAACTGGTTCAGAACAGATGACGAGGGTAACTTCATCTGGCCCGGCTTTGGCGACAATATGAGAGTTCTTATGTGGATTCTCGCTCGTTGCGAGGGTAAGGTTGATGCGGAGATTTCACCTATCGGATATCTTCCAAAAGCAGAGGACATCTGCATTGAAGGTCTTAAGGATGTTACTCTTGACACAATCCGCGAGCTTCTTACTGTTGATAAGGCTTCTTGGCTTGAGGATGTTGAGAACATTAAAGAATTCTACGCTCAGGTTGGCGATAGAGTTCCCGAAACTCTTTACGACGAGCTTGCAGCTCTTGAAGCAAGACTTAAGGCTTAATTTTACAGCTTGATAAAAATTATCCGCCCTTCTTAACCGATAGGGCGGATTTTATATTTAAAGATATTATTTTAAAGCTATTATTTTTGTGTTTTTTCAACTATTGTTTTAGAATTGTAGTACTTAAATATTTTAAGAGCGTTTTCTGTTGCTTGGAAATAAATAATATTCAGCTTTTCGTCTTCTGCCTTTAGAACGGCAAAATATTTATCATTACAGGAAGCATATGGAGTAAAATCATAAATTTGAAGCTCTGATCCCAAGTATTCTGACAGAAATTCATCTCTTGCAGGCGCAATTTGAACAAAATCCTTTATCGTTGCTTCAATAATGGTTTTCTTAGCTTTTTCACCGTAAATATTGAAAAAAGAAATCTTTCCCGACGACATCGAGTATTTATATTCAATTGATACATATCTCCATGTAAAGAATATGACAATCCACTCAACAAGAACGACAAATGCCATAAGCTGATAGAGGTGTGCGGCTGCTAATCCAAAAAAGAATATCAAACCGAATGCTATGTAAAAAAGAATCATCAAAATTCTGTTTCTTCGATAAGCTCCTTCGGACTTCTTCTTTACCGTATATTCAAAATCTTCATTGAAATTCATAATTATCACCTTTAATTTACAGATTTCTTTTGTTTTTAAAAAATTCAGTAAGAATTTCTGCACATTCCTCTTTCATTACACCCTCAATAATTTGAGGCTTGTGGTTTAGCGGATATGAGCACAAATTCAGAACGCTTCCGCAAGCACCCGCCTTGTAGTCCTTAGCGCCGAAAACAACCTTGCCAACTCTTGAATTGATAATTGCTCCCATACACATCGGGCACGGCTCAAGTGTTACATATAATGTGCATTTATTTAAATGCCAACCGCCGAGCTTTTCGCAAGCAGCCCTTATAGCTAACATTTCTGCATGTCCTGTTGCATCCTTTGATTGCTCGCGATTATTGTGCGCGCGGGAGATCACTTCGCCGTTATATTCAATAATTGCGCCAACAGGAATTTCTGCCTCGCTAAAGGCGAGCTCCGCCTCGCGGTATGCCTCTTTCATATAAGTTATATCTTTGTTTTCCATACCTACAAATCCTAAATCAAATAATCAGAAAAAACTCCCAAACGGGAGTTTTTTCAAATAATCAATAGATATTACTTATTGCCGCCAGCGAGCTTTTCGATTTCAGCAGCAAAGTCTTCCTGCTTCTTCTCAATACCCTCGCCCTTTTCAAAGCGAACAAAGGAAGCAATCTTAATAGAACCGCCAAGTGCCTTTGCTGTATTAGCAACGTACTTTGCAACGCTCTCATGGTCGTCGCTCTTAACGTATTCCATATCTACAAGGCAGTTGTTCTCATAGAACTTACCAATCTTACCAAGAACGATACCGTCAAGTACCTTTTCGGGCTTGTTAGCCATCTTCTCGTCATTTGCGAGCTGTGCCTTGATGATTGTTTTCTCGTTCTCAATTACAGAAGCGGGAACGCTATCTCTGTCAAGATAAGGTGTAGGATATGCACCAACCTGAAGCGCAATATTCTTTGCGAATTCAGCAAAGCCGTCCTTATCAGCGCAATCAGTGTCAAACTTAACGATAACACCGATAGAGCCTAAACCGTGAATATATGTGCTTGTTATTCCTTCAACTACTGCGAAACGGCGAACTGTAATCTTTTCACCAATCTGGAAAATGAGCTCCTTAAGCTTTGCATCAACAGTTGTTCCCTCGTAATCAGAAGCCATAAGAGCCTCAACATCAGCGGGGTTAGTGTCAATTATGCACTTAAGAAGATTCTTTACGAATGCCTTGAATGTGTCATTCTTTGCAACGAAGTCTGTTTCTGTGTTAACTTCAATAATAGCAGTTTTGTTGCCATCCTGAAGAATATCAACGATACCGTCAGCAGCGATTCTTGTTGCCATCTTGGACTCAGCCTTGAGCTCGCCCTTTTCGCGAAGAATCTTGATTGCGGCATCCATATCGCCGTCAGCTTCAACGAGTGCCTTCTTGCACTCCATCATACCAATACCTGTTTTTGCTCTGAGAGCAGCAACGTCTTTTGCGGAAATTGTAGCCATTTTTTAAGTTTCCTTTCAATTATTAAAACGAATAGTTAAAAATAGTTAAAATTATGCGTTTTCTGCATCCTCAGCAGCCTCTGCTTCGGTCTTTTCAACCTCAGCCTCTGCTGTCTGCTCGCCCTGCTTGCCTTCAATGATTGCATCTGCAATTACAGAGGAGATAAGCTTAATAGCGCGGATAGCGTCGTCGTTACCGGGAATTACATAGTCAGCATCGTCGGGGTCACAGTTTGTGTCAACGATAGCAACTACAGGAATACCAAGCTTCTTTGCTTCGAGAACTGCATTTCTCTCTTTGCGGGGGTCAACGATGAAAATAGCATCAGGGAGCTGTTCCATTGTCTTAATACCGCCGAGGTTCTTCTCAAGGTCGAAGATTTCCTTCTGAAGCTGAGCAACTTCCTTCTTGGGAAGCATATCAAATGTGCCGTCCTCAGCCATCTTGTTAAGGCTGTTAAGACGATTGATACTTCTCTTGATTGTTTTGAAGTTTGTCATCATACCGCCGGGCCAACGAACATTCACATAGTACTGACCGCAACGGATAGCTTCTTCCTTAATAGCCTCTGCTGCCTGCTTCTTTGTACCAACGAAAAGTACATTACCGTTGTTTGCAGCAAGCTCACGAATAAACATATAAGCTTCTTCAAACTTCTTAACGGTCTTCTGCAAGTCAATAATGTAGATACCGTTTCTCTCTGTGAAGATGTACTCGCTCATTTTAGGATTCCATCTTCTTGTGTGGTGTCCGAAATGAACACCTGCTTCAAGCAATTGCTTAATTGAAATAATAGACATTTTTATGTCCTCCTTCGGTTTTTTCCACCACAGTGGCTTTGGCGGAGCAATCCTTTTGCATAAAAGGACACCGACACCGCAATATGCGACTGTGTGTGTGATTATTTTTTTACTGTGATTTTGCACAGCCTTTAGATTATAACATAATATTATATTCTTTGCAACAGCTTTTTTCTTTATTTACAAATAATTTACATTTATTGCAAAATCATAGCATTTATAAGGGTTAATGTGACCTTTTTCTTCTACCGACCCCGTCACAGCAAGATAGCTCGTTTTGAGGTATTTTGACAAGTATCGCGTCCTCACCGATACACTCAATTTTGCACCAAGGAATGATATATTCTTCCTTCTTCGAAAACAGAGAAAACGAGGATTGCTTTGGAACGATTAGTGACAGTATCGTTGCACAGTCAATGTCAAGCTCAAAGTCACATGGGTATCCGAGCCTTTCTCCTCCGCAAAGATTAATAACTTCCATTTCGCGTAAATCTGCAGTAGTAAGTTTTCGCATATAATTACCTCCAATTATGTATTTTTAGTAATTATATGCACATACTCAGGCTTTCTTTCGGGTTCGCTCGATGATATATAATGTTAAAAGCATAATGATATATAACAGAGCATAAGCGGGTACTATTAAAAATTCAAGGCTGCCGATTTTGCCGTCAGGATAAAATTCATTAACAAGCGGCTGAACTGTCGAAAGCGCGCCTACAGTCATAAGTATTGCATACGCCACAATTACTTTTAGCCAGGAATAGCGCCTTCCCTCACCTCTTATTGTGAATTTATGATTGATTACGAACACCTCTGCGAATATTGTCAGCAAAAGGCATATAAAGATGGGCATCGTAAAAGTGGGGTCTGCACCGAAAACTCCGCAAGCATCTAAAACTTTGATTGCAATTGCGCTGATAACGCCAAGCGAAGCTCTTGCAATAATTTTCTCAAGATTATTCTTAAAAATTATTGCGGGCAATCTTGAATAATCTAATTTCTGTGTAAAAAATTTAGGTTTATGCTCGGCCTTCGTAAATGCAACAATAGATAAAAAGGCAAAGACGATTGCCAATGCGAGCGCTTTTAGCGAGTCAAGAAGCATAACGCCTGTTACAACAGACATGGCGGAAATCGAAAGCAAGGCGCACATTAAGTACGCGAACAGAAGCATTGATTGCGAAACAGAAATATAAGCACTTCTCGCCTTTTTAATAGCGTATGCAATTGAAAACAAGCCACAATCGTTCAGTGTATCTCTCTTGACAAGCACCTTGGATAACAGTCTTGTTTGCTGTGAGCATCTGATATTTGTATCTCTGCCCTCTGCGGGTAATTTTTCAAAAACAGAAATTTTATACTTTTCGCTCGAATATTTCAGGACATCTGCACTGACAGATACGTCTGCGCGTGCATAGATTTCATTATAATCATTACTAATTCCGTATGTTGCTACACGGTGGTTCGTTTTTCGCATTTTTGCGATGATTGCGCAATATTCCTCAATTGTAAATCCTACATAAGCTGAGTAAGCACCTATATTGTCAATAACATTCTTGTTTTGACGCTTAAAATCTTTAGCATAGGCTATGTTATCCTTAAACAAAGAAGAATAGTGACTGTTTTGAAGAAATTTTTTTGTATCATCGCTATCATCGGGTAAAAATACCGTCACCTTAACATTCATAGAAGAAAGTGCATTCAATGTATCTGAAAGATTAGCGGGCGCCATTTCCTTCAGCGACAAAACACCTTCAAAAGCGATAATTTCATCATTTCCCGAAATAATATACAGGCACTCCCCACCGTTATCTTCAATTTGACGGGATATTGCCTCAAGCACAATAATGTCTTTCTTTTCAATATGACGTAATTCGTTGTTGTCATAGACATAATTGCATTTATTAATAATTCGTTTGTCAAATAAAAGTGATGTTCTGTAGGCTTCCTTGCTTGTTTCTGCACAGGCAAAGCCGTGTTTATTTTCACTGTCATTTGCGAAATATAAAGACTTAATAGCAAGTGAGGCCCCACTCATATCAAACCCGCTATTCTTGACAAAATCACCGAGAGAGTCGATATATCCGTTTTGAGTAAAGTAATTCTCAGTTCCGCTTTCGCGCAAAGCCTTTATATATGTATGCATAAAGGACAAAAGCCTTCTGCCCTGTGATGTTTCTGGGGTAAGCTCTTTTATTTGACCCGCTAATGTGTACGCGGAATCTATATGCTGTGTGCCGTCGGTAAGACCTGCCTTGCCAACTAAAATAAGGTCTGTAACAGAATTTAAGGCATCAAAGGTCTTGATACCCCTGATTGATGCTGAAAAATCTTTGTTTTTGTATTTAGCGTTAGAAATCTTCTTAATAAATGATGATAAAATCTCATTTGAACCGATTTTCAGCAAGTCAGCCGAAATAAGCACTATTGATGATAAAAGCATCGCAAAAACACAAATAAAGTCAACACCCTGAAGTGTCAAAAGTCCCAAAAGCGAGAGTAATAGCAGGGCTGAAACAGATATAAATGTTACTTTATAAATCGTAGGCTTAATGTATGTTATGCCTTCCGCCTCGGCTTCCTTGCCCGAAAGAGCGCCCGCCGTAAGATAATCGGCAAGATAAACATTTCCCGATACATTTGTGACAACTGCAATAGCCTGTCCTGAATAAATTACACTGCCCGCATATAGCATATTGACGGCATCAGGCGAGTTAATATCGCTATCCGAGTAATCGACATCACAATGCTTTTCAATGCGCCTTATACTTATTTCGTGTCCATTGTGATAGATTTCCTCAACTACAAGCTCTACGGAAGATATAAGTCTTGCATCACAAGGCAATAAATCACCCGCGGCAAGAATGATAATGTCACCGACAACTGCATTCCTTCCGTCTGTGCGGAAGATATGTCCGCCTCGTTTAACCTTGAGCATTGGAGAGGAATATTCTCCCATAGCTTCAATTCTTCGGGTAGCATTTAAATTTATAGCACCGCCGACAATTGCGCCCAAAGTAATTGCTACAAGCAATGATACGCCCAATTCTACTCTGCCGAAAAGCGCCGTCAGTAATGACATTACTGTAAGCAAAATTACCGACGGAGATGTGAAATAGACAAGCAGGCATTGAAGAGAGCTTCTCTTTTCTCTTACAAAAAGAGATTTTCTCTTCCCCTTGTCCGCTTTGGCTTCTCGTTCAAGGCGCAAACGTGCCTCGCTGATTGACAATCCGTCTGAAAGGTCTGTTTTCAACAATTTTTCGATTGTTTTAATATTTTCTCTGTGCCACTTATTATTCATATGGTCACTCTCATCCTTTATATTTTATAAGCAATTTACTTCAATCTCTTGATTCTTCACTGAAATATGAGCCTTCGTATAGCTCTTTTGATAGTCTGCAATCAATATCTCTGCGAGTTTATCCTCAACATTCTTTTGAATATATCTGCGCATATTTCTCGCACCGTATTTCTGAGAGAAGGATTCACTCGCAACAAGAGAAACTGCCTCGTCTGAATAAGTGAGCCCAATTCCCTTTTCGCTCAGAACGGTTGCAAGCTCACCAAGCATTATAACAGCAATCTTTTCAAAATCACGCTTATCAAGACTGCGGAAGGTTATTATTTCATCAACGCGGTTGATAAATTCGGGACGAAGGAAGCCGGACAGCGCCTTCTCTGTTCTATCGCTTTCATTCTTTTGAGAATCGCTTGAAAAACCAACGATACCGCTTCTGTTTTCGGAGCCTGCATTAGTAGTCATTACAATTACTGTGTTTTCAAAATTGACTGTTTTTCCGTGAGCATCTGTAATTCTTCCGTCGTCAAGTATCTGAAGAAGAATGTTCAATACATCGGGGTGAGCCTTTTCTATTTCGTCGAAGAGAACTACCGAGTAAGGACGGCGGCGGATTTTTTCGGTAAGCTGACCTGCATCGTCATAACCGACATATCCGGGGGGAGAGCCGATAATGCGGGACACAGAGTGCTTCTCCATAAATTCCGACATATCAAGTCTTATCAAGGTTTCCGGAGAGTCAAAGAGGTCTGCTGCAAGAGTTTTAACAAGCTCGGTCTTTCCTACTCCCGTAGGTCCTGCGAAAATAAACGAAACAGGTTTTCTCTTATAAGAAATTCCCGCGCGGTTTCTCTTTATTGCACGGGCAACTGCATCAACGGCAACATCCTGTCCGACAAGTCGCTCCTTTAATCTTTGTGCAAGCCCGTCAATTCTCTCATATTCGTTTGCGGTAATAGATGTTGCGGGCACGCCTGTCCAAAGCTCGATTACATTAGCGATATGCTCGTCTGTCAATACTACTTTATCGCACTCTGCCTGAATTTCGTCAAGCTTATTTGAAAGTCTAATCTCCTCTGACTGAATTTTAGTGATTTCCTCGTATTTCTTTTGTGTTTCCTTATCGTCAGATGTAATTGTCGCTTCAAGAGCTTCTCGGTCTGATTTTAATGCGAGTAATCTATCGCGTATTTCAAAGGATTGATTTAACTCGACAGATGAAAGTGAGAGCTTGGAAGCCGCCTCGTCAAGCAAATCAATTGCCTTGTCGGGCAAATATCTGTCGGTAATATATCGCTCGGAAAGGATTACCGCTTTGCTGAGTATCTCTTCGGGGATACGGATTTTATGAAATTCTTCATAATAATGACTAATTCCTCTGAGCATCTCAACTGCCTCTGCAATAGAGGGTTCATTTACGGTAACAGGTTGAAAACGACGTTCAAGCGCTGTGTCCTTTTCAATGAATTTTCTATATTCTGTCAGAGTCGTAGCTCCGATAATACGGATTTCTCCGCGTGAGAGTGCGGGCTTCAGAATATTTGCCGCGTTAACACTTCCCTCTGCATCTCCCGTTCCGACAATATTATGAACCTCGTCAATCACAAGTATAGCTCTGCCGTGCTCGCGAACCTCTGCGAGAAGACCCAAAATTCTCGACTCGAACTGACCTCTGAACTGTGTGCCCGCAACAAGAGCCGTCATATCAACAAGGAAAAGCTCCTTATCCTTTAATTTGTAAGGAACATTTCCGTCAGCAATTCTGATTGCAAGTCCTTCGGCAATTGCAGTTTTTCCTACACCGGGTTCACCGATAAGGCAAGGATTATTCTTCTGACGGCGACAAAGTGTCTGAATAACACGGTCAGTTTCCTTATCTCTGCCTACAATTCTGTCAAGCTTGCCGCGTCTCGCACTCTCGGTAAGATTTTTGCAGTAGGTTGACAAATACTTATATTGCTTTTTTGTGTTTGCCCCACTCGATTTTTCCTTGTTCTTCGGTTGTGGGCTTATGGGGACTACATTTCCGCCCTCGTCATTATTTGAAGGTGAATTTTCGGCAACTGCCTTTAAGGTATCCATAAGACCTGTATCCTTGAATAGCTTTGGCAAGTCAATTGCAGGCGCGCCTCCGTCCTCGCCGTTTTCATCGTCAGATGGGAACATTCCAGCAAACTCGCTTTCCATCTCCTCCATCTGCTCGGCACTGATACCCATTTTTTTATATACATCGCCAAGCATATTCTCTATGGGAAGCCCCATATCCTTAGCGCATTTGATACAAAGACCGTTTGAGGATTTTTCACCGTTCTCAACCTTTGTAACAAAAATTACTGCCACCCTTTTGTGACAATTTGAACACATAACCATAAGTTAAACTTCGCTTTCTTCTATTATATAAGATTTCTGATAAATTCAAAAATTCTCAGTTCGTAAATAAATTTAAAAACATAGGAATTGTTATACACATCCAATATTTCGGGATTTCCCCGAAGCTCTGCGAAAAATTGCAGACTTGTGAACAAAACCGTTGATACAATTGAAAGACTTAAAACTGACAGAACAAGCCCAAGTATCGCTCCCAAGAACTTATCGATTGTAGTGAGCAGCGGTATTTTTATCTTGCACAAAAGAGAAATAATCAATGTAAGGACTAAAAATGCCACAATATATACCAAAGCATATGCGATAATGCCTGAGAGCGCAGAGGCAACAGACGCTGAAACCCTTTCTGTTAAGAAAGTTTCTAAAATCCAAGGTGCCAAAGCCTTTCCAAAAATTATCGCTAAAATGGCAGAAGCAATCAATTTAGCAAAATTAAGCACAGCCTTTGTAAAACCGCTGATGGCGTATCTTATAATGAGTGAAACAATAATGCCGACAAAAACAATATCAACTAACCAAGACATAAAATTCACCTCGTATTATTTTTTATTAATCAAAATCCAAGCGGTATGCGGTAATTGGAGTACAAAGTAAAATTTCGCCGTTTGGCAGAGCTAAAAGCTCGCCGTTCTCAGATGCAAAGGGAATACTTTTTATACTTCCCCACATAGTATCAATGCGCAATATTTCTTTCTCGCACAGAACATAAACATATTTATCAGCATTTGTTATTGAATAAATTGATTTTTCAAGCTTTTCAAAGTGGGAGAGAGTTCCATTTTTATCAAACATCATAAGAAGTGATGAGTTGACATTATTATCCTTGAATACAAGAGTAAAGCTATCATCTGCAAATGAGATGTATGTAAGCTCCGCAGGATAGCGGTATTCGGTCTTAACAGCTCCGTCAAAAGTGTAAATTACAAATTTATTTTGATAGAAAACAACTATTCGGTTTTCAGAGATAATCTCACAGCTATAGGGCATAGAGCCTATCGCTTCAAATTGAGAATAGAGCTCCCGTCCGCCTTTTTTTAGAACAGAAATTGTCGTTTTCTCATCACCGTCAAGTGAATCAAGTGACATAATAACAGTATATTTACCGTCAGAAGTCATTTTCGCCGACACTATATAATCATTTTTAGAATACTCGGTGACAAGCTCAAATTGAGAATTGTAAAGTCTTGCCGAGGTTGCATAGTTTTTTGAGAGCGTCACTAAAACATAACTACCGTCATCTGCCATATCGGCGATGCTTATAGGATAGTCAAGCTCCTCAGAATGTAACTCAATAAATGAGTTATAAATTGAATATCGAGTTTTCCCCGCGTCATATATAAGAGCCGTATTGCTTGATGTTAAAATCTTGGGATTTGTGTAGTCAGAGCCAAGCGTTAATGTAGTTCTTCCTGTTGATGTAAAGAACTTATATTCTCTGTCACTGACAACTGCAAGTCCGCTTTTAAAGGATGCAAAATTCTGGTTGTTGAATGGCTCCGAATAGCTCAATGTGCTTGGTAAGCTCTCGTTGTAATCGGTAATATAGTTTATGTCCTTGAACATATAATATACATTTTCATAGGACAGTATCTTATTGCCGAAAATCAAAGTTAATACGGTAAAAAGGCATAGAAGTACGGAAAAAATAATTTTAGTTATATTAAAGCCGAGCGAAAGTCTTGCCTCTCGTGTACAATTCTTACTGTCGCAATGAGCCAGCTTTTTTTGATGGTTCATAAATCTATTCGGGAGCTCTGACTCATATATTTTTTGTTTTACAGATTTAAAGAAAAGTATTACGCGACCAAGTAAAGAAATATCGCTATTCTTTTTCTTTTTTTTCAAGCTATTGCCCCCTTTCAATTATAGTTATAAGTTAATAAACGACTTTATTTAAGTATAGACCGTGTGCGGGTGCGGTAGCACCTGCTCTTGCTCTGTCACAGGATAAAATTATATCCTCAATTTCGTCGGGCGAGATTTTACCTCTGCCGACATCAACAAGAGTTCCTGTCAGAATTCTGACCATATTATATAAGAAGCCATCTGCTGACACTCTGAATGTAATTATATCGCCCTGTCGCTCTACGCTGGCGTGAACGATATTTCGCACAGTTGATTCTACATTTGAGCCTTGCGCCATAAACGCTTCGAAATTATGCTTGCCTACAAAAAGCTTTGACGCCTTGTCCATTCTTTCAATGTCAAAATCCGTAAAGGAATAAGGCACCTGCCAGGCTCTTCCCTCCTCGAAGGGTGAGCGCAAACGGGAATTATAAATACGATATATATATTCCTTATACTTTACATCATATCTCGGATGAAAATCATCGTCTTTGAATTCTGCATCAAAAACTGAAATATCGGGTGGCAAATGAGCATTAAGAGCCATAGGAATTTTGTCACTTGAAAGCTCTGTCAATATACTTTGGCTATCCTTCCTTGTAACTGTAGCGCAAAACATATTTGCATGAACTCCGCTGTCTGTTCGGCTACATCCCGTAATGTCACATTCATAGCCAAAAAGCTCAAAGGAAGCCCTGTTTAGCTCGGATTGAACGGTTCTCTTATCCTTTTGCGCCTGATAACCGCAAAAATCAGTTCCGAGATAGGAAAGTGTTATAAACAGCTTCATAATCAACCAATCCTTTTACATTGAATAGCCGATGGCGTAAATATTAATCAAGACAATAGCAGTTAAAAGCAAGAGCATTGACAAAAGCAGCAGTATATCCTTGTAGGAAACTTTGAGAACCGTCATTCTTGTTCTTCCCTCACCGCCTCGATAGCAACGGCAGGTCATAGCAGTCGCAAGCTCACCTGCACGGCGGAATGCCGATATAAACAGCGGAATTAAAATCGGGATAAGCGCTTTTGCTCGCTTGGAAATTGAGCCGTTAGTAAAATCGGCGCCTCTCGCCTTTTGCGCAGACATAATCTTTTGTGTTTCTTCGATAATAGTTGGAATAAATCGAAGAGCAATCGTCATCATCATAGCAAACTCGTGAACAGGTATATGGAACACCTTCAGAGGCGAGAGCAATTGCTCAAGCCCGTCTGTAAGCTGTATTGGCGTTGTAGTATATGTCAAAAGTATGCCTGTGCCGATAATCATTGAAACAATTCTTACAACGATAAATACGGCGTTATAAAGCCCGCTTTTGTATATTTTTATGAAATTCCAAGAGAACAGAAGCTCCTCGGGCTTCCCCGAAGTCATAAAAATATTAATAATTGCGGTAAAAATCATAATAAAGATTATCGCTTTGATTGAACGCAAAACAATTTTTAGCGGTATTTTGCTCAACATCACAAGCAAAAGTGATGAAAGCAACAAGAGCACAAAGCTAAATACATTCTGACACAAAAAGCATAACACAATATAGATTATTGCGCAAACAATTTTCATTCTTGGGTCAAGCTTGTGTAGTAAGGAATTTGACGGGTAAAACTGTCCAAATGCTATTCCGTTCATCTCGCACCTCCAAGCCTTGATAACAAGACGGCTTCGGCGTCATCAACAGTATAAATATTTTTCGGCAAGTCAAATCCGTAGCTTCCGAGAATCAGCATAAGTCTTGTGATCTGAGGAACACCAAGACCGATTTTTTCAAGCTCGGCGCCGTGTGAGAAAACTTCATGCCGTTTTCCTGACATAACAACATTCGAGTGCGACATAACTATTATTTCTTCACAGTATTTCGCCATATCGTCCATGCTGTGACTTACGATTACGACAGATGCGCCCGTTGCCTTTGCGTACCTCTGTATGCCTTCAAAAATTGATTTTTTACCCATAGGGTCAAGACCTGCCGACGGCTCATCAAGAACAAGCACCTCGGGGCGCATTGCCATTACACCTGCAATCGCCGCGCGTCTTTTTTGTCCTCCTGATAAATCAAACGGTGATTTTGTAAGAAGGCTCTCGTCAAGACCGACAAAGCTTGCCGCCTCGATAATTCTATTTTCAACCTCTTCGGGAGAAAGCCCCATATTCTTTGGGCCAAAAGCAATATCGTCTGCAACTGTTTCCTCGAAGAGCTGATATTCGGGATATTGCATAACAAGTCCAACACGGAAGCGCACTTTTGAAATTTCCTTTGGGTTTTCCCAAATATCAACTCCGTCAAGCAGAACCCTGCCGGATGTCGGGCGCAAAAGACCGTTGAAAAGCTGGACAAGCGTTGACTTGCCCGAACCTGTATGGCCGATTATTCCTGTTATACAGTTTTCTTTAATTTCAATATTTACATCGTGTAGCGCGGCTATTTCATAGGGTGTGCCGCCGCCGTAAATATATGAAGCATTTTCAACTTTAATTTTTGACATTAGAATCTCTCCATGCGCTCTTATGAACGCAAAATATAGTTAAAAAATTATTTTTCGCCGAGTGCTTTTGCTAAAACGGCGGCGCATTGTTCGGGAGTGTTTATATCACCGTCAAGTGAAATTCCCTTGTTTCTCAATCGCAAAATCAAATCCGAGCAAAGCGGAATATCAAGTCCCGACTTGCGAAGAAGCTCGGCTTGTGAGAAGATTTCTGACGGCGTTCCGTCAAGAATGATACTGCCATCGTCAATTACTATCACTCTGTTGGCTCTTACTGCCTCATCCATATAATGAGTGATAGTGAGCACTGTTTTGCCTTCCTCGCGGTTAAGCTTCTCAATAGTATTTACAACCTCTTCTCTTCCCATAGGGTCAAGCATAGCGGTTGCTTCATCAAAAATCATACATTCGGGGTTCATAGCAATAATTCCCGCAATAGCGATCCTCTGCTTCTGACCGCCTGACAATCGGTGTGGCTCGTGATGAGCGTACTCTGTCATTCCGACAGTCATAAGAGCGTCGTCAACCCGTTTGCGAATTTCTTCGCGTGGAAGACCTAAATTTTCAGGTCCAAAGGCAACATCCTCCTCAACGATCGTTGCTACAAGCTGATTGTCAGGGTTTTGAAATACCATTCCGACCTTTTTACGAAGCTCATAAATTTCATCGTCGGCTATATCAAGAGCATTTATCCTCTTGCCGTCAATTTCAATATTGCCTTCAAAAAACTCAAAATCGTCAACGACAAGATTTAATAGCTTTGCAAGTGTTGATTTACCGGAGCCGTTGTGACCGAGAATTGCAACATAATCTCCACGCTCTATTTCAAGATTCAAATTTCTTAATACGGGATACGGATTTCCGTCGTCATCACGATAAGAAAAGTTCAAGTTTTGTATTTTAATAAAAGACATTTTTATCCTTTCACACCTATTTCGGCGTTAAATGGTACTTTACATAATTTAATTAAATTCAGAAGTCCAGCGTGAGCTTGCTCCGCACGGCAAATATCCACCGCTTTGTGTTACTTTAAGTGCTATTTCGCTTGATTCTGTAACACCGCCAAAGCGCGATTTTAAATTTAAATCAAGAATATAGCTCATAGTCAGAGGAGAAAGTCCTGTTGTGTACGAGTTAATTAAAAAGAACAACGGATCATCGCTGACTATCTTTGACGCAAGGCTTACAAATTCATCAATTGATTCTTCGAGCTTCCAGACCTCACCCGACGGGCCTCTTCCGTATGACGGTGGGTCCATAATAATGCCGTCGTATTTATTTCCTCTGCGTATCTCTCTCTCAACAAATTTTTTGCAGTCGTCAACTATGTAGCGGATTGGAGCATCGGCAAGTCCTGAAAGTGCTGCATTTTCCTTTGCCATAGCAACCATTCCTTTTGAGGCATCAACATGGACTACCTGAGCCCCTGCCGCCGCCGCCGCGATAGTCGCGCCTCCTGTGTAAGCAAATAGATTAAGCACCTTAATCGGTCTGCCTGCTTTCTTTATAAGCGAGGAGAACCAATCCCAGTTTGCCGCCTGCTCGGGAAAAAGTCCCGTGTGCTTAAATCCCATAGGCTTTAATCTGAATTTTAGATTTCCATATGTAATGTCCCAAAATTCAGGTGTATTCTGCTTTATCCAGCCTCCGCCGCCGTTGCTTGAACGGCGATAAACTCCGTCGGCCTTCTTCCACAAGGGATGCTTTGCCACACCCTTCCAGATTATCTGTGGGTCAGGACGCACAAGTATATATTTTCCCCATCTTTCAAGTCGTTCACCGTCAGATGCGTCAAGTAATTCGTAATCCTTCCAATTTTCACTACACCACATAGTAAGTCCTTTCGTATATATATAAATCGGTTATTTGTTGTAAAATAATGCCAAACGCGAGCAACCGCTATGCGCGTGACAAACGGCAATTGCAAGCGCGTCGGCAGTATCGTCGGGCTTTGGTGGAGCGGGAAGCCCTAACAGCGAGGTTACCATTGTGATAACCTGTTTCTTTTCTGCTCTGCCATATCCAACGACCGCTTGCTTTACCTGCAAGGGTGTGTATTCGGCAATTTCAACCCCCGAAAGCTTTGCTGCGAGCAATATAATTCCTCTTGCCTCAGCAACAACTATCGCAGTTTTGCTATTAGTGTTGAAGAATAACTCCTCTACAGCCATCTGCTCGGGTTTATATTTTTTAATTATCTCATTCATTCCGTCGTAAATTTTTTCAAGACGCTCAACCGTCGGCATTCCCGCAGGCGTTTGGATTGAGCCATAAGCAAGAGTGCGGAATTTTGAGCCGCTATATTCAATTACACCCCAACCGACAATTGCATATCCAGGGTCAATGCCTAAAATAATCATTAATTCTGACCTCTTTCACGGGCAAAATGCACTTAATTTTGAAATATAGCAATACTGCCCCATTATCATATTCATATTATTATATCACAGTTTTTCCAATATGTCAAACTATATTTTAAATTTATTTAGTTCATAAATAATTATTATATTAATTTATATAAAACTGTTTACTTTTGTGCCAAATTATGTTATAATTGTATGAATATATTTGTTTAGGAGGGATGATTTGTGAAAATTTTGAAAATCAGCGTGGGTGACATACTTGAGCTGAAAAAGCCTCATCCCTGCGGAAATAACATATTTAAGGTTATGCGAGTTGGAAGCGACATCAGAGTAATTTGCCAGAAATGCGGCAGAGATATGACAATTGATAGATTGAAGCTTGAAAAAGCAATTAAAAACATACGAGAGAGTTAAAATGGAAAAAAAGAAAACTACAAACAACAACATTTCTATCAACAAAATTAATAAAATAAGCGCAATTAAGGACAAATTTTCTAAAATCAAAAAAGAATACGGCTACCTTGCTTTAGCAGCAATAATCCCTGCCCTGATTTTCTTTTTGATTTATCTTGTACGCGGTATTTATCCGTTTGGAGATGAAACCGTGCTGGTCCTTGACCTCAACGGCCAATATGTCGGATTCTTTGAGGGCTTGCGCAACGCTCTGCTTGAGGGCGGCAGTCTGCTTTATTCCTGGTCGCGCGCACTTGGCGGTGAGTTTTTAGGAATATATTCCTATTATATTGCAAGTCCCCTTTCATATCTTGTTTGTCTGTTCCCCCAGGATAGGATACAGGAGTTTTTGCTTGTACTCTTTATGATCAAGGCTGCTCTGTGCGGCTTTTCTATGGGATTTTACCTTCACAAGCACTCCGAAAATAAAAATAAGCTTACCGTTATTGCTTTTTCAATTTTATACGCCGTTTCCGCTTATTGTGTAGTTCAGCAAAGCAATACAATGTGGATAGACGCTGTCATGTGGCTCCCGCTTGTTGCTTTTGGAATAGAGGAGCTTGTAAAATTCGGCAGGTACAAGTGCTTTGTAATTTTCCTTGCCTTGACCCTTGCAAGTAATTTCTATATCGGATATATGGTTTGTATATTCGTTTTGCTTTATTACTTCTTCTTTATGATTGCATACAAGGATAATAATGCCAACAATCCGAGAAACGAAAAGCATCATTTCGTAAAATCCTTTGTCAGAATGGGATTTTTCTCGGCATTATCTATTGCCATATGCGCAGTAATCGTGCTGAGCGCATATTACTCACTGCAATTTGGAAAATCAAGCTTTACCGACCCATCGTGGGAAATCAAAATGAGATTTGACTTTTTTGATTTTCTGTTCAAGCTTTTGCCGTCCTCCTATGACACAGTCAGAATTGACGGACTTCCCTTTGTTTATTGCGGTCTTTTGACAGTGATTTTAGCACCTATGTTTTTCTGCTCGAAAAAATTTACCGCAAGAGAAAAAATAGCAAGCGGTGTTTTCCTTGCAATTTTTGTATTCAGCTTTATGATTTCCTCACTTGACCTCATTTGGCACGGATTTCAGAAGCCCCAATGGCTCAATAACCGCTACAGCTTTATGTTCTGCTTTTTCCTTATTTTCCTTGCATTCAGAGCATTTGACGCTATTGAGGAAATAAGCGCTAAGAGCTTGGCATGTGTTTCAGGCTTTATTTTCTTCTTCGTCGTATTGCTTCAACAGTTCCGTGAACAATTTTCTCAAAAGCTGTTCGACCTTACCTACGGCCCTAATGAAGAGGATTTTGTTGTCCACCAATTTGCAACTATTCTTATGACAATCGTTCTTCTAATTGCCTATATCAGTATAGTTGCAGCTATGAAAACTGCTAAAAATCCTCAAAAGGTTTCGGCAGTTTTAGTTTCTGTGGTCTGCATTGAGGTGTTTTTAAGCGGTCTTTGCAATGTCATTGATTTTGATAAGGATGTCGGATTTACCAACCATTCTAAATATTCTGAATTTATCGGTCTTTACCGCCCTGTTGCAAATACAGTTTTAGATGCTGACCCCACCTTCTATCGAATGGAAAAAACTCATTTGAGGAAGGACAACGATAATATGGCTCTTATGATAAGAGGCTTGACAAACTCAACATCGACCTTGAATAAGGAAACAATTGCTTTTCTTAAATCAATGGGATATTACTCTCAATCTCACAGGTCAAAATATCTTGGCGGAAACCCTGTCAGCGACGCTTTGCTCGGGGTCAAATATATAATTACTCAAAGAGATTACAGCGATCTTTACGGCGAGCCCGCATTTACAGGTGAGGATTATGCAGTTCACGAGGGAATAACGCTTGAAGAGCTTATTGAAAACACATTTTCTGATTATTACAGCGATTGGTCAAGCGACGATATTAATGTTTATTTAAATCCATATGCGCTTTCGCTCGCTTTCCCTGCTGACGACGCAGTTTTAGATGTTAATTTCAAGGAACACAATAACAATGTAAAAGATGACGATGAAAGATATAACCCTGACGGGTTCACCTCTCCGTTTACACGCCTGAATGCATTGATAACGGCAATTTTGGGCGAGGACGAAACAGTCGAGGTCTTTAAGCCCGCTATACAAAACGGAGAGCCAAAGCTAAGCGGCGCAACCGCATCAAGCTCATCCAAGCACTATAAATATACTGGTGAAAACGGAAAAATAACTTATAATTATACCGTTCCCGAGGGTGTTATGCTCTACCTTTACTTCCCTTCATTTTATAGCAGAGAAATTGATATTTCATCAAGCACTATGAAGATTTTTGATAGCACGAGCAACCTCGCAAAATGTAACGACAGAATTGTTGAGCTTGGATATACAAAAGACACTGAGTATTCCTTGACCGTTAAAATTGCAAACACAAGAAATGAATTCTATACAAAGCAGGACGAAGCCTTTATTTATTATGTTGATACAGCAGCTTTGGCAGAAGCCTTCGGAAGAATTCATGAAAAACAGCTTGCTATTGATGAAAACTACAGGGACGACGATATTAAGGGCAAGATTACTACCGACAAAGAAAATCAACTCATTTTCACAACTATTCCCTACGACGAGGGCTGGAAGGTATATGTTGACGGCGAGAGAGTTGACATTGAGAAGGCTGCTGACGCTTTGATTGCCTTCAGAATAGACAGTGAGGGTGAGCATAGCATCAGATTCAAATATGCACCGATAACCTATGTTGGCGGTCTTGCTATTACCCTTTCTGCTATTACCGCATTTGCTTTGATTATAGTTTTTGAGAAAAAGCTTAAAAAAGTCAAGGCGGTAAAGACAATTTTTGCAGTTGAGCAACAATCAGTTGAAGAACAATCAGCTGAACAATAATCATTTTTAGAGGTACTTTATGTTTTACTATATTTCGGGAATACTTGCTGCGGCAAATCCTCAAATGGCAGTTATTGATGCGGGCGGTGTTGGCTATAAGCTGACAATCAGTGAAAATACCTATAATTCACTTCCGCCAAGACATACTCAGGAAAAGCCTTACGCCAAGCTATATACCTATATGGCAGTCCGTGAGGACGGAATTGAGCTTTTTGGATTTGCTGACGAAACAGAGCTTTCTTCGTTTAAAATGCTTCTTACAGTTTCGGGAGTTGGTCCGAAGGCTGCAATTTCTATTCTTTCGTTGCTTACCCCCGAAAAGTTTGCTTTGGCTGTTTGCACGGAGGATAGAAAAACAATTTCAAAGGCTAACGGAATTGGACCTAAAACGGCCGCAAGAATTATATTGGAGCTGAAGGACAAGCTTCTCAAGGAAACTAATCTTGACGAGGCGGCAAAATTCAGTGCGGAGAGCATTTCTCTACCCAAGACACAGACAGGCAAGCTTGCTGAGGCACAGGACGCTCTGCTTGTGCTTGGTTATTCACGCGCTGAAGCGCTTAATGTTCTCAAATCAATCGATACACAAGCACTCGGGCTCGAAGAGATAATCAAAAAAGCTCTTAAACAACTGATGAAATAATTAATTTGTTAATTGGAGAAATATATGCAAGACCAAGAATTTGATTTTGAAAACCGAATAATATCGACCAGCTTTTCCTCAGAGGATTCAGATACCGATATTTCTCTGCGCCCCAAAACCCTTGATGACTATATCGGTCAGGATAAGGTTAAGGAGAATTTAAAGGTTTATATTGATGCGGCAAAGCTGCGCGGTGAATCTCTCGACCATGTGCTTCTGTATGGCCCACCCGGACTTGGTAAAACCACATTGTCTAACATTATAGCAACCGAAATGGGAGTAAATATCCGCGTAACCTCGGGTCCCGCGATTGAAAAGCAAGGTGACTTGGCGGCACTGCTTACTAATCTGAATGAGGGTGATGTTCTTTTTATAGATGAAATTCACCGACTTTCACGCTCGGTTGAGGAAATTTTGTATCCCGCTATGGAGGATTATGCCCTTGATATTATTATAGGAAAGGGACCTTCTGCGCGAAGTATCAGAATTGATTTGCCCAAATTCACCTTAATCGGTGCAACAACGAGAGCAGGTCAGTTGACTACCCCTCTGCGCGACCGCTTTGGTGTTGTTTTAAAGCTCGAACTATACACTCCTGAGCAGCTTTCAACAATCGTTACACGAAGTGCTACTATTTTAGGCATTGAAATAACTGAGCAAGGCGCTTATGAGATTGCTTCCCGCTCACGCGGAACACCTCGTATCGCAAACCGACTTCTTAAAAGAGTTCGTGACTTTGCGCAGGTTAACGGAAAAAATGAGATTGACAACGAAATTGCTCAATATGCTCTTGATAAGCTTGAAATTGATGGGCTCGGGCTTGACAGCACAGACAAACGAATGCTTGAATCAATTATCAAGTTCTATGACGGCGGTCCTGTCGGTCTTGACACACTTGCCGCAACGATAGGCGAGGAAGCAGTCACGCTTGAAGATGTTTACGAGCCATATTTAATGCAAATAGGCTATTTGAGCAGAACTCCGCGCGGAAGATGTGTCACAAGACTTGCTTATGAGCATCTTGGATTGAAGCCAAAGAGTGCAACAAGCTCTGAGCAAATAGATATTTTTGATACTGATGAACAGAAATAAAGATAGCGGAAGCCAAACGGCTTCCGCTATCTTTTAATTATTCAATTTATGATTTTTCAAACTGACTGTTCCAAAGCTCAGAATAAAATCCACCATTTGAAAGCAGCTCATTATGGTTTCCCTTTTCAACTATTTTGCCGTTATTCATAACAAGAATTATATCAGCCTCTTTTATCGTTGAAAGTCTGTGAGCAACAATAAATGAAGTCCTGCCTTTCATCATAAGGGCAAAGGCATTTTGAATCTTAAGCTCTGTTCTCGTGTCGATTGATGAGGTTGCCTCGTCAAGAATCAGCATAGGCGGTAGGCAAAGCATTACTCTTGATATACATAAAAGCTGTTTTTGTCCCTGTGAAAGCTCACCGCCATCTTCGCTGATAACCGTGTCATAACCCTTTGGCATCTGACGAATAAAGCTATGCGCGTGCGCTCTTTTAGCAGCTTCCTTGATTTCCTCATCGGTCGCATCAGGCTTGCCGATTGCAATATTTTCTCTTATAGTACCTGCTTTCAACCAAGTGTCCTGCAAAACCATACCGTAGGAGCGACGGAGAGATGCGCGGGTAATATCTCTTATATCTGTTCCACTTACCTCAATTTTACCGCTGTCAACATCATAAAATCTCATCAAAAGATTAATAATCGTAGTTTTTCCGCAGCCTGTAGGACCTACTATCGCAACTCTCTGACCGTTTTCAATCGCAAGATTAAAATCCTTTATGAGTTCCTTTTCGGGAGTATAAGAAAATTCAACATTATCAAGTGTAACTATTCCGTTTATTTGCTCGGAAAGTAACACCTTGGCGTCGGGGGCGTCAGGAGCTTGAGGCTCTGCCTCAATAAGCTCAAAAACTCTTTCTGCGCAAGTCAAAGCATTTTGAAGCTCAGTAATAACTGTCGATATTTCATTAAATGGCTTCGTATATTGATTTGCATAATTTAAAAGGCTTGTCAGGCTACCGACACTAATTCCTCCGCTACCGATAGCAATCAGTGATCCCACTAGAGCTACGGCTGCGTAAACGAGATTGTTTACAAATCTTGTGCAGGGATTTGTCAATGAAGAGTAGAATAAAGCCTTGAGGGAGCATTTTTCAAGCCGCTCATTGATTTCGTCAAATTCTGCAAGCGCCTCGTCCTCGTGTGAAAAGGCAGCTACCGTCTTATGCTCGCCAATCATTTCATCAATAAGCGCAGTTTGCTCTGCTTTTGTTTCTGACTGCTTTTTAAAGAGCGAATGCGTATTCTTTGCAATATATGCCGATACAAAAAGCGATAGCGGTGTCACAACTACTACCAAAACCGTTATACTGACATTAATTGAAAGCATAAATGCAAGTGTTCCGACAATTGTTAAAACGCCACTGAAAAATTGCGAGAAGCCCATAAGCAAGCCATCGGTAAATTGGTCAACATCTGCAATTACTCGGCTGAGTGTATCTCCGACCGCGCGTTTATCAAGATAGGAAAGCGGGAGCGATTGTATTTTTTCAAAGGCATCGCGTCTTAATCTGCAAACAATACCAAAGGTCATTTTATTGTTGCAAACATTCATTATCCATTGCAAAAGACCACTTATAACAGAGATAATGCCGATTTTGATTAATATTTTATATATACCGTTGAAATCAACCGCGCCCTTATCAAGAGCCAGGTCAATTGCAGAGCCTACAAGAATAGGAACATACAAGTTAAATGCAACAATTACAACTGTTATCAGCAAGGTTAAGAAAAAGAGCAGCTTATACCGTCTTAAATATTTTAATACCTTTTTAATTGTCGAGAGGTTTAAGGATTGATTATTTTTTATATTTTTCATCTTGCCTCACCTCCGCTGAACTGCGACTCGTAAATTTCCTTGTAAACCTCACAGCTCTCAAGCAATTCCTGATGCGAACCAATGCCAACTGCCTGTCCGTCATCAAGAACAATAATTTTGTCAGCGTGGCTGATTGATGAGGTTCTTTGTGAAATCACAAATACCGTAGGATTATAGTCAAGATTTTTCAATTCGTGTCTTAATTTAGCTTCAGTTACAAAATCAAGCGCTGAGGCACTGTCGTCAAGGATTATAATAGGAGCTCTGCGGAGTATTGCCCGTGCGATTGTCAGCCTTTGCTTCTGTCCTCCCGAAAAATTCCGTCCAAATTGTTCAACGGGAGTGTCAAGTCCGCCCTTATCAAGAACAAAATCCTTTGCTTGTGCAACCTCAAGCGCATTCCAAATCTCTTCTTCGGTGGCATCTGTCTTTCCCCACAAGAGATTTGAACGAATTGTTCCCTTAAACAAAACTGCCCTTTGGGGCACTACCCCTATTTGCTCGCGCAACAGGTCAAGCTCGTATTCACGAACATTTTTACCGAAAACTCTAACCTCTCCACAGCTTGCATCATAGAAACGAGGAATGAGGTTTACAAGTGAGGTCTTACCTGAGCCTGTACCGCCGATAATTCCGACAGTTGTGCCTTGCTTCACATCAAAATTAATGTTTTCAAGTGTGTCCTCTCCTGAATTGGTGTAATTAAGATTAACATTCTTAAATTCTACTGCTAAGGATGTGTCACCGAGCTCTGTTTCCTTTTCAACAGACATACCAACATTTGTGTCAAGCACGGCTTGAATTCGCTGTCCGCACGCTACAGCTTTAGTCATAGTAAAGATTGTGTTCGCCAATTTAACAAGCTCAACTAAAATCTGCGACATATAGTTATACATAGCGAAAAGGTCGCCCTGTGACATATTCCCAACATTGATTTCAGCAGAGGAATAATAAACAATAGCAATAATTCCAATATTTACAACAACATAGGTCAAAGGGTTCATAAGAGCTGTAATCTTACCTGTGAATTTTTGAATATGAGTGTGCTCAAGATTAGCTTGATTAAACTCATCAATAGCACTCTTTTCCATATTGAATGCTCTGATTACTCTTACACCCGCAAGGCTTTCTCTCGTCTTGTTTGTAACCCTGTCAAGCCTTCCCTGCACCTTCTTGTAAAGCGGAATTCCTGCAAGAATTATTGTGAAAACGATAGCAGCAAGCACGGGAATAATTACCGCGAAGGTCAATGCAACCTTTGTATTTATAGTAAACGCCATAATCATAGCGCCAAAGACGATTATCGGTGAGCGCAAAAACAAGCGCAAGGTAAGGTTAATTCCGGTCTGCAGCTGATTTATATCGCTTGTCATTCTTGTTATCATTGATGATTTACCAAGCTTGTCACTTTCAAGGTAAGAAAGACCTCCGAGATGCTCGAAAAGTATATGGCGCATCTTGGTAGCAGTTCCGACTGCCGCTCGAGCGGCAAAATATTGAGCAACGACCGCACATATAAGTCCTATTATACCAAGCGCCACAAGCACAAGACATCCCTTGATTATGTAGGCTTTATCATTGTTTTTAATCCCGACATCCATGATAAGCTTTACGACTATCGGAACAAAAAGGTCAAAGCAGGCTTCAAGCAATTTAAAAAGCGGTGCCATTATGCACTCAAGCCTATAATGCTTTAATTGTTTAAAAACAGATTTCATTTAAATCTAAAATCCTTTCGCATATCTATCTATTGCATTATACCATTATTTTCTTGTTTTTTCAAGTGCTTATAAAATAAACTTTAATATTTTAATCAAATCATCAAAAATTCACTCAAAAAACATAAAAACTTCTTACGCTTTCATATTTAGTTTACAAAATAGTGGTAAAATATGTATTAGAGTATAATTTAATTTATTTCGGAGGATATAAAATTGCTTCAGCTCAAAAACATTACAAAGCAATATAAGACAGGTGAACTCACAGTTGACGCCCTAAAAGGAATCAGCATTGAATTCAGAAAAAGTGAATTTGTTTCTATTCTCGGTCAGTCGGGTTGCGGAAAAACCACTATGCTCAATATTATAGGCGGTCTTGACCGTTATACGAGCGGTGACCTTATCATCAATGGAAAATCTACAAAAACCTTCAAGGATGCAGATTGGGATGCATATAGAAATCACTCAATCGGCTTTGTATTTCAAAGCTACAACCTCATCCCTCACCAAAGCGTTCTTGCAAACGTAGAGCTTGCGCTTACTCTTTCGGGTGTTTCTAAGACTGAGCGACGTCGGCGTGCTATTGACGCTTTGACAAAGGTTGGACTTTCCGACCAGATGCACAAGCGTCCTGCTGAAATGTCAGGCGGTCAAATGCAGAGAGTTGCTATTGCCCGCGCACTCGTAAATAATCCCGATATTATTCTTGCAGACGAGCCGACAGGCGCTCTTGATACAAAGACGAGCGTGCAAATTATGGAAATTTTGAAAGAAATTTCAAGGGATAAGCTGATTATAATGGTCACACACAACCCGTCGCTTGCCGAAGAATATTCGACAAGAATAATCAAGGTCGTTGACGGTCTTGTAACTGATGACTCAAATCCATACAAATCTTCTGAAGTTATTGAAGAAGTCAGCAATACTAAAAACAATAAGAGCAAGAGGGACAAAAGCAATAAGAAGCCTTCTATGTCATTTTTTACCGCACTTTCACTCTCATTTAACAATCTGCGCACCAAAAAAGGCAGAACTGCAATGACGTCTTTCGCGGGAAGTATCGGTATTATCGGTATTGCTTTGATTTTGGCACTGTCAAACGGAATTAACGCCTTTATCGGCGACATTCAAAAGGATACCCTCTCTTCCTTCCCTATTACTATTTATGAAAAGGATACCGACCTATCCTCGCTTATGTCCACCCTGAATTCAGTATCGGAGGAGGGCATGGCTTTTGACCACGAGAATGACGCGGTCTATGCAAATCCGCTTATGTTCGACCTGATACATAGCATGTCATCCTCACAGGTAAAAATGAACAACCTGAAGCCCTTTAAGGAATATGTTGACAACAGACACAATAACGGCTTGGGTGAACATGTTTCTGCCGTTCACTACACATATGATGTCGATTTGAATATCTATTCCAAGACCCCAGACGGAAAATATACAAAGTCGGATATAACAGATTTATTTGGCAATTTTGCGAATGCTTCATCGGCTGATGTAATGTCATCCTTCCAGACTTATGATGTCTGGGCAGAGCTTCTCCCCGGCGAGCCAAAGACTGACGGCGAGGCGACTTCGCTCATTAATGATGTCATTTATGAGCAGTACGATTTAGTTTACGGAGAATGGCCCGACAAATTAAATGAGGTTGTTTTGATAATCACCGAAAACAATGAGATTTCAGACTTGGCACTCTATGCTCTTGGCTATATAACCAAGGAGGAGATGACCGAAACAATTATTTCCGCTATGAAGGGCGACGAGGATTATTCATCTGAAATGAGGCGAATTGAATACAGTGAAATCTGTGATAGAACATATAAGCTTATTTTAAATCCCGATTACTACGAATATAATTCTTCAACAGGACTTTATGAGGATGTAAGTAACCGTGAAGAGATTATGAAGCTCAAAATTGAAAACGGTCTTGACATAAAAATATCTGGTATTATCCGTCCTAATCCAGATGCAAACGTACAAAGCACAACAGGCTCACTCGGTTACACATCTGCGCTTACCGAATACATAATTGAGGAAACTCTGAAAACAGATTTGGCTATGACACAGCTTAAAGACGAAAACAAAAACTATGATGTCTTCACAGGTCTTCCCTTTGTAAGCGAAAACGACACTGAGCCCAACACTGATGAAAAGAAAAGCTCTGTTCTCGATTATGTTGAAAATGCTAACAACTCACAAAAAGCAGAGCTATACTTCAAAATTATGACTACTCCAAGTAAGGAATATATCGCAAGCACTCTGAAGGCTTACAAGGAAAGCTTCTTTGGAACCGAAGAGGTTACGAGCGAGGAGTATCGCGAGAAGCTTGCGGAGCTTTTGTTAAATCAGGAAGAAATGAAGGGACTTGACAAGGAAACGATTTTGTCTTATATCTCTGCCTATACTGATGACGAGCTCGAAGAAATGATGGACGGATACCTGATTGATACTATCGTTACTCAATACGAGGAGAAGGCAAAAGCAGAAATCATTGCGTCCGCTTCAGCTCCATCGGCAGAAGTACTTATCAGCATTAAGTCAATGCTTGAGAGTCAGATTTTATCAAATCCGAGTATGACGAAGACACTCTATATAACACATACATATTCAAACTCAACAGCTCTGCCGGCCCAAAGCATTATGGCTACTGTTATGGCATTGAGTGAAGATGAGATAAATTCAATTTTTGATAGCATCCTCGCAAAGCAGGCAACGGAATATTATTTGGCAAACGCTACACCGTCAGAGGAAGAAATAAATTCAAACGTTGCGCTTATGCTCGACCAGTACTTACAAAATGCAGACAATGACACATATATAAGCATATATGATAATTACCTGCCAAGCGGTTTGTCAGAAAACACTCTTGATGACAATTTAAAGCTTATTGGAGTTTGCGACCTGAGCTCACCATCAGCGGTAAGCTTGTATGCAAACACCTTTGAGGATAAGGATGTAATTGCAGAATTTATCAATGATTACAACAAAACCGCAAGTGAAGAGGATAAAATCAATTACACAGATTATGTTGCAATCCTTATGTCCTCTGTAACAATCATTATTAATGCGATTTCATATGTTCTGATTGCCTTTGTTGCAATTTCTCTTGTTGTTTCATCTATAATGATTGGAATAATTACAAATATTTCTGTTCTTGAAAGGACCAAGGAAATCGGTATCCTTCGCGCAATCGGAGCATCAAAGAGAGATGTTTCAAGAGTATTCAATGCCGAAACCCTGATTATTGGATTTGCCGCGGGAGCTATTGGAATACTGCTTACAGTTATTCTCTGCTACCCGATTACCGAAATCGTTCAATATTTCACGGGACTTGACAATATTAACGCTTCACTACCTCCCGTCGCAGCTGTTATTCTAGTTATAATCAGTATGGCTTTGACCGCGATTGCAGGACTTATTCCCTCGCGTGCCGCTGCTAAAAAAGACCCCGTGGTAGCACTCAGAAGCGAATAATTAAATATAAAAAAGAGCTTTTATCGTTTGATAAAAGCTCTTATGTTATTTAATTAACCGTCAATATCGTCCTGTCCCTCAACAGCCTCAAAATCATCCTTTGAAGCTCCGCACAAGGGGCAAACCCAATCATCAGGAATATCCTCAAAATCAGTACCGGGTGCTATACCGTTATCAGCATCACCCAATTTAGGATTGTACTCATAGCCACATAATTCACACACGTAAGTTTTCATTATAAATTCTCCTCCGAAATATATATATATTTAATCAACAATATTTTTATGGCAAGTTATCTTGCGCATATAATATATTATTACATATCAGGAAAAAAGTCAATATCTCATATATAACAAATTTTCAATCACAAAATTACCCTGTTTTATAAATTATAATCAAAATTTTTTAATATAGCAGAGTGTTATCGGCAAAAACTCAGCGAGTCTTAATTATCATCAACAGTTTATTATCTATATTATGAGAAAATTTTACTTTTGTCAACAGAATAAAGGAAAGATTTATTTCATATTATTTGATTGTACAAGCATAAACTTATTTTAATTTAAGGGTTGAATTATGCCATCAAAAACAAGAGTTTTTTTCCTTAATGCTTTATCTTTGACGATTACCTCTCTTTTAATACGAGCGGTTTCTGTTATCTTCAATATTTATGTTTCCAATACAGTTGGAAGCGAGGCTATGGGCTTATTCTCGCTTATTGGGAGCGTTTATGCCTTCTCTGTGACAATTGCTATGGCAGGGATTAATTTGGGCACTACGCGATTAATTTCAGACGCTCTCGGACTTGGCGATTTTGTTCTTATCAAGAAATCAATGCGCTCGGCACTCCTATTCTGCACAATTACAGGAGCTGTAGCCTCAGTCTTGCTTTTTACATTTGCAAATATAATTTCAGTTCACCTTTTAGGCGACATAAGAGCCGTCCGCTCGCTGAAAATTTTGTCGCTGACATTAGTTCCCGTTGCTCTCAGCTCTTGCTTGTCGGGATATTTCACCGCTGTTCGCAGAGTGAAATTAAGCTCTTTTATCGGTATCTTAATTCAATTAGCAAAAATTGGATTTACTGTATATCTTTTATCCTTCCTTGTAAAAAAAGAAACTGAGGGCGCGTGCATCGGTTTGGTTCTCGGCGGGGCTCTGGCAGAGCTTATTTCCTTGCTTATAAATTACATATTGTATTTAATAGACATGAGAAAAATGGAGCTTAAAAATGATAGTGAATGTAAGGCTCAATCCAAAGATATAACTAAAAAGCTACTAAATATTACCCTTCCCGTGACATTCAGCGCCTGTATCCGTTCACTTCTAAATATGCTTCAACACACACTGGTACCTAAAGGTATTCGAGCGAGCGGTAAAAATTGGAGTGAAGCACTATCATCTTACGGTTCGCTTCACTCAATGGCTTTACCTCTCATTCTTTTTCCCTCTGCCTTTATTTCTGCTTTTTCAGGTCTGCTTATACCCGAGGTCAGTGAATGTATAATACAGAAAAATTTTGAACGCCTTAAACGAACATCATATCGCTCTCTTTCACTTTCTTTGTTTTTCTCGATAGGAATTGCGGGAATTATGCTGTTTTACTCACAGGAGCTTGGTCTTTATATCTATAAAAGCCGTGAAACAGCACTATATATAAAAATCCTTGCTCCTCTTATTCCCGTAATGTATATCGACGGAGCAACAGATGCAATTCTGAAGGGTTCGGGACATCAGGTTTATTCTATGAACGTAAATATTATAGATGCTTTTACATCCTGCATATTTGCAATAACGCTAATTCCGCGTCTTGGTATTTTAGGATATATTATCTCAATATACGCGACAGAAATTCTTAACACCACTCTCAGCTTATATAAAATGTTCTCAATCAGCAAAATGCGTCCTAAAATTATTCATCAGGTTGTAATGCCTATAATTTGCATTATAGGCGCAACTAATTTTTCTAAGTTAATATTAAAATTTTTGCCTTTTTCCTTTTCTGACGGCTGGTCACTTATAATAAATATGCTTATTACACTTTTTATTTATATTTTATTGCTTATTGTAACAAACACCTTAGGCAACGAAGAAAAAGAATTTATTTTTGCTTCCTTGCTAAGCGAGAGCAAATACCGAGAAAAATTCAAAGCAACGAAAAAACTATAAACAAATAACCGCAAGCCTTAAAATAGACTTGCGGTTATTTGTAACCATAATTAGTATCCCAATATATAAACTAAAGTCAAAAGCGAAAACTTGTTTACAATCGTATATTATTTATTACAGTTTATTACTGAGCAGAGCGTCTTGCTTCAAAACACTTGCTACAATATACGGGTCTGTCGCTGGAGGGCTGGAATGTAAGCTTTGCTTCGTTGCCGCATTCGCTGCAGGTTGCGAAAAAGTACTGTCTTTCGCCTCTTTCTGCATTCTTTCTCTTGTCGCGGCAAGCTTTACAGCACTTTGGCTTGTTCTGGAAACCCTTTTCTGCGTAGAAAGCCTGCTCACCTGCTGTGAAAACAAACTCTTCTCCGCAATCTTTACATACAAGAGTCTCGTCAACAAACTCTGTGCCTTCAACTATGACTTCATTTTCGCTCATTGTTTTATACCTCACTTTGATATTGTAAGTAAAATCACGTCAACTTCGCTTTTACAGTGACGTTATATATAAATATCCCATTGGGAGATTTATCAAAATTAATTAAAATTGTCCGCCAATCCGTGAACGCAATTTCTTTCTGATGCGATAAATAGCATTAGAAACGGAGCGTGGCTCTGTATCGCCGACAGTCTTTGCAATCTCGGACACTGACATTCCCGATACATAAAGCCACCAAACTCGGCTTTCATATTCAGATAGGCAATCCTTGATAAGATTTACCAATAATGCAAAGCTTTCGTTATTTACTACTCTTTGCAATTGGTCGCATTCCTCAAATTCCTCGTTAAGTACATCTCCGCTGTCGTTCAGCGATAAAATCCGACCCTGATTTTTACGAATATAACTGCGAACAGACGAAACAAGCGCATTTTCAATGCAAATTTTCGCGTACAAGCCAAACTCAACATCTATCACATTAATATCATAAACACAAACGGCACGACAAAAAACTATAAGCGCTTCTTGCCTCAAATCCTCAATATCCTGCCTGTTCATATCCGGCAAAATATGCTTTTGAACTTGACTTGCAATAAGCGGCTCATACTTTTCTTTTAAAATTTCAAATGCCGATTGGTCGCCTGTCTGTGCATTTTCAAGAAGTGTAAAAACTTCCTTGTTTGAGTTGTTATTCATATGCCTCACATAGAAATTTTTG
>JAZNER010000050.1:0-43790 GCA_045588675.1 Eubacteriales bacterium | reverse complement strand
AGGGCTTGCGCTCAAAATACGAGGCTCACCATAAGCTATTGATTTCTGATGAGGCAATACTTGCCGCAGTGGATCTTTCAATACGGTATATAAATGACAGATTTTTGCCCGACAAGGCTATCGATTTGCTTGACGAGGCGGCGGCGCGACTGCGGCTTAAAATATTCACATCTCCACCCGAGCACAAGGAAATGGAGGAGGAGCTGCATCGCCTTGAACGCGAAAAGGCAGAGGCAATTACAGAGCAAAATTTTGAGGCGGCTGCCTCACTGCGCGACCAGGAGCTTAAATTGCGAGCCAGATACGAGGAGGAGAAATCCGAATGGGAAAAGCGAAAAAGTCTTGAAAATCTTACGCTTTGTGAATCAGATATTGCCGACATCGTTACTCAATGGACCTCTATTCCCGTCAGCCGATTGCTTGAAGGTGAAAACGAAAAGCTATCCCGCCTTGCTGACAGACTACAGGAAAGGGTGATAGGTCAAAGTGATGCCGCATTCGCGGTGGCAAGAGCAATCCAAAGAGGCAGAACGGGGCTCAAGGACCCGCAAAGACCCATCGGATCATTTATTTTCGCAGGTCAAACGGGGGTGGGAAAAACCGAGCTTTGCCGCTCGCTTGCCGATATTATGTTCGGCTCACCTGATGCTATGATAAGGCTTGATATGTCTGAATATATGGAAAAGCACAGCATCTCGAAGCTTATCGGCTCTCCGCCCGGATATGTCGGCTATGAGGAAGGTGGATTTCTTACAGAAAAAATCAGGCGAAATCCTTACTCAATAATACTTTTTGACGAAATAGAAAAGGCGCACCCTGACATTTTCAATATGCTTTTGCAAATCCTTGACGACGGTATTTTGACAGATTCGCAGGGCAGACGGGTTGATTTTAAAAATTCAATTATAATTATGACTACAAACCTCGGTCAGAAAACCTTTGGAGAGGTTGGTCGGCTTGGGTTTTCAACCGATAAAATTAATCAGGATAACGAAGCGAGAGAAAAAATTGACGGCGAGCTTCGCAGGACCTTCAAGCCCGAATTTTTGAACCGAATTGACGAAATTGTATATTTCCGCGCGCTTGAGATAAGCGACCTTGAAAAAATCGCGTCGCTTATGCTTAGCAAGGTGACCGACAGAATTGAGAGCACAGGTGTTTTCATTGAATTTGACGATAGCGTCAGCCGTCTTGTCGCAGAAACAAACAAAAGCAGCGAATACGGAGCTCGTCCCTTGCGCCGAGCAATTACCGCTCTTGTTGAAACACCTTACTCCGAGGCTGTTTTGTCAGGCAAATTCAAAAAGGGCGACTTTATCCGTGCGATTGCAGACGATAAGCTTGTAAGATTTGAAAAAATTACCTCAAAATAAACAATTTCTTTTGAAAATATTATATACCCCCTTGAATTTATTTCAAAGATTTGTTATAATTATATTTGGTGAAGCTATCACCGAGTTTATTTTGAAAAGGTGAAAAAATTGGACTGCAAAAATAATTTGCCTATTGCCGTTATTGATTCGGGAATTGGCGGAATAAGCGTTTTGCGCGAGTTGATTAAGATTATGCCGAATGAGAATTATATATATTTCGGTGATAATGCAAATGCTCCCTACGGAACAAAATCCCGTGCGGAAGTTCTCGAATTGACAAGAAATAATTTAAAAAATTTAATCAATCAAGGAATTAAAGCTCTTGTTATTGCTTGCAATACAGCGACAAGTGCGGCGGCAAAAATCTTGCGCGAGGAGTACCCCGATTTATTGATTGTCGGAATTGAGCCCGCAATCAAACCCGCGCTGACACTGCTTAAAAGTCCTAAAGTACTTGTAATGGCAACCCCTCTCACTCTGCGAGAAGAAAAATTTTTGGCGCTCGCGAGCAAATATGCCTCACCAGAGCAGATTATTTCACTTCCCTGTGCAGGACTTGTTGAATTGATTGAGATGGGTGAGCTCGACTCTGCCGAAATAAAAGCCTTCGTTGAAAACCTGCTTGCTCCTTACAAAAACGAAAAAATCGACGCTGTGGTGCTCGGCTGCACTCATTATCCCCATATAAAATCGCTTATAAGCAGTCATTTCCCCGCAAGCACAAGAATTTTTGACGGCGGAGAGGGTACGGCAAGATATACTAAAAAAAGACTTGACGAGCTTGATTTGCTTAATAGGCAAAACAGCTGCGGTCAAGTTAAAATCACCTCATCAGCTCAGTCACAGGACATTATCGAGCTCGCATATAAGCTTTTAAATATATAACCTCATCAATATATAAATTCAGTGGAAAGATAAAGCTCTTTCCACTATTTTTTTACCTTTACCTCAAAAGCAAGGAATTGATATTAAATATTTGAAATTTGCGCTTTAAACACTTGACTTGTTCAAATACATGTGGTATAATTAGTTATACAAATCATACTTTTCATACAAAAAAAGGGGGTATATTTATGAACAAACCAAAAGGAAAATACGCCTGGACTGTAACTGTCGGCGAAAAAGGACAAATTGTAATTCCCAAGCAAGCACGCGAGGCATTCGACATAAAACCCGGTGATACACTCGTGCTTTTAGGTGATGAGAAGCGCGGGATTGCCATTCCGCCGAAAGCTATGTTTGCCAGCTTTGCACACGCCGTTTATGAAACCGAGGATGACAATAATGAAGGCAATTAAAACTGAACATCTGACAAAAAAATATAAGGACTTAACTGCTGTAAACGGGCTTAATCTTGAAATTGAAGAGGGTGAGCTTTTTTCGCTTCTCGGTGTCAACGGCGCAGGCAAGACCACCACTATAAAAATGCTGGCGGGTCTTATAAACGCCTCCGACGGCGACGCTTATCTTTTAGGCAAAAGCATTGTGCGCGACACAAATGCGGTCAAGGCAATTATCGGCATCTCGCCACAGGAAACCGCAGTTGCTCCAAATCTTACGGTGCGCGAAAATCTTGAGCTTATGTGCGGTGTTCACGGCTTTACCAAAGACAAAACCTCTGATAAAATCAATTCTCTTGTTGAGGAATTTTCACTTAACGGAATTCTGAACAAAAAAGCAGGTAAGCTATCAGGCGGTTGGCAAAGAAGATTAAGCATAGCTATGGCACTTATTGTAGAGCCAAAAATCCTGTTTCTTGACGAGCCGACCTTAGGTCTTGATGTTATTGCCCGTGCGGAGCTTTGGGATACGATACGAGCCCTGAAAGGCAAAATCACAATCATTTTAACAACTCACTATATGGAAGAAGCTGAGGCTCTCTCCGACAGAATTGGAATTATGAAGAATGGAAGCTTGGTTGCTCTGGGCACAAGTGATGAGCTTAAAGCTAAGTCAGGAAAAGACAAATTTGAGGACGCCTTCGTAGCGCTTGTGAGAGGGGTGTAAAAATGAGAGCTATTACTTATGCAAAACGCACTGCAAAGGAAATTTTGCGCGACCCAATCACTCTTTCTATGGGACTTGGCTTCCCTGTTATTCTGATTTTACTGTTGTCTGCTATTCAGGCAAATATCCCCGTAAGTATTTTTGAAATTGAAAGCTTGGCCCCCGGTATGACCGTATTTGGTCTTTCATTTATGACGCTTTTCTCGGCAACTCTGATTGCCAAGGACAGAGAAAGCGCGTTCTTGCAAAGACTTTATGCAACGCCTATGAGAGCTATTGATTTTATTATCGGCTACACCCTGCCGATTTTACCGATTGCTTTGGCGCAAAGCATACTCTGCTTTATCTTAGGCATAATTTTAGGACTTGAAATTACTGTAAATATTCTGTACGCCATTTTATTCATTATTCCGATTTCGATTTTATTTATCGGATTGGGACTTTTGTTTGGAAGCATTTTAACTCAAAAGCAGGTCGGCGGAATTTGCGGAACACTTCTCACCAATCTCAGCGCTTGGTTATCTGGCATCTGGTTTGACTTGTCGCTTGTTGGCGGTGCCTTTGAAGCCGTTGCAAATTTGCTTCCGTTTTCACACGCTGTTGAGCTTGAAAAAGCGGTTTATATGGGCAATTTTGATAATATCCTTGTCCATTTGCTCTGGGTGCTCGGTTATGGGCTTCTTTCGCTTGCTCTTGCGGTTATTCTTTTTGTGCGACAAATGAAAAGAGGCTAAAATACATACATAAAAATCACTCCGTTTAAAAAACGGAGTGATTTTTTATTTGTTAATTATTCGCCATATCCGTTGGGATTTTTTGTCTGCCAATTGTTAGCATCTCGGCACATATCAATTATGTCGTTCTCAGCAACCCAACCGAGTACATCTCTCGCTTTTGTGGGGTCGGCATAGCAGGCTGCAATATCCCCCGCTCTTCTGCCTTCAATTTTATACTCAACCTTAATGCCGGTTGCTTCCTCATAGGCACGAACTATATCAAGCACCGAATAGCCCTTGCCTGTACCGATATTGAAATAATCAATTCCGCCAAGTCGCTTAGCAGCTTCAAGAGCCTTTAAGTGTGCGCGCGCCAGGTCAACTACATGGATATAATCGCGCACTCCCGTGCCGTCGTGAGTATCATAATCGTCACCGAATATGTGAAGATAAGGAAGCTTACCTGCCGCAACCTTTGTAATATAAGGCATCAGGTTGTTCGGAATACCGTTGGGGTCCTCTCCGATCTTTCCGCTCTTGTGCGCTCCAATCGGATTAAAGTAGCGAAGAATTGAAATTTTCCATTCGTTATCAGAAACAAATATATCCTTGAGTATTCTCTCAATCATTACCTTTGTTTCACCGTAAGGGTTTGTAGCATTACCCACTCTTGCATTCTCAACGATCGGAACTGTGTCTGGTGAGCCGTAAACGGTCGCAGATGAGCTGAAAACAATAGTTTTAACTCCGTGACGCTTCATAGAGTCGCAAAGCATAAGCGTTCCCGTTACATTATTGTGGTAATACTCCACGGGCATTGAAACCGATTCGCCCACTGCTTTAAGCCCTGCAAAATGTATTACTGAATCAATCTCGGGGTTTTCCTCAAAAATTCTATCAAGCGCTTTTACATCAAGCAAATCCGCCTCATAAAATTTGAAGCTCTTGCCCGCAATCTCGCGTATTCTTTCAAGAACCACAGGCTTACTGTTGCAGAAATTATCAACAATAACAATTTCTGCTCCCGCATTTAAAAATTCAACCGCAGTATGCGACCCGATAAAGCCCGCTCCGCCTGTAATCAAAACTGACATATTTACCTCTTTAAAATTTTCTTTTAATTTCAAATGTATTTTGCAACGATTGCTTCCATTTTGGGTAGCTCGTACTACTTAAATCACCTGATACACCAACAGCCTATAATCGTATTTATTTCCAAAGCTGTAACGGATATTCTCCGTTCTGCATAAGCGCACGGAGAGAGTTTTTGACGCTTTCCTTATCCTCAGAATATGTAACGCCATACCACGAGGCAGTTGTCGGATAAACTCTTACATCACACAAGCCGTTTTTCATCATAGTATCGACAGAGCCGGGAAGATAACATTCGCCCTTTAATGATTGTCCTCTTTCTGAAGAAAGGAAAGCTTCAAAATCATTTTCCAAATCTGCAAAAATTGCCGGTGTAAGTCCCCAACAGTTCATAGAAACTATTGTGTCGCCCGACAATTCTTCCCACTCTCCGCTGTCGTTTAAATAAAGTGCATCATTTGAATTTGTTTTAATTTTTGTAAGCTCGGTAATAGAATTCAGCATTCCTTTCTCTGTTACACATTTTCCTCTTGAAACAGTTCCGTTTTCAGTCAAGGTGTTGCGCAGAACATAGCCTATCATACAATAATTTTTATCGGTAGTTTTATGAGTCTTCAAGTGCTCTGCAAGCTTCATAAACGCGTCGCGTCCGTAGAAATCGTCGGCATTGATTACCGCAAAATTATCGTCAACAAAATTCTTGGCACAAAGCAAAGCGTGGCTTGTTCCCCAAGGCTTTTCTCTGCCCTCGGGCACTGTGTATCCCAAAGGCAAGTCATTCAAGTCCTGAAAAGCGTACTCAACCTTCACATACGGCTCAACACGCGCTCCGACAGTTTCGCTGAACGCGCCATAATTTTCTTTTTTTATGATAAATACGACCTTATCAAAGCCCGCCTTTACCGCATCAAAAATCGAAAAGTCAATAATAAATTCGCCATTATCTGTAATCGGGTCAATTTGCTTAAGCCCGCCGTAACGCGAGCCCATTCCGGCAGCCAAAATAACAAGTGTCATAATAAAACTTCCCCTTATTAATTAGAATTTTGTAATTCCGCATTCATAAAAATATAATTATTTGTTCACTAATAATTAATTATAAACTATTTCTATATTAAAGTAAATATGCGGCTTGTAAATTTTACACATATTTTACAATTGCCTCCCTAATCGACTGCTTGACAATCTAAGCTTATTGTTATATAATATTATGTTGTTAAAATAATACATTTAATTGAGAAAGCGAATAAAATGAAATACTGCAAAATTATTATTCAAATTGTTACAATCCTTTCACTTTTGCTGACATTCTGCTCCTGCTCTTCAACTAAAATTGACCGAGAGCTGGAAATTTGTGTCGCTACACTTAACGGAACTACGGGCTTTGGAATGGCTAAGCTTATGAATGACGAAAAGCTGGGTGCATCAACGCTCAATTATAGCTTTTCGGTTGAAAGTGACCCCTCAAATATAACAGCGGCGCTTATAAACGGTGACCTTGACATCGCTGCCCTTCCCACAAACGCCGCCGCCGCATTATACAACAAAAGTCAAGGCAAGGTAAAGATTGCCGCAATCAACACTTTAGGTGTCCTTTATCTTATCACAAACAATAGTGTCGGCGAAGTAGAGAGTATCTCCGACCTTGTCGGCAAGAAGGTTTATACTCCAGCTCAAAATCCTGCATTCATCTTTGAGGCTATTTGCCGAGCAAACGGACTTACACCAAACGAGGATATAATAATCGACACCTCTTATGCACAGCCCGCAGACCTTCGCAGTGCAGTTGTTTCGGGACAGGTAGATATTGCAGTTCTGCCTGAGCCTATGGTTACAATTGCTATGACAGCTTCGGCTCTGTCGTCTGACTCAAGCCGTCATCTGATAAACTCTATTGACTTAACGGCGGAATGGGAAAAAATATACGGTGAGAATACTTTGGCACAGGGCTGTATAGTCGTGAGAACAGAATGGGCAGAAAAACACCCAAAAGAGCTTGAAGAATTTCTTTCATCTTATGAAAGCTCAATAAGCTTTACAAACGACAACCCGAAGGAAGCTTCAGAAATGATTGAAAGCCTTGGCATTTTTGCAGGAAAGGCACTTATAGCCGAAATGGCAATCCCTAAGTGCAACATCAAGTATATTGACGGAAAAGAGATGGCAAGCGCCCTTGATAAGTTCTTTTCAAAGCTTTACGATATTGCTCCCCAGAGTATCGGCGGAAAAATCCCCGACAGTAATATTTATATTGACTATGATTAAAACTAATAAGTTTAAAAGGCTTACTATATCTGCACTTGCCGTACTGTTTTGGATAATAATCTGGCAGATTGCATCAGGTATTATAAATCTTGAATTAATTTTACCCTCTCCGCTCTGCGTGCTTAAAAGAATTTTTGAGCTTTGTGCCAATAAAGACTTTTATATAACGATTATTCATTCTATCGGACGAGTTATGCTCGGTATGCTTGCGGGTGTCCTAATCGGCGCTCTCGGCGGAGCCTTAACTGCATTTTCAAGCTTTGCAAAGAGCCTCTTTTCTCCAATTTTGGCAGTAATAAAATCAACTCCGATTGCATCTTTTATTATTCTGTTGTTCCTTTGGCTCAGCCGTGATGCCGTAGCTCTTTTTATATCGGCACTAATCGTTTTACCGATTGTGTGGTCGAATGTTGAAGTTGGGCTAAAATCTTGCGACAAATCCTTGCTTGAAATGGCTAGCGCATATAAAATTCCAAAATCAAAAATGTTGACAAGCATATATATCCCGTCAACTCTTCCCTACTTTACGGCGTCACTCAAAAGCTCGCTCGGTATGTCTTGGAAGGCAGGAATTGCCGCGGAGGCATTGATTTTGCCAAGCATTTCAATTGGTAAGCAGATTTTCGAGGCAAAATATAACCTTGAAACAGTTGACCTTTTCGCGTGGACTATCGTTGTAATCATCTTGAGCATAATCATTGAAAAATTGCTCTTTTTTTGCTTGACCGCCATACACGGAGGTAAAACAAATGCTTGAACTTAAAAATATCACCGTCAGCATTGACGGTGAGCAAATAATAAAGGATTTCTCAATAAAGGTTACCGCCGAAAAGCCTGTCGCACTAATGGGAAAATCAGGAGCAGGAAAAACTACGATTTTGCGCGCCGCCAAAGAACTTATTCAGCTTGACAGCGGCGACATAACGGCAGAAGGCAATATGGCTCTTATGTTTCAGGAGCCAAGACTTTTGCCTTGGAAAAACGCTATAGAAAACATAAAGACAGTTCTGACTGACAAGAAATGTGAGCTTGCCGAAAAGTATTTAAAGCAAGTCGGCTTGCTCGCCTCTTCCGACAAAATGCCAAGTGAGCTTTCGGGCGGAATGGCTCAAAGAGTAGCTTTTGCACGGTTTTTGGCATACGCTGAGGCAACAGACGCGAAAATCCTTTTGCTTGACGAGCCATTCTCGGCTCTTGACCGAGAAATAGCCGAGCAAATGCTTGAAATCTTAAAGGATTTTTCATTCGGGAAAGCTCTGCTTATCGTAACACATAACGAGCACGAAGCCGAAATGCTCGGTGCTGACAAAATTTATATTTAAACATAAGGTGCTATAACAAAAAGCGTTATAGCACCTTATTTATTTAATTTGCAAATTTAATTGTAATCGCGCCGAGACTGTTTTCTCCTTTTATTTTCAGCTTTTTGCCGTCGGGGTTCATTTCCGATTTGTTAGGCCAAGAAACACTTCCGAGTGAATTGTCAATATCTGCGGAAACACACCACTCGCGCGGCACAAAAATTGTCGTTGAGCCGAGATTATTTTCAATAATAAGAGTTCCGTTGCCCTGATATTTTTCAACATTCTCAAAATGAATAACACAAGAGCCTAAATCGTTTTCAAAAAACTCACTTTCAAAGGCTTCGCAATCAATATAATTAACAGATGAGCCGATATTTGTTTCTTTTGCCTTTGAGCCTTGTTTATCCAGATTTATAATTATGCTTTGACGGCCTTTGGGCGATAAAATCGCAACGCCGACACTCATCAAAGCCGCACAGCCTAAAAGCAACCAGTTGTTAATAATATTATCATCCTGCAGCTTCAGGGCATATGCAATATTCCCTTCGAAAAGCATAAATAATAAAGCCAACGGGAAAAAAATGTCTGCTATTTTCAACTTAAATATGAGGTTAAAGACCATTGCTATAAGTATTAGCCCCAAAATGATTTTAAATACTGAAATCTCACCAATTCCACCGATAATTAAAGGCATTACGCCTACCGCATCAAGTATCAAGCCTATTGCCAAAGCAATAAATAATATACCAAAAAATATTTTCGAAGTTTTCATTTTCCTAACCTCACCTCATCAATTTTGTCTTTTAAAATTCTGTAATATGCGCGTGAAAAATATGTTTTCTTATTTGAGCTCTTGAATCCAAGCTCTCCGTTGCCTACAAGCTCCCGCTTTAAATAAGCAATCTGATTTATGTTGACAATTGCGGATTTTGCAACCCGCACAAAGCTTGACGGGAGTATTTGTTCAAGCTCAAAAAGCTTATATTCTGTTGTGAAAACGGCATCCCGCGTATGTGCGCGAACCTTGTTTTCGCTACTTTCAAAATACAAAATATCTTTTATTGCTATGTAATGCTCCACACCTGAGGAATAGAGCGCAATTTCGCGTCGGCTTGACGCTAAGCTTTCAAGCATATTTTCAATTTGAAGAATTTTTTCACTTCGCCCATTGCAACGGATAATTATTTCTTCCTCTCCGTCGCAAATCTCGGTTTTTATCTTCAAGAGCGCACCTCCCCGTCATTTTGTAATTTTATTTTACTACAAAACAGAAAATTTGTAAAGACCTTTCATTCAAGTGGTAGATTTTTTGTGCTAAAATGCTTTTTAAAAGCTTCAAATTTATAGAATAAAAAAGCTATAAGGACGACAAAAGCTTTTCAAAAAAGATTCTGTCCTCCCTATATAAATTCAATATAATACTACTTCAATGAAACCGCCAAAGCGCACCACCCATTGTCCTCTGCACGCTCAACGATCTTAAAGCCATTTGCTTCAAAACAGGCAACGACTTCCTCACAACGCTCCGAAATAATGCCCGAAGCAAGTAAAACCGTCTTTTCGTGCATAAAGGGTGCGACATCAGGTGTCATACGAATAATAATATCAGCCACGATATTAGCGCAGATTATATCATATCCGCCCGCAATATTATGTACCTGCTTTAAAAGGTCGCTTCTCTCGCAAGTGATCCTATCGGCAAGACCGCTCTCGCGGATATTTTCATTGGCAACGCGAACACTCATCGGGTCAATATCGTATGCGCGACAAGGCATAGCACCAAGCTTTGCGCCGCAAATTGCCAGAATTCCGCTTCCCGTACCTACATCAAGCAGACTATTACCCTCTTTAACATACTTTTGTAAAAGTCCTATGATAAGGCGGGTAGTTTCGTGCGTTCCCGTACCAAAAGCCATTCCCGGATCCATTGTAACTATAATCTCGCCTTGCTCGGCAGTGTATTTTTCCCACGCGGGAACAATTACGATCTTACCGATTTTAAAGGGCTTGTAAAACTCCTTCCAAGAATTTTCCCAGTCCTCTGCCAACTGCCCGATAAGCTCGGTCTTTGCATCCTCAAAGCCCGCCGACGCTAAGCGTTCACGCAAAAACGCCATATCGTCAGCAATATTCGCATCCTTCGGAACAAAATATGACACCGAAGCGTGCGACTTATCTGCATTCAGTATTTTTTCATCAATCAAGTCGCCGTAACAGGTTTTGAGGTCAATGTCGCTCAAATCCTCAATCAGAAGATTGCTGTTAAGCATACTCATAAGCGCAGTCAATTCGTCAAGTCGCTCGGTTTTCACTGTGACCTTTATCTGAAGCCACTCAGTAACCTCGCCAAAGTCACCGCATAGGTAATCCTTATCTGTATCTGTATCTGTCATCTGAATTTATCCTTATTATTTTTTGTCTTTTTTCATAAAGCCTTTTTTCTTCGGGTAGCTTCCCTCTCCGCAAGCCTCGGCAAATGCGCGGAGAAGCTCCTTTTGCTTATCATTAAGGCTCTTGGGTATTTCAACATTTACCGTAAAGTAAAGGTCGCCCCTACGGCTTGAATTCACGATTGGAACTCCCTTTTGGCGCAAGCTGAAGGTAGTACCTGTCTGTGTGCCTTCGGGAATTGAAAATTTCTGCTTACCCTCAAGTGTGGGTATTTCAATCTCCGCGCCAAGAGAAGCCTCGGTAATTGTCAACGGCACCTCGCAATAAAGGTTGTAGCCGTCACGCTTAAAGGTCGAGCTTCGGCGCACGCTTACCATTACAATTACATCTCCCGAAGGTCCGCCGTTCTTACCGTCGTTACCCTCTCCGCGAATAATCAAGCCCTTACCGTTGTCAATTCCCGCAGGAATATTTACTGTCAGCTTCTTTGTAACTCTTTCAAAGCCCGAGCCTCGACAAGAGGCACAAGGATTTTTGATGTATTTACCTGTTCCGCGACATTTATCGCAGGTGGTAGTTGATTGGAACTGCATACCGCCAATGTTTTGTGTAACTCTCCTCTGTCCGCTGCCGTTACAGCTCGGGCAGGTTTCAGCCACTCCGCTTTCAGCACCGCTTCCGTGACACTTTGAGCATTTGCTATATCTTGTAAAGCTTATATCCTTTTTACAGCCGAAAACAGCTTCTTCAAAATTTATAGTGACATTAACCTCAATGTCATCTCCTCTTTGAGGGCCGTTTCGTCTTTGGCGGCTACTGCCACCTCCGAAAAAGCTGCCAAATATATCGCCAAGGTCAACATCAAAGCCTCCGCCAAAGCCTCCAAAGCCTCCGTATCCCGCGCCGGCACTTGGGTCAAATGCGGCGTGGCCGTATTGGTCGTATTTAGCCTTTTTATCCGCATCGGAAAGAACCTCATACGCCTCGTTTACCTCTTTGAACTTTGCCTCAGCTTCCTTATTGCCTGGATTGATGTCAGGGTGATACTTTTTCGCAAGTGAACGATATGCTTTTTTTATGTCGCTGTCCGAAGCGCCCTTGCTGACGCCAAGCACCTCGTAATAATCTCTTTTATCTGCCATTTTTATCTCCAAATAGTTTTGCAAATTGCAGTTTATGGGAAAGGTCGAAAAACGACCTTTCCCACCGTTTTATCAATTACTGATTGTTATTAGAGTTGTCCTCATAGTTCGCGTCGTAGAACTGCTCTCCGCCGTTCTGTCCGCCCTGTGCATTGGGGTCACCCTGTGCCTGCTGCTGAGCGTAAAGCTTCTCGGAAATCTTGTAGAAGGACTTTTCAAGAGCCTCTGTATCAGCCTTAATAGCCTCAGTATTTCCGCCGTTAATTGTTTCTTTAAGCTTTGCAATAGCTGCCTCAACATCTGCCTTATCAGCCGCGTCGATCTTGTCACCAAGCTCGCCAAGTGTCTTTTCGCACTGGAATACCATTGAGTCAGCTCTGTTCTTAACTTCAACTGCTTCCTTCTGCTTCTTATCCTCTTCTGCAAACTTTTCAGCATCCTTTATTGCCTTATCAATGTCCTCTTGTGACATATTTGTTGAGGAAGTAATTGTGATATGCTGCTCCTTGCCTGTTCCCTTGTCGCACGCGGTTACATTTACGATACCGTTTGCGTCAATGTCAAAGGTAACCTCAATCTGAGGAATTCCGCGAGGAGCGGGAGCAATACCGTCAAGGTTGAAGCGGCCAAGTGTGGTATTGTATGCAGCCATTTCGCGTTCACCCTGAAGAACGTGAATTTCCACAGATGTCTGTCCGTCAGCAGCTGTTGAGTAAATCTGGCTCTTCTTTACGGGAATTGTTGTGTTTCTGTCAATAATTCTGTTGAATACGCCACCCATTGTTTCAATACCGAGAGAAAGGGGTGTAACGTCAAGCAACAGCAAATCCTTAACGTCGCCGCCAAGAACGCCACCCTGAATTGCAGCACCAACTGCTACACACTCGTCGGGATTGATTCCCTTGAAGGGCTCTTTGCCAATAAACTTCTTAACAGCATCCTGAACTGCGGGAATTCTTGTAGAACCGCCAACGAGGAGCACCTTATCAATCTGACTTGCAGAAAGGCCTGAATCGTGAAGAGCCTGCTTTGTGGGGCCCATTGTTGCTTCAACAAGGTCTGCTGTAAGTCTGTCAAATTCTGCTCTTGTAAGAGTTGCTTCAAAGTGTAAGGGGCCTGCTGCGCTTGCTGTGATAAAGGGAAGGTTGATGTTTGTGCTTGACATACCCGAAAGCTCAATCTTAGCCTTCTCTGCAGCGTCCTTAAGTCTTTGAAGAACCATTTTATCGTTACGAAGGTCGATTCCGTTCTCTCTCTTGAACTGCTCTGCCATCCAGTCAATTATTCTCTGGTCAAAGTCGTCGCCTCCGAGCTTGTTGTTACCTGCTGTCGCAAGAACCTCAAACACACCGTCAGAGATTTCAAGCAAGGATACGTCAAATGTACCGCCGCCAAGGTCGAATACCATAATCTTCTGGTCTTCCTTGTCAACTCCGTATGCAAGAGCTGCCGCTGTCGGCTCGTTTATAATTCTGAGAACCTCAAGTCCTGCAATCTTACCTGCATCCTTTGTAGCCTGTCTTTGAGCATCGGTAAAGTATGCGGGAACAGTAATAACCGCCTGATTTACCGCACCGCCGAGATAAGCCTCTGCATCGGCTTTGAGCTTCTGCAAAATCATAGCTGAAATTTCCTGTGGTGTGTATCCCTTTCCGTCAATTTCAACCTTTTTATTTGTACCCATATCTCTCTTAATAGAGCTAACTGTTCTGTCGGGGTTTGTGATAGACTGGCGCTTTGCAACCTGTCCTACCATTCTTTCACCTGTTTTAGAAAATGCAACTACCGACGGTGTCGTTCTTGCTCCTTCGGGATTTGGTATTACGATAGGCTCGCTTCCCTCGTAAACTGCAACGCAAGAGTTTGTTGTACCTAAGTCTATACCAATGATTTTAGCCATAATAATTTTCCTCCTATATGGTTATTTATGATTTGAATTGTTTTTTATATTTTGATCAGTTTGCTGTTTGTACCATAGCATATCTGATTATTTTGTCGCCTTTTTTGTAGCCCTTCTGGAATACCTCAACGATCACGTTCTCTCCTAAGGCTTCATCTTCAATGTGCATTACGGCATTGTGCATATTGGGGTCAAAGGTGTCACCCTTCTCGCCAAATTTTTCAACGCCCATTTTTTTAAGCACCTCGTCAGCGCTCTTGAGTATCATTTGAACTCCCTTTAATACCGAGTCGGCGTCGGTGTAGCCCACCGCGCGCTCAAGATTGTCAACAATAGGCAAAATCGAGGTCAATGCGTCTGCATAAGCGTCTGCATAAATACCTTCCTTTTCCTTTGCGCTTCTTTTGCGGAAGTTGTCGTATTCAGCTACAACTCTTAAATATTTATCATTCTGCTCTGCGAGCAAATTTTCTTTTTCATTGAGCTTTTCCTCAAGCTCCGTGATCTTCTCTTCAAGCTTTTTTTGCTTTTTCTTATCTGCACGAGTGCTCTTTTCACCTTCGCAAGCATCAACCGAAGCAGCAGAGCTCTCCTCATTCTTCTCTTCGGTGTCTGTCACGATCTCCTCGTCCGAAATAACAGTTTCCTTATCCTGTGACATCTATATCTCCTCCGTTTTGTTCGTTCCCTGCATTTAATGCATTAAAATCCTCGTTCAATATGCTCTCAACATTACCCGCAAGGCTGTCTATCATAGCCACAACCTTAGCATAATCCATTCGTCTTGGACCGATAATACCGATTGCGCCGAGATTTTTACCGTCCCTTATAACAGGCTTAAATACAAGCGCCGAGTTATTCATAACCTTAACCGAGCTCTCTGAGCCGATTACGACATTTACTCCCTCGCTCTCAGGCTCTGAAACAAGCTCAAGAATATCGTTCTTGTTTTCAAGTGCGCCGAGAAGCTCGCGGAGCTGCTCCTTATTGCTGTATTCGGGATACTGCAAAAGTCTGTCCATTCCGCTGATTTTAAGGTCACCGCCGTCAAGCTCATTCATACTCTCGTATATAATCTTGATAATAGGAGTGGCAATCGCCGATTTATCTCCCATCGCATTCTCAAGCTCTACTATAATAGGAAGAGTGATTTCATTTGCCGTAAGTCCTGCTATTTTATCATTCAAAGCAATCGACAGATCGGTGGCAGTTACCTGACTTATGTTCATTTCTATAGAAAGGCGTTTTGTCACGACATTGCCGTTATTGCTGATCATTACGAGAAGTAAGCTGTGTCTGTCAATATAAATGACATCAAATCTTTTGATGCTTACCGAGCTTGCTCTCGGCTTGATTACAAAGCTTGTATAGTTAGTAAGATTTCCCGCAAGCTTTGAGGCAGCCAAAAGAATTTGGTCAAGCTCATTCATCTTTGATTTGAGCACCTTGTTGATCTCGGTGATTTCATTGGTGGTCATAGCGTAGCTCTCTATTAAGGAGTCAACATAAAACCTATACCCAAGCTCACTTGGCACTCTTCCCGCCGAGGTGTGAGGCTGTTCAAGATATCCAAGCGCCTCAAGCTCCGCCATCTCATTTCTGATTGTGGCAGACGACACATTCAAGTGCTCGTCTTGCATAAGATACTTTGAACCGACAGGCTCGCCGTCAACGATATGCGCGTCAACAATTGCTTTTAGTATTCGCTTTTTTCTTTCGCTCAATTCGCCGTTTTTCTCTTGTGCCACTCAAATTCACTCCTCTCCGCGTTTTTTACTTCTTAAAAGTCTTGAAATTAGCACTCATTGAAGTCAAGTGCTAACTTACGCTAATAATATACCCCTTTTTTGCACTTTTGTCAAGTGTTTTTGCCAAGTTTTTTATGAATTTTTTGTAAACAGTGCTAAAAACGAGCAAAAAAACAAGGATTTCCGCTGAATTTCTGAAAATCCTTGTTTGATGCCTGATTTTTTACGACAAATAATATAATTTTTCGCATGAATTTTCTTGCAAACGAGCCTGTTATCCAATTACGATCTGACCGTCCTGCAAAAAGCACGACAAGTAACTCAAACCATCTGCTTTTTCATTTTTTCAAGAGCGCCCTTTTCAAGTCGCGACACCTGTGCCTGAGATATACCTATTTCAGAGGCAATTTCACTTTGAGTTCGGTTTCCATAGTATCTCATGCCGATAATTTTACGCTCTCGCTCATTCAGATTTTTAAGTGCGTCGCGTAATGCTATATTTTCAAGCCAATGCTCATCTCCCGAGCTCGCATCGCTCAACTGGTCGATTACAAAAAGTGAATCTCCCCCGCCCTCACTGTAAACAGGCTCATAAATTGAAATCGGCTCAACGATAGCTTCCATAGCTCTCATAACAGATTCTCTGTCACACTCAAGCTTACTTGCTATTTCGTCAACTGTCGGCTCACTCTCCTTGATACTCTGCATTTCCTCTCTTGCCTGAAGCGCCTTGTAGGCAAGGTCACGAATAGAACGGCTTATTCTTATAGCGTTATTGTCGCGTAAATACCTCCTTATCTCACCGATAATCATCGGAACGGCGTATGTCGAGAATTTGACATCAAGCTCAATATTAAAATTGTCTATCGCCTTTATCAGTCCAATACAGCCAACTTGAAACAGGTCGTCCGCATTATCGCGCCTTCCCCCAAAACGCCTGATCACTGAAAGAACAAGTCGCAAGTTTCCGTAAATCAATTCCTGTCTTGCCACACTGTCACCGCTCTTTGTCCTCAATAAAAGCTGCTTCTTTTCGTCATCATCAAGCACGCCGAGGCTTGATGTGTTGACACCGCATATTTCAACTTTATTATTATACATTTTAATTAAATATCCTTTCATTTTCTCGATTGATTTCATCTTGTTGACCTTAATTAAATTATTCCCAAGCATAAATTTGTAAATTCAAGATTTGACAAGAGGGATTTTTTGCATATATATCAAATGTTAATTGTGTAAATAAAAAGTAAATTTAATGTATTTTTGTTGACAATATTCTAAATTAAGGATATAATGAAAAAAGAGCCCGAATTCTTGAGCTCTGAAACAGAAATTAATTTTTCACATATATCGGAGGAAGCCTCAATGAATAAGAAGGCATGGAAGCAGATATTCACTATACCAAATATATTGTCCTGCTTCCGCATTGTTTTAATTCCTATATTTGTTTTGTTTTACTCGGTGTATCATAATAATACTTATGCGGTTCTGATTCTTGTGCTGTCGGGTGTCACAGACATTATCGACGGCTTTATCGCACGCCATTTTAGTATGATCAGCGACATAGGCAAGGCGCTTGACCCTATTGCGGACAAGCTTACTCAATTAGTCGTGCTTATTTGTTTAGGGCTTAAATTCCCTATGATGTTCATTTTAGCCGCCGCGCTTGCGGTAAAGGAGCTTGCAAGCGGCATTTTAGCATTGATCGTTGTTAAGAAAACAAAAACCGTCAAGGGCTCTGACTGGCACGGAAAGGTATCTACCTTCCTTCTTTATGCTATGATGGCGTTGCATATTATATGGCGCGATATTCCATTAATCCTGTCACACACTCTCTTCTTGATTTGCTTATCTATGATTGCGTTTTCATTTATACTCTATTTGATAAAGCACATTACAGCGCTCACAGAGTATAAAAGCATCAAGCAAGCTGAAAATAAATGAAAGAAAAATTCAAAAAAATAATTCTTTTTATACTAAACCCGCGTTTGCTTTTTTGCTTCGTGGTCGCCTGGTTTATCACAAACGGTTGGTCATATTGCTTGTTTTTCATAGGAACATATTATCAAATTCCTGTATTGATAACCATATCGAGCGCATATCTTGCTTTTTTGTGGCTTCCCATTTCACCCGAAAAGCTTTTAACCTGTACAATTGCAATCTTTCTTTTGCGTTGGCTTTTCCCGAATGATAAAAACTCACTCGGCGTGCTTCGCGATTTATTGGAAAAAACAAAAAATGCTATTAAATCCAAAAAGAAAAGACATTCAAATTCGGACAAGCAGGAAGATGATAAGTCTGATAATTAAAAGCTTATTTATCTCCCGAAATATCTCTCAAAAACCTCAAGAATTTTGAACCTGATTTTATATTTTGGTTGATTTTGCTCGGTAATGAGCTTATACTGTTCACTTGTAAGCCCCACCGATATAAAGGCCTCCTCGTTGTACTTGTCACTCTCGCTTGCCACATTCAGACAAAGAGGCGGGAAAAGACAGCACCACCAATTCTGTCCCTTCCCCTCGCCAATGAGTACGCGCATCGATACATAAGTCCCCTCAGGAAAAGCACAGCTTTCGTAGTTGCGGGTGGGGTAATATTCTTCGCCAAGCTCAATATTTACAGTGTAATTATAGCCCTCGTCAATAATCGTTTGTTCGGCACAGGCTATAATATCAGCCTTCATTTCCTCAAGGCAGTTAATTGCCTCCTCTTGTGTCTGGCACCCTTCTAACGCGGGCGACACAACAGATAAAATCTTGTCCCTGACCTTAAGCTTCAAGCTCTGGTCGCACTCGCTGTCTGAGTTTGCTAAAATGTGCAGTCTTACAACCGTGTCATAAATTTCCGACTCGCCGTGGACAGGAAAAAGCCCTGCGACAACAGATATTAACAGAACGACAACAGTACAAATAAGTAATTTTTTAGAAAAAGCCATTGGTTTGCTTCCCTTTCATTTTTAATTAATGAAAGAATTGTGCACAACCAATGGCTCTTTTATTCAATAATTATTAAATTAATTTTATGCTTCGGGTTGATTTTTGCGTCTTCTGCTTGAATTTGCAGGCTTTTCTGTAATATCTCCTGCCTTTGTCAATGACCATTTCGTCATAATAGGACCGAAAATCTCATAGACCAAGACCGCAAAGAGAATTATAAATCTTACTGTTGAAGCAATATCTGACGAAATAATTCCGTCACTGCTTACCGTGCTTACCATTCCAAGAGCAACACCTGCCTGCGGGAAAAGTGTAATTCCAAGATATTTTACAATATCCGAGCTGCATTTTGTTGATTTTGCGGACATCATAGCACCATAATACTTACCTATGCAACGAGAAATTATGTAAGCTAAACCAATCAAAATGAATATGGGTTGCTTGAATACGCTAAGGTCAAGCTCGGCGCCGCTGATTACAAAGAAAACAATAAGCAAAGGCTTGGTCCAACCGTCCGCTCTTGACATCATCTCGTCTGAACATTCACAGACATTACAGAAGATAGTTCCGCACATCATGCAAGTCAAAAGTGAAGAAAATCCAATGTGAACTCCGCCAATATGGATATTTTTGAGCTGTGTCAAGGCAACTGTCGCAAATACGAATGTAATTACAAGGCTCAAGCGGTTACTGTTCGAGTGGAATATTTTTTCAAGCTTTGAAAGCACAAACCCGAGAATTGCGCCGAGGAGTAATGATGCAAAAATCTCGATAAGAGGCTCAACTATAATAGAAACCAAATTAATCGCTCCGCCCTGTATAGCCTTTGCAATTCCAAAGCAAATCGCAAACACTACAAGTCCGACCGCGTCGTCAAGAGCAACTATCGGCAAAAGAAGGTCGGTAAGAGGGCCCTTTGCCTTGTACTGACGAACTACCATCAAGGTTGCGGCGGGGGCTGTCGCGGTTGCAATAGCCGCAAGAATTATCACAGCGGGAATCGGCAGATAGTCAACTCCTGTTGTGGCTATCAATATATAGTGAACACCGAGAAGAGCTAAAAAGCAAACTATAGCAGTCACAAGCGCCTGAGCGATACCAATAATTGTTGCCTGCCGTCCGGTCTTCTTTAAATCTTCAAGCTTGAATTCACTTCCAATTGAGAAGGCTATAAAGCCGAGCGCAATATCACAAACAATTCCAAGCGTATGAATATCCGAGAAATCTGATGCGCCAAAGCCCAAGTGATAGCCCCCGGGTAGAGTAATTTTGCCAAGGCAGAAGCAACCTACAAGAATTCCTGCTACAAGATAGCCTGTAACGGCGGGAAGCTTTAATAGCTTGCAAATTCTCGACATCAAAAGTCCGCACAGGGCGCAAACCGAAATACTGAGAAGAATTTGAACTGTATTGTCCATAATAAACCTTTCTTTATGTATAAATGTATTGATAAAAGCACTATGATATTATATTCCAACAAGCAATTTTTGTCAATATGCAAACTAAACAATTTAATACGACTTTTTGCGACTTATTTGAACAATAAATCAACTTTTGGAGTAAAAAAACTTAAAGGCAAAAAATATTTTGTAATAATTCTAAAAAAAAGTCTTGACAGAAGCAACAAATTTATGATATAATAGCAGAGTTAACGAAAAAAACAAAATATTGGGATGTCGCCAAGCGGTAAGGCACTAGACTTTGACTCTAGCACTCGTCAGTTCAAATCTGGCCATCCCAGCCAACAAATAAGGGTAGGCTCTCGCCTACCCTTATTTGTTGGCTGGGATGCCCAGTCGCTTGGACTGACACACATAAATCGCTCCTGCGATTTATGTAAGAGTTCAAATCTGGCCTCTTCACCTTTTTAATGTACTTTCTCTTTTTTTACTCTTAAATTTTTCAAAGTTGTGTGTATGTATTTCGGGATTTTCTGACCTATAGCCGAATTTCAACCAAAGAAACAGTTGAAATGTTTACAAAATTGTGGTATAATGAAAGACAAAAAGGGGGTATTTTTCTATGCAAGTTATTTTGTCATTAACATTTATATACATTATCAGCACAATCGTTGGACAAAATATGCGTATTTTTACTCTTGATCCTAAATTGATTCATATTCAATCTCCGTCAATATACGCTCTCCTTATCTTCCCTTATAGCTTTATTGGTAACAAAACAAAGATACGCCTAAAAGACCGGAATTTGATGTTATCAGAATTGATATTCTGTATATGCAATCAGATAATCCTTGTAGGCTCAATTATATTACAAATTATCCCCTCAATACCCTGTACGGTTATAGAAATCACATTTGGTCATCGTTACAGAGGATTTGACATTATTCTAGATACATACAATCAAAAAATCCCTTTGGTAGCACTCCTTGCTATCGTTGGTACTGAATTGCTGGTTCTGTTTGGAGAAATAATGATTCGCGCCATTCGAAACGCCGAGTTAAGAAAAAAGCTTGGTGTAGGCATATTAATAGGAATATTTGTATTATGGCTCTTATTGCTTGCGGGATTAATTTTCTCTATATGTCTGTTATTCTAATTTTGACATACATCATAACAAATAAGGGTAGGCTCTCGCTTACCCTTATTTGTTGGCTGAGCTGTCCAGCCGCTTGAAGTAGACCACCAAATAGCACAGCGATTTGGTAAGAGTTCAAATCTGGCCGCTTCACCTTTTTAATGTACTTTCTCTTTTTTTACTCTTAAATTTTTCAAAGTTGTGTGTATGTATTTCGGGATTTTCTGACCTATAGCCGAATTTCAACCAAAGAAACAGTTGAAATGTTTACAAAATTGTGCTATAATAGAAACAAGAAAGGTGGTGTTATTATGGTATTCAAAGCACACGAATTGCCACAAAAATATAAGACCACAGGAATATCCAAAGCCATATTAGTAATATTGGCAATGTTTTATGGACTGCTGATTATCTCTTTAACAGTTACATTAGTGATTGAATCATCTGAAATTATTAATCCTATTTGCTATATTATTCTTCCTCATGTACTATTAGCAACAATCTTTATTACTATTTTGAACGATATGAAAAAAGCATTTGTAGAGATTAGAGATGAAAAAATAACTGTTGTTAACTACTATTTCGGTATCAAATGCAAAAAAGTATTTTCATTAAAAGATATTATCACAGCAGAAGAAATCACTGGATATTCAATGAAAGTTCACGGATACCGTTTTTCAGGCCCTGGATTTTATGATTTAACCTACCTTGTATTTAGAGGAAAAAACAAAAAATATTTGTTCAAATTAATATGTTCTGAAAAAACGAAAAATTATTTCAGGAATTTTATAAATAATTAGTACATAGACTTAGTCACAAGCATGGCATTACATCCTGGAAGAAAGCGTTCAGGCTGTTATTATTTTCTAACTAATAAAGCGAACCAAAGGAGAAATGCAAATGAAAAAATACTACTCAGCAATAGCAATTATTACTGCGATTTACTTGATTTTAGCTTCTGCATTTTTATTTATTACATATCAAATAACTGACGGGAGCGGTTGGGATTTTGTCGCAGCTATTATTCTGTCTGTTCTTTCTTTGCCTGTTTATAGCTTGGTGATTAACATTCCGCATTACATAGGAACATTAAATCATCTTAAAGGCAAGCCCCTAACAAGAAACAATAAATTCGAAAAAGCTATTAACACGGTTGCAATGTTAAGCTCTGCTTTGTCATTTTTCTGCTTAATCCCCGTTTTCATATCAATGTCCACTCACATTAAGAATAAACCTTTACGGATTTTTTGCAACGACATCGCGCCTGATTTAATGTTTTTCCTGTTTTTCGTCAGCATCATAATTCTTTTAAACAGACCTATAACAAAATTAATAGTTCTTACAGCAAGAAGGTTCAACAAAAGCATCACTATAGACAGCACAGGCATTTTTATAACCCGAATATGCTTGATTATACTGTTTTTGATATTATCGACAGCTTTGTTATTTCCGTTATTATAATTGAAAACTAAATAATTGATAAAAGGATAGCTTTTGCTATCCTTTTTTGCTTGATTTATTGCACTTGGCTTTTATAAATTACCGAGCTGACCTTGCCGTCACGAAAGATAAATTGAAGATTGCAATTTGCACATTTATAAACAATTCCGCTCCCCAAGTCCGTATAATCATCTCCATACCTTGAAATGACATCTTGCCTTGAGCTTCCAATTCTAATTCCCTCTTGTGTGCTTACAAGGTCATTTAAAAAGATTATTTGATAGACCAAATCTTGCTTTCCGTCGGGATAGGTGCGGATTTCAAAACCGTTGTATCGATAAATCTTATCGAGCCCCTCAAAAGCGCAGGACGGTGCCTCGTCATAGGCGCGCGGTTCGCCGAGAGCGCTTAAAAGCTCGCTCATATTGTCATCTGTCGAAATAATAATATCGTTATACTTAAAATCATAGCTTTTCGGGAGCAAATTCTCCTCGCTCAACCTGCTACACCCAAAAAGTATATTCACACAAAAGGCACAGGCTATTAAAACAACTATGAGCTTTAAAAATTTATTTCTATCCATTATCCCTCTCCTTATAGTATAATTCGAGCTTCTCTTCCCACGCGTCAGCCAATTTTTTATTTCCCTTTTGACTTTCTATGCCGTAACCTTCGGCAAGTATTCTGCCAAAATAATAAGTCGTTTTTTCAGCTCCCCAGACATTAAGATGCACACCGCCGTCATAGGTGTCCTGTGACCAATCGATACCTATCTCCTCATTTCCAATAAAATTATAGTAGTCGATTTTCTCTCTTTCGGCGTAATCGCAAATTTGCTTATCCCACTCGTCATACCACCAATATTTCCAACTGTTCGTCGGGGCTTTTACAAGCACAAGCTCGGCTCGGTTTTCCTTGCACAAAAAATTCATTTTATCAATATATTCAAAGCAAATTTCGGGCAAAGTGTAGTCAGGCAACGGACTGCCCTCAAATTTATTTGTCACACCCTTCACTTCTCGGCGGAGCAAATAACCGTTATGCGAAATTTTGTCACACTTAAAGATATATTGAAAATCCTCGTGCGAAAGCTCCTTCCACCTGCTATGATACCGCAGTAAAGGAAAGATATACGACGAAAGCTTTTCTTCCTTTGTCATTGACGCTTTGATTGCAGAGAGCTTTGACCTTGACATCTTCATACCGTCAAGCGTCAGGCGGTTATACGCCTCATTCTGAGGCTCGCCGTATTTCATCGCAAGCACATTGAAAACAACGACCTTCGGTTTTTCAAGACTCAGCATTTCTTCAAGCAAATAATATGATTGCCATACAAGCTGTTGAGGACTTCCCCGCACATAAGCTGTAATTCCGTATCTCTCCCACAATATTGCAGGAATAAAGCACTCATACACCTCACAGTCGCCGACAAACAAGACCTCGTGCGACATTCCTCTGTCTATCTCGCCGTAATATTCTCCTATCAGCGCGCCGTCACGGCTCTCGCCCATATGCTTTGGCATTAGCAAAAGCGTTGCCAAATAAAGCAAGACTATGAGTAAAGTCAGTACAACGACAAGGCAAACCGCTCTCTTTTTTATCATAGATAACCTCTTTTTGAGTGTGAATTGCTCCCAAAAATTAAAACTGAGTATAAATAAACTCAGTTGCCTCGTAGCCTATTCCGTACGAGCCAAAAATCAAAATTGCCAAAATCATCGCTCCTATGCTTGAAGCAAGCAAAAGTGGCTTTTCGGCTATAAGCACTCCGATTTCACATTTATTTTTTGCCTTGAATTCGCTCACAGCAAGAATTAGCAAAACTCCTGAAATTACCACAACAAAATCGGCAACATCAAGACCGAGTGATAAAATTCCCCCGCCGAAAAGACTTCGCCACGACGAAAAATCATAAAAAATTGAACCAAGCACATTAAATGTCTTGCGCACATCGCGATAACAGTCAAAAAGCCGTATTGCTCCTACAAGCATAAATGTTTGAGCGCGCAAATACAAGGTCCATACGAAGATTTTTTCAAGTGACGGAAAGCGAGTGTGCAATTTACTGTAAAGCGTAGCAAGCTCCTGCGAGAGCAAAATGACAAAGCAGTTTGAGAGCCCCCACACAATAAAGCTCCAACGCGCGCCGTGCCAAAGCCCTGTCAAAAACCAAGTGGCTATTGTTGATATATATACGGGAAGACGCTTGCCTATTTTGTTGCCAAGCTTTTTTCTTGACGCCTTTGACAGCCTTTGCATAGGCTTTGAAATTGAAAGCGGATAAAAGACATAATCGGTAAACCACGCGCCAAGGCTTATGTGCCAGCGCTTCCAATATTCCTTTGTTGAGGTTGAGGCGAATGGGCGGTCAAAGTTCTCACGCAGGCGAATTCCGAGCATACGGGCAATACCGACGGCTATGTCAATTCCCCCTGTGAAATCGGCGTAAATTTCAATAGAATAGATAATTATCAGAAAAACCGTGTAAGCTCCGCCATAATTTTCGGGATTTGTCGCAAGCTCCCTTACCGCCACCATTACTCTGTCGGCAATTACAAGCTTTTTTAAATATCCAAAGCAAATTCTGATTACTCCTGCCGCCAAATTCTCCCACTCTGCCTTGTGCGGAGCGAAGAGCTCTCCCGACAAGTCCGAATATCTTGAAATCGGGCCCTGCACTAACTGAGGGAAAAAGGACACAAATAGCGCAAGACGAAAAATATTTTTCTCGGCCTTGCTCTTCTCTCGGTAAACATCAATAAGATACCCCATTGATTGAAATGTGAAAAATGAAATTCCAAGCGGTAAAATCAAACTCGGAATATTAAACTGACGCGCGCCGAACAGACTAATTACTGCATTGATGTTTGTAATTGCGAAGCCTGTGTATTTTAAAACTGCAAGTGTGCCGAAGTTAACTGTAAGTCCAATCAACAAAATCCGCAAACCTTTTTTCTTTGCGTGAGCCTTGCACGCCTTCCGCTCTTCCTTCGATAATACTCCTCTGTTTGCTTGCAGGAAGCAATCACAGCGCACTTGATTTTGCTCAATCAGTCTTGCGACAAAATAGGACGACAGAGTTGTAAGAAGGATAAACGGAAAATACCACTCCCCTGCTACAAAGTAAAATATGTAGCTTACAAGGAGCAAAAATCCCCACTGTGCTTTTTTAGGTATCAGGTAGTACAAAGAAATCACAAAAGCTAAAAAGATTACAAACTCAATCGTGGTAAACGCCATTTTTATTCTCCGTCAAGCCTCTCAATAAGCGACATCAGAGCCCTTGCAGAATTGAAATTTTCGGGAATAATCTCCTCGGGCGGAATTAAAATGTCAAGCTTTTCATTAATTTCGGTAATCAGCGTAACTATATCAAGCGAATTAAGTATCCGCTTATCAACAAGACCTTCCTCGCGCGTAAAATCTACATCGGGGTGAATTTCATTTAATATTTCAATTAACCTTTGCATATCGGATTTATCCTTTCAATCATAGTACATAATTGCGCTGACAATCAATTTTCCTCATTTAAAAATGCCCTCCGAGATAAAAGCGACCTGTCAAGCTTTCCGTTCTGAGTAAGTGGCATACTGTCAAGCCTTCGGCAGACCGACGGAAGCATATATCTCGGCAAGAGCGACCTCAAATATTCAACTATTCCGCGCTCGTCTATCTCACCCGTAAAATACAGAACTATTTTTTTGCTATCATTATTATACAGAGCGCAAGCCCGTGTTACATTATCATTTCTCTCTGCGACCGCCTCAATTTCCATAAGCTCAATCCTGTGTCCCATATGCTTTATCTGAAAGTCCTTTCTGGTAAGAAAAACAAGCTCGCCGTACTTGTTATATTTTCCAATATCCCCCGTGCGATATACTGTTTCGCTATATGAAGAATTAGAGGGGCTTTGAACAAACCTCTCTCCCGTTTTTTCCTTATCGTTAAAGTAACCAAGCGTCACACAGGTCCCTCTTATATAGATTTCGCCCTCAATCTCCGAGCGCGCACCGTCGTCGCCGATTAGCATAATAGCGGTGTTGCGGAACGGCTTGCCGACAGGAATTAGCTCACCTGCTTCAAGCTCTCGCTCTGCTATCCAATAGCACGACATTCCCGTCGCTTCGGTAGGTCCGTAAAGATTTATGAATTTCGCCCTAGGATAAGCCTCGCGCCACTTTTGGTATTCCTTTATTGGAAAAACCTCGCTTCCAAAGCAAATTTTAGTAAGATAGCGCGGTTTGTTCTTATTAAGCGCACCGAGCGACGAAATCAAGACCAATGCCGACACTACCCAACAAATCGTATTTACCTTATGCTCACTCAGATACTCGCAAAGCTTAATCGGAAACATAAAGAGCGACGGTGGCACAAGATAAGTTGTCGCTCCGAGCTTTATGGTTGGCATAATTTCTTTTAAAGGGGCATCAAAATAAAGCGGAGCTTGATTTGCGAAAACAGTTTGCTCGCAAAAGCCAAGCGCCTCGCAAAGTGTTTCTGTATAGTCAATTACCGAGCGATGACACGCCAAAACCCCCTTAGGACTTCCCGTAGAGCCTGATGTAAACACAATGTAGATCGGGTCGGTGTCAATTTGCTTTTGGCGCACAGAGCACAGTCTGTCCTCGTCAATCTCAGTATCAAAAATATCATCAAGACGATACATCTCCAGCGAGCCTTCAAGCTCCTTTGCAATTTTTTCGTTATCCTTATCGTAGATGACCGCTCTCGGCTTCAGGCTCTCAAAAATCAGCTCCATTCTGCTCACAGGCATTTGTGTATCAAGACAAACATAAAAGCACCCCGAATAAATTATCCCCATAAAAGCGGCTATCGTATCAGGCTTCTTTTCACAAATGACCACAATTGGCTCTCCATAATACCCTCTCGCACTCAAAAAGCTCCCGACAGCTCTTGCTTTATTATATAATTGAGCAAAGCTTAAGCCGCTCTCACCATCAGAAAACGAGAGCTTGTATGGGCATTTCGCGACCGTCATTTCAAGATATTGCAGGATATTTGTTATATACATCAGCTTATCACTCCGCAAAACAAAAAAGATTTACGAGAATAGTGTTGACAAATTCTCGTAAATCTTTGCATATTATAAACAACTTAATAATATTTTTCAAGCTCGGGTGTGGGAGTAATAATTTCGGTTGCCACCTCGGGATATTTTGTTGTGTCGTATAGATAAAAGTGCTGTCTTACCTTATTATATGCCTCAGCTTGCTTGTCAGTCAGAAGACAGCCGCTGTGATTATATTCGGCTCTCAGCCTTGTCGCGTCAAAGTGATACCAACGCTCACTCTCCCCGTCGCCAATGTTTACAAGGCTCCAGAAATGCGTGTCGGGTGTAAAGCCCTTCGTCCTTTCTATATCGAGGTTTTCAATTTCAAGATGCTCAAAAAATGCCTTCGCGGCGGCAAAATAACTGAAGCAATCCCCCTCGCCGCTTACAAAGAGAGCGTCATACGCCGCCCTCTGCCAAGAGCTTTTGTCCGACGAAGCGGTATAGGAAATATTTTTCTGAACATAGTCGTAAACAGCGCGGCATTTTTCCTCAGTGCTCATATTGCCATTGATAATTCTGTCTGTAATATCGTCAATCCTTGAAAATAGCTCTTGCTCGGCTAATTCCTCTGAATAGACCTTGACGGTCACCTCTAAAGCCTCAGATTTATTGCCCACCGCGTCAATTGCAGTTAAATATGCCTTGTACTCCCCTGCTTCGTTTAAATTTATCTCGCTGTCATCGACCTCAAGGGTTATTTGCCCGGCACAGTTATCACTGAGCGTTACACAATCGGCATATGAGATAGCCTCGCCGACATATGTGACAAATTCACGGTTTACAGTAATTTTCGGAGCTACGCTATCGTAAATCAACTGCATTTTCACATCAAACACTTTGGTTTTATTTCCCGAAGCATCTGTGAAGCGAACTTTGACATCATAGCTTCCAAGCGATTTGAATTCCTTGATTTCGCTTAAGTATTCGCCTTCATAATAGTCAGGCTCATAAATCTCATCAATGAAATCTGTCGGCTCTGGAAAAGGACCGCCAACCGCAATTTTTATGTCCTTTACCTGAACGACGGGAGCCTTTGTGTCCTCAACATGAAGCTTTACTTCTATATCCTTGTCGAGAGAATGTACCGTAAAATAGTAAGTGCCCGCGTGATTTACACAATCGGGATCAAAATCCTCTCCAAAAACAGCTCCCTCATAGTTAGCAATTGATGAAGCCGAAAGCTGATTGCCTGCTTCTATCCTTATATGCTTATATTGCAAAGAGAGCACTCCGCAAATACCGCCCAAGATCAAACAAAGCACAAAGAGTACAATTATCTGATAAAAAAGTATAGTTTGCAGTCTTTCCCTCTTGCTAAGGCTTGCAATATTTTCCTTCATAGCTTTATCTCCAAAAATGAAATAAGTTATACTATATTTATTATAACACCTAATTTTACAGTTGTCAATCGCGCTTTTTGTCATATTTTTCTATCTTTGACAACTCCGAAACAAATGCCAGACAAAAAGGCTCAATTTAATAAAATTAATTTTTAAAATAGCAAAGATTTTTTTGAAAAACTATTGACAAAGTAAAAAAAACATGTTATAATCTGTAAAGTGTTTTGCTTTACACCTATTTTTTGGAGGCAACAATGTTTGAAAAGAACTTGAATATCGGCTTTCTCTTGGACTTTTACGGCGATGTGCTTAAGGACAAACGCAGAGATGCCCTCGATTTCTATTACAACAATGATATGTCACTCTCCGAAATAGCCGAAGAAATGGGAATTTCACGGCAGGGTGTGCGCGACTGTATCAAGAAGGCTGAGGAGGAGCTTCTCTTCTATGAGGAAAAGCTCGGCCTTGCAAAGAAATTTGCCGAGGCTCAAAAGCACGCCGAAAGAGCGTTAAGCCTTTGCGAAGGTGGCGCTGAAGCCAAGCTTATTGAGGATGAGATCCGCTCTATGCTTGAAAAAATAGGATAACACAATTTTTTAAGGAGGTATTGACAGCTTATGTTTCAAAATTTAAGTGAAAAACTCGAGAATGCCTTCAAAAAGTTCAAAAACAAGGGTAAGCTTACCGAAGCCGACATAAAGGCGGGTATGCGCGAGATCAAGCTCGCGTTGCTTGAAGCCGATGTAAGCTTTAAGGTCGTGCGCGATTTTATAAAGCAGGTGTCCGAGAGGGCGGTTGGTACAGATGTACTTGAATCGCTAAATCCCGGTCAACAGGTAATAAAAATCGTTTGCGAGGAGTTGACCGCTCTTATGGGCTCAACCAACTCAAAGCTTACGGTTTCCTCAAAGCCACCCACGGTCATTATGATGGTCGGCTTGCAGGGTGCTGGTAAAACGACACATGCCGGAAAGCTTGCAGGAATGCTTAAAAAGCAAGGCAAAAACCCCTTGCTTGTAGCCTGCGATATCTACCGTCCCGCCGCAATCAAGCAGTTACAGGTAGTAGGTGAAAAGCTTGGCATTCCTGTTTTTGAGATGGGAGATAACACGTCCCCTGTTAAAATCGCCACCGAAGGCATTAAAATTGCAAATCAAAAGGGATACGACACTGTGTTTATTGATACCGCAGGCCGTCTTCAGATTGATGAGGTCTTGATGCAGGAGCTTCAAGACATAAAGAGCGCTACAAGCCCGACCGAAATTTTGCTTACGATCGACTCTATGATTGGTCAGGAGTCGGTAAATGTTGCCGAGACCTTTAACAATATGCTTGATATTACAGGCGTGATTCTGACAAAGCTTGACGGTGACACAAGAGGCGGCGCGGCGCTGTCTGTCCGTTACATTACAGGTAAGCCAATTAAGTTTATCGGTGTTGGCGAAAAGCTTGACCAGATCGAGCCCTTCCACCCCGACAGAATGGCAAGAAGAATTCTCGGTATGGGTGATGTGCTGACCTTGATTGACAAGGCTCAGGCTCAGTTTGACGAGAAAAAAGCTGCAGAGCTGGAAGAGCGAATGCGTCAATCGATATTCACTCTTGACGATTACCTTATGCAGATGCAGCAGTTAAAGAATATGGGCAGCCTTGAGCAAATTGCAGGTATGCTACCAGGAATGAAGCCTGGCGCGCTTAAAGATGCAAAGGTTGACGAAAAGATGCTTACTCACCAAGAGGCAATTATCAAATCTATGACAAGATTTGAGAGAGAACACCCCGAAAGCCTCAACGCTTCAAGAAAGATCCGCGTTGCCAAGGGTAGCGGAACAAGTGTTGAGCAGGTCAACAAGCTTCTAAAGCAATATGACCAAATTAAGAAGATGATGAAGCAATTTGCCGATATGGGCAAGTCCAAGCAGGGCAAGCGAGCGCTTGGGAAAATGAAGCTTCCCTTCTAAAAATCTCCCCTGTGGGACTTTGAATTTAAAAGCTTTATGCCAAAAAGGCTAAAAGAATAAAAAAATTAATTTATTTATATTTTGGAGGACAAAAAAATGGTAAAAATGAGACTTAGAAGAATGGGCGCGAAGAAGGCTCCCTTCTACCGTGTAGTAGTTGCTGACAGCCGTTACCCCAGAGATGGCCGTTTCATTGAAGAAATCGGTTACTACAATCCCGGCACAAATCCTGCTGAGGTTTCTATCGATGCAGACAAGGCTAAGGATTGGCTCACAAAGGGTGCTCAGCCCACAGAGACTGTTAAAGCTCTTCTTAAAAAATCAGGCATTATCGGCTAATTTGCTTTGTGCAATTAAGTTATAACGCCTAAAAGGAGTTTTTAATGGTTGATTTGAAGGAAACGTTGCGCAATATAGCTGTGGCTATCGTTGATAATCCCGACGAGGTTCACGTTATTTGCGAGGAAAGTGAGAGTTACATTAATCTCACTCTCAGCGTTGCTCCCGATGATATGGGTATGGTTATCGGTAAAAACGGCAGAATTGCAAAGGCAATCCGTATGGTAATCAAAGCCGCGGCAGCAAACTGCGACAAAAAGGTTAATGTAGATATCAGATAACTGAATATCTGAAAAAGCACGCACAGGCCTCTCGGCTGTGCGCGCTTTTTTTATGCTTCTTTTTCTTTCTTAAAATCAAATAGCTTCAAAATCAAGGCAAGCATCAAATCCTTCTTTTTCTTATCAAGACCGCTATAGGTCTTAATCAGAACTATGAGCTTTTTCACACCGCCGTCAGAGAAATCAGACAGTGTTTTCGCCCCAGTAAATGCCACGATTGAGAAAAATGTGTCAACAAATTCTCTCTTTTCTTCAAGCGTCATACTATCCATTCCCGTGCGGAACTGTTCCTCGTTTCTCTTGCCTTTACTTGATAGCTCGTTAAGCCTTACAAAACGCGGACCTTGAACCTCCCAATAGAAGCAGTCGTGCTGATACGGGCCGCGCCCTCTGCTCTCAACAACCTTATATTTCTTCCCTCTCTCAAACATAATTCCAATGTAAGAGGATTGAGGAATGTAAATATTCCGCTTTCTCTGCAACAGCTTGAAGCCCTCTGAGGCGACCATTTTTCTTGACAATCCGGGACCGTCAAAGCAATATATCTTTGCAAGCTTCTCTCTTGTTTCCTCGCTGCAATATGTCGTTGAATAAAGAGCAAGATTACCGCCCTTAGAGTGTCCGGCAACATATATTTTTCGCTCAGGATATTTTTGAGCCGCCGCCTCAAGATATTCAAGAGCTTTTTTTTGAGCAGGAATTTGTTCTGAAAAGGACAGACAAAAATCCTCGTGCCAACCGACTATTGTATCGTCTGTTCCTCGAAATACAACAAAGGCGCGTTTGCCTGGTAAAAGAAATGTTGCTGCGGCAAATTGGCAATTTTCTCTCTCATTTGTGTATGCTACATAGTCGCAAATCTCAATTGGTGAAAATCTGCGGCTTTTTGATGATAGGCAAAAAAGCTTATTTATATTTTTCGAAGGTACGATAAGTCCGAGCTTAACGCTTCCGAACTCATCATCCATAATATAGCCCTCGGCACACTCGGACAAGGTTTTTCCTTTATAGGAGAGCTTGTCAAAATCAATATACACTATCATTGACAATATTGCGGCGTCGATTTCATTTGGTGCAATTTCCGAAAACGATAGGTCGCCGCGCCAAGCCAAGTAATCAAAAAAGCCTGCCACATTATCACCTCTCTCAATATGTTTCTTCATATCGTTATTATATCACCTCCAAGAAAGTATGTCAAGGATATAGGTAAATCAAATAACATTTTGCTCAGAAAATTTCTTGCCCTCGCGCTCGATAAGCTCTGCTGTTTTCATATCCTGAATTTCAGATGCGTCAAGCACCTCGGCAAACTTTCTCTTTATTTTTACCCATTCTCCACGCTTGATAATACAGTTCTGTCCGTTCACCGCAACATAAACATCATCACGGTACTTGTCGTTGTCCTTGAATAGCTTTACCGAAATATATTCGTTAAGGTATTTTTCATATTCAGCGGCAGAGGACTTTGCTTTTTCAAGCTTGCTCTTTTTCTCACCGCGCAAGCGCGCGTTTTCTGCCTCGGCAGATGCTAACTTTAATTCATATTCTTCTTTAAGAGCCGCCAAGCTCTCTTTATAATTTTGCATTTTTTGTTCCTTTCAAGTTTCTTTTTCTCTTATGCCTATTTCTCCCAAGGGGGAGAAATAGGCGAAAAAATCTGTAAAAGGATAGGAAAGGTCAATGATGAACCGCAGGAAATTTATGCAAAGGTTCGTCTGTTTCATTGCCCTTCCTGCCCTTTGCTTTATTATCCAACAGAAGAAGCTGTTTCAATTCTTATCATAAAGGCTTCAACAAGTCGTACAGTAACCTTGGATGCCTTCCAGCCTACTGTTGCTCTCTGATTGAGCGGGTCAGATGAGCCTGCACTGCCAAGCTGCTTGATAATATGCTCAAGTCCGCCGTTTGCAAGCGCGGTCGTACCGTAAGCATTTTCACCAAAAATAAGAGTTGCATAAACATCAACACCGCAAGCACCTGCTTCACCAGGATAGATAACTTCGTTACCTTCAAGTGTGATAGAAGCGGCGGTCTTCTTTGTGTTGTCTGTGCAAAGCGTCATCTGTGAGCTTGTATTTGATGCAACAAAATACTTCTTGCCGTCAATAAGCACCTCTCTGCCAACAAGAGCGTCGTCCGCAACTGTGCCGTCAGTTATAAACTTAATTACATCAGTCGCACTGTGAGCGCCGTTAACAGTCAGATTGCGCGCTCCCACCGCCAAATCTTCGGCGTGGAAGACCTTTGCCTCAGTGCTTTCAATGAAACGAACACCCTCAATCTTACCGATCTCTCCCTCAAAAACAGCGCTTGCATCAGCGTACTGATTGGGATTTCTCCAATTGGGGTCGCTCATAAGGTCATAAGCGCAGTCGGGGTGAATGATAGCAACATAAGCTCCGTCAATCTTCTCCGCGTTCTGATTTTTAAGAAATCTTACCGCACGGCGAACTGCATCAACTGTCAGGTAGTGGTTGTCCTCAGGGTTCTCATTTCCGCCCGAAAGCTGTGAACGTGAGCTTACCTTGCCCTCGCCGTACTGTACGTTAGTACCGCCGACAAGAACCTCACGGGAAATTGTATCAAGAGTTCTTCCCGCCTGTGAGCCGAGAAGCTTTGTTGCCATGCAAAGATTGTTATCAATTGCAGTCATAAGAAGCATATCTGTAAGCTCAACATAGCCGCCGTACTGTGCAACTGTCGCGTTAACGATACCCATATTAATTGTCTGACCTGTGGGGGTCACGCCCTCTGCAATCGGGTTTGTAAGCTTGGGCAGTGGGTCGTATTTGCGGAACTGAATGCTTTTTCCGCCGCCTGTGGGGATAGTGTGCTTCTGAGCAAACCTGTCGTGAACAAGCGCAGGCTCTGCATTGTCAATAAGATAATCAGAGTAATATGTGCGCATTTCTTCACTGAGACCCTCTCCCTCATCGTATGCCTTCTTTGTAGCTTTATTAGCGTCAATTACGCCATCGGTGCCAAGAACATTGTCACCCGCACCGAATAATTGAAGGTTGATTTTAAATTCTGTCATTGTATAAAAATTCCTTTCTTATGTATAAAATTTAAGTTGAATTTGATAAATTTTGATTTTAAAAATGTATTTTTTCGCCCTTTGCGGCTCTTTTGGCAAGCTCTGCACGCTCAGTGCGGGAAAGCGTGGAAGCGTCAAAAGCACTTGACCTTTTGCTGCCGGTAAGGCCGTTTTCTGAAGGACGAGCCTTTCTTGCTCCAATTAAAGCAAGTATATTTTTTTCGGTTTCCTCTCTCACCCGTTCTCGCTCGATTTGCAAAATTTCTTCAAAGTGCGAAAGGCGATAGGCGTCTGAAAGACTAATTCCCTTTTCTCTTGCAGATAGTGCGGCAAGCTTTAAAAAACGCTCATTTTCACGAGCTTTATCAAGTGAAAAATCCTGATATTCCTGTTTTATCTCGTCCTCTCTCGACAAAATAAAGCTATCAAGGCTCTCGCCGTCAAACTCAACGCCCTCTGCCTCCTGCTCCCTTGCTTCCTCAAATTGAGATAACAGGGCTTTGTATTTTTTTAACCGACGGTTTATAATTTTTTGTGTGTCCTCTGTAAAGAAGTCCTTATATTTTGTTTTTATGAGATTGTATTCGGCTCGCTCATCCTCCCCATCACTTAATCCATCATTCAATTTGCCTTCAAGTTGAAGAGATGGCTTCGCCGCTTCAATCCCATTATTTGCTGAAATTTCGTTATTATTCTGATTATTTATAGCTATATTTTCCTCGCCCGTGGCAAGTGTATTATTTTCATTTTTATTCATAGTAAAATGCTAAACCCTCTCTGCGCAAACGCGCGTATGTATTCTCCTGAGTTCAGGCCGTTTGTCTGATTTTCCAATTCCAAATCTGATTTTCTACCGAAACAAAGCCTCCGTATGTCATTTGGATTTGAACAAATCCCATACAAACAAGAGCTAAAAGCTCCTCGTTTTCAGCCGTAAGTGAAAAATCAACAAACCCGCTCTCAATTCTGTAAAGCTCAATTTGCTCACGCTTAAAATTGAGCATATATCCAACAATTGAATAGACAATTCCCGATATTGCGGCGCAAACTATGTCACCGCCACTCTCCGAATACCCAGCGTGACCTTCAACCGTCAGGCGAAGCCTATCTTTATCCTTATAAAATCTTGCGGAAATCAAGTCTTATTACCAACCAAGTATTTTGAACGCAAGGAAGCCTTGAGCTTTTCAACGCCGTCAAAATCCATAAGCTCAAGCATCATCAAGGTCTGATCCGCGTTTTCGGCTTTAAATGCGCCGTTCTCATAAAGCTCTTTTGCAAACTGATTTTTCATCTCGGATTCGGTGGGAGATTTCTTAATTGCAGAAACCTCAATATCAAAGTAGGGTCTATGGCTTTCGTCGCCCCTGATACTCTTGCCAGAATAGCTTAAGTATTGCTTTGTTCCGTCCTTTCCCACAATTCTGAATATTCTTGGATAATCATAGAACTGTCGTATAAGTTCAATTACGAGAGCTATGATTTTTATATAGGCGCGATAGCTCTGTGCTATTCCGTCACGGGATGATTTCGCTCCCGATTCACGCAGAATACTGATTGCTGATGCGGCGGTAACTCCGCCTGTAATTCCGCCCTGCGAAACATCACGCGAGCCTGTAATCTCTTTTAGCTCATCAATTTTCATTCGCTTTATGTCAATCACAGAGTCATCAATGGCTCCAATCTCAATCTGGCGGAGCTTTTCCTCGTCAATATCTCCCTCAACCTCAACAATGCTTTTATCAAGGTTCAAAAAGTCCTTTTCATTGACACCAAGGCTTCTCTTTGCCCAGAAGCGAACTCGTGATGCCCAGTCGCTGTATCCTAAAATATTTTCATCAATATGGTTTATGTAATTTTGCGCATCCTCGGCAATTGAAATAAGTCCAAAGCCTGTTACAGAGTCGTCCTCAGGGTACAGCTTGTCAATTACAATCGGATACTGACCGTGCTCATACCAACCGCCGCTCATACTCTCGTCATTCTCGGAAGAATAAAGAATGCAATCTCCCACAACCTTGCAGTAGTGCAAAATGGGATTGCCATTATAATCAAATTTCTTGTAATACCAATCAATAACCAAGCATTTGCCGTCCTGAGCTGCTCCGCTCGAAAGCGCCGACAAAATCCTTGTTTCACTGTCCTTTTGCTCTGAATACTTAAAATGAGGATAAACAGCTTCAAGCTGTTCTGCGTCGCAAAATGCGGTAATAAATAAATTTTTACTTTCCTGAATATTGCTAACACTAATATCCCAATAAATGTTTTCAAACTTAATAGGCTTAATATCTATGTCGCCAAGTCCAAATTCCAAAGCGTTATTCCAAAAAACTCCGTAAATTGCCGTGCCATGCTTCAGCTTGTTCCAGGAATTATCCGAATAACATTCATCAAAGCCGCTTCGCTCGCATATTACGGGAATAATTTTCGACAGCATCTCGGCGTCCTTCTCATCTCTCTCTTCTCTTGGCAGACAGATACAGGTAGGCATACTGTCAATTATATCGGCGTGCTTGTTAACAATGCTATTGAATATCCAAGATGATGAAGAGTTTTGGCTATAGACCGATTTCCAAATATCACTCTCGCGCGCAAATCTTGCCTCAAGATTAACTCTTCCCTTCTTGTAATCAAGAAGCGCACTTATGCCTTCATTTACATCCGGAGAGGAAATCATTTTCTTTTTGTTCATTTATATAATCCTTTCTGTCGGTAAAACCGACAAAGCTCTTATCTTCCCCTATATGATGTGCGCACCTGATAGCTAAGTTTCTCACTCTCTAAGGGGTTGTAGGGTGTGAGAATTTTGTTTTTCTGTGGCTTGGGTGCTACGATTGGACGCTCCATGCAAACATAGCGGAGCTCGTCATAAATATGGTCCTCGCCTGTGGTATCGACATCCTCAACATCACAGCTATCGTAAACAAGACAAGGAAATGTGCGCAAAAAATTGCGACAGGAGGAAAAAACATAAAGCCTTGGACAGCCTCGCTCATCAAATACAAGCCGATTATGAATTTGTTGCTTTCCAGATACGCGAGAATTGTCTGCTCTTTCCCAATATACTCCCTGCTTTTCCATAATTCCGCCGATGCTCTCACCGCCGTTCTTTTGGAAAATTGCGGGGTCAGCTACTCCGTAAATCGTTTTTCCGTGCAAATTTTCGTCCTCGTGCTCAATGCGCTTTATTTCAGATGCAATGCGCGACGGCTCCCATCTCACACCGTCATTTGGCGTTTTCGTACAGCCGTATAGCTCACGGATACGGTATAAAACTCCGTCATTGTCCTCTGCATACCACCCAACAGAAAACGGTCTTGAATATCCCCAGTCAAATCCCCTGAATATTTTCCATGAGCTTGGAATTTTAAAGGGTGAAATGACGTGCGTTGATATTCTGTCAATATATCTCTCAGGGTCGTTACGCCACTCCGTGAAAACCTGTCCCGAAAAGCTATCCCAGTCACCGTAAAGCAAAGCCGCCCTCTCCGCTTCAGGTAATGATGCAAGACGTGTAAGATAATCGGGGTCGTTTTCAAGCAAAATCTTATTATCAAAAACAGTTGATGGGACAAAAATCCGTGATTTTTTCCGTATTTCCTCGTGCCCGTCGGGAAAAATAATCTTTACACTCTCCCAAATTGTAGTCATAGGCGGCGCAGGTGTGATAAACCTCTCCTTAACCCACCCGTGACCTATTCCGCCGGGGTTTGCTTGCGCTCGCATATAACAGCGCGTACCGCCACCGTTTGGTCTGTTTCGTGAGAACAGGTAACTGTATTCGTCAAAGGTAAACTGTGTAAGCTCGTCAAAATCAATAAAATCATAGCGTTTTCCCTGATAATTATATCGGTCATCAAGATGCGCAAGTGAGCCAAAATATATTTTAGCTCCCGAAGGAAAAGCCCAATAGTGCTTTGTAGAGTTATATGTCGCTGTTGGATAGGCTGCCGAATAAATCTCGTGTGAGCGGTCAATAAGCTCGGAAAGCTGCGGGTAGGTCTTTCTCAAAATCAACCCTCTGTAATGAGGTATATGTACCTGCCGCAACGCCTCTGCCAGTGCGCAGTCACTTTTTCCGCCACCCGCCGCACCTCCGTAAAGAGCCTCATCCTCAAGCCTTCTCATAAAATCTGCTTGACGCGGCTGCGGACGCCATATTTTTCTTGCCGACACATCAATCATTTTTTATTCTTCACTGTCAATCATATCCGCTTCGGGCAACTCAACAACTCCACCTGCCGCCTCGCCCTCCGACAATGATTTTTCAGTCCTTTCGCACCAACGCTCAGGCTGCCTGCTTTTAAGCCAAAAGGTTTCGGCTCTCAGGTCGCTTGGAACATAGCTCTCATCAACTCCGACTGCAAGCTCCTCGTATTCGCGCAGCTTTTTTCCTGTATCGGGGTCATAGTCAACACGCTTGAGCTTATAGGTCTTATTGAGAGAAACATTATACCCCGTCGCCTTTTTGTAAAGAGCCTCGACAACCGCAAAATCTGCTCCCTGCGCTCCAAGCTTTAGAGCCGCGGCAAATTCGGGGTGCTTCTTCTTCCAACGCCGAAATCTTGAAAGCTCAATGCCTGCCCTCACGGCTATTTCTTCCTCGCATAGCCCGTCCTCAGCAAGCCGTCTGATAAATTCAAGTCCAACCGTTTCAAGCCAATGCTCATACTTACTTGTCGCCACTCAAAATTCCCTCATCACATACTCTATCAACAGAAATTATATAGTCATCTCCGTCAGCCTCGGTTTTTGTTCTGAAGCAGGATAGCGCCGAGCTTATCACATTCTTTGGAATTCTGACACCGCCAAGCTTCTCAACAAGAACCGAAAGATAAGCGGAAATTATAAGATTGGTAATATCCTTTGCTTCAATCTCCTCACGCAGAGCTGCAATTTCCTTTTTCTTTGAGCGCACAATATAATCTAATCCTTTATTTGTCATCTATGTGATACTTCCTTTCGTAATAATGGTCAAGCGTTTTTTTGAAAGGACAGCCCCTCCAGCCGTCGCTGTGACCACAAAAGCCATAAAGAATTTCCCGACGGCTCGCTTTGTCGGGAAAAGTAAATTTTGCACATTCGCAAATCGTCCTATCCACACTTTTTGCTTCTTTTAAATATGGACATATTCCTGTAAACGCCAATTTTAAACCTTTCCGCACACCGTATGACAGACAAATACGGTTTCGTGCTCATATATATATAATTGTTAAGTTTGCTTAACTCGTTTTCTAAAAAAAATAGTGGAAAGCTCGGGGCGGTGTCTGTCCAGCAAACTTAACTGTACTCATTATAGCACACTTGTTCTATTTTGTCAACCCCATATGCAAAAATTAAATTTCTTTAACTTTTTGCATTAAACTGTTGACATTTGCTTAACCATTTGATATAATTTTTCTGTAAAAAGAATTTTACTTTTTAAAGGTGGTACTTTAATGAATGATTTCAAGTCGAGGCTATGCTCAGTTATGGCAGAAAAAAATGTCAAAGCGGCAGAGCTTTCACGCAGGACCGGTATTTCAAAGCCCCGGATAAGCCAATATATGAACGGAACATATACTCCCAAGGCAGATGCGATTTGTCTGATTGCACGGGCTCTCAATGTAAGCGAGCTATATTTGCTTGGCGGCTCAAAAATTCATAAAGAAATGTCAAATAAAACAGCGTATAAGATGCTCCCTGTCATAGGCGATATTTCCTGCGGTAGTCCTATTTTTGCTAATGCCGAAAACGGAGAATTTGTTGTTACCGACAGTGACGCTGATGCCGATTTTTGCCTTATTGCAAAGGGCGACAGTATGATTGATGCCCGAATTTACAGTGGTGACATAGTCTATATCAAGGAATGCGATATTGTCCAGAACGGTGAGATTGCTGCTGTAATTATCAACGACGAGGCAACCCTTAAGCGAGTATTCTACTACCCCGAAACCGAAAAAATCATTTTAATTCCCGAGAACAAGAGCTATCAACCCTTGATTTTCGAGGGTAATGACCTTGAAAAAATCAGGATTATAGGAAAGGCTGTTGCCTTTAAATCACAGATTGTCTGATAATCAGCCTATAAAATCATCTATTATATCATCAATGTGAAGGGGCGAAACATTCGCTCGGTTGATTTTGTTCTTAAAATCCAGCAATGCCTCAAAGTCTTGGGTTATGTCTGAATACTCCTTGTATTTCTTGCCCGAAGAATAGAGCGCAAGTCCAAAGCTGCCATTCCTTGACGATATTATTTCAACTTTTATTCCCTTAACGTCTATACTGTTCAAAGTCACTTTCCGTTAAGCTACACACAAAACATCTTTATTATAGCACATTTAAATATGCCTTTTTCGCAAAAATTGGCTTTTTAATGCAAATAAGAGCGAAAACCCTTGATTTATATAGGTTTTGCTTTTTTCAATTTGTCTATTTTACAAATATTTCAATGAATAATTTTATATTTGGAAAATATTTTTTCATTATTTAATAAGTGTTTTTAAAGCATATGCTTTAAAATGTTACGAAATTTTTGCATATTTTGACAATATTAATGAATTTTTATAAATGAGTGAGAATTATGGAAACAAACAACGCAAGAAACTCAAACTTACACACAGGACACAGGAAACGAATGAAGGACAAGCTCTTAAAAAACGGAGAGCACGCCTTTTTGGAGCATGAAATACTTGAAATGCTATTGTATTATTCCTTTCCGCGACAAGATACAAACGAGATAGCACATCAGCTTCTTGAGGAGTTTGGCTCAATTGATGAGGTGCTCTCTGCTCCGTCTGCACGGCTTATGAAAATCAAAGGAATTAAAGAGCACTCTATTGCTCTGTTCAGAATTGTAAAAGCAATAAACCGCTTATCTGCACAAAGTACCGAAAAACCAACCGCGCTTTTAAATACATTTTCAGCTGTCAACAAGTTTTTATCGGATTTTTATGCTGCTCGTACCAAAGAGTGCTTGTGTGTTCTTTTTCTCAACTCATCTATGAAGCTGATTGACATTATGGAAGAGGGCTCAAACGAGAAAAATCACGCTATACTCTCGCCCGGCGTTATTGTGAGATATGCAATGGATGTCGGAGCTACCAGCGTGATTGTCGCTCACAACCATCTTAACGATAACTCAATACCAAGCATTGCGGATATGGATTTCACCTCAAAGCTTGAAACAGCGCTGTCGGTTTTTGAAATAAATCTGATTGAGCACTTTATTGTAAACAAAAGCGGAGCGCACCCAACTATGCGCATAAGACTCAGCCGTATGTCATCAAACAGGGGCAACGGACTTATGTCAAGCGACTTTTTACACAACTTTTATAATAGCTAATTTAGACATTTTTTAAATTTAATTGTTAATTTTTAATAAATTTTAAAAAAACTATTGCTTTTTTGTCATAAATGTATTATTATATTATTATAAGTATTTATTTTTTCAAAATATTTGGAATACATAAACTCGGAGGATTACAAAAATGGGAACTTTTGAACATGATGAAACAATTGACGTTGGCGCGAATATAAGTGTCATCGGTGTCGGAGGCGCAGGAAATAACGCTGTCAACAGAATGATTTCATCCAACATCAAAGGCGTTGAATTCATTACCATTAATACAGACAGACAGGCTCTCCGCCGTTCAAGCGCTCCTGTTCAGCTTGTTATTGGTGAAAAGCTCACAGGCGGCAGAGGAGCAGGCGCAAAGCCCGAAATCGGTAAGCGCGCGGCTGAAGAATCACTTGATGACATCAAAAAAATGCTTAACGGCACCGACATGGTATTCGTAACCGCAGGTATGGGCGGCGGCACAGGTACAGGCGCAGCTCCCGTAGTTGCCCGTATAGCTCATGAACTTGGTATTCTTACAATCGGTATCGTTACCCGTCCCTTCTCCTTTGAGGGAAATGTAAGAGCAAAAAATGCCGAAGGCGGTATTCAGGAGCTTGAGCAATTTGTTGACGCGCTTATCGTTATTCCTAACGACAAGCTTAAGGAAACAAGCGATCAGAGAATTACTCTTGCTAACGCATTTGAGGTTGCTGACGACGTTCTCCGCAAGGGTGTTCAGAGCATCTCTGACCTCGTTAACGGTCTTGGTTATATCAACCTTGACTTTGCTGACGTTGCAACAATTATGAGAGATGCAGGATATGCACATATGGGTGTTGGTAGCGCAACAGGTAAGGACAAGGCAGAGGTTGCTGCAAGAATGGCAATTTCCAGTCCCCTTCTCGAATCCTCTATCGACGGCTCCAACGGTATCCTTATCAGTATCGTTGTTTCTCCCGATGTTGGACTTGAAGATGTTGACGTTGCTTCTAATATCGTTAAGGCAGAGGCTCATCCCGATGCGAACATTATCTGGGGTGTTGGCTTTGATAACGAGCTTGAGGACGAAATGCGCATCACTATCATTGCAACAGGCTTTGACAAGAAGCCTAATGATAAGAACAGCGACAAGAGCGACTGGCTTGACAATCTTGGCTACGGCAACGTAAAGAAAAGATAATTATACTCTACATAAAAAAACACGGCGTGCTCTGCTATGCATCTTTAGCGGAGAAAACACGAACACCACCAAGGATTTTTCTTTGGTGGTGTTTTCTATCGGTGGGAATATGCGAAAGGCTCCCTCCGGGAGGGAGCTGTCGCCGCAGGCGACTGAGGGAGAGCGCGTTATTATGAGGCCAAACTACATTCCAAGTCACGCAGGCTCCTTCCACCGCTATCGCGGTCCCCCTCCCTCTCGGAGGGAGGCTTTTGCGTGCCGTTCCTCTGCGGATAGTGGGTTCGGGCTTCTGCCCGATTTTGTGCGGTGGACGTCCACGCGTGATGCTTGCCCCAGACGCGAACGTCGGGAAATACAAAATATAACACGCATTGATAATTTTTCTCTCAAAATGCGTTATTG
>JAZNER010000049.1:0-3051 GCA_045588675.1 Eubacteriales bacterium | reverse complement strand
AAAGACCTTTTTATATTCGGCAATTTTATCCCAATCGTTACAGATTATCTCTCCTTCAAAGCGATTGTCCCATTCGGTAAACCAAACGAATCCTTCTCTGAAATCTTCACCATTGTATAGTGCAGCACCACCGTTGACACGGAAGCAAACTGCGGTATATCCATAGCGAAGCGCATCGGTTTCGAGCAGATAGTCAATTACATCATCGCTATCAGCAAGCTTGAAATCCTTAAATTCATGTAGGAGCCTTGCACCTATTGTGTCGTTATAAAAATCACCGTAATATGCTTCTACCTTTTCATACTTCTTTCTGTATTCACTTGGTGATATGCCATATTGGTTCTTGAAAGCTCTCGAGAAACTTTCGTGTGCTTCATATCCGCAATCCAAAGCAATATCAAGGATATCATTATTCGTTCCTCTCAAAAGATGAGCAGCCTTTTTCAAACGGCTAAAACGGACATATTCCATAATATTAAATCCGGTATGTGCAAAGAAAATACGATTGAAGTAATCCGTAGAAAAGCCTGCATGGGTCGCTACATCATCTATGGTGATATCACTTTTCTTGTTCTCGGATTTGATATAGTTTAATGCTTTTGTTATAAGCTCGCTATTTTCCATGAATAGCCCTCCTAATCTTTGATTCAAACGTTCAGCTGTAGGTTTGTGATATCATTATAGCATACAGTTGTGAATTTGTCTTGACAGAAAACGCTGAATTAAAAAAGCACACCTGCTTTATCGCAGGTGCGCCAAGCGATGCTTTTTATTATTTTTTATTAAGATTTTTTCTTAAATAAATTTCTCACATCTGCGGTATGAAAGAATTTTGATGTGATGTCGTTCTTATCAATAAGCTTGTAAATCAGATTTGTAAGGCAGAGAGCCGCAAACGCCGCAACAGCTCCCGCAATTACTCCGCCGATTACATCTGTGGGGTAGTGTACCATAAGATAATTTCTTGCAGCGCACATAAGGGCGACATAGACGGAAGCAAAGGCAATCACCCATTTTTTTCTGATCGTCAGGCTCATAGCACACATAGCTGACATAGCCGCAGTCGCGTGCCCTGAGGGAAAGGCGTAGCCGCCTTGCTTGGGCGAGCCGACATATTCCCACCACTGAGTAAATTCCATTTGGAACGGGCGCGGACGCGCTATCAAGCCTTTTAGTGTAATATTGGTTATCAACACTCCGCAAAGTATTGCCAAAACCATACAAATTCCTGCCTTTCGCGTTTTCGGAAAAAGCAGAAAAACAATTATAAGCGCAAAGCTGAAAAGAGAATCGTCCCCAATAATGCTCATAAAGGTCATCAAAGGATTGATTATAAAATCTGCTCTTTGAGCCAAAATGTGATAAAATTCCAATATGTAATAGTCAAATGAGGCAAAGGCTGTGTTCAGCCACGAGGCAAATGAAGAAAGCGGCATATCCTTACTCCTGTTCAAAATTATAGTTGTCAAAATTATAGCATATTTTGCACTTTTTGTCAATATTTGAAAATCCAAAAATTACCCCTTGACAAACATTTGTTCGTGTGATATAATATCATCATAGAACATTTGTTCAAAAGAGTATGTGAGGGAGAAAAATGGAGAGGACGATATTACATTCGGATTTAAATAATTTTTACGCTTCGGTCGAATGTCTTTTTCACCCTGAGCTCAAGGGCAAGCCGATTGCGGTTGCGGGAGATGTTGAGATGCGGCATGGCATAGTTTTGGCTAAAAACAATGAGGCTAAAAGATGCGGAGTGAAAACGGCAGAGGCCTTGTGGCAGGCAAAGCAGAAGTGCCCCGAGATTGTTTTTGTTCCGCCCAATTATGATTTGTATGAGAAATATTCTCAAATGGCAAGGGAAATTTATTTCGGTTATACAGACTTGATTGAGCCCTTTGGACTTGACGAGTGTTGGCTTGATGTCAGCGGAAGCCTGTCGCTGTTCGGCAGCGGGCGGGAGATTGCAGATGCAATCCGCAGAAAAGTCAAGAGGGAGTTAGGTCTTACCGTGTCAGTAGGAGTTTCCTTTAATAAGGTCTTCGCAAAGCTTGGCTCTGATATGAAAAAGCCCGACGCTACAACTGAAATCACACCTTCCAATTTCAGAGAAAGGGTGTGGCGGTTGCCGGCTGACGAAATGCTTTTTGTTGGAAAGCAAACCTATTCAAAGCTCAAAAGATACGGTATATATACAATAGGCGATTTGGCACAGGCAGATGTCGGGCTTTTAAAGTGCTTGTTTGGCAAAAACGGCGTTTTGTTAAGTGACTATGCAAACGGAAGAGATTTTTCTCCCGTTGCAAGATTTGACGCGATAGCTCCGCCAAAATCAATAGGAAATAGCACAACGCCGCCTCGCGACCTTGTGAGCGAGGAGGATATTAATATAATACTTTACCGACTTTGCGAAAGTGTATCAAGCAGAATGAGAAAGGGAGGTTTTGTTTGCAGGACAGTGCAGATTTATGTCAGGTTTTCGGATTTGAGCACCTGTGAAAGACAAATCAAGCTTGAATATCCCAACCGCACGGCTCAAGCTCTTTTTGATGCCGCCAACTACCTGCTTGTGCGCCACAGTATAACCAAATCTCCAATTCGTTCTCTTGGAATTCGGGCACTTGACCTTTTGTGTCAGGAGAGTGAGCAATTGTCATTTTCGCCCGACATAATGAAAATACAAAGGAATGAGGCTGTTGAAAGGACAGTTGATGTTTTGCGCGAAAAATACGGAAATCCGTCGATTAAAAGGGGAATAATGCTGACCGATACAGACCTTTCGACATTAACCTTGGGGAGTGCGGGAATATCTCTTGTTGACGGCTCTTACTGACGGCAAATTTATTTTTTAAATTTAAAAAAAGGTATTGACAAATTCTTAGTTTGTGGTATAATAGATAGGCAAGCTAATTTAAACGGATGGCTTGTGCGGATTAAAAATCCGTTTGAGTAATGGAGAAGTACTCAAGAGGCCGAAGAGGCGCCCCTGCTAAGGGTGTAGGTCGGATTTACCCGGCGCGAGAGTTCAAATCTCTCCTTCTCCGCCAA
>JAZNER010000048.1:0-33440 GCA_045588675.1 Eubacteriales bacterium | reverse complement strand
AAGATGGATTTTCTCAATATCAATTGAAAAAATTGTTATGTCACGTGCCTTACGTTCTACTTCAATCCCTTGTCTTGCCAGGTTGTAAAGCCTCTGTCCGTTTACCTGAATGGCACTGTACATGGGAGGAATTTGCTGTATATTTCCCACGAAGCTCTCTATCGTGGCACGGATTTCCTCCTCGGTAACATTGACGGGATTTTGCTCTATAACCTCTCCCGCCATGTCGAGCGTATCGGTTTTAGTGCCCAGAAGAATTGTGGCACGGTAACGCTTATCCTCCATAGTAAGAAAGTCCGACGCACGTGTGGCAGGGCCAGCAAGAATGGGCAGAACGCCGCATGCCTCGGGGTCAAGAGTTCCCGTATGACCTACTTTTTTCATATTAAGGGCTTTTCTTACCATGCCCACGCACCTGTGGGAGGAAACGCCTACAGGTTTATTTAAAATGATAATTCCGCAATGTTCTTTCATAATTTCTCCAGTTCTTCAACGAGAGCTTTTTCAGCTTCAGCTATTGAAACATCCTTAAAAGTGCAGCCTGCCGCCTTTTTGTGACCGCCTCCACCAAACATTCTTGCAACTGGCTCGATGTTATAATCACCCAAGCTACGCAGACTTACTCTTATATCACCGTCGGGCTGCTGCTTTAAAAATGCACTTATCATAACGCCGTCAATACTTCTCGGAAGCTGGGCGAGAGCGTCGGTATCGGATTTTTCCGCACCGTACTTTTCCATTGTTTCATTGGTGATTCTTGCAGTGGCAATTTTGCCGTCACAGTAAAGATTGATAGACTCTATTGCCTCCGCCTTGAGCTTTAGTTGAGTCAGCGTGTTTCTTTCATAAAGCATACTGCAAAGGTGCGTAGTATTAATGCCTGTATCTGTCAGTGCAATTACTATTTCATATGTGCGGCGGTTGACCGACGCATACTGAAACGACCCTGTATCAGAGGAAATTGCACAGTAAAGATATTCGGCAATTTCTTTTGTGATTTCAAAACCGCCCAATACAAGAAGCTCATATATAAGCTCACCCGTAGCACTTCTCGAAGGCTCTACATGGCTTATTTTTGCAAAAGAATCAGTCTGATGGTGATGGTCTATGCAAACTGTGTTTTCCTTGTTTTCAAAGAATTTTCCCCATTTGCCGATTCTGTCACAGCTACCCACATCTACTGCACAATAGCACTCATAATCGGGGGCAGATGCGTCCTCCGAAAATACTATAACATCCGTTTCAAAGATGCTAAGATGCCTTGACAAAGGCACCTCCGTAAATACATCTGTCTTTATTCCGTATGAACGCAGTGCCGAGCGGAGTGCCATTGCACTTCCCATACAATCCCAGTCGGGGTTTGTATGAACAAAAATCGCAACAGAGGAGCTTTTTTTAAGATGCTCTATTACTTTCTTCATAGCCCTTGCTCCTTTCAGTTGTCTTTGCTGATATCGTTTAAAAGCTTGTTGATATGAGCACCGTATTCAATAGTGGTGTCAAGCTCAAAGGAGAATTCGGGTACGCATCTTAAATTAATTCTGTTTCCAACCTCACGGGGGATAAAGCCTGCCGCCGCTTTAAGTCCCTTAATGCAGTCTTTCTTTTCTTCGTCTGTTCCCATAACGCTGATATATGCCTTTGCATAGCGAAGGTCATTTGTTACATTTACGTTTACCACGCTTGTCATCATGGGAATTCTCGGGTCCTTAAGGTCGCGTATAATACTGCTTAGTTCTTTTCTTACTTCTTCGTTTATTCTGTCTGTTCTTTTAAAAGACATAGTAGTTCCCTTCTTTCAAAAATAAGTAAATGAGGCTTTTCGCCCATTTACTTATTTTGTCTTTGTTATAGATATTTATTAGGGATAGGAAAAAAGGTTCAGAACGGACAAACTGAACTGCGGCTTGCCGCAGGTTACCAGAAGCTGTATGTGTATACAGCGAGAGGTGAAGTTTGTTCGTAGCAAAAAGGCTTCGTTTAAAGAAAAATAGAGCGTAGTGAGATTTTTCAACCTTATATACACTAAACTGAAAATCTGCACTTTTCGAAACCTAATCTTCTTTGCCTTTTTGCGGTCTGGGCATTTTTAACATCCCGTTATCGTTTAACTTCTTCCATTACGTAACACTCTACAACATCGCCCTCTTTAATGTCATTAAAGCGAACAAATCCCATACCGCACTCATAACCGCTATTAACTTCTTTTACGTCATCCTTGAAACGCTTAAGTGAATCAAGCTCGCCCTCGTGGATTACGATACCGTCACGCACGATTCTTACGCTACAGTTACGCTGAATTTTACCGTCTGTCACATAACATCCTCCGATTGTACCAACACCGCTTACCTTAAACGTCTGACGGATTTCCGCATGACCGATAACAGCCTCGCGGAATGTAGGTGCAAGCATACCCTTCATAGCAGCTTCGATTTCTTCGATAGCTTCGTAAATTACGCGGTACATACGCATATCCACCTTATTAAGCTCTGCCGCATTTCTGCCACCTACGTCGGGGCGAACATTAAAGCCTACGATAATTGCATTAGAGGCAGCCGCAAACATTACGTCACCCTCTGTAATTCCGCCGACCGCAGAGTGAATTACATTTACTCTGACTTCTTCGTTGGTAATCTTCATAAGAGATGCTTTAACCGCCTCGGCTGAGCCGACAACGTCTGCTTTTACGATAATGTTAAGATCCTTGATACCCTCGGAAATCTGAGCAAAGAGGTCATTGAGATTAGCTCTTGCATTTGCCTTGAAGCCTTCCTCCTTTGCCTTTGCTTTTCTTTGGTCTGCAAGAGTTCTTGCCATTCTTTCATCTTGAACCGCAGCGAAATCGTCACCTGCTGTCGGAACCTCTGCAAGACCTATAATCTCAACAGGCACTGAAGGCTCTGCTGTCTTCAGGTGCTTACCGTTATGGTCGGTCATAGCTCTTACGCGTCCAACTGCTGTTCCTGCGATTACAATATCACCGTTATTGAGCGTACCGTTTTGCACCAAAACTGTTGCAACAGGTCCGCGTCCCTTATCAAGCTTCGCTTCAATTACAATACCCTTTGCGCGACGGTTAGGATTAGCCTTAAGCTCCTTAACCTCAGCAACAAGAAGTACGTTTTCAAGCAAGTCCTCAATACCCATCTTTGTAAGCGCGGAAACAGGAACGCAGATTACATCTCCGCCCCATTCCTCAGGAACAAGGTCGTATTTAGTAAGCTCCTGCTTAATTGCATCAGGGTTTGCTGTAGGCTTATCCATCTTGTTGATTGCAACAATAATTTCAATGCCTGCCGCCTTCGCGTGATTTATTGCTTCAACAGTCTGTGGCATAATTCCGTCATCAGCCGCAACTACAAGAATTGCAATATCGGTTGCCTGCGCACCGCGTGCACGCATTGCCGTAAACGCTTCGTGACCGGGTGTGTCAAGGAAGGTAATATCCTGACCGTTGATTTTTACTCTGTAAGCACCGATATGCTGTGTAATACCGCCTGCCTCGCCTGTGGTAACACTCGTGTGTCTGATTGCATCAAGGAGTGAGGTTTTACCGTGGTCAACGTGTCCCATTACACAAACAACGGGAGCGCGTGTAACCAACTGCTCGGCTGTATCCTCGGTTTCATCAAAGAGCTTTTCTTCAATAGTAACAACTACTGCCTTTTCGGGCTCTGCACCAAGCTCAACTGCAACCAGAGCCGCTGTATCAAAGTCAACAGTCTGGTTAGCGGTTGCCATAGCACCCATAAGCATAAGCTTCTTAATAACCTCGGCAACTGTAACCTTAAGCATTGACGCGAGGTCGCTGACAACAATTTCCTCGGGAATTTGAACTTTAAGCGGACCCTTCTTTACAACCGGAGCTGGAGCTGACGGCTTCGCGCCCTTCTTGAAATTATTCTTGCCCTTGCTGAAGGTGTTTTCCTGTCTTGTTTGATTTTGCTGCTTTTTAAGCTTTTGGTTTCCGCCTACAAACTTATCGTCGGACACGAAATTATCAAGCTTTTCGTCATACTTGGACAAATCTACACTTGTTGTACGAATATCCACTGTACGAGCCACGCCCTTTTTGCTTGTTCCGTCTCCGCCCTTTGGCGTTTGTGCACGAACTATAGGCTGGGGCTGGAATTTTTCCCTGGGAGCTGACTGAACATAATCTTCCTTATCCATTCCCATTACATTTTTACCCGCAAATTGAGGCTTCTGAGGTCTGCGGTCATCTCTCTTTTGAGGATTATTATTTCTCTCGAAATTAGGAGCAGCCATACGGGAAAATCTATCATTGCCTCTCTGCTCACCGCCATTGAATGACGGTCTTTGCGCATCCTGTGGACGATTTTGATTAAATTCCTTCTTTGCGCCAAAGCTTGCGTTTGAATTTCTATCCTGTTTTTGTCTGTTTTCGTTTGCCGCGCGCTGCATAGCCTTTTCCTGCGCAGCCTTTTCAATCGCTACGGCGCGAGCAAGAGCTTCGGCTCTGTCAACCTTTGGCTGCTCATGAGTTGTAGCTTCAGACTTCTTCTGAGATGCAGCTTCAGGCTTTTTCTGAGATGCAGATTCGTTAACTGTCTTGGCAGCGACAGCTTCCTTCTGTACATCTTTTTTATCATTTGCAGACACTTCGGGTGTGTGTTTTTCGGCTTTTTCAGATTTTTCGGGCTTTTGATTGCCTTCATATTTTGCAGATTTTTCGGACTTTTGACTGCTTTCGTCAGCTTTAGCTTTAGCTTTAGCTTCAACTTCAACATTCTCCTCTTCCTTAACAGCCTTTGTCTTGGGCTCAAGCTTTGAAGGAATATAGGTAATGCCGTCGATATAGTCGTCAATCCCCTCTATTTGATTTTCCTGCGTTATAGCATTAAAAAGAATTTCAAACTCCTCGGGCTCAAGCACCTTCTGAGCTTTTAATTCAATTCCCTTTCCGGACATTATATCCAAAATGTCCTTGCTCTTGATATTAAAGTCCTTTGCTAACTGATTAGCCTTGATTTGAGGTTTTACTGCCATAAATTATACCCATACCTTTCCGATTTACTGCGATGTTTTGTCTTGTTTATCTGTATCAATTTGTGCGAGCTTTTTGCGGAGCAGACAACAAAAATTCGTGTCTGTTACGGCGACCGCCGCCACCGCGCTCTTTCCAACCGCACGCCCGAGAGCTGTGCAGTCTGATACAATTTTGATATGTTCTACATTATAATATGCGCACTTGTCGCTGATTCTTTTGCTTGTGTTTTCTGATGTGTCAGACGCCTCTACAACTATTATTTCATCTTTTTTTCCGCTCTTGCATTTCTTTTGAAGCATTTCGCAGATCATGGGGACGCCGATAATTGCTTTTCCCGCCCCGCGGCACAAGCCTATTGCGCCAAGCAAGCCCTTTTCGTCAGCCATATAGCCTCCGTAATAATTTAAATTGTGATTGAGCACAAACCAATGCTCCTATTTTGAAACTATGGTTTTCTCCATTTCGTCATATATTTCCTCGGGAATTTGACATTCAAGCACATTTTCAATTCTCTTGGATTTTCTTGCCTTTGCAAAGCACGCGCCACTCGGACAAATATATGCCCCGCGACCTGACTTTTTGCCGACAAAATCAAGAGAAATATTCCCGTCAGGCTCTCTGACAACTCTGATAAGCTCTTTCTTTGGCTTGTGAGAATTACAGCCAAGACATTGTCTTATCGGAATTTTTCTTTGCTTTTGTGTTTTATTTTCCATACATTGATCTCCTCGATTCAGGAGTATTATGCCTCTGTGGGATAATCCTTTTCAAGTCCCTCGGCGTTAATATCAATCTTAATACCTGTAAGTCTTGCGGCAAGTCTGACATTCTGTCCCTCTTTGCCAATTGCCAATGAAAGCTGATCGGGAGAAACAACTACGCGGCAAAATCTTTCGCCCTCCATCTGTGCCGAAAGAACGGTTGCCGGAGAAAGAGCTGCTGCCACGAACTCCTCGGGGTTCTCGCTATACTTAACTATATCTACCTTCTCTCCGCCAAGCTCGCTGAGAATGCTGTCAATTCTCATTCCGTGAGAGCCGATGCAAGCACCAACCGCATCAACGCTTTCATCTCTTGAATAAACTGCAATCTTACTTCTTGAGCCTGCCTCGCGGGATACATTCTTAATAAGTACAACTCCGTCTGTAATCTCGGGTATCTCAAGCTCGAACATACGCCTTACAAGACCCGGATGAACTCTGGAAAGAGTAACTATAGGTCCGCGAAGCTCCTTGTTGACCTCCTGAATGAACACCTTGATCTTGTCGCCCACTTTGTAAACCTCACCGGGTATTTGCTCGGATTTTGGAAGTGCCGCATTGCCTGTTCCTGTATCAACGACAATTGTGCCGTTATCATAATCTATTTTTACAACTGTCGCTGTGATAATTTCCTCTCTCTTTGACTCATAAGCCTCCTGCATAGCGCGGTGCTTGCCCTCGCGAATGCTCTGAATGATTACAGACTTTGCAGCCGCTGCGCTAAGACGGCGGAAATTCTTTGGCTTAACCTCAAATTCAACCGTGCCGCCGAGAGTGTTTCTCTTGCTCATAGCCTTTGCATCAACAAGCGATATCTGCACCATAGGGTCTTCAACAACCTCTACAACCTCTTTTTGCTGGTAAACCCTGACATCCTTCTTATTAGGGTCGATATGTACCCTTACATTAGTGTTGTTTCCGTATTCCTTCTTGAATGCAGAAACCAACGCTGCCTCGATTTTTTCAATCATGTAATCCTGAGGGATACCCTCTTCTCTTTCAAGAAGCTCAAGTGCTGTAAAAAACTCTGTGTTCATTTCATTTTATCCTTTCAATGTTTATGCAACTAATAATTTTCAATCTTTGTGATTATGAATTTGAAAAATCATAATATGTGGATATTTTTGCTATTTCGTCAGGCTTGAAGGTCTGCTCCTCTTCACCGACGGAAATTACGATATTTCCGTTCTCGTCATAGCCAAGAAGGACTCCTCTGAACAATTTTGAGCCGTTTCTCGGCGCATACAGCTTAAGCTCAACATCCCAGTCAACACAAGCGTTTATATGCTCGGGAGTTTTTAACTCACGCTCAATTCCCGGAGATGATACCTCAAGAATATATGATTCGCTTATCGGGTCTGCCTCGTCAAGAAGCGGGTCGATGGCTCTGTGAAACTTTTCGCAATCCTCAATCGTAATTCCTTCTTCGTTATCAATCGTGATGCGAAGATACCTGTCTGCACCCTCCTTGACAAATTCAATATCCCAGATGTAATATCCAAGCTCTTCGGCAAGAGGCAAAGCAAGCTCTCTTACCACAGAGGCAACATTTTTACTGTTATTTGTTTTCATTTTCCAATCTCTCTTATACAAAATTTAAGAGTGGATTTTGAAACCCACTCTAACTTACCTTATACATTCTAACATATTATACCACACTTTTTCCCAAATTGCAATAGTTTTTTTAAATTTTTTCATATTTCTATAATTTTTTTGCAATTTTATCCAAACAAGCGCCCAAAAAACTAAAAAAAGCAATAAATTATTGAAAAAATTTGCCGCTTTGACAAAAAACATTCCAAATTCTGTTTACAAAATCCTAAATGTATGATATAATTATATGATGATTATTGTGAGAAGTGTTTCTTTTTGCAAAATGATTATCTTTAAATCACATATGACATTAACTTTAATAAAGATTTGAGCGCCCGGAGCGGCGCGTGAAAGGATTAGTATGAGCAAGCAAAAAAATACTGTGCACTCCAAAAGAGTGGCAAGATTTTCAGTTGACCTTATAACTCCTATGCTTTTCTGCTTTTTCGAGGCAGTTCTGCTTTTGTCGCTGACTGCTGTTTTAAGCATTTTTGCCGACGGTCAGAAATTAGGACCGCTCTCAAACCTTGTTTCTGTAATCGCTATAATTTTTTATCTTTGCTCTGCGGGCACGCTTTGTCTTGTCTATTTTCTGAAAGCCCGACGGGTCAAGAAAGCCAAATACGAGGCTATGCAGACCGAAACCGAAATATACGATATGTTCCGCTACATAATAGACTTACCTTATGCCATTTCAGACAGCGAGGGTAAGGTTAAAATCATGAACGGCGCGCTTCAGGATATTTTGGGATATAAGAATGCAATAAGCGGAATTGATTTTTCCGAAATATGCTCTGTCCCAATAAAAGACATCATTCATTCGGCAAAAAACCGCGAGGATTATATCGAGGGCGAGCTTTTTGATATGCCCCGCCCCACAGTTGAGCAAAGCAATCATATCGCAACTCTCTCAGACCTTAAAAGATACTCTATCACCTCTTATATATTCAAAATCAAGGGTGAGAACTATTATTTCATAGTTTTCAAGGACATTAACGATTTCCTTGAAACGCTTGAAAAAAATCAACGCGAAAGCGCAGTTGTGGCATATATCGTTCTTGATAACCTTCAAGAGCTTACACAGTATGTAAGAGCCGACTACCGTCTTGTTTCAACTGAGGTTGAAACGGCACTCAAGAGCTGGATGGAAGAAATCAACGGCTTTATCCGCGAATATGAAAAGGATAAATACATAGCTGTTTTCTCAAAGCAAGAGCTTGACCGACAAATGCAGAATGATTTTGAAATTCAGCGCCGCATTATGAAGCTTCAAATCGGCGATAACAGCTTCCCTGTTACGATTTCAATGGGTATAGCGGCTGACGGAGAAAGCTACAGAGAAAGAGAGCAATCGGCATTTAACGCCCTTCACATTGCTATTCAGCGCGGCGGTAACCAGGTAGCAATAAAACAAGAGGGTGACGACGGCTACACATTCTTTGGCGGAACACACAAGATTATTGAAAATAACACCTCGGTTATTTCCCGTGTAAGCGGAGATATTCTTGAAAAGAAAATCCGCTCTGCATCAAACATTTTGATTATGGGACACGCTAACCCCGACTTCGACTCGATTGGTGCTTGCGTGGGACTTGCTCGCTTTGCAACGGCGGTGCTTGAGGACGAATATCGCGGCTCTGCAGAGCAATTGCCACAGGTAAATATCGTGACCGATAAGAGCTGTGAAAGCTTTGAGGTCTGCGCATCACAGCTGATGCCGCTTGAAGAATACAACAGCATTTTTATAGAAAAGGATGCCGCGCGTGACCTGATAACCTCAGAAACCGTGCTCCTTATCACAGATGTAAACAATCCGAAAATCTACGCCTCACCTGAGCTTGCCGAAACAGTTTCGGACATAGGTGTCATTGACCACCACCGTCTTGCAGACACGCTTCCCTATGAGCCCTTCCTGCAATATATTGAAACGACAAAATCCTCCGCCTCGGAAATGGTATCAGAAATTTTGCTTCGTTCACAATTCGGCTCTGAATTGCACAAAGAGGAGGCAGAGGTGCTCTTAGCAGGCATTATGCTTGACACAAATAACTTTACACGAAACGCGGGCGCTCAAACCTTTGAAATGATACACTATCTCTATTCCCGCGGAGCACACACGGGCGTTGTAAGAGAATTCTTCAATGAAGACCTTGACGATATTCTTCTAAAGGGCGAATTTGAATCAAAGGCTAAAATCTACCGCGACTGTATAGCTATCACCGTATTAAATCTTGAAAGAGAATCCTTGCCAAACGATAGAATCATCGCAGCAAAGGTGGCAGATAATCTGCTGAGAATAAAGGGAGTCGAGGCTTCCTTTGCCTTGGTTAAAATTGATGATGATGTGGCGATCTCAGGTCGTTCAAAGGGTAAAATCAATGTGCAGCTTATTCTTGAAAGGCTCAAGGGCGGCGGTCACTTTGATATAGCAGGCGCTCAGATAAAAAATGCAGAGCCCGATTTTGCGGGAGCTGTTTTGAGAGATGCTATTGACGATTACTTTGAGCTCGATTTCCACGACCACGATTCTCAAAGCAAATAAAATTAATAAAACAAAAATGGAGATAAAGAACAATGAAAGTATTACTTTTGGCAGATGTTAAGGGACAGGGAAAGAAAGACCAGATAGTTGAAGTATCCGACGGATATGCAAGGAATTTTCTGTTCCCCAAAAAGCTTGCCGTCGTAGCAGACGCCAAGGCTATGTCTGATGCGCGCAGCAAGGAAGAGGCAAAGCAATTCCGTCTTAAAGAGGAAAAGGCGGCGGCAAAGGCTCTGGCTGACAAAATCTCGGCAATTTCGGTAAAGATCACCGCATCGTCTGGTGCTGACGGCAGACTGTACGGCTCTGTGACCTCAAAGGAAATTGCCGAAAAGCTATATGAACAGCATAAAATTGAAATAGACAAGAGAAAGATAGTTCTTCGCGACAACATTAAGGCATTCGGCTCTTATGAGCTTGAAGTTAAAGTATATCCCGAAATCACAGCGAAGCTTAAGGTTTCGGTAACTGTGTGAAAGTAATTTAAGCTTATATTAAGCACCTTTCTTTAAGAAAGAGTCTTCGCGCGTGAGTTTTCTCACGGGAATTCAAAATTATTAACTATTTGAGCGCCCAGAGCGGCGGAATGGAGTTCAGCGTGAAAGTTACTTCCTACTTATAGGTAAATTAATTGCTTCACGCGCGAATTTTGCCTTTTGGCAAAATTCATCGATTGTATTTGTGCCGCCGCAAAGGCGGCGGAATGGAGTTTAAAATGGCAGAAGATATTTTAAGAAAGCTACCCTTCTCGGCTATTGCCGAGCAATCGCTCCTCGGTTCAATACTCATTGACCCGCAATCAATCAATCTTGTTGCGGACATAATTTCATCAGAGGATTTTTATCTTGAGGAGCACAAGCAGATCTATCTTGCAATGCACTCTCTCTTCCTGACAAACAGCCAGATTGATATTGTAACGCTCATTGACGAGCTTGTTAAGTCGGGCATTTACTCAAAATCAGGCGGAGAGGAATACATAAAGGTTATTGCTCAAACTGTGCCTAACGCGCTCAATGTCAAGGACTATGCAAAGATAGTTAAGGACAAGAGCGTTTTGCGTCAGTTGATTTCAATGTGCGACGAGGTATCAGACCTTGCTTATTCCGAGCAGGACGAGGTTCCGAATATACTTGAAATGGCACAGAACAGACTTTATTCAATAACTCAAGGACGCGAATCCAAGAATTTCCGCCACATCAGAGAGGTTATTACTGATGTTTATGCTCACTTAAAGGAAATGATTACCGATCCCGAGGGCTCTCAGGGAACAGCTACGGGCTTCCGCTCGCTTGACCAGGTTCTTGCGGGAATGGGAAAATCCGACCTCGTGCTTGTCGGCGCGCGACCGGGTATGGGTAAGACGTCGTTCTGTCTTAACATTGCAACAAACGTTGCAAAGGCCTCAAAGAAAAAGGTCTGCATCTTCTCACTTGAAATGTCGGCTGAGCAGCTTGTCAACCGTGTAATTTCAAGCGAAGCGCTTGTTGACAGCTATTCCTTGCGCACGGGTGAATTAAAGCCTGAGGAATGGGACCACATAGCACAGGCTGCCTCTAACCTTGCGGGCTGTGACATCCTTATCGACGACACTCCGGGCATTTCTGTATCCGCTATGAAGGCGAAGCTCCGCCGTATTGACAATCTCGGTCTTGTTGTTATTGACTATTTGCAGCTTATGCAATCAGACAGAAGAATAGATAACCGTGCACAAGAGGTAGGCGAGATTTCCAGAGCTATGAAAATTATGGCAAAGGAACTTATGGTTCCCGTTATTTGTTGCGCGCAGCTCTCGCGTGGACCTGAGGGCAGAACAGTTAAAAAGCCTATGCTTTCCGACCTTCGTGACTCGGGTGCAATCGAGCAGGACGCAGACGTAGTAATCTTCCTCTATCGCGATGAGTATTACAAGGATGCCGAGGGTTCAGTTCCCTCTGATACCGAGCAGAATGTTGCCGAGGTCATAGTTGCTAAAAACCGTCACGGCTCTACCAACACAGTAAAGATTGGCTGGACAGGAAGATATACAAAATTCCGCGAGCTTGCGCTTGACGAGCACCAACCGAAGTAATTTACCAAAACAAATCACAATTCGGAGATTTTTTATAAAATGTCAGAAAAATTACCCGATTTTTTTAAAAATCCACACCGCCTTGCAAGCAAGACAAGCAAAAGTCCAATTTTGGTTGCTCTTTCGGGCGGTGCGGACTCTGCCGCTCTGCTTTATCTTTTGTGCAGTCTTAGAGAAAGAGAGAGCTTTCCACTTTACGCCGCTCATATCAATCATAACATCAGAACTCAAAACCGAGAAGCAGACCGCGACGAGCAGTTTTGCCGAGCGCTTTGCGAAAGGCTTAATGTCACTCTTTTTGTAGATAATGTAGATGTACCAAGACTCGCAGAAGAAAATAAAAACAGCTTGGAAAGTCAAGCGAGGGAGGCGAGATATTCCTTCTTTGCAAAAATTATGAAGGAACACAGAATACAAATTCTTGCAACCGCCCACAATGCAGACGACAATCTTGAAACGCAGATTTTCAATCTTTGCCGCGGTTGCAGTATTGACGGTATTTGCGGTATTCCCGAGCAACGCGGCTTTGACGCGCTTGAGGGCGGTATTATTGTAAGACCTATTCTTTCGGCAACAAAAGCCGAAATTTTGGAGCTTTGCCGAGAAATCGGTATAGAATATGTAACCGACAGTACAAATTTTGAAGATGATTGCACAAGAAATATTATTCGTCACCGAGTGACGCCCGAGCTATGCAATCTTTTTAACAATCCGCAAAAAAGCTCTATGCGACTGTCAATGTCGGCGCGTGAGGACAGCGATTTTATTTTAGGCGAGGCGAAAAATTTTTTAGCAGAGCATCGAGGCTCAATACCTCTGTCGCACTTGAATTCTCTTCACCGCTCGGTCGCAAAGCGAGTTGTTTTGCTTGCATACCAAGAATATCTTAAAGATAAAAGCTCACTTGAAGCCGTGCACATCGAGAGCATTTTATCTCTTGCCACTGGGGCGGCACACGGCAGTGCAATTTCCCTGCCCAAAAAAATCCGTGCCAAAATCAAGGACGGCTCTTTGATTTTCGAGCCCGATTGCCCCGACAAAGAAAAAATCTGTTTCAATCAACAATTAAACGAGGGCAAAAACTTCATATCGGGTACTCCATATGCCGTATCTATTGAAAAAAGCTTGCCTGAAAACACGATTTATAATGAAAACAAAAATGTTTACAGATTATATACATCTGCCTATATCAGAAATGCCAATATAGTATCATTGTCTGCAAAAAGCCGAATTGAAGGTGACAAAATTCTTGACGGCGGGCTTCACAAGAAAATCAAAAAGCTCTTATGCGACAACAAGATCGACACAGAGGAAAGACAATCGCTCCCGATAATTTATCAGGGAAACGAAGCAATTTATCTTCCCTTTTGCGCCGTTTCTGACAATGCTCGTGCAAGCAAAAAGGATTTTGAATATATAATTTCGATTTACAAAAGAATATAATCAGCACAGGAAGGAATAAAATATGCAAAAAGACATTGAAAGAATAATGATTGACAAGGACGAGCTTGACCAAATCACGACAAGGCTCGGCGAACAAATTACAAATGACTATCAAAATTCAGATAAGCCCTTGATACTGATTATAATTCTCAAAGGCTCTCTTATTTTCGCGTCTGACCTGATGAGGAAAATAAATCTCCCCGTAGAGCTTGAATTTATGAAGGTTTCCTCTTACGGTGCGGGAACTAAGAACTCGGGTGAGATCAAAATCCACCTCGACCTTATGCGAGAAGAGCTTGAAAAATACGACATTCTTATTATCGAGGATATAGTTGACAGCGGAAGAACCTTGTCAAGACTTACCCAATTGCTCAAAAACAGAAATGCTAACAGCGTTAAGACCTGCACTATGCTCGACAAGCCCGAGCGCCGTGAGGTTGAATTTACTCCCGACTATTGCGGTAAGGTGATTGAGGACGAGTTTGTAATCGGCTACGGTCTTGACTATGATGAAAAATATCGCAGCCTGCCTTATGTGGCAGTCCTTAAACGCGAGGTCTATTCGTAAAAATTCGTATAATCTTGACAAAGACTTCACTTTGTCTTAACATTGAAACGATATAATTTGTTTACAATTAATATTAAAAAATCAGCTTTGGATAATTTGATTTGCCGAAAGCTTGGCATATAATAGTTATTATGCAGCCAATTTCAATATCCAAATAATCTCTTGGAGGAACAGATGAAGAAAAGTTTTAGACAGGTTCTGTTTTATATATTTCTCATTGTAGCAGTCATTTTTGTCTGCGCCGCGCTCTTTGGCGAGGATGCGGAAAGTATGAAATATTCCGATGTCGTTGCAAGCTTCGCAAACGGCGAGGTTGCAGAATTCAATATTGACAGCAGCAATACATTAAGCATGAAATTCCACGAAGGTACTGCTTCCTATGAGCAATGGGGAAAAAGCACCGAATACCGCCTCGCAAGCATTTCAATTTTTCACGCGGACCTTGGCGATATAATCGTTGAGCAGATTTCAAGCGGAACTCTTGTTGGTGAATATGTAGCTCCCAGCCAATACTCAAGCTGGCTGCCGTATCTGCCTGTTGTTCTTGTTGTAGTTACACTTATCGTTATGTATATATTCTTGTCCCGTCAAGTCAACAACGGCGGACCCGGCAAGATGAACAGCTTTAGCAAGGCGAGAGCAAAAATGGCAAGTCAATCAGATAAAGACAGGGTTACCTTCCAGGATGTTGCAGGTGCCGACGAAGAAAAGGAAGAGCTTGAGGAGGTAGTTGAGTTCCTCAAGGACCCGACAAAATTCGCAAGCCTCGGTGCTAAAATTCCTCACGGTGTGCTTTTGGTAGGACCTCCCGGTACAGGTAAGACCTTGCTTGCAAAAGCAGTTGCAGGAGAAGCGGGAGTTCCCTTCTTCTCAATTTCGGGCTCCGACTTTTCTGAAATGTATGTAGGTGTCGGCGCGTCCCGTGTCCGCGACCTTTTCAACACGGCAAGAAAAGCTCCCGCCGCAATTATCTTCATTGACGAAATCGACGCGGTAGGCCGTCACAGAGGAGCAGGTCTTGGCGGCGGTCACGACGAGCGCGAGCAAACGCTCAACCAATTGCTCGTTGAAATGGACGGCTTCGGCTCGCACGACGGAATTATAGTAATTGCGGCGACTAACCGCCCGGATATCCTCGACCCCGCGCTTTTGCGTCCGGGTCGCTTTGACAGACAAATCACAGTTAATCTCCCCGACCTTAACGGAAGAATTGATATTTTAAAGGTTCACACACGCAACAAGCCTCTTGAGCCCTCTGTTGATCTTTCCGAGGTGGCAAGAATGACAGTCGGATTTACAGGAGCTGACCTTGCTAACCTTCTCAATGAGGCGGCATTGCTTGCTACAAGAAGAAACAAGAGCCTTATCGGTATGGACGATATTTCCGACGCCTTTATCCGCGTAATTGCGGGTCCCAAGAAAAAAGCAAGGGCTATGAAGGAAGAGGAAAAGAAGAAGACTGCATACCACGAGGCAGGTCACGCTATAATAGCTTACCGCTTAAAGCTTGACCCCGTTCAGCAGATTTCAATTATTCCAAGCGGAAGGGCACTCGGCTACACTCTCAACCCTCCGACAGAGGATAAATACAGCGAGTATAAGAGTGAGCTTAAAAGCGAAATTTCAATGCTTCTCGGTGGTCGTGCCGCTGAGGAAATCATCTACACCGATGTAACGGGCGGCGCATCAAACGATATTGAGCGCGCTACAAAAATCGCTAAAAAGATGATTACACAGCTCGGCATGTCCGACCTGCTCGGTCCAAGAGCGTTTGGCAACCATCAGGGCGAGGTATTCCTTGGTCGTGACTTCTCTTCTTCTCAGGATTACAGTGAAGAGGTAGCGGCACAAATTGACCGTGAAATCCACAGCATAATCACCGCAGCCTATGACAAGTCAAAGGAAATCCTAAAGAGCGATATCCAAAAGCTACACTTTATAGCAGAATTCTTGCTCAAAAACGAGGTTATGGACGGCGACCAATTCAAAGCAATTATGGAAAATTCCGATCCTACCGTAGAGCAAATTGAAGCAATCGCCGAGGAAAAGCGTCAGAAGAGCGAAGAGGCAAATAAGGCTCGTGCAAAAGAAAACGCCGAGAGAGAAAGGCGCGAGGCTGAGGAAAGAGCGAAACGCGAAGCTGAAGCGAATGCTGCCGGCGAAGCTGAAGCTAATTCCGACGGCAAGGCTGAGGGAGAAACCGGCAGCGAAATCTCATCTGAGAACGAGGCTGAAGATTAACAAGTCCCCGAAAGCAATTTCAAGGATAATAAACAACCAAAAAGGTCAAGCGGGCAACCGCTTGACCTTTAATTTTGTTATTTTATTATTTTGCAAGGTATTCTTCAAGAGTAATCTTTTCTTCAAAGATTTGACTCGCGGCATCAATTCCAACAAAACGATAATGCCAGGACTCATAAGCATAGCCTGTTGTGGCAACCTTGTCCTCAGGATACCTCAGAATAAAGCCGAATTTATGTGCATTTTGCTTAAGCCACACAAATGCCTCTGTTTCGGCAAAGCCAATATCATCATACTGACCCTCACTGCCGTAGTTTTCAAGCTCTTTCATTCCGGGGGATACAAACAAATCAATACAAAGCCCTGTCTGATGCTCGCTGGTACCCGGTGCGGCAGAGTATTTCAGAACAGCTTCCCTCGCCTCTTGGTCGCTCCAGCTTGGGTGCGCCGCCTTTTCTTTGGCTAAATATGTGTTGAACAAGCTTTCCTGATAGCTGTATGAGCGATAACCGCTCGTTATATACACATTACGAATACCTTCTGCCCACATTTCCTCAATCATAGCGACAGCGGCAATCCGAGCGTTGCCTGCAAGACTTATTTCTTTACCGTAAAGAGTGTATTTTGTATCAACAACCTCAATATCCTCCGGCAAAAAATCTGCTCCCACAGCAATCGTTTTGTTTGCAAGCACGAGATATTTTTCTTCTTTGGTATCAAGTGCCTCTGCTATTGCCGAAATATCGGTTTTATATGTGTAACTGCCGCTTGTCACAATTGCTCTCTCGTCTTCCTTGTCCCCCTCTCCGCCGTCGCGGCAGGAAACAAGCAGTACAGAGGCTGTCAGAAGTGCAACAAATATTGTCGCTGACAAAAACAAGGATATTTTTTTACTTAGGTTAATTTTCATATGTTCTCCGTTATTTGTTTGGCTTGGTTTCTATCATAAAAAAGTAGGGCGAGGTCGCGGAATTTACGATCTTGACCTTAGTAATACACACCTTGAAGCGACTTAATGTTTCAAAGTAATCTTCAAGCATTTTGCCTTCAAGGTCGCCCTCAGGGTGTCCTGGATAAACCGCGATATTCAATATGCCGTCGGCATCAAGCAGCTCGATCGCCGCCTCAACCGCAGGCATCGTGGTTTCGCGCATTGTAGTAATCGTCTTGTCCCCTCCGGGAAGCCAACCGAGATTGAACATTCCCGCCTTGTATTTTTCTTTTACATAATTCTTTACATTGTGATGCGAGTCGCAAATCAAGGTATAGTTTTCTGGGCAGGAAGCCTCACGAAGCCTTTTAGCAGTTGAGCTTAGCGCGCTTTGCTGAATATCAAAGGCGTAAACCTTACCGCTCTCGCCTACAGTTCGTGATAAAAACTCGGTGTCGTGACCGTTACCCATAGTAAAATCAACAGCCGTGTCGCCTTCCTTCAGATGCGTTAGTATAAATTGCTTATGCAAATCAAGTAAATCTATCATTATTAATCCAATCCTATTTGTGTATATCCGAGCGCAAGAATTTTATTGAGCGCTCAACTGCGTCCTTTGAATTATACCAAGGCTCCTCGGTATATCGGTAATCAAACTTTTTGCAGAACCAGCTCACATCTCCCGAAAGCTCTTCAAGGTATTTCTCCTGAATTTCGCCGATTTGAGCTGCAAACTCCTTGAGCCTTTTCTTGGGCAATCTTATCTTGGCGTATTCAAGAACTCTCTTGTAGTGCGGCAGGCAAAAATAGGGCTGTGCCTTTAGCTTTTGGGGGAAATCCTCATCTGTATTCCAAAGCAAGACCGCTGTTTCGATCATATGCTCAAAGTTAAACTCTATTCTTCCGCAAACATAACAGCTTCCTTCAAGCTCACCTATTCTTTTAACCGGACGGCTTCCGTCACCGCCGCCAAAGCCGCTGTCGCGCAGCTCTTTTTTTAGCTCATCAAGGTGGCTTTCAAGCGTCAAAGCCATACCAAGTCGGTTTTTTCGCACGAACATCATATCGTAATGCGTGCGGCAAAATCCCAATTTATTTGTCTTTATTCGGACATCAGGCTCCATCATCGACGCGCCCAAAATCAAGTCAAGCTCGTCACCCTCAAGCTTATTGTAAAGCGTGCAAAAGGGACAACCGCAGCTTTTGTCTGCCGCAGATTTTTCAAATGCCTCATTGACGGGTATCGTGTAAATCTGTTCCATATATTTCCCCTTATAACAAATAAATTATCTCAAAACTTTAACAAAAAATGTTGAAATTTATCAAATTAACTGATATAATATTGTATAGATATATTTTAACATAATTTTTAGATATTTTCAAGTACATTTTATTAATGCAAGGAACAATTTTTATGAATACATTAACAAGCAACATCTCCGCTTTTTCCGAGGACAGCTTGCCTGCTGTCAAGCTGACGGGTGTCAAAAATTTTGATATATCAAAGATTTTTGACTGCGGCCAATGCTTCCGCTTTGACAAGCTTGAAAAAAGCAAGCACGAGCATGAATTCGGCGGCTGTGCCAAAGGCAAATACATATCGGTAGGGCAGGACGGCGATACAGTTTACTTTTATAACATCACCGAAGACGAGTTTTATTCAGTCTGGCAGCACTATTTCTCGCTTGACCGCGACTATGACGAAATTAACCGCGACATATTATCGCGCTCGAATGAGGCCGCGCTCCTTGATGCCGTCAAGCTGGCATCGGGAATTCGCATTTTAAGGCAGGACGGTTGGGAAGCTATTTGCTCTTTCATCATTTCACAAAACAACAACATCCCTCGAATAAAGAAGCTGATTGCTTCAATTTCGCTCTCATGCGGAGAACCGTGCGACACAAGCGGGATGGAAAATCATATGCCGGACTGCCACAAGCAAAACATCGGCAATACATACACCTTCCCTTCAGCCGAAAGCCTGACAGAGCTTGGCATCATCGGTCTTGCAGAGCTCAAAACAGGCTTCCGTGCAAAATACATTTATGATGCCGCACAAAAAATGAAAAGCGGTGAAATTGATATTGAATTTTTATCTAAATGTAGAAGCACAGCTGAATGTATAAATCATCTGTGTTCTGTCAAGGGAATTGGCAACAAGGTCGCAAGCTGCGCCTTGCTTTTCGGCTTTGATAAGCTTGACGCCTTTCCGATTGATGTCTGGATAAAGAAGGTCATGCAAAAATATTTTGATGATGACTTCACACCAGCCTCACTCGGTAAATATGCGGGGGTTGCACAGCAATATCTCTTTTATTACGAAAGGTATCTGGTTCAAGGACAATAGCGCGAAATTTACTTACTGCTTATAGGTAAATTAACTTTTTCACGCGCGAATTTTGCCTTTCGGCAAAATTCATCGATTGTATTTGTGCCGCCGCAAAAGCGGCGAAATGGAGATTAATATGGATACAAAAATGAATTTGGAAGAAAAGATAAGCTATATTCAAAAGCTTTTTCCCACCTTTGACAAAAAGGTAATTTATGATGTTGACAAATCGGGTAATGAATTCTGCGAAATAATTATGACAGACCGTTCGCTTGAAGGTATGCCTATCGCACTTGATATAAGCGAGCGTGGCTGCAGTTTGTCGGTTGGTCAATTTCACAATATTACGGGAGATAAGCCGATAGCTGTATCTCTTGCGGTAGATGCCATCAATGATGTAATCAATGACAAAATCATTTTCGTGCTCGCGTGGCGTGACAACGAGGATATAGGTATGGGAAAGCCGTATTTAACTCAAATCTTTGCGCTCACGGGAGATAAGGACGATATGAGTGAGGAATACGAGAAATTTACAGAAAAAATCTCAACTCCTCTCTCACCCTTCCGCCGAAAGCTGACCCGTCTTAAAGGAAGATTTGTAATCACAAGCTTTTCCGGTGCTATAAACAAAACAATTATCAGATAATTAAGGATACAAAATGAATTCTCAAGCAATAAAAAACAACGCGGTCAAAGATATGACAAAGGGCAATATCTATTGGCAGCTTATTACATTTGCCCTGCCAATATTTATAAGCCAAACCTTCCAGCAGCTATACAACACGGCTGACGCATTTATCGTTGGAAAATTTTTGGGTGAGGACGCTATGGGCGCTGTCACCTCGTCGGGAACTCTGATTTTTCTTCTAGTCAGCTTTTTCAACGGAACGGCTATGGGTGCGGGAATTGTAATCTCCCGATACTTCGGAGCGGGCAAGGCGAACAATGTATCAAGGGCAATCCATACCAATATTGTTTTCGGTTTGATTTGCGGTGCAGTTCTGACTGTCGTGGGTATTATATTCACTCCGACGCTTCTTACTTGGATGGATACTGCTCCCGAAATTCTTCCATATGCCATTGATTACTTCAGATGGTATTTTATCGGCGGAATTGCTCTTGTTATGTACAACATTTGCCGCGGAATTATGAATGCTCTCGGCGACAGCCGCCGTCCTCTTTATTATCTTATTGCTTCATCAATTATAAACATCGTTCTTGACTACCTGTTTATCGGAGTATTAAAGTGGGGCGTTTGGTCGGCTGCATTGGCCACGGGAATTTCGCAATTTGTAAGTGTTATACTATGCTTGATTTACCTTTGTAAAAAAGGCAATATTTTCACTATTGAATTTAACAAGCTCCGAATGCACAAGGATATGCTGCTTGAAATTATAAAAAACGGTCTGCCATCTGGTGTGCAAAACTCGGTAATTGCCTTTGCAAATGTAATTGTACTGAAGCAGATAAATTTCTTTGGAAATTTTGCAACCACCGCTTATGGCGTTCATGCGAAAATTGAAGGCTTTGGATTTCTGCCCATAGTCAGCTTTAATATGGCAACGACAACCTTTGTCAGCCAGAATTTAGGAGCAAAGCAATATGAACGGGCAAGGAAGGGTGCGAGATTTGGTATTTTCTCGGCAGTGATCGCCGCAGAGCTTATCGGTATTCTGGTGTATATTTTCGCACCGCAATTGATCGGCTTCTTTTCAGACTCGGCAGAAATAATAGCATTTGGTGTAAAACAGGCTCGTACCGCTTCGCTCTTCTACTGCCTGCTAGCTCTCTCGCACGCAATCGCCGCCGTCTGCCGAGGAGCAGGCAAAGCTTTTGTTCCAATGTTTGTTATGTTATCAATTTGGTGTGCGCTCCGTATAGCATATATCACGCTGGTTAAGCATTTTTTGGGCGAAATCGGTTATATCTATTGGGCATATCCGCTGACCTGGGCAATCAGCTCTGTCATTTATCTGATTTACTATAATTGCTCCGATTGGATTCATGGCTTCGATAAAAAAACAAATTAATACTACGCACTTATAGTCTTAGCTTCAGGGCTACCGTTTAATTGATTGAAAAATCAGGTGTGGCAGCCCTGAACTGTTTTTTATTGATTTTTTGACATTTTATCACTTTAAAACACTAAAATATTTTTTCTTGTTTTGTATTGACAAACGAATATATAAGTGATATAATAAGAGCATCTTTAATAAACTGTAATTGCAGAAGAAACGTGCCGGGCGGCATATCAGAATTTCGATTTTTCCTATCCCAGCTGATGCTGGACATTTTTTGTTTTCGCCCGACCAAAATACCACGAAAGGAAGGCACAAATTATGTCTGAGAACAAAATTCCCTACAAAATTTATATTGAAGAAAGCGAGATGCCGCGAGCGTGGTATAATCTTCGCGCCGATATGATAAATAAGCCCGCGCCCCTGCTCAACCCCGAAACTAAAAAGCCTATGACGGCGGCAGAATTGTCGGGAGTTTTTTGCAATGAGCTTATAAAGCAGGAGCTTGACGACACTACCCCTTATTTTGAAATTCCAGAAGAAATAAGAAGCTTTTATAAGATGTACCGCCCCGCTCCTTTAGTACGCGCCTACTGTCTTGAGGAAAAGCTCAAAACACCCGCCAAGATTTACTATAAATTTGAGGGTAACAACACAAGCGGAAGCCACAAGCTGAATTCTGCAATCGCGCAAGCATATTACGCTAAAAATCAAGGGCTTGTCGGCGTTACGACCGAAACAGGCGCGGGACAATGGGGCACAGCGCTCTCGATGGCATGCTCTTATCTCGGACTTGATTGCAAGGTTTATATGGTTAAATGCTCTTACGAGCAAAAGCCGCATCGTCGTGAGGTCATGAGGACCTACGGCGCATCAGTCACCCCTTCCCCATCAAGTGAAACCGCAGTCGGCAGAAAAATTCTGGCGGAGCACCCGGGAACTACAGGAAGTCTTGGCTGTGCTATATCCGAAGCAGTTGAAAAGGCGAGCGAGAGCGAGGGATACCGCTATGTTCTCGGAAGCGTTTTAAATCAGGTCATGCTTCACCAATCAATTATCGGTCTTGAAACAAAAATCGCTCTTGATAAATACAATATTAAGCCCGACATAATTATCGGCTGCGCCGGTGGCGGCTCAAACCTCGGCGGCTTGATTGCTCCCTTTATGGGAGAGAAAATAAGAGGCGAGGCGGATTACCGAATAATCGCAGTCGAGCCTGCATCCTGCCCAAGTTTTACTCGCGGCATTTATGCCTATGACTATTGCGACACGGGTATGGTTTGTCCGCTTTCAAAAATGTACACGCTTGGCAGCTCATTTATTCCAAGTGCCAGCCATTCAGGCGGTCTTCGCTATCACGGTATGAACTCAACGCTCTCTCAGCTTTACCACGACAAGCTTATGGAAGCGGTTTCAGTTAATCAGACAGATGTCTTTGAGGCGGCTGAGTATTTTGCCCGCGTCGAAGGAATTTTGCCGGCACCTGAGAGCAGTCACGCAATTAAGGTGGCGCTTGACGAGGCTAAAAAATGCACTGAAACAGGCGAAGAAAAAACAATTGTCTTCGGCCTTACCGGTACGGGCTATTTTGATATGGTGGCTTACGAAAAATTCCACAACGGAGTTATGGAAAATTATGTGCCCACAGATTTTGAGCTTGAAGCTGCAAGAAAAAAATTGCCAACGGTTTAAATTTACCTACCTTAAAAAATTAAATACGATTTCACAAAAAAATCCGAGCTTGCGGCTCGGATTTTTGCATATAATTTTACAACAAAAAAGAAAGGAAAAATGCCATCCGTGGTAGCATTTTTCCAAGATAGAAAGGAAGTAAAAAACAAACAAAACAAAAAAACAAAGAAAACATACAAATTTATGTTATTTCAGCAACCACGGATTACTGTTGACAGGCATCAGGCTAACCACTTCCCTTACCCGCCGGAATATTCTTTTGATGTCAATTGAATACGACCTAAATTTTCTATTCACATTTTAATTATAAACCAAAAAAATCGGTTTGTCAAGTATTTACAGTAATAATTGTTCTATATCTTTTCTAAGCCTTAAATTGTCAAAAATATTTATTAAAAAACCAAATTGCTATTGACTTTTATATAAATATATTTTATAATTATCATATATTGTAAAGGCAGTGGAGGTAACTATGCTTTACGAAAATAACAAAAAGAATAAAAAGCTTGATTTTGAGCTCTTTAAAAATCCAACAAGTGAATACAGGGGCGCTCCCTTCTGGGCTTGGAACTGCGACCTTGATGAAAAAGAATTGCTCCGCCAAATTGACATATTCAAGGAAATGGGACTTGGCGGCTTCCATATGCATGTCCGTCCGGGTATGTCCACAAAATATCTGTCAGACGATTTTATGCACCTGATACGCGTATGCACAGACCACGCTAAAAAGAACAATATGCTGGCTTGGCTCTACGACGAGGACCGTTGGCCTTCGGGCGCCGCAGGAGGATATGTTACTAAAGACCCCGAGTTCCGTCAGAGATTTTTGGTAATGTGCCCCGAGCCTTATACTCCCAAAACGGCGTCAACCTTGCTTGGCAGATTTGACATCGTGCTTGACGAAAATCAATTTCTCAAATCCTACAAAATGTTAAAGGACGGAGAGATTGCTGAGGGCACCTGCTGGGTGGCTTATATGGAAACCGGCGTTGAAACTCCCAGATTTAACAATCAAACCTATATTGATATGCTCAATCCCCGCGCTACTCAAAGGTTTATTGAAATTACTCACGAAACATATGCAAGAGTTGTCGGCGACGAGTTTGGCAAGACCGTTCCGTGCATTTTTACAGATGAGCCTCAATTCGCAGTAAAAACAGCTTTGGCTTATCCCGATTCAAAGGACAGAATAGAAATGCCATGGACTCCCGATCTTGAGGATACATTCAAGGCAACCTACGGTTATTCTTTGATTGAGAACATTCCTCAATTGCTTTGGAATTTGCCTGACGGCAAGATTTCTCAGGTAAGATACCATTTCCACGACCATGTGGCAGAGAGATTTGTTACCGCATTCCCCGATGTGTGCGGAAAATGGTGCGACGAGCACGGAATTTTGTTCACAGGGCATATGCTGTTTGAACAATCCTTGCACCATCAAACACTCACCGTCGGCGACTGTATGCGTGCATATCGTTCATTCTCTCTACCCGGTATAGATATGCTCTTTGCGGGCTTTGAGTTTACAACCGCAAAGCAGGCTCAGTCGGCTGTTCACCAATACGGCAGAGCAGGTATGATGTGCGAAATGTACGGCGTTACAGGCTGGGATTTTGATTTCAGAGGCCACAAGCTTCACGGCGACTGGCAGGCAGCACTCGGTGTAACTGCCCGCGTTCAGCATCTTTCCTGGGTTTCTATGAAGGGCGTTTCGAAGCGAGATTACCCCGCATCCATATCCTATCAATCATCTTGGCATAAGGAATATTCCTATGTTGAAGACCATTTTGCACGAGTAAATACCGCACTGACTCGCGGTAAGCCTATTGTTAAAATAGGTATGATTCACCCTGTTGAGAGCTACTGGCTACATTTTGGCCCTATTCAGCAAACCTCAATCGAGCGTGCTAAGCTAAACGAAAACTTTGCAAATGTCACCGAATGGTTGCTCAGAGCTTGCCTTGACTTTGACTACATTGACGAGTCGCTCCTGCCCTCTCTTTGTAAGACTGCGGGCGCACCCTTAGCTGTCGGCGAAATGAACTATGATGTTATTCTTGTTCCCGAGTGTGAAACGCTCCGTTCTTCAACACTTGAACGCCTTGAAGCGTTTAAGGCAGCAGGCGGACGACTTATATTTATGGGTGATGCTCCCAAATATGAAAACGCACTTGTATCTGAGCGAGGAAAAGCTCTGTACGACGAGTCCGAACAAATTGCATTCAGCAACGGTGCGCTTCTCCAAGCGTTGAAGAACGAAAGAACTGTTGAAATCAGACAGTACAACGGAGAACTGACGTCTAATTTGATTTATCAGTTAAGACAGGACAACGACGGTCGTTGGCTCTTTGTTGCGCATTGTGACGAGCCATACAATAAAGATGTAACAAGGTCTATGGGCATATATATCACGGTTGACGGAGAATATATCCCTGAGCTTTGGGACACTCTTTCAGGCGCAATCAGACCTATCTCTTATAGACACGAAAACGGCAAAACTATTATTAAAGCTGCCATCTACGATTACGATTCACTGCTTATCCACCTTGGCGACTGCGCGAGCGCAGAGCTGACATACGGCGAGCCCATAGCTTCAATTCCTTACGGCACTCTGCCATATACTGTTAATTTCTCATTATCAGAGCCAAACGTACTGCTTCTTGATGTTGCACGCTACTCTCTTGACAACGAGGAGCTTGCAGAGAAAGAGGAGCTTCTCCGTCTTGATACAATTTTGCGAACAAAGGCTAACCTGCCACTTCGCAAGGGTGCAGTTGCACAGCCTTGGTCTGTTCCGAAAAAGCCTATCAACCATACTGTAACTCTTGAGTTTACAATAAACAGCGAAATTGACTATGCAAATCCTGTTTTGGCGCTTGAGGACGCTGATGTTGCAGAAATCACCTTTAACGGCGAAAAGGTAAAATATCAAGACCTCGGCTTCTACACCGATATTGCAATCAGAAAAACCGCTTTACCGCCAATCAAAAAGGGAGAGAACACCCTAACAATCAAGCTTCCCTTTGGCGAAACAACGAATATTGAATATTGCTATATTCTTGGTAATTTTGGAGTAAATGTAAGAGGTAGATTGTTGACGATAGTTCCACTTCCCGAAAAAATCGGATTTGGTGATATAGTTCCTCAGGGCTTGCCCTTCTACGGTGGCGTCGTATCCTACCATCTTCCCTTTGAGTGTGATAAAAAATGCTTGGCAGCGATTTCAATTCCCCATTACCGCGCAGGCGTAATTACGGTTGATGTTGACGGCAAGCGAGCTAATACGGTTGCATACTCGCCTTATCATGTAAGCCTCGGTGAGCTTACGGCAGGAAACCACACCATTACGGTTAATGCTTATATTTCTCGCTTTAACTGCTTTGGCGAGCTTCATAACGCCGACGAGAAATATTATGTAAAGGGTGGACCGTTGGCTTGGAGCACCGACGGCAGCTCATGGACTTATGAATACAGATTTAAGCCGGAGGGCGTACTCAGCACACCTATCTTTTATAAAAATGATATAGAGGAATAACTCTATAAAAGCCTGACACAAAGTGTCAGGCTTTTGTTATCTAACAAAAAAGAGCGAGGCATTAATGGGCTGTACTCGTAAGAACAGTAATTAAAAAGCAGAAACGAAATTCGTTTCTGCTTTTTTGCTTATAAGGTTTTAGGATACCCTAAAGAATTGGAAAATGCCGTACATTTTCCCTGCTTGTTACGGTACAAGACAAACATAAAACGGATGAGTAGAAATTCTACACATCCGTTTTACAACCTCAAAATAGAATAATCTGAATAGTGATATTTTTTTATTACTTATAGTCCTTTGTAATAGGGGATAACCCATAGCACCAAGAGTAAAACTGAAACAATTATACCAAGCGGAATCGTAAGACCAACCATCATTTTAGTCTTTTTAATTTCCTTGGGATTTCCTTCACCATCTGGCAAAACGAATAATTTTGCACGCTCTTCTTTTTCTTTATCAGTAACCTTTGTAAAAGCCGAACCTAAAATCAGCGCAAAAATGCTTACTGCAATGCCAACAAAGAATGGATCAAAATAAATTGGTAAAGTAACGCCTTTTATAGAAATGTAAATTTTCATAATAGCACTTACAAGGAATCCCAAAAGCATACTTAAAAACGCCCCCAGCTTTGTAACTCGTTTGCTCCAAACACTTGCAATAGAAACGGGTAGCCAAGAACAAGCAATTATCGTAGCACCTAAATAGGTAATCCAAAAGATCTGTGGTGGTTGGTATGCACATAATAAGCAAATGATTATTGCAACAATTACAACAATTATCTTGCCAAGTACAAGCTGTTTGCGTTCTTCTTTAACATTCATAAAATCATTGGTAATATTAGAACCAATCAAAGATAGAAAAGTGGTAGCAGAAGAAATACCCGAAGCCAAAACACCCGAAAGTACAATAATACCTAAAATGCTTGGCATAATATTCGTTGATGCCCAAATTAGCGCGTTTGAAGGATTTTCTAAATTAGGGTTGATTTTGTTAGTAAATACACCAGCCATACACATTATAAATTCAATAACAAAAACACTGGCAGAAGCAACAATACCGCTCCTTACAACGACGTGTTCATTTTTAGCCATAAGGTAACGGCTGGATTGCCAAGGAGCAACCATAAGCACCGCCATCCAAGCAATTCCATATCCAACTGCCCAAATCATATTTTCAGTGCCTGTTGGATAGAAGTAATCAAGATTTCCACTGCCTGATAAAATGCCAGGGATATTTTCGTATGTTGCCATTTCTGTAACAGTGTTAGTCCAGCCGCCTGCTTTATGCGCTATAATTATAGCACCAATAATCGCTGCAACAGAAAATACACCAAACATAATTGTGTCGGTAATTAAAACACCCTTTGCGCCAGAAAAAACAGTAATAAGTGTAAAAACAATAACCGAAATCACAACACACCATTTATAAGATAATGGAGTGATTGCTGACATAAGGGTGCCAACGCCTTGCACGCAAGACAGTGTATAGACAAGCATAATAAATGTGCTCGTAATTGTAGCTAAAGTTTTCATGGCTTTGGAATCAAAGCGTTTACCGAAGTATTCGGGCAAGGTTGTGCAGTTGCTACGTCTTAAGTATCTTCCAAAAAATACAGAGCCAACAATGTATCCAACTGAAAGCACACCAACGGCAACAATAATAGGAGCAAAAAACCCGCTGTAAGATTCTCCAACATCACCCATAAATAAGCCCACACCAATAAACGATGCAACAAGAGAGCCTGTTATAAGGATTGTGGGTGAATTTCTGCCTGCGACAAAAAAATCATTTGCAGATTTAAATTTTCTACTTATTAAAAAACTAATAAAAACATAAAGTGCAAATGTAATCGCTATACCAATTAAATACATTATTTCTTATCCTCCGTATCGTTTTTCTTAAAACTTTTGCTCACATGGATATAAGAAATAGTGCCACAGATCAAAAACCATAAGCCTAAGCCAATAGCAATCCAAAACTCCATATTTTTTCCGCCTTTAAATATACTTCAAAACAATATTTGCAAAATGAATCATTTTATCGTGCCAACCCATCATGTAAGAATAAGCCTTACCTCCTGTTTTACTTTCGTAAATACTCCAAATAAACCAGTAGTAATAAATAACTGCGGCACACGAGAACAAGTGAAGTTTCTCTTCTTGTGTTGTAGGACGGTCATAATAATATTTAAGCCATTTATCAACCTCATCATATGTCAGACTATTTAAAGAGAACAATTTACAAATATCGTAACCTATATCGCTGTCACCTGCAAATTCCCAGTCAATAAGTTCTAAACCATCTTCGGTAATTAAAAGGTTAGGCTCATAAATATCGTTATGACAAAGTGAAACCTGCCATGGATTATTTTTTAGATATTCTAGAATTCTACTCATTTTATTGACTATCGGCAAAATTCCGTTATAAGCAGAATCATCAGAAACTTTAATAATTTCTAAAAGCTTTTGTGCTTCCAAAGAATAGTCAAACGAAAATCCACCCTTAATTTTAGATTCATGTAGAATTTTAAGATTATTTGCAAGTAAAGCAATATGCTCTTCATTTTTAAAATCAAATTCTTCTTCGATGTTAACAAACTTAGAAATTTTCCACCCTTCGGTATCATGAGTATAAATTAAGGTGTTATCAATGCCAAGAGATTTTGCAACTTTTAAAGAAATTGCTTCTTTTTTTCGGTCAATAATGCCCGAAGCAGAGCTACCAGGATGACGGTAAACGTAATGTTTTCCATTAACTAAAAATTTAAATGAGCGATTATTCAAGCCTTTTGCAATAACTTCAATATCTTTAATGTCTTTGTTATCGCATTTTAAAACATTACAAATATTTTCAAAAATTTTAATTTTGTTGCATGTAATAAAATCGGGGTCAAAAGCTTTAAGCTCGTCCATACTGTCAAACTCAAAAATCTCGCCTTCTTCACATTGATGAATATACATTGGTAATTTGTCAAGATTTTCAGCATAAACGTTTTCCCAATAAAGATTTTCGACACCATCTTTGCCATAATAGCTCTCTAAAATCGGGACAAAGTTTTTTGTAAATTCTTTATCATAATAAGCGTGACCATACATAATCCATTGATTATTGCTTGGCTTGTTAGTATCGTAAATCAGTCCATCTTTGTCAAAGGTAAAAGCGCGCTCCACATAGCTAATACCCGCCAAATAAACAGAACAGTAAAACGCCTTATATTCATATTCGTGAAAAGGATTTTCCGGATAATAGTTATCTGAACAACAAATATATGTATTCCCCAAGTGCTCTCTCGCATGATAAATGCTGGAGTGAGTATTTTTGGTAGCAAATTCATTGTTAACAACAAGGGTGCATCCAAATTTTTCACGTAAATATAAGAATTTTTCCATCATATATCCAACTACAATGATAACTTCTTTAACACCTTTTTCTTGCAGTTGTCTTATAATTCTTTCAATTAACACTTCACCCTTAACGGCAATAAGGCCCTTCGGCTTTTCATAAGAAACGGGCACAAATCGTGTACTCATACCTGCTGCTAAAATAATTGCATTATCAACCTTATGGGACTTTAAAGCTTCAAAACCTATATTAGTAATTTCGCAATCATCATTGATAAAATTTTTATTTTTTAAAGCATTTAACTCATCTGAATCAACAATATTACCTTCATAAATATCACGAAGCTTATTAAACTCATATTTAGTAAGCATTTTTACACCTCTTAATTAAAAGTTTCGACATCAGGTTTAGATAAATCAAAGCTTATTCTGCCGGGGTTATGCGCCACTTGTTTTTCTTTTGGCGGTAGTTTCATATAATCACCATAAATGGCGGTTAAGACCTTGTCATATTTTTGGGGAGCCGGGTACTTTTTACCACAAAACTCTAATTCTACTGGAGGCAAAAAATCTTCATGGGCGAAATAAAATCCCCAAGAATAAAACTTTTTGCCGTGAGTATTTAAAAATAAATCTCTAAATTTACAAAGCAAACCATCCGGTAGTTTTTTAATAAATGTGTTGCCTATTGGTTTATTTTCGCGTTTGCCATAAACACAGTCTGTCATAACACCACCGATTCTTCTTTTTATTTTTGTTAATATGGATGGTGGATTGTTGGCGTTATAAAGTGGTAATAAATCCACGAAAATCCCGTGATGCTTTTTATGATTAGTATCTTCTTTGCTGTAAAAAACAGTATTATTTAGTCTAACCTTTGCAAAATAGGCAGGGTGATATTTGTCGGACTTGCTAGTTTGTAAAAAGAATTCGTCAGATAGTTCATAAGGGGCTACCTTTAAAAACTTTTTATAATCTTTATATGGGAAGGATAGATCAATATCATCGTCCCAAGGGATAAAACCCTTGTGTCTTACAGCACCGATAAGTGTGCCCCACATAATAAAATATGTTATGTCATGCTTTTTACAAATTCGGTCAATTTCATCTAAAATTTTAATTTCGTGCTGCCAGAGTGCTTCTAAAGTTTCTCGTTTCATAATGTACTCCTTATTTTGTAATTTTACTCATGGGGCAATTAACTGTAAGAATACTTGAATAGTTTTATTTTCCTCAAGGTGAATGGTATTGCCAAGAGTTACATTTAGATTTCGATCAAATGATATTCTTCGCAGATTTTGGCAGAGAATAAAACACAACTAAAACCGAATTTTTAATATAGCTTTGCCATTAGACAAAATATCGCTATAAGATCTGCCTCACAATATTACTATTAAAAACTTTTCTTTTTAAGCCGTACTAATCGGTTGGGTTTAGCTTGTGGTGCAGCATAACAGAAAATGGACATATAAACGATAATAAATTTTCGGACTTTTCTTAACGGTACAGCACTTATGAATGCCTCGCCTTATTAATGCTTATTTTTCGTTTTTATAAATTTCCTTAAAGTATTTATAGGTGTCAACCTTCAACTCGCCGCAAGCAGCCTCGTCACAGGCAATAATTCCGTCCTTATGCAGCTGCAATGCACTTATTGTCCAAGCATGGTCAACTCCTCCCTCTACACAGTGGCGCAATGCACGCGCTTTATTGTGTCCACTGATTAACAACAGTACCTGCTTAGCATCGCAAACAGTACCTACGCCAACCGAAAGAGCTGTTTTCGGAACTTTATCAACATCGTTACCAAAGAAACGAGAGTTAACGATCAATGTATCTTCAGTCAATGCGCGAACACCGGTTCTTGATGTCAAAGAAGTAAAAGGCTCGTTAAAAGCAATGTGACCGTCAACACCGCTACCGCCCAAGAATAGATCAATTCCGCCATAAGAAGCGATCTTATCTTCATATCTCTGGCATTCTGCTTCAAGGTCCTCTGCCATACCGTTGAGAATATTTATGTTCTCTGCAGGAATATCAATGTGATTGAAGAAGTTGTCGTGCATAAAATACCAATAGCTCTGGTCATGTTCTCTGGGTAAGCCAACGTACTCATCCATATTAAAGGTAACTACGTTCTTAAAAGTAATTTTACCCTCTTTGTTCATTTTAATTAAATTTCTATAAACACCAAGAGGAGAAGAACCTGTAGGCAATCCTAGTACGAAGGGACGGTTCTCCTTGTGATTGTTAATGGCATCAGCAATATGCTGTGCAGCCCACTGGCTCATTGCGTCATAATTGTCTTTGATAATTAGTTTCATAATATACTCCTTTATTGTATAAAAATTATTTAAACTATATTTTCATTATATCACTTAGAAGCAAATTTGTAAAGAGATTTAAAAAAATTTTTTTAAAATAATAAATCATAAAAGGCGTCAAAAAGACGCCCATAGTTTTTTGTTATTTCAAATTCTCAATCCAGACCCACTGATTAATGAGTCCGGCTCAGCACGCTCAGCGTGCTGAGCGTGCTCTACCAAGCAAAGTTTAATTTAAAACAAAAAAACCATTCAAGTAATGGTGCACCTCCGGAGACTCGAACTCCGGACCCACTGATTAAGAGTCAGTTGCTCTACCAACTGAGCTAGAGGTGCAAATAAACTTGAATGGCTTTCTGGCTCCCCCTGTTGGGCTTGAACCAACGACCCCATGATTAACAGTCATGTGCTCTACCGACTGAGCTAAGGAGGAATATGAACGAAGTGAATATTTCTCCCTGTGCGAAGTCGGTAGCAACTCAGCTTGCTGAGTTAAGTCGACATGAACTAAGGAGAACTTTTCTCCATTTAAATCAAGGAGAAACACAAGTGAAATATATAAATGGAAACAGCTAAACCAATGTTTGATTTAGCTGTTCTGTGTTGGCAATGAGCTATCTTCCCGGCTCGTCTCCAAGCAAGTATTTTCGCCTCAGCAGAGCTTAACTTCTGTGTTCGGAATGGGAACAGGTGGACCCTCTGCGGTAAAATCACCAACTTTAAGGCACTTTAATGCCTCATATAAAATTTCAAAAAGTATGCTTTTTGAAATTAGGTATCAGCAATGAGCTATCTTTCCGGCTCGTCTCCAAGCAAGTATTTTCGCCTCAGCAGAGCTTAACTTCTGTGTTCGGAATGGGAACAGGTGGACCCTCTGCGATAATATCACTGATTTATTCTGTCCTTGACACGAAAAGGAAAAGGAAAGTTGAGTCAAAACAGAAACTCAAACTATATAATGAACACCAAAAGTAAAGCATTAACACGAGAATATTAAAAGACTTTACTCAAGGAGGTTCAAGCCCTCGGTCTATTAGTATCGG
>JAZNER010000047.1:0-2176 GCA_045588675.1 Eubacteriales bacterium | reverse complement strand
TCCTCGGCTTCCTCCTCCGCTATGGCTTCATCGTATCTCTCTTGAAGGCTGTCAATATCTTCTTGGAGGTAGGCGAGGAACTCGGTTTTGCTGTCGTCGGTGTTGTACTCGTTCTGAATATCCTCTTCTGACATTGCCGCCGCCTTTGCGTAATCGGCTTTTAGTTCATCGAGTTCCTGCCCCAATTTGTAGCTGTTCATAATTGACCCCTCCAAAATTTTAAGATTTCACTACCGAGATAGAATTTGCGGGCTGTTGGCTTACGAAAGCCGCATTTGATTAGCCCCTGTTCCGTGTATTTGCGTAGGCTGTTGCGATGGATACCGAGTGCCGCCGAAGTTTCTGTTACCGAATATCGCCCAGCCGCGTTTACCTTCGGCTCTATCGCGGTTATCATACCTCTTCCTTCTCGTTAATGTGGTTGTCCTGTGGCGACTCCTTTAACTCGCGCCACGAGAGTTTGAGAAGATACCAAGACAATACAAGGAGAGCCGCGAAGCACATAGCGTAGAACACATCAGAGGTCTGTATGAAGGTTCTCACAAGGTTGAACAGCGAGAAAAATACAAACAGCACAGATGCGCATACTTGAAACCACTTTTCAATTTTGTCCATTATATCCATAACTCAAATAGATTAAAAGGTTTATTACTTTGCTTTTGTTGCGTACAAACCGTTTGTTACCAAGATGTGTTTTACACCCGGTACGGTCATTGTTTCTGCCCGCGCGATTATCCCAAATATGCGGTGCGGGGCTGTGTCGGGGTGTTTGTTTGAAAGGTCAAGGAACATCGCACAGATGCGCTGATGCTTGTCTTCTCTTGCCTTCTCAACAGGAGTTCTCAAATCTGTCATTGTTACTTGCTTTTTACTTGTTAATGTTAGGGTTGCCGTAGTTCGCTACATTTGCCATAATCCACTCGTATTCATCTTCGGGAAGCAATGCGCGAACAAAATTTGTTTTGACCACAAACCAATACCCTCTGCCCTTACAAGCGTATTGTTTGAGGATTTCAATTAGCTGGTCGTAGTTGTCGCCAGCAAAGTCCGATTTCCAAAATGTTACCTGTTCGTTCATTTTTTGCTCAACTTTTTAGTTTACTTCGATTTTTATTTCTATTTTTACAACGATTTTATAAACTATTTGTAAAACTTGATGCAAAAATAAAGTATAAAACTTGAATTACAAAATTTTTTCAAGCAAAATTTTAGTCTGATACTTAAATTTTCTTTTATATGACTGATAGCGAGCGAATTAGGGAACTGAAAAAATTTACAGGGCTGAATTTCAGAAAGTTGGCAGAGGAAATAGGATTGAATACCGTTCAAACCCTTTACGACATCAAGAACGGCAAGCACGGAATTTCAAAGGAAGTTGCCGAGAAAATTCAAGCACGATACTTAAATATAAGTATTGCTTGGCTCCTAACGGGAGAAGGGGAAATGCTTGTGGATAATCAAGTAATACAGAATAATCAAAACGGAGATAACATACACGGTCATTCCGTAACCGTAAACAAGACGGAGAAGGACTATTTGGAAATCATAAAGACGCAAGCCGAGCAGTTGAGCAAGAGCCAGCAGCAGATAGACCGACTATTGTCAATAATCGAGAATATGCAGTAATGATAACAATTCAAGAATTGCTCTACAACAGGGGGCTTGAAAGAACAGCCCGCGTCAAACTTGTTAGACACAAGGATAGGCGGCTTGACCTATATAATATGTATAGGACAGACCGCAGGGCGTTTTTGGAATATCAAAACACGCAGAGCAAAGATATATTCAAGGGGGTCGATTACATTGTTTCTTTCATTGGGGAAGAAGGGGTACTTGCCCGCTTTGTAGGCGTGTATAGAATAGACGGGAGAACAAACAATAACGGCTCCTATGTGTATTCAATGACAGAGGTAGAAGGCTACGAGGATTTGAAGGAAAGGGTAATAATTCGCTGGGAAAATGCTATATCGTGGCACCAATGGATTAAAAACGAAATGGAGATTTTGGAGATTTCTCCGGGACTGCACTACAAAAGGTTTACCGACTACTTTGAACTGATACTTGACTTCGCGGAACTGCAAGAGATTGTGATAAATCAATATGCCGATTGGCGCAGGGTTCTTTCAGCAGTCAAAGGGGTGTACCTTATCAACGACACCCATACGGGCAAACTATA
>JAZNER010000046.1:0-173036 GCA_045588675.1 Eubacteriales bacterium | reverse complement strand
AGGATTTCTATTTAAATGCATTTCTAATACCGTCTTTGATATTATTGGAATTTGTTTTATTTTCTTTACAACTATAGTTTTCTTCGTTTGCTACAAAAATATTAACAATCCTATATCAAATAATACTTATATTTCTTCAATTCTTTTGAAATCAACATTGGAAATGTTTTATGGCTATTGGATATTTTCCAAGGGTGAAATGAGAGATTATGGATATGCGGTGTTTTCGTGGGCACATTGTACAGCTGCAATTGTGGCTTTTGTTGCAATTATATTTATGCTTTTGCTATATTATAAATTGTATCAAGATGTAAAAAAAATGAGTATAGAAGAGTTAATAGAACGGGAAACAAAAACAAAAATTCGAGCAAATGAAATTTTAAAATCACACCCATGGATAATAATATTACCTGCATTGCTTCCTTCTCCTTATATTATTTCTAAAATTTTCGAAATTGGAAGCATTGGTAATGGACTGGGTGTTGGTTTTGGTGTGTGGGCATTGGGATGTTTGTGGTTATTTATTACATCTATGTATTTCCCAAAGCTTATTGTATATATAAAACACCGCTCTGTATTAAAATCTTCTAAATAGCAATTTATGATTACCAAATTTAATAGTAGTTCACCCACCCCTTCGGGAGTGGGTGTTTCTCGGTTTTTGTAAAGAAATAAAATTATCCCCTGCGGAGTATTCTTCTGCAGGGGACAATATTATTTATATGTTAATATAAATATTTACCAAGGGCGTATCCAAGAATTTGTATATGGTATAACATATACTATCGTGTCATTTTCTAAAGCATCTGTATATAGATTAATGCAAAGACAATATTCTTCCTCGTATAAGAACAGAGAACGATAATCAAACTCATTATTGCAAGGCATCTCCATACCAGCTTCTGTAAGCTCATACCTATCTAACCCTATATAATCGGTCATAAGAAGATCGGCTTTTGCACTAATATAAGACAGAACTGTTTGAGTTTTTCCAAGATCATCTATCATCGTTTGAAATTCAAACTCTACTTCTTTCAATCTGTCACAAGCAATAGTAATAGAATTCTCATTTTCATTAACAACGCGCCAATCGTTAAATGTTGCTTTGAATTGATTTAAAGTACATCTTTCTGCAGATAAGCTTTTAAGCACTTCTTTTATAGAATCGGCATTTTCTATATCAGAAAATTTATTTTCTATTGGCGAAAATAAGCTGTCATCATATAGCTCTATGTACATACCGTCTTCGCCAAGCTTGTATGGATGAACATACCCTTGTATGTAATAATAAAAATTTTCTCGATAAATATATACATCACCGTAGGTAACATCAGTATTTTGAATTTCCTTATAAAAAGCGAGCTCTCCTTCGTTTTTTTTAATATCTGCGATATTCATATTTACATATTCAGGTAATATGAGGCTTGCACTTGCATTTATTGATGACAAGTATATTCCCGAATAACCGTTTTTCCCGAAATAACGCTCAAAAGAAAACAAAACATTCGGCATTTTTGATGTTGAAATAATTATATTAGAGTAAGAACCGTCTATGTCCTCACGCAATACTCTGCAATCAGGATAGATTTGCTTAAACTCATCAAGCGAGGGGCGCATAACGGCTATATCTTCTAAGACATCTATAAGATTTCTCTCGGGTTTAGCTATATCGTCGTTTGCTTCATTATTTTCGTTTGGAAAAGCACATCCAACCAAAGCCATAATAAAAAATACACTTGCCAAACACAACGCCAAAATTCGTTTCATAAAACCCCTCCGCATTTAATATAAAATTATATATTAATTATAACGTAAACACCATATTCTGATATGATGAGATAACATACATTTTTTATTGCAAAAAAGCTGACCCTTTGGGCGGCTAAACTATTCATTTGCTATTCACATTATACATTGATTCAAAAGTAATATATTTGGATAAATTTTCTGAAGTAACATCATAGAATTCTATGCGGTTATAACTGAATTGGGAAGTATATTGAGCAAGCTCATCTCGGGTCACAGAATCATCACCGATAAAATACTCGGCAAAATCTGTGCCATCGTTTATTATTGTGACCAAATTTATTACATTCATATTTTTATCTAATCTTGACAACCCATATTTATGTCCAAGATTTGATGTGTCATTCCACGAGAATGTTCCATCCATATTAATGTTATACATTCCCCTGAATCCAAAGTGTACTGCCGCTAACCTATTCTTTTCGGCACTGTAATATATAATACAGTGTTCTCCGTTGTATTCAACTATTATTTCGCTTAAGCCGTCGCTGTTCATATCTAACACAGAAAATCTATAACAACTTGGATTATCTGCATCGTGCGTATTATAGCAAGTATAGTCATCCCAATATAACAGAAAATCCAAATCACTTTCCGTAATATTTGCCCAATTAGAGTTGTATATCTCTGTCAATCTGCTAATTTCTTGCCGGTTTTCTTCGGAAAGCGTAATATTTTCTTTATGTAGTTCCTCATATTCATTCTTTTCTTGCGGAGCTTGTCCACATCCAACCAAAGCCGTAATAAAAAATACACTTACCAAATACAACGCCAAAATTCGTTTCATAAACCCCCTCCGCATTTAATATAAAATTATGATTTATTTCTGTTATATCATTTCCATTTTCCCATTGATTCACGACGTTCCTGTTCTTTTCTGTCAGCTTCGTCCTTAATGCGACCTTGCTTTTTCTCTTGTGCATTCTTTATTAAGCGAGGAATCAGCACCAAAACAAATGTTAGCAAGTCTCTAAGGAGCGTAAGGAAAAGTGCTGACGAAAGTGCCGCATAGAAACTCTTAGCAAAAAAAGCGAGAGGTATATATAGAGGAATAGAAGCGCAAAAAACAAAGGCAGAAAATTCAAATTCTTTTTTGTAATCTTCGGTTTTAGTATATGATTCGGTTTCGGCAAACAAATAATCTACAAATCTCCAAAACCGATATCCTGCAACAAACAGATTTCCTTTTCCCTTAAGAATAAAGGCTATTACCGCATAAACGACGGAGCAGAAAGCAAAGGCGATAGAAATAAAGGAATATTTCGTGATTGCAGCGTCTTTACTGATAATTACGGGCAAAATTGAAGCAATCAAAATTACAATTGACAAAACAATAAATACTAACTTTCTGTTTTTAGAAATTTTCATAGCAATCCCTCCTTTTAAAATATTATAACATAAAAAACATGAACAAATCTTTTAATTATGGTTCACACAACACATCAAAATTCTATATAAATTATAATTTAAAGACCACAATATTACTTTATGCCCCATTTAATTGATATTTCATGTATATCCCCACCTTGTATTACAATTTGTTGATAATTTTTATAACATAAGAAAAATTTTTGACAAAGAACTTGTTGACAAAAGAAATTATACTGCAAATTATAAGTATTAAAGTAATCGCCAATTAAGATTGATTTTTCGCAAGTAAAAAGACTTTGCGACGAGCCTTTTAACTGATCAGCGGCATTTTTCCATTGTTCATATTCATTAAAATCTTCAAGAAGATCATTTCCGGCTGAAATGGAATATTTATACTCCAGATCTTCCCAAAAATTTAAATACTCCAAATAAACCCCAAAATCATCATGTCCATTTTCATCCAGATCTTTGTTTATCAATTCATCATAATCTGCCTGATATTCATTGGCATTGTTGTTAAAATAATTTAAAAGCTCAATTGTTTCCGAATCAAAGACGGAATTAACAGTGTATTTATTCTCGTCATCTAATAGAAATACATCATACTCTAACAAGCAAGCTATATCTGGATCTTCAAGGATAATTTTACGGTTATCTGAAGCTGATTTATAATAAAATTCATACCTGTACAAAAAAATCTTAGATTGAATGACTTTTTGGCGAAAAAGATTACAACGGGAAATGAGTAACACGAGTTGACCCATAGGATCGGAATTGGTAGAATTCATTTCGATAATCATAATCTCATGTATTGAGTCCACCCAACGCTCTAAACATTCTTTCCACGAGTTATATTGTGTTTCCACATCTAAAACAGCTTTTCCGTGTTCAACGGTAATTTCTAATTCATAAGCCAAAAAGCTTAAATATTCCAAATAAACTTCCAATGTCGAATGAGCATCGCTTGCGAGCATCGACTCTAACCATTTATCATATTTTTTGATATTACCGAAATAACCGTTAAATTTATTTAATTGTACATCTGTTTCTCTTTCATATGTGTCTTCAGTCTGTTCTATTGGCAACAAGGTATAACCGGCTTCTTCCAAAATGCAATTATCCCATCCCTCAGTATTGGGATCATAGTATATGGTAGGAACAGCGTAGAATTCATGAAGCTTTTCATTAAGAAATTCCGGACAATCACCTAAAAAAACAATCTTTGCGTTAGCAGGACTTAAAAAGAAGAACGACCACAAAGATAGCTTCTTAACGCTTGCAGGAACGATAATCTCTGCGTCAGAGGTTATCGAAATAAAAGCATATCCTTTTATCTCATCTCTTCCTTCTTCAAATATTACTTTTTCAAGCGAAGGAACATCATGAAAAACAGACTGAGTAAGCCCTTCGTTGATATCAAGCTTCGCGGGTATAGTGATTGTTTTCAACAATGTACAATATCCAAATGCATTTCTGCCTATGTCTTCAAGATTTTTTGGCAGAACGATCTCCTTAAGAGATTCACATTCATAGAAAGCTCTTTCTCCGATAGATGTGACAGAGTCAGAGATGTTTATGCTCCTTAAATTTTTACAACCGTTAAAAGTGTCGTTAGATATTTCAGTAAGCTTAGTTGTTGACAAGTCGAGTGCTTCAAGTGATATACAGTTCTGGAAGGCTGATTCAATCGTATCCAAATTCGAATTTTTACCGAAAGTGACCTCCGTCAAATATTTACAGTCAGAAAATGCGCGCTGAATAAAGGTTACCGAATCGGGAATCACCACGGATTTTATATTTGAATTTTGAAATGCGCCAATATTTACATAATAATTGCCTTCAAGAATATCGTACGACCCAATAGTGATTACAGGAAGACCGTCTATCTCGGAGGGTATGACGACATGCTCATCATTCCCGATATATTTGGTTATTATAATAGCATTTTCAAGGTGATTCAGTTTATACTCAAAATCTTCAACGGGAGCTTCATGCAAAGCAGATTCTGTTTCGTTGTCTTCTGCAGGTTTCTGAGTGTCAGTCTCGTGATTTACGGGCGGAGTAGGGGAGCAACCGCAAATGGAAATAAATAACATAATAACAGCAAGAAGCATAGCAATTGTTTTTTTCATAAATGGCCTCACTTTCTAAATTTAAAGTTATAATCTAATTGTTAGTAATGTCAATAGATGAAATTGTTAAAAATATGTTCAGATAATTAATTGTGCTAAAGGACGAGAACCTTTAAAATAAGGAATCATTTTAAGCGCGGAGAGGGAGATTCGAGATCCCATATATCCTTATTTAACCCGTGATTAGAGGGAAGTGTGGTACATACTTGACAATTAGTTTCTGAATATGTGGCGTGACTTGGCATATTGTATAGAGTACAAACAGGTAACAAGGCTTCTGAGGACTCATCAATTGGCTTAGTATATCCAAACAGATTCTTAAATTCATATTCACCCAGTACTGTAAGCTCTTGTGTTTTCCCTTGATATGCTATACCTATAATTGCATTCGCGATATGAGGCCAGATTATAGGATCTGACAAAACTTTATTTATGCTAACTTCTGAAAAACCATTAGATAAATTAAATATGCCGTTAGAGTTTGATGCGTTGAAGGCTCCTGCATAGTTTGTTGAATATTCTGGGCCATTGAGTGTTAAATATGAAGCAAAATCAGTACACCTATAATTACCCAAATTAGAAATATATCCTGCTATACCACCAAAATAATTATATACTTTTGATGATGTTTGGGGAAATGAAATGTTAATATCACTTTGAATTCTTGACATTTCAAATTGAGTTTCTTCTATAACGCCTATAAAACCAATTGCGCCTCCCACATAAAGCGGACACGAATAACTACGCTCATTTTCAAAATTATTTTCAATGTTGGATATATTTGATTGCGAAACTTTGATATTATCTATTTTGCAATTTTTTGAGGCTTTAAATGATCCGGCCAACACCCCAATATATGAAGAATTGTATTTGCTGATACTTTTTGCAAAAATGTTGGCGTTTTCTATGTTTACATTACAAATTGTTGCATCCACGCACACGCCGAAAAGTCCCGAAACACAATCTGTCGAAGCTCCATATGAATATGTAGATGTGTATGTTTTTACATCACTAATTTTTAGATTTGATATAGTATGTCCGTTACCGTCAAAATAACCACTAAAATAATAATCTCCGTATCCAATAGGTGTCCACTCGATATTATTTAAGTCAATATTATTTTCAAGTAAAAAATACTTTTCCGAATAGTTTATTCCTTGATTTACCTGTGTTGCTAAATAGGCAAGCTGCGAAGCTGATTTTATTATATATGGGTCGTGCTCTGTTCCGTTACCTGAATCAAAAGATGAGGCTATAGAACCATCCCATTTGTCAGAACTTATTTTTGGCGATATATTACAGCTGATTAAAGACGACAAACACATTGTCAAGGTTAAGATAAATAAAAGTAACTTTTTCATAATTATACTCCATATAGCATTATAAAGGCTCTAATAAAGGTGTTTCAATCCCAAGAAATAATATCTATTTAAAAATATTATTTGTCATAAGGAACATATGGTAAACTTGCATAGATAATCATAAATAAAACAATAGAAAGATACATAAGGAAATCATATTGATGTGTAATGGAATACCATACTGCAGATACACAAAAGGGAATTAACGCAACGATAAACCAAAAAGAGCGTTTTTTTATCAACCGTGCGTTACAGTGTGGACATCTGATAACACCCTTGCCGTCCATAAAATGAGTTTCTAAGAGTTTTCCCACTGATTTTAAGCAGCTTTTTTTCAGTAATTGATATTGTGTAAATGTCTGTTGACATATTGGACATTTTTTCATAAGTCCTCCAAATTTGATAAAATTCTATAGTAATTATATTATAATATAAACCCCATTGTATGTCAATTGCGAAAGATGTTAAATTTTAGTAAAAGATGTCAAAAGCGAATATGACAAAAACTGCGGATAGTTCTTGAAAAGTATTGCAAAATATGTAAAATTGTGCTATACTTATGATGAGCAATGTAACAACTATAGTAGTTGTAGCTTTAGCTCCTGAGATTATATTATGAAGTAAGATAAACATTATACAATTCAGAAGGGAATTAATTGGTTTTATGAAGACTATACAGAAGCAACGCCGGGAATTAACCGCACTTTCCCGTAATTCAAGGCTTATGGCATTTGTAGTTGCCATTTCTTTTATTTGTCATATATGCACTACGGGTTGTGTGTTTAATAAATCAAATGAATTTCCCCTAAAAATATATGAAAACTATGAAGAAATAGAAAAAAACTTTTATGAAAACAAAGAAGAATTTCAACAAGCGGTTTTTTTATTAGCAAAATCTGAACTGTTTGATTATTTATGGACAACAACACATGAAGAACCTGCTATGATTTACTATGAATTCTCTCAAATGAAAAAGTTTTATTCTTCAGAGGATTATAATTTTTTCTGCGATTTTTTAAAAGAACAAGGATTCTACGAAATCGGTAAATGTTTTGATTCTGTTTATTTTGTTTTATTGGGTGTGAATATAGATGTAGTTATATATTATACCGAAATGGAATCTGATCCTCTATCTCGTTTTTTAACTTATATAGGTCAACGTGGTAATGTCAAAAAGATTGATGATAATTGGTATTGCAAATACAATTACGCTGATGTAACACGAACATAGCAAAATATACAATTCTAAAATTTTTAGAAGTAAAGTTTCACCCACTCCTTTGGGAGTGGGTCTTTGAAAAATATTTTGAAAAGATTGTAAAAATATGCCAAACTATTTTTATAGTTATTTACATTCTCCAATGGTCTTATAAGAACGGTTGCAGTGTGCGCATAAAAGTTCCAGTGTTTAAATTTCATCATAAGGAGATATTTATGAATTCAAAACTTGAAAAATTTTTATTGATATTGATCGGTTACTTAATTTTAATTATTCATGCACAAATTATCCTTCCAACAGGAATAGATATTTTTTGGGCAAGAACAATTAGCATTTTAAGCACTACTATTTTAACTATAAGTATTAATTATTGGTATGTGCGAGAAAGAAACATAAATATTAAAAAAAGAATAATTCAATATTTATCATCTAATAGATTTCAAGATTGCGAAACATATTTGGATAAATGCATATCAAAATATAAAAAGAGCATTTGGCTTTAATATGAAAGACTGCTTTTGATTGGAATGAGTGGAAAGATTACAGCATTTAATGAGCAATATAATATGTTGCCGAGAGATACTACTTGTTATGAGAAGAATTATTATTTTAGTGTGTCTTTGTTTAACCAATTATTTGATTTTCTAAATCACGGTGAAAAGCCAAAAGATACTTTTAATAGCATTGACTCTTCCGTATTAGTACAAATTATTAATTATATTTCTCAGATGGATAAATTGGATTCTGCGGAAAGAATCGAAAAATTATATTTAATTTATAGTACACCTTATCATCTTTTTAAATCTGTATCTGCTATGCTGTTGTGCAAGGAGTATAAACATATAGGTCAAAATGATTATTATGACTTTTATTACAACAATGCAGAAAAATTTGCTCCATCTGATGAAGTTTTGTCGTGTATAAAAAATTATTTGAAAGAATTTAGCGAATGATTATTCCTACTCAATTGTAATATTTTTAATAAAAAATCTGGAGGTTGTATGAAAACAAGAGGAATTTCATTTTTATTTTCAACAGACTACAAGCCACATTTGCATAATCTTTTCAAAGGTATTGATTTATCTCAATATATGTTTTATTTAACTGATAACGAGACTCTCTATTTTAATGAGCAAACGGAACAAGCGGATGCAAATTTTTTTAAAAATGGAATATATACGGGGACACAATTTGAAAAAATAATTAAAAGTAAAGAGTACTATATTATACATATTAGAATTTTTGCTGTACCCATTGGAGAGGGATTAGATATTGAAAATATTAAAGATTATGATACATTTATAAAAAGTTCTTGTGAGTTTGTTCTTTTGTGTGCAGACAGTTATGCTGATTTCTATGCAAAGGATGAAAATATAATTAAAACTGTTTTAACTAATTGCAAAACTAATTGCTATGAAAATATAGAAATTATAACAAGTGAGAACGATATGAGAATAGGTTTTGATATTTAATATGTTTATTGAATGTTTGGTTGTAAATAACATTTTTTTAATTAAGTATCTGTAAAATTCTAATGACATTATTCTAAATTTTTAGAAGTAAAGTTTCACCCACTCCTTCGGGAGTGGGTGTTTTTAGAATGCCTAAAGTCTATAATTATTGAAAGAATATTGCAAAACATGTAAAAATATGTTATACTATTTAGACAATAGGGTAATAATTTTCCAAAAAATAATATCAGTATAGGTAATTTATAAGGAGGTATTATATATGCTGTTGATGTGGGGAGGTATAATTGGATCTTTTGTTATGTTTTTTCTTTCTGGCGTAGTTATTAGACATCATGAAAAATGCATAAAGAGTTTTTATTGGCCGTTGAGAGAAAAATTCCCCCGCAGTTATGTTAATCAAAGAAAAATCGTGAGAATTGTTAGAAGCCTTTTTAAGATTGACACTCAAGGGAGCATCCATTGGTTGATTAGTCTTTGTCATTATATTCAACTATCTTCTTTGATGGCGCCAATTCTTATGTTGATTTTATCTTTGTTTCTCCCTATGGAAAGATTTATTGTTTTATGTTTTATGATAGGGTGGGGGCCCTTTGTGTTGATTAGCTTAATAGATGGGCCTTTTCTAATTGTACAGGTTGCGAAATGCCAAAAAATAAAAAAAGAAAATCATAAATATTCAAAGAAAGATTTTTATGATTGGCGAGGATAGAATAAATTTAGTGCGTATGAGTGCTCTTTAAAATTCTCTCTTAAAGAACTTGAAATTATAGGAGTATTATTATGACAGTTAAATTGTTTTTTCAAGCGATAGCAAAATTTTTATTAGGCGTCGTTTTAGTGGGAGCTTTGATATTTCTTCCTGCCGGCAGTTTTATGTTCTTTAACGGTTGGCTTTTTATGGGTGTCCTCTTTGTGCCGATTTTCTTCGCAGGAATTGTTATGATGCTCAAAAATCCCGATTTGCTAAAAAAGCGACTTGATGCAAAGGAAAAACTGAAAGAACAAAGCATAGTTGTTAAATTAAGCGGTCTTATGTTTTTATGCGGTTTCATCGTAGCAGGACTTGGCTTTAGGTTTGATTGGTATTTACTGCCAAAAGGTGTTGTGTTTGGGGCTGTGGCAGTATTTTTGATAGCATATCTCCTTTATGCAGAAGTGCTTAGGGAAAATACATATCTAAGCCGTACTATAGAGGTACAGGAAAATCAAAAGGTCATTGACACAGGCTTGTATGGAATTGTCAGACACCCAATGTACAGTGCTACCTTGCTTTTGTTTTTGTCAATGCCGATTGTGTTGGGCTCTATTTATTCATTTATTATTTTCCTTGCATATCCTTTTATAATTGCAAAAAGGATTAAGAGTGAAGAGAAGTTTCTTGAAAAGAAGCTTGTAGGCTATAGTGAATACATGCAAAAAGTAAAATATCGTCTGATACCTTATATATGGTAATCAACTGTGAAGTTTTCGTTTTGTTGGGATATAGGCATTAAATGTTGGAGCGACAAATCCTTGACAATAATTGACTTTTGTGCTATAATTACCTCATAAACACGGACTTCTTTTTATGGGTTAATTCTCTCTCATCAAAGACCTTTCGCTTTGCAAATAATTCTTATAAATAGCTAATTAGGAGATATCTTATGTATGCAATCAAAAATGGAAAAATAATACTTGATAACTGCATAATAGAGGGCAAGTCACTAATTTACAGTGATAAAATAGAGGCTATCGTTCCTACCGACGAAATTCCTAATAATTGCAGGATTATTGATGCTAATGGCGGTTATGTATCACCGGGATTTATAGATTTACATATTCACGGGTATCTTGGCAAGGATGTTTGTGACGCGAATGAAGAGAGCATTAGAATTATCTCAAAGGGCTTGCTTCAAAATGGAGTTACAGGTTATTTGCCAACGACAATGACTGTTGATATGTCAGTTATAGTCGGTGCTTTGAATGTTTGCCGCGCTCTGAAAGAGGAAAGCAAAGATTGGGACGGTGCGACAATTCTTGGCGTTCACGCTGAGGGGCCCTACATTTCTTCCTCTAAAAAAGGCGCACAGGACGAAAAGTATATACTCAAACCCGATGCTGAATTTGTCAAGGAATATTCAGATATAATCAAGATAATCACACTCGCTCCCGAGGAAGATACAGAAAGCTTTGATGCAATAAGAGAAATTAAAAGAGATACTGATGTAGTTGTTTCTATGGGACACACATCTGCAAAATATAATACCGCAATCGAAGGGGTAGAGGCGGGAATTTCGCACGCTACACACTTATTTAACGCGATGACACCTCTCACACACCGAGAGCCCGGAGTAGTCGGAGCTGCGCTTAACAGTTCTGTCAGTTGCGAGCTTATCGTTGATAAGCTGCATGTTAGTGCGAGCCTTTACGATATGGTTTATCAGCTGAAGGGCAGAAAGCTCGTGTTTATCACCGACTGTTTGCCTGCGGGCGGTCTTCCTATTGGCGAATACACTCTCGGCGGTGCTAAGATTATTTATGATGGCAACATATGCCGTCTTGAAGACGGAACGATAGCCGGTAGCGTGTTGCCCCTGAACAAAGGAGTTTGGAACGCTTATACAAATTCAAATATTCCTCTTCACGAATGTGTAAACTGCGCTTCTTTAAATCCTGCAACAGCAATCGGGCTTGCAGATAAGAAAGGTTCACTTGAGGTCGGTAAGGATGCAGATATTGTTATTCTTGACGAGAATTTTAATGTTCAAAAAACCATTATTGGCGGTAAAATTAAGTTTCAAAATGAAGCTTTGACAAAGTAAGGATTTTGTTTTTTGCTTACTGTTTTGTGATATAATTAAGAAAATTTATATAATAAACGGTGTAATATGTATATTTGGATAGGAATAGATGTTGATAATCAATTTCAAGAATTAAAGGAAAAAGCCAAGTCGATTGAAACTAAAATAGGCTTTGAGAGGTCAAACTTCACGCTGCCATATCATATATCCTTGAAGATTTCCTTTGAAATTGATGATTGCAATCTTGGACAAATAGTAAATGACATATCTGATATTTACTCTGAAATTGAACCGTTTTATATTGATGTTAAGGAAATTGAGCACCATAATACAATAGTATGGATTATGATGTTGAAAAACCGAAGCTTATACCGTCTGCACGACAGGCTAAACAATTTTCTGCTTGAAAAATATAACATTCCGCTACACGAATACGATACTGATTATAAATTTCACACAACCTTGTTTATGGATGATAACTCGAATAAGGTATCCGATGCCTATGAGGAAATTAAGGATTGCAGGATACCCAAAAGATTATTAGCGAACAAATTTGTAATCGGCACATCTCCAAACGGAGAATTTGGTACATATAAGGTTATAAAAGAAATCATAAAATAGTATAATTCTCTCAACTCAACGATTAGTGTGTTTACTTTAAAGCATAATTACTTTATAATGATACTGGAAGGAGATAAGCAAACTATGAACCAAATCAAAATCGGGCAATTTATAGCCGAATGTCGCAAGGGGCACAATCTGACACAGGCACAGCTTGCTGAAAAATTGAACATCACCGACAGAGCAGTATCAAAATGGGAAAGAGGTAAGGGAATGCCCGACCCCTCAATTATGCTTGATTTATGCCATCATCTTGACATAAATGTAAATGAATTATTGAATGGAGAGAAAATAAGTATGGAAAATTACGAAAAGAAAAACGAGGAGCTCTTGCTCCAAATGGCTGAAAAAGAGAAGATATACAACAAAAAAATGAGAGTTGCAATGTGGACAATTATGATTATCAGCATTGTAGGACTTTTGGGTGCATGTCTCATCGCGGGAGCATTTATACCGGAAGGCCCTTTACAGTTAGCAGTTATATTGTCAGCAACAGTATTGTTCCTAATTCCGTGCTTTATTGCCTTGCGCTATGAGGTAGAAACAGGAAGCTATCAGTGCAAAAATTGCAAGCACAAATTTGTACCAACATATACACAAGCATTAAATGCTATGCATATGGGCACGACAAGATATTTGAAATGCCCAGAGTGCAATAAGCGTACTTGGTGTAAAAAGGTCTGGGAAAGTAAATAATATTAACAAAAAACTAAATCGGTATGCAAACCAAGTTGCATACCGATTTTTATAATCATTTTTCAGTTTAATCAAGTCCTTGCATATATTCGTGCATCGCCTCAGCTACCTTTTTACTGTGCGCTACGGCTTCAACAACTGTTCTCGCACCGTTTACGGCATCACCTGAGGCAAATATGCCTTCTCTTGTTGTGTGTCCGTTCTCATCAGCAACAAGCAAACCTCTCTTGTTCGCTTCAAGTCCCGTCGTTGTACTTACAATAGTGTTTTGAGGTCCTTGACTTATTGAAATAATTACGCTGTTCGCATCATAAAGTGTATCCGTACCTTCAATATCTTCAAATGTACCGTCTTCTTTTTCAATCACATCACGGAAGATAACACCCTCGTCCAATATTTCAATCGGGCGCTTATTGTATAGGAATTTTACACCCTCAAGCTTTGCATAGCTGTATTCATATTGGCTTGCGGCAACCTTTTTCGTAATTGAGAAGCATTGAATTTCCTCGCTTCCTTTTCTGAGCACAGTTCGCGCCACATCCATAGCAGCGTTACCTGCGCCGATAATGATAACCTTCTTGCCGAGCTTATAGCTATTGGGATTGTTAAGATAATTAATTCCAAAGTGAACATGACCAAGCGTTTCGCCTTTAATGTGCAATGTGTTTGGCTGCCAAACTCCCGTACCGATAAAAATCGCTTTATATCCGTCACGGAACAAGTCGTCAATACCAATCGCCCTGCCTATTGTGGTGTTCGGGCGGATTTTTATACCCTTCAGCTCCAAATGCCTGTACTGAATATCATCAATAACCGATTTAGGAAGTCTGAATTCGGGAATACCGTACCGTAATACTCCGCCGATTTGGTCCTTGCCCTCAAATATAGTTACCTGATAACCATATCTTGCGAGAATGATAGCAATAGTTATGCCTGCCGGGCCTGAGCCGATAATAGCAACTCTTTTTCCGTTGGATTTTTGAGGTCCTTTTACCATTTTATTGGCATATGTTGACGAGATATAGCTCTCAATCATAGAAAAGTGAACAGGGTCACCCTTTTTACCAAGTACACAATGCCCCTCGCATTGATTTTCGTGATTACAAATAAGACTGCACACGGTTGTCAGAGGATTGTTCTCGAAAAGCATTCTACCTGCCTCGTCCAATTTTCCTTCTTTCAGAAGCTTGATAATAGTCGGGATTGGCGTTGAAATCGGGCATCCCTTTTGGCACTGGGGATTTTTACAACCAAGACAGCGATTTGCCTCATCCATTACATGTAAACTCATTATATATTCCTCTATTTTAGAATTTATCTTACATAATAATTATACTATTTTTTATATGCTTTGTCAACTGGATTTTGGAGTAAATAATTGGGGTGTAAAAGCTCACACCCCAAAACAAATTACTTTAATTCGATTATACCTTCATCCCATTTTTCAGGAGCTTCATAGCCCATAAGATTAACCATAGTTGCCGCAACGCTTGAAAGACCGAACTGTCCTTCGTCAGCTTTAACCGTGTAATGCTCCTTTGCCTCTGTATTGTCATAAATAATGCAGGGAACAGGGTTTAATGTATGGCTTGTCTTGGACTTCATCTTGCCGTCCTTGCTCACCTTAGGCTGAGCGGTCTTCTTGTCCATTTCATACATCTCATCAGCGTTTCCGTGGTCGGCAGTAATGAGCGCAACGCCGCCCATTTTGTCAACTACCGAAAGAATTCTGCCAAGCTGCAAATCAAGTGCTTCCATAGAGCATCTTGTAGCTGCAAGGCTACCTGTGTGACCTACCATATCACCATTGGGGAAGTTCACGCGCAGATATGTGTACTTGTCCGATTCAAGAGCTTCAATGAGCTTATCTGTGATTTCTGCGCACTTCATCCAGGGGCGCTGTTCAAAGGGAACTACATCAGAGGGAACCTCAACATAGGTTTCAAGCTCTTCGGAGAACTTGCCTGATTTGTTTCCGTTCCAGAAATATGTTACGTGACCGTATTTCTGTGTTTCGGATATTGCATATTGTGAAACACCGCTGTTTGCAAGGTACTCTCCCATAGTTTCGGTAATTTCGGGTGGATTTACAAGATATTTGTGAGGAATATGAAGGTCACCGTCATATTCAAGCATACCTGCATAAACAACATCGGGTACGCGAACACGGTCAAATTTATCAAATTCACCACTCTTTGCATCAAAGGTTTTAGAAATCTCAATAGAGCGGTCGCCTCTGAAATTAAAGAACACAACGCTATCGCCATCGTTAACAGTTCCAACAGGCTTGCCATTCTCGGCAATTACAAATGGGGGCAGATCCTGGTCAATAACCTTGTATTCAGCACGATATGCTTCAACAGCCTCGCGCGCGGATGCAAATTGACGGCCCTCACCAAGCACGTGTGTTTTCCAACCAAGCTCAACCATAGACCAGTCAGCCTCGTATCTATCCATTGTAATTTTCATTCTTCCGCCACCGCTTGCAATCTTGATGCTGCAATTTGCGTCAGAGAGGGAAGCAATAAATTCTTCAAAGGGATTGATATATTCAAGTGCGCTTGTTTCACCGACGTCGCGTCCGTCAATAAGAATGTGAACGCGGATATTAGCGACGCCCTCTTTCTTCGCCTGTACAAGCATAGCCTTCAGGTGGTCAATGTGAGAATGAACGTTTCCGTCAGAGAAAAGGCCGAGGAAGTGAAGTGTTGACTTGTTCTGAAGAACATTGGAAATTACCTCACGCCATGTATCTGAAGCAAACATCTTTCCGCTTTCAATCGAGTTTGACACGAGCTTTGCACCCTGTGCAAAAACCTGTCCTGCACCGAGAGCGTTATGGCCAACCTCACTGTTACCCATATCGTCATCAGAGGGAAGTCCTACCGCAGTTCCGTGGGCTTTAAGAGAAACCATAGGATAGCTTGCCATAAGCATATCGAGATTAGGCGTATAAGCGCCTGAAACCGCGTTTGAAATCGTATCAGGTGCAATACCGACACCGTCCATGACAATTGTCAATACAGGGCCTTTAACACCGTCAAAACGAGGTGATTTGTTTAATTTAAGAGCCATTTTATATTAATCCTCCAAAAATTTTTTCCAAGGTATAGTATAACCGATTTTATATTCTTTTTCAAGTGGAAAATAGAAAAATTTACAAAAAATATATATAGAATGTTAAATTATATTAAGTCAAGGCGAAAAATGATAATTGTTTACAAAAAATACTTGCAAAGTTTTCCATTGTGATGTATTATTATACTGTATATTTATGTTTAAGTGCAAATCACGGAAAGGAGAGCTATGTTTGGTTATATTCGTCCTGATACACCCGAGTTGCGCGTAAGGGAAAATGAGTTTTACCGCGCCGTTTATTGCGGTCTTTGTCGCGCTCAGGGCAAATGCACAGGTCAATGCTCACGAATGACACTAAGCTATGATGTTGTTTTTTTAGCTCTTGTCCGTATCGCACTTGATAAGTCAAAAATTCAAATCAAGCGCGGCAGATGTATCGCGCACCCACTTAAAAAACGGGCTTATGTTGATTTTTGTCCTCAGCTTGCTTATTGCGCTTATGCATATGCCTTACTTGCATACGGTAAATGCCTCGACGACATCAATGATGAAAAGGGAGTTAAGCGTTTAAAGGCTCAAGCGGTCAAGCCATACCTGAAGGCTATGCGAAAAAAGGCATTGATAAGCTACTCAGAGCTTGATGCTCACATTTCAAAAGGACTTATGGAGCTCTCCAAAATTGAGAAGCTTAAAATGCAATCTGTTGACACGCCCGCCGAGAGCTTTGGCGAGATTATGTCGCAAATATTGTCATTCGGTCTATCGGGAGCAGAAGAAAAAATTGCAAGGAATATCGGCAGGCATATAGGTCGTTGGATTTATATACTTGACGCGACAGACGACCTTGAAGAAGACATGAAGCGTGACCGATATAATCCATTTATTTATTTATATAACAACGAGCCCTTAACAGAGGCGCAAAGAAATGACATTTCAAGCTCGCTACGCTTGGAGCTTTTGTCTGCCGAGCCCGCATTTGACTTGATTGACTTTGACGGAATGGGCGATATTGAAGAGATAATTAAAAATATTATTTACAGAGGAATGCCAAAGGTGGCAGACCGTGTGCTTGGTCTTGAATGTGACCAAAAGACAAAAATGAGAAAATCGAAGGGGAAAACCAAAAATGGCTGATTACAAGGACCCATATAAAGTACTTGGAGTAACACCCAACTCCACCGACGAGCAAATCAAGGACGCGTACCGTAAATTAGCTCGCAAATACCACCCCGACAAGTATGCTGAGGGCGACCTTAAAGAGCTTGCTGAGGAGAAGATGAAGGAGGTCAACGCCGCCTACGAGGAAATCCAGAAAATGAGAGCAGGCGGACAAGGCTCGTACGGTAATAGCTCATACGGCAATAATTCTTATGATAATTACTCAAGCGGTAACGGCAGATATAACTACACGAATATACGGAGAAATATCAACACAGGCAATATAATGGCTGCCGAAAATGAGCTTAATCTTATCAATGAAGGCGACAGAGCGGCAGAATGGCACTATCTTATGGGATGCGTTTTGATTAAAAAGGGCTTTTATGTTGATGCACAAAGAATGATTAATACCGCTTGTCAAATGGACCCTTCAAATATGGAGTACCGCCAAACAAGAGATAGGCTTAATATGCAAGCACGGGGCTATGGCAGCGGATACAATACGACAAATTCAGGCGGCTGCTCAGGATGTGATGTTTGTTCATCCTTGCTTTGCGCCGACTGTTGCTGTGAGTGTATGGGCGGAGATTTGATTGGCTGCTGTTAATGAGGATAAATATATGAAAAGCGGAATTTCAAGTAAAACGAAAAAACTGACATTGGGAGCAATTCTGTCAGCAATGGGCGTTTCATTATTGCTTATTGGCTCACTGTTTGAAATACTTGATTTGTCAATGGCGGTACTTGCATCCTTTTTCTGCATTTTTGCCGTAATTGAGCTTGGCGGAATTTATCCGTATTTGATTTATGCAACAACGGGAGCTCTTGCAATCATATTTATGCCAATGAGCCTCGCTCCTTGGTTTTATATGCTGTTTTTCGGCTTTTACCCAATTATCAAGGAAAAGCTTGAAAAGCTTAATAAGACAGTCACATGGGCGATTAAGATGCTTGTCTTAAACCTTTCGGTAGGGCTTTGTGTATTGATTTCATACTTTGTTTTCTTTGGCAATAGCGATAGTAAAACTATACTTGAAGCATTTTTCTTTGTTTTCGGCAACGGCGAGATAGGAAGCACATTAGCAATTGCAACATATATTCTTTTGAATATAACATTTATTATTTACGATATTGCCCTGACGAAAATAATTACTGTTTACCTTGTAAAAATAAGACACAGATTTAAATTTTTGAAATAGTGAGGACATTATGCCACAAAGAGAAGAATTTTCACGCACCCTTAACCTTTACGGTGAGGAAGCGATTGTAAAACTGAATAACTCTCGCGTTGCTGTCTTTGGCGTCGGAGGTGTGGGTGGCTATATATGTGAAGCGCTCTGTCGTGCAGGAGTGGGGCAGATTGATATATTTGATAAGGATACCGTATCTCTGTCAAATATCAATCGCCAGATTATCGCTCTCCATTCTACTGTTGGTCAGAATAAGGTCGATGTTATGAAGGCGCGCTTGCTTGATATAAATCCAGATTGTACTGTTAAGGCAAATAATGTTTTTTATTTACCTGAGAATGCTGACGAATATGACTTATCTATCTACGACTATATAGCAGATGCAGTAGATACCGTTTCGGCTAAAATATCCTTGGTGCAAAGGGCAAATTCTCTAAACATTCCTATTATTTCAGCTATGGGAGCGGGAAATAAAACCGACCCTACGAAATTTGAGGTTGCCGACATCTACAAAACAGAGGTCTGCCCCCTGGCGCGAGTTATGCGCCGTGAGCTTAAAAGCAGAGGGATTAAGAAATTAAAGGTTGTTTATTCAAAGGAAGAGCCTCGTAAGAGCGAGCTTTACGACGGTGAAAGCAAGAAAAATATACCAGGAAGCCTATCCTTTGTTCCTTCGGTTATGGGACTTATCATGGCAGGCGAAATTATTAACGATATTATAAGCAAATAGAACGAGGCGGTCAAAATCGACCGCCTTAATTTATTTGGGTTGCCCTTTTAAAATCCTCTAAGACCCATTCGCGTAGCTTTTCTACCTTTTCCTCACAGCGTCCGCCAACAGCTCTGCCGTCAACAGACCTACATCGCATAATCGGCACGGTTGAGGATGAGGTTAAAATCTCATCGGCATCAAGCATTTCTTCAAGTGTAAAGGCTTTTTCAATCACCTCAATCCCAAGCGAATGACACGCTCTTATTAAATTTGAACGAGCAATTCCGGGCAAAATCAAGTTGTCCTTTGGGGCGGTTCTGAAAATTCCGTTTTTATCAATGATATGCACATTTGAGTGTGAGCACTCGGTCACCCGTCCGCCCTCGCGATAAAGTATCGCCTCATAAGCGTTTGACATTTTTGCTTTTTGAGCATAAATGACCGACGGAATTAAATTCAGCGTCTTAATATTACAGTGAAGATAACGCGTATCGGGAAGGGTAATAGCGTCAATTTCCTTGTAAATATCCAGCATCTTCATCGGTCGTAGCATTATCCAGATGTTACCAACCATGTCGTCGGGGTATGTGTGGCTTCTCGCTCCCGTTCCGCGAGTAACCTGAAAGTAAACCAATTGCTCGTCACAGTCGAGCTTCAAGACAAGACCTTTGATGATTTCGGCGAGCTCTGCTTTTGTGTTCGGAATTCTAATATCAAGCATTGACGCGCTATTGAATAATCTCTCAATGTGCTCGTCAAGAGCGAATATTTTATAATTTTTTGCAAGCGTTGCCTCATAAACTCCGTCACCGAAAAAGTGCACCCTGTCACAAAAAGGAATATACATCTCGTCAATGGGTGCAAAAGCTCCGTTGTAGTAACCTAAATTCTCCATAACCGCTCCAAACTTTTAAAATATATGATTAATTATGCCACCAGTTAATTGCTTGCAAACAATATTTTAAAATTATATTGACACCAAACAAAAATAATGGTAAAATAAACTGTAATCGTTAATATATTAATATCGGAGTATTATTTTGAGTATAAAAATTGGTAATCACATTTTAAAGCACGGGCTTTTTTTAGCTCCAATGGCTGGCTTTACCGACTATACTTTTCGAAAAATTTGCCGTGAGAACGGCGCGGAATTTACTGTCAGCGAAATGGTGTCTGCAAAGGCTCTTTGCTATGAACAATCGGCAAAAAGAGTATCGCCCTCACAATTTAAAACAGCACCTTTAGCAGAGGTTAGAGCTGAGGAAATGCCGATGTCTGTTCAGCTTTTCGGCAGTGAGCCTGAATTTGTTTCGGCGGCGGCAGAAATGATTGAGAGTTCTTCATACAAAGGATGTCTTTCAAAAATTCCGCCATCTGCAATTGATATCAACATGGGATGTCCTATGCACAAGGTCGTTTCAAACGGAGAGGGAAGCGCGCTTATGAAAAACCCTACCCTCGCGGCAAAAATCGTTGAGGCAGCTGCAAAAAAGCTAAAAAATATCCCTGTAACAGTAAAAATTCGCGCAGGCTGGAATGAAGAAAACAAAAATGCGCCTGAAATGGCTCGAATGCTTGAAGCGGCGGGTGCTTCTGCTATATTCGTTCACGCGCGGACACGGGAAGAGATGTACAATCCCGGAATTGACCTCACTGTAATTGAAAATGTAAAAAAAGCGGTTAATATTCCCGTTATTGGAAACGGGGATATATGTAGTGCCGACGACGCCGCAAAAATGCTTGATATATGCGGTTGTGACGGTCTTATGATAGGCAGAGGCTCACTTGGTAATCCTTGGATTTTTGCAGAGATTGCGGCAAGGCTTGACGGTAAGGAATTTGTAGCTCCCTCTCTTGAAGAACGGCTTGACACCTGTCTTTACCATATAAAGACTATGAGAGAGCAAAAGGGAGAGTATGTAAGCTCTGCCGAAATCAAAAAGCATGCTGTTCTGTATATTAAGAATGTTCGCTCCGCCGCATCCTTGCGCGACCAAATTATGAAAACGAGCTCTACTCACGAGATAGAAGAGATTATAAACCAATTAAAGATAGCAAACGCTTAAAGGGGAAACAGCGTGAAAGTTACTTCCAACTTATAGGTAAATCAACTGCTTCACGCGCGAATTTTGCCTTTCGGCAAAATTCAACGATTGTGTTTGTGCCGCCGCAAAAGGCGGCAGAATGGAGATTAAAATGTCATTGTACGCTCAAATAATAACTGATGACGCAAGATTTGCTCGAATGCTTGCGCACGAACTCAGTGATATAGGAATTGAAGCTATATCAAATACAGAATGGGGCGAAAAGAAAATTACATATATAATCGCCGACCTTGATTTTTTTAATACCGAAGAGCTTGAAAAGTATATAAATGATTATAGTATAATTGGCTTCTCTCGCTCAAATTATGATGAATTAGGAGCTGTTGCCGATAAACTGACCTGCTTTTTGCACCGTCCGTTTTTAATGACAGATTTCAGAAAAGCTTTTACAGGAATTGACACTCATGCGACAAATAAATCTCACGAGATTAAAAGCAGAGCACATCATTCAAAGGCTCCAACATATCAGCTTGTCTTAAATCATAAAACACAGTCTGCAAAAATTGGCGACCTGAATATTACTTTTAGCGAATACGAATTTAAGGTTTTATCAAAGCTCTTTGATTGTCGCGGCAAGGTTGTCATGAGAGAGGAAATACAAGCCTTGCTGGGATTTGACGCGGGCAATATGGGTGATGTTTATATTTGCCATTTAAGACGAAAGATAGATAACAAATTAGGGCTGAAGCTAATTTACACCATACGGGGTAAAGGCTATATGCTCAAATAAAATAGGCGGTTGCAAAACCGCCTTTTTTATTTGAATACTTCTGAGCTTAACAAATCTATTTGCTTTAGAATTGCTTTTTCCGAAAAGGGAATTCTTTTTCCCTTTATCAATTGATAGCTCTCATGACCCTTACCCGCCAAGAGAACATAATCATTTGGCTCTGCAAGCTCAAACGCCTTATTTATCGCTTCATATCTGTCGGGAATTTTGTGTATTTCCTTTTTACAGCCATCAAGGACTTCGCAAATATCGTCTATTACTTGCATAGGGTCCTCTCCGTCGGGGTTGTCCGATGTAACGATTATGACATCTGCGCCGTTTCTTGCCGCCAAGCCAAGCTCACGTCTGCGCCCAAAGGTTCGCCCGCCTACACTTCCGAAAAGACAAATTATTCTACTCGGCTCATATTCTCGCAGAGCGCTCAAGACCGCTTCAAGACTTGCGCCATTGTGAGCGTAGTCAATAACGAATAATGAACCTGGGCGTGATTGAAGCTCAACTGCTTCAAATCTGCCGGGCACACAGGAAGCAGACAAGCTATCCACAATATCATCTAATGAAATATTGAGCAAGCGGCAAATTGCTATAATGATTAGCCCGTTTTCTATACTGTACATACCGGGCAAGGGAATAAATACATTTCTTGAAGAAATTTCGCCCTCGCTCTCATTTATGTAGCAAGTAAAGCTGACACCCGGAACAATTCCGTTTTTAACCTTCTTTGATGATTTAGCATAAATCTTAGCTTTTTCATAACCAAGCGCGGAAGTTTTAACGATATTTGAGCATTGTACTCCGTCGAGCATATGATTTGCATATCCACTATCCGAGTTTATTACAATATTTTTTGAATTGTAATCAGTAAACAGCATTTGCTTGCAATCACGATAATGCTCAAAGGTAGGATGCTCAATTCCGCCGATGTGGTCCTCGTACAAGTTGGTAAAAGCACAAATTTCAAATTCAATTCCATAAATGCGCTTTTGCCACAGAGCTTGCGATGAAACCTCGATAATAACGAACTCAACACCCGCATCTTTCATATTTTTCAAGTGTCTTTGAAGCTCAAGAGGGTCGGGAGTGGTATTTACAGTTTCGGTAATACAGCCGTTATAATAAACTCCGTTAGTTCCAATATACCCCATCTTAATTCCGCGCGCCGTTGCAACACTGTAAACTGACATAGCGACCGTAGTTTTGCCCTTTGTACCTGTAACACCTATAATTTTCATATCACGAGCTGGATTGTCATAAAAATATATTGCAAGCTTGCAGATCGCCTCATTAGTATTATCTGTAATCAAAACTGCCGCATCACTGGGAAGATCAAGAGGCCTTTCGGCTAAAAACAGGCGAGTGCCTTGCTCGTACGCCTGGCGCGCATAAAAATGGCCGTCACGAATTGAGCCGCTTTTGCAAACAAAAAGAGAAGTGGGACCTGCAAACTTCGAATTATGAGTAATTGAAAGTATGCGTCTTCTGTCCATATTTTCAGGTATATGATACGAAGATACCTCAATTACATCAAAAATATCTCTTGTAATCATTTGCTATTCCTCCAAGCTTCTCTCTCCATTAAAAAATACATTATCTTCAACTATAACAAATGCTGCTTCAAGCGCATGGTAACATTCTTCAACAAATCCTCTTGAAAAATCGTCACAGACAAAAATTGTCGGCATATAATATTCTTCAAGCGAAGATGCAAATGAAATAAGACTTTCAAGCAACCATTTATTCGTCATAGGATAGACCTTATAGCATTTGTATATAATTCGTTTTATCAAAGACGGCTTCTCACAAAAGATATGAGCCTTCAATCCTTTTTCCCGTAAAAGCTTTTTTGCAAGAGCGGTTGATTTCTCAGAGCAACCGACAATTACAGGTACCAAGTATTCATTACAGTTGTAGTACATTTTCCACCAACAAATCATTTAACATATACATATATTATATCATATTGGTTGATTTTTTCAAGACATAATGAAAAAAATTTTCAAGAAAAGAGAAATACACTTGAAAACAAAGGAAAAATAGTATATAATGGTACATATAAAACAAAAAGGGTTCACTAAAATGAAACGAGAATATATACACAAAATTTTTTCCAAAATACCAAATCTGAAAACAGAATTGCTTACCTTGAGAAAATTGACACCTGATGATACCGACGATATGTTTGAATATGCCAAAAGGGCAGATGTAACACAATATCTGACCTGGCTTCCGCACGAAAACAAGGGATATACACTGCAATATCTTATTTATCTCCAAACAAGGTATAAGTCGGGCGACTTCTACGACTGGGCAATCGTCGATAACAAAACTGACAAAATGATTGGCACCTGTGGCTTTACAAGATTTGATTTCTTCAACAACTCAGCCGAAATCGGTTATGTGGTAAATCCTGAATTTCACGGACAGGGAATTGCAAGTGAGGCGTGCCGTGAAATTATTAAGTTTGGCTTTGAGCGCTTGGGGTTAAATCGAATTGAGTGTCGATATATCCCCGAAAACAAGGCTTCAAGGAGAGTAATGGAGAAAAATAATATGACCTTTGAGGGAATTCGGAGAAAGTCAATGCTGATTAAGGGTGAGTACCGAGATATTGCAACCTGTGCGATTTTAAAGCAAGAATACGAAGCAAGTAAAAAAATATAAAACAAGTAAAGATATAAAAAGTGCATTAAATGTCGCGTAAATTTTTGCGGTGGCATTTGATGCACAATATTTCAAAAAATATAAATTTGCACTTGAAATTCTCAGCCTTTTGTGATATAATCTATTAAGTATAGCACGCCTCCATAGTTAAATGGATATAACAAGCCCCTCCTAAGGGTTAGTTATGGGTTCGATTCCCGTTGGGGGTGCCAAGAAAAAAGACCGTTTTCGGACGGTCTTTTTTCTATTCAATCCGAAGGATTGGCATGTAATCTCGCGTAAGTGAGTATGGAATTGTCGCAGGCGTATGGCATCACGCGTCAGCGTATATCTACCTTCGGATTGATTCTATACATCATCTCGTGATGATTCCATACCGCAACATGTTGCGGATTCCATACACGCCTATGGCGTGATTTGTTTCAAAACGACTATATTTTAGGAAGTAAGTATGACTGCATAGGATTTTATTGCAAACTATCGCAGGCACAGTCCCGTAGCAGTCGCATAGTCGTTGTGAATTACTTAACTCCTTGTAGCAGTATATTTGGCTCTTATTTTTCTTGAAATTCTTTCCCGTTTACCAAAAAATCAATAGAGACATTAAAATATTTTGATAATTGTCGAAGCATTTGCAGGTCGGGATTTCTTTTTCCGGTTTCGTAATAAGAAAGTGCTTCTCGGCTTATATTCAAATCCATGGCTACTTTTAATTGGCTGTATTGTTTTTTCGTCCTGACAATTCTTAATCCGAGAAGCCCTTGGTTTGCTTTCATAAAATTCCTCCTAATAAAATTATGTAAACCTCTTGACTTTATTGTAACATTGTGTTACAATATTATTTGTAACAATTTGTTACAAATAAATTAAATAGGAGAAAGTGATATGTTTTGTTCAAAATGTGGAAAAGAAATTAACGATGAAGCAATGTTTTGCGAAAAGTGTGGATGCCAAATTGGAAGAGAAGGTGTTGAAGAAATTGATAATGAGGAGCTTGCTATATCAGATACAAATAAGGCGTACAAACCTTGTTTGAAAAAATCTTATATTGCTAGTGTTATCAGTGCTTTTATTTCTTTAATAATTAGGATTTCTATGCAGAGCGAATATATTTACTATGATAATTTGCTAGATAATACTAAAGTTTTCGGAATTCATAGAGATTATAAGGCCTCGTTGACATTAATTCCTGGAATAGCTGCCATAATAGTTTCATTAGTTATAAGCGCAGATAAATTGGCAGATAAGCAAGAAAAGAGAAGAGTATTAATTGTAAATGCGGTTTATGTATTATTGTCAATCATTTTCATTTGGTTAGATATACCGTCAGCGATATTTGACTTTTGATAAAATATTATAGTTGAGTAGCGATATTAAAATTTTAATTTTTGGAGGAAGAAAAAAATGAAAAGAAATAGTTTATCTAAGGTTTTTGTGTTCATTATTATAATGGCTATGCTCGTTTCCCTTGTTGCTTGCGGAAAGAGTGGCGTCACATCCACTCCGGAAAAAGTAGCGGAAAATTTAGTAGTGGCGATTTTTACGGCAAATCCAGAAAAGATGGTCAATTGTTTTCCTGATTTTGCTTTAAAAGCAATGTTTGGGGAAGATTTTAATAAAGAACAAATTGTTAATGACATGAAAGATAATATTACAGAAGATGATATTTGCGAGTGTATTATAATCAGCAGTGAAAAAAAAGATGTTTCAGCAATGCTTGATATTGGAATATGGTCTTATACATGTGAGGAATTGCTTAATGGCTATATAGCGGGTATGGAATCTTATGGCGCTACACCTCAGGATTTGGCGTTGATTGATGAATATTGTATTGTTAGTGTTAATTCGGAGGTGGATGGTGAGGAAAGAACCGATTTTATTTTTTGCTTAAATTATGATGGTGAATGGTACGCACTTGATATTTATTAAAATGATATAGGTTGTTCTACTGTGGATAATGAAAAAATTACGGTTAATATTACACAGTAAGAAATGTATTTTCTTCTAAACACAACACTTATTAGTGCTGTTATGATTGTAGAAATACATAAAGTTGCATTTTTGTACTATGAGCACAGAAAAAAGCACTTGCTTGCGCAAGTGCTTTTTTCAACGATGCGTTCCGCAAACGGAGCGTGATGTTTCCTTCGGAAGTGGAGTGCGATTCGCGCGTGAAGTGTGCCTTTGGCACGAAATTAGGAACATATCACTTCACTGCGACCGTAGGGAGCAACATCACTATGCGAAGCATAACATCACTTTGGCGTAGCCAAAACTTCACTAAATATACGAGTTGTATTTTGGTACTATGAGCACAAAATCAATCAAAAGAGTTATCTTAAGATAGCTCTTTTTTGTTTTGGATTATTCAAATATTACAGTCTGTCTATTCTGTATTGACAAATCTCGTAAAATGTGGTATAATATACACGCTACACAAACTGCATATTTTTTTCTGATATGGGAAAATACTTTGGTAAAAAGTGTTTTCTCTCTTTTCTCATCCCATATCAGAGAAAGTTTGTGTAGCAACAATCGAGGGAAGCATTTTTTCAGTGCATTCCTTCGGGGGTGCACTTTTTTTATTTACGGGGTAGTTTTATGATAGTTACATTTTGCGGACATTCAAAATACATTGAAACAAGAGAGGACGCGCAAAAAATCATATCTATTTTGACGGAAATTATCGGAGATGATCACGCCGAGCTTTATTTGGGCGGTTACGGCTCTTTTGACGCGTTTGCTCGGAGATGCGGAAAGAAATATCAGGAAACACACCCAAACACGAAATTAGTTTTCATTACACCGTATATAACAGTTGATTATCAAAAAAATCATTTAGAATACGAGAAAAATCTGTATGATGACATTATCTATCCTGAACTCGAAAAAGTACCGCTTAAATTTGCGATTTCATACCGTAACAGGTGGATGGTCGAGAAGGCAGACTGTGTTATAGCATATATAACTCACGATTTTGGCGGAGCTTACCAGACCTATAAGTATGCAAAGAAAAAGAAGAAGCAAATCTTCAATATTAGCGAAAAAGATATTTGATATAAAAAACCGTTGCATTTCTGCAACGGTTTTTCGGTTTTAAATTAATTCTTTAAGCTCTTCGATTTCCGCTCGCCACAAGTTTGATGACATATCCGAAACCATCTTAAAATAATTCGGGGAAAGCGCTACCGTTCCAACGCGCGGACTGTCGGGCAGACACGAGCGCTTAAACTGTTGAGCAAAAAACCTCTTTACAAATACTTCGAGCCACTTTAAGAGTGTTTTTTCATCATATATGCCGTTAAAGGCTATTTTTGCCATTCTGAAAAGCTTTTTAGGAGTAAATCCGTGCTTTACAAAATTGAAAAGGTAGAAATCGTGAAGCTCATAAGGACCAACCAAATCCTCTGTTTTTTGAGAAATCTCACCGCCCTCTGTGGCAGGGAGTAATTCGGGTGAAACAGGAGTATTGAGAATGTCATAAATAGCATCTGCCAAAAGCTCCTCACCCTTTGATTTTTCCAAATCAGCGCAATAGCTTACAATATGTCTGATAAGCGTTTTGGGAACTGAAGCATTAACGCCGTACATTGACATATGGTCGCCGTTATAGGTCGCCCAACCAAGTGCAAGCTCGGAAAGGTCACCAGTTCCGACAACAAGACCGCTCTCGGCGTTGGCTATATCCATAAGGACCTGTGTTCTTTCTCTCGCCTGAGCATTCTCATATACAACATTATAGTTTTCAGGGTCGTGACCAATATCAGCAAAATGCTGTCTTACCGCATCAAAAATGTTAACACAACGGAAATCAACACCAAGCTTTTCACAAAGAACAGTTGCATTGTTTTTTGTCCTCGAAGTTGTTCCAAAGCAGGGCATTGTAACTGCAATTATATCTTTTCTTGGAATATTGAGATAATCGGCAGCTCGCACCATTACAAGAAGCGCAAGGCAAGAATCAAGTCCGCCCGAAATACCAACAACAAGCTTTCCTGAATACGACGCCTTAACTCTCTCTGCAAGACCTAATGCTTGTATATTAAGGATTTTTTCACATCTGTCTGCAAGTTCCTTTTTGTCTGTTGGAACAAAGGGAGATGGGTCAATTTTTCTTGTAATAATTGTATCTTCAAGACTTAAATCAAATTCAATCTCGCAAAATTCAATTCCGTTTGTGTTTTTTGTAAATGTATTGTTTGTGCGGCGAGCGTGGACGATTTTCTGCAAATCAAGCTCGGTAATCGTAAGCTCATCTGCAGAAAAATCAAAAGGCTTTCTCTCACCGATGATAGTACCCATTTCTGCGATTATACAATGTCCCGAAAGAACCGAATTTGCAGTTGATTCTCCAAGTCCCGAGCTTGTATAAACATACCCCGAAATAGTCTTTAATGATTGCGTGCGGATTAACATTTTTCTGTAATCCTCTTTGCCGATAATCTCACTTGAAGCCGAGGGGTTTGCAATAACCGTAGCTCCAGCAGAAGCAAGAATTGAAGATGGAGCGTCAGAAGACCACAGATCCTCACAAATTTCAACACCTATCCTAAAGCTTGGCATTTGTCTGCAAACGAAGAACTGATTTGTGCCAAACATAACGATACTGTCGTCAAAGCTATAAGCAAAATTGTCCTTTGGCGCAGGAATAAAATTGCGAAGCTCATAATATTCGCCCTGATTAGGAAGATTTTTCTTTGGTACTATTCCGAGAAGCTGACCGCCCGATACGACAGCCGCGCAGTTATAGACCTTGTCACCGTGCTCAATTGGCAATCCAATTATCGAAACCATATCAAGCATAGCAGTAGCATAAACATAATTTTTAAGACCCGTAAGAGCACCTTTAAGCAGGCTTTCTGACGAAAACATATCTCCGCAGGAATAGCCTGTCAGAACAAGCTCAGGGAAAACCAGAAGCTTAACGCCCAACTCGTTTGCGCGATTTGCCAAGGAAATACAAGCGTCTGTATTGAATTTAACATCTGCCATTTTAATTTCAGGACACGCTGATGCAACCTTGATATATCCGTCTTTCATAAATTGAATATTCCTTTCAAATTGCTAACCTTTAAATTATAGCCCTAAATATCTATTCATATAATGATAACACAAATTCTTCCAAAATACAAGTGCAAACATTAAATTTTTATAAAAAAGTGCATAAAAACATAAAAAATATTAATAATTTGAATAATTTTTTTTATAATGCAACTTGCAATATTAACAACTAAAAGATCCAGCGAAACACTATAGTAAAAAACTTGCTCACCCTCAGGCGTTGTGTTCCAAAGGACACAACGCCAACTCTATTCGCCTCTGGCGAGTTATATTGCTTCGCAGTTATATTCAGCTTACGCCGAGTGATATTCGCTACGCGAGTTGTCGTGCGAATAGAATACCACTGAAACCGCAAGGTTTCAATATCACTACGAGCAGGGCGAGTAATATCACGCTGTCATAGACAGCATATCACTAAAAACTTAAAAAGCGCACTTACTCACCACTATTAGCGGTGTAATAGAAAAGAGCCGATACAGATGTTTAATCCATATCGGCTTTATTACTGTCCTTTAGCACCCGCAGCACAGGTGAGCAAGTTTTTTTATCATTTTACAAGCTGTCTTTTGATTTTCTTTGTAGTAGTTTTTTCAAACTCTGTCTTTCTGATTTCAACCGACTTTATTTGCTTGTAGGTTGGGAGCTTTTTGTTTGTGGCGTTTATAGATTTTCTGATTGATTCCTTTACCTCGTCCTCATTGGCGCCCTCAGGGAATTTTGAGTAATCGGGATAAACAACGGCAGTCAAAATAATCTCGTCGCCATCACTTGCCTTTCTTCCGACAACACAGCATTCCTTAATTGTATCAATTATATCAAGGTATTCTTCAATTTCTTCGGGGAATACATTTTTTCCGTTTTCAAGCACTATTACAAACTTAATGCGACCCGTAATATACAAATAACCGTCATTATCCATATATCCGACATCCCCAGTTCTGAACCACCCGTCATTTGTGAATACATCTGCATTGGCTTCGGGATTGTTATAATATCCAATCATAACATTGTCACCCTTAACTTGAATTTCACCAATTTCGTAGCCTTCATCGGTAAATTCGCCATTAGGGTCTATCCTCGTTCTGCAAGAGGGAACTGACGGACCGATTGCGCCCAGCTTTCTTGCATAATAAGGCGTAACCGAAACAAGCGGTGAGCACTCTGTAATACCAAAGCCCTCAAACACGGAAATGCCGAAATCCTCGAATGCAACAATCAAATCTGGATTCAATTTAGCTCCGCCGCAAATTATGTGGTCAAGATTTCCGCCAAATGCGTCGAGAACAGATTTAAAGAGAGTTCTTCTTACATCAACGCCGACCTTCATCAAATTTCTTGACATTACAAGAGCGGCTTTAAGCACCTTATCCTTGCCGCCCCTCTCAGCCTCAGACCAAATTCTCTTATACATAGTGTTCAAGAACATAGGCACGAGAACAAGTCCTGTAGGCTTAAACAATGCAAAGTTTTTCATAACGTGGCGCAAAGAGTCATTGATGCAGGTGGTAATACCGAACACCATTTCGGCAAGCAGGCACATCAGCTCATAGGTGTGATGCACGGGAAGAACCGATACAACAACATCCTCAGAAACAAAGCAGACAGTTTCAATCGCAGAGCTTACCGCAGCAAAAATATTCTTTTGCGATAGCATTACACATTTGCTTGTGCCTGTCGTACCTGACGTAAATAGCATCTCAGCCATCTCGTCACGGTTTTTAACCATTTGAATTCTATATCCACCGTCAAGCTCCTCTTGGCCTAATTCAAGCAAGGAAGCAAAGGGAAGAACCTTTTGAGAAAAGCTTGAGTCATAATCTGCATTGATTGGAATAAAGGTTTTAACCGTAGGGTGAGAATTTATTGTTGTAACAAATTTTTCGTTAAACGATTTTGAGTAAACAACAGCCTCTGCCTCTGCTATCTCTAAAAACTTTTCAATTTCAGAGAGAGCCAGCTCCTTATCCATAGGTATGATAATAGTTCCGGAAGCAAGCGCACCTACATAGGTGGCAAGCCATTGCGGCGAGGTGTCACCGATTACCGCCACTCTTTTGCCTGAAAAGCCCTTCTTTGTAAAAGCTGCGGATATCTGAAGCACCATTTGATAAAACTCTGCATATGTCATCTCCTGAAGCTTGCCCTGCTCAAAATACTTATAAGCAAGTCTATCTCCGTGAGAATTAATATGCTCAAGCAAGTCGTTCACATCCCACAGGCGCGGCAGTGTTCTGTCTATTCTTTTTCTGTTTGGTAATTTATTCATTAATTTATCCTCTCAAACCAATTTATATCTTTGCGACTTTTTTGCCCATTCCCTCATTAATTGAGAGAATAACCTTCATAAAAGACTTCATATCCATTTCGCCAATTTTGCCGCAAATTTCAGTTAAATACTTTTCTATTAACAATTTGGTTTCTTCAATAACATTCTGACCCTTTTCGGTCAATATGTATTTATTCCTGTATTTTCTTCCGTCGTTGAATTTCTGATTAATTCTGATAAATCCACCCTTGATCAAGTCAGCGGTTGTTCGTGAAACAAAAGCCTTATCTATTCCGCAATCCTCTGAAATTTCTGTCGGAGTAAGACCGTCCTTTGACAGATCAATATGCATCATACAGTTAAAATGCGCTGCTCTGATGCCGTATTCCGATATTTTAATGCTTTTAATTTTATTGATGTACTTGTTCACATTTTCAAGCGAAACTGCAAATGCAGAAAAGTTATCCATTATTTTTCGTACACTCCTTCCCAAGTTTATCAAAGCTGTCGCTTCAATATGAGTATTATAACTTAATTTTTTGATTTTGTCAACAAATCGATTTTTCTTTAACATTTTATTTACAAAACATTATTATGCGGATAAGCATAAAAGCCCATCCGCATAAGATTATTTTTTTCTCATTTTATTAATTTTTTCCTCATTGGGTGTGACGAAAGCTGACCAGTTGTTATGATAAATCACAAATCCGGGTTTTGCTCCCGAAACCTTCTTTACACCTTTGGCAAAAAGATAGTCAACCTCAATGTTAAAGCCGCCCTTTGCCTTGGAATAATATGCCGCAATTTCGCAAGCATCTGTAAAGTCCTCACTTGGCGGCTCCTCGCCGTTTGTTATCATAAGAACATGAGAGCCGGGAACATTTTTAGCGTGAAACCAATAGTCATTTTTCTCTGCAAGCTTGTGGGTAATATACTCATTCTGATAGTTATTCTTACCACACAAAACCCTGTAACCGTTTGTTGTAACAAATTCGGACACAGTCAGATTGTGCAGCTTTTTGGGAGCAGCGTAGCCCTTCATCTTCGAAGCATATCCGCTTTTGTAAAGCTCATCACGAATTTCCGCCAAATCCGCACTGCTTTCTGCCTTTGTTAAGGCGTCAAAAACAGAATATATATACTCAAGCTCAGCTTTTCCTATTTCAAGCTGCTTTGAAAGCTCAACCTTTGCGGTTTTCGTTTTGTTGTATTGCTTATAATATTTTTGAGCATTTGCCGCAGGGGTCAGTCTTTCATCAAGCTCAATTACTGCCGTGCCGCACTCGCCTGTTTCCTCATTCCAAGCCTCGTAATCAACAAGCTCAACTGATTTGTCGCCCTTATTCAGCTTATAAATATTAGCGGTAATCAAGTCACCGTATTTCTTATACTTCTCACCAAGCTCACAGTCAGCGAGTTCTTTTTCTTGTGAGTCAATTTTTTTAATTAATCTTGCTTCGGCATTAGTTAAAAGCTTTAGAATATCAGATGCTCTTTGTCTGATTCTTTGCTCATTATCTCTTGACAAAAAGAATAAGTCAAGCGCTTCGCTGGGACTTTCAAACGACCTATGCTCAAAGGCAGGACCATAATAAGAGAGAGAAGTAAAGGAATATTCAACTGGCATACTTCCGTCCAAAACCACCTCAGGAGCAAACTCTCCTCTTGCAAGCTTGTCATACAGGCTTGAAAATTCTCTGTAAAGAGCTTCGCTCGGACAAGTGGACAAGTTAGCATCAAAGACTCCGCAAGCTCTCATAACCAATTCTCTTGCCACACTCGTGGCAATTCCAAGGTATGTTGATGTAATGAATTTCTCCGCGCTTTTTTCGGGGGGATATTTAGCTAAGGCTTCGAAAAACTGTTCTTTCGTCGCCACAAGCGGATTAAGCTTATCCTGTGCGGGTGGGAGCTCATATTTCATACCTGGTAAAACCTGCCTCAAGCTACTTGTTGTAAAATCAACAGTTTTCAGTGAAGCAATTATTTTCATATTTTCGTCTGCAAAAACTAAATTACTGTACTTTCCCATTATCTCGGCAATAATATATTTTTTACAGTCAAAGCCCATCTCATCTCTTGTATCAAAGGTGAGCTTTACAGCTCTTTCAAACGAAAATTGCTCAACATTTGACAAGAGAGCTCCTGTCAGATGCTTTCGCAGAAGCATACAAAACATCGGAGCTTGCATAGGGTTCTCCTTTTGAATCGTTGTAAAAGAGATTCTGGGGTTATTTGACCCCGCATTTATCAAAAGGCGTTTACCTCCTGCAAGAGTTCGCATTTGCAAAATTATTTCATCTTTTTCGGGCTGATATATTTTTTCAATTCTGCCTCCTTGCGCTATCTCCTTTATTTCGTGAATAATGCAAGAAAGCATACCTGCATCAAAAGCCATTTATGCCTCCAGAAATCAAACTAAAAAAATTTGTTGATTATATTATAACACCATATTGATTTTTTTTCAAGATAGTGATATAATAAAATTAAATAATATATGGAGAAATTTGCTTTTTGATAAGATTTTTATCAAAATTTGCAAAATAATGAAAAAATGTATAATTCAGATATTAAGGGAAAAAATGTAATCGGCATAGATGTCGGGGGAAGCACGACCAAAATTGTAGGCTTTAAAAAGGGAAGTGACGGTGAAAATCAGTTGATTTCTCCTCTGTTTGTCCGTGCAACCGACCCAATAACATCAATTTACGGCGCATTCGGCAAATTCACCTCTGAAAATAATCTTTCACTTAACGATATTGATAGGGTTATGGTTACAGGTGTGGGGGCTACACATATGAAAAGTCCAATATACTCTCTTGATTGCAGAGCCGTTCCCGAATTTTCAGCAGTAGGTCTTGGTGGCTTGTATCTTTCGGGACTTGACGAAGCAATTATAGTCAGTATGGGTACGGGAACTGCATTGATTCACGCAAAAAAAGAGAAGAACAAAACAAAGATTGACTATCTTGGCGGTACAGGCGTCGGCGGGGGTACTCTTATTGGTCTTACCAATAAAATGACGGGCGTCAATACAATTGAGCATATAGAAAGCATTTGTGAAAACGGCAATCTTGATAATATTGACCTTCGTGTCAAGGATATTTCAAACAATTCGAAATACACAGGCGTAAATGAAAATTTGACCGCTTCAAACTTTGGAAAAATCTCGGATTTAGCTGATTCAAGTGATATTGCACTGGGAGTGGCAAATATGGTGGCTGAAACTATCGCTATGCTGTCGGTATTTGCAGCTAAAGGACACGGATTGTGCGATATTGTACTGATTGGAAATCTTACTACCTTAAAGCCTATAAGAGATGTATTTTCAGGACTTAATTCCTTTGGCGTAAATTTCATTATACCCGAAAATGCTCGTTTCGGAACAGTTGTAGGCGCAGCGCTTTACAACGAAAACGAAATTTGAACTGAAAGCAGCGATTTTTGATAAATATTATCAAAAAATATCAATAAACTCTTGACTTATTTGCCTCTCGGTGATATAATTTAAGGGATATTGTAAAGTATATTAATAATAATTATATTAAACGAAAGGCAAGGAAAAAATCCATGCAGTGGACTTCATTAAACGATTTAAGAGAAAAATATCTCTCATTCTTCGAGTCAAAGGGACATCTTCGTCTTCCTTCATACTCGCTTGTTCCTCATAACGACAAATCTCTTTTACTTATAAATTCAGGTATGGCACCTATGAAAAAGTTTTTTACAGGAGAAGAAGTTCCTCCCTGTAAGCGTGTTACAACTTGTCAGAAGTGCATAAGAACTCCCGACCTTGAGCGCGTTGGACACACCGCGCGTCACGGTACATTCTTTGAGATGCTCGGTAACTTCTCATTTGGAGATTATTTTAAGGAGCAGGCTATTCCGTGGGCTTGGGAATTTTTGACCGAAACTCTTGAAATTCCAAAGGATTTGCTTTGGCCCTCTATCTATGAAAATGACGAAGAGGCTTATGCGATTTGGGTAAATAAAATCGGAGTTGACCCGACACATGTAGTTCGTCTTGGCAAAGCAGATAACTTCTGGGAGCATGGAAGCGGTCCTTGCGGTCCTTGTTCAGAGATTTACTTTGACCGTGGCATCAAGTACGGCTGTGGCTCTCCCGATTGTAAGCCGGGTTGCGACTGTGACAGATTTATGGAAATCTGGAATAATGTTTTTTCACAGTTCAACAATGATGGACACGGAAACTACACCGAGCTTGCAACAAAAAATATCGATACAGGTATGGGACTTGAGCGTCTTGCTTGCGTAATGCAGGGCGTTGACAATATGTTTGAGGTTGACTCAATCCGCAAGGTTATTGACAAAGCTTGTGAAATTTCAAATAAAAAGTATGGCGACGACAAGGATGATGACATTTCTATCCGTGTTGTAACCGACCATTCGAGAAGCGCTATGTTTATGATTTCGGATGGTGTTATTCCTTCTAACGAGGGACGCGGATATGTACTTCGCCGTATAATTCGCCGTGCTTGCCGTCACGGTAAGCTGCTTGGCATTAATCATCCTTTCCTTGTTGACACTGTTACTGTTTCTATTGAGGAAAGTAAAGGCGCATATCCCGAGCTTGACGAAAAGAGAGATTATATCCTCAAGGTCATAGCTATGGAAGAGGAAAGATTTGATGCAACAGTTGACGCCGGTCTTGCAATCCTTTCAGACCTTATAAGCGGCGCAATCTCTGATCATTCTGATACCATTTCCGGTGAAGAGGTATTTAAGCTTTACGACACATTTGGCTTCCCGATTGACTTGACACGCGAAATTGTAGCTGAAAGTAATCTCGCAATTGATGAAAAGAAATTTAATGAGCTTATGCTTCAACAAAAGCAGAGAGCAAGAGAGGCAAGAGCCAATATAGGCGGTTGGGATGAATCGTCAAAATCATTGCTTTCCGACCTTCAAAAAACTGAATTTACCGGTTACACCGATTACAGAAGTCAGGCAAAGGTCATTGCGATTTTAACTGAAGGCGGAAGCGTTGATTCTGTTGACGAGGGTGACTGCACAATCATCCTTGACCGTACCCCCTTCTATGGCGAGGGCGGCGGACAGGTTGGCGACACAGGTACAATTTATACCGACGGTTTTATTGCAAATGTATATGATACAAAGAAAACAGACGGCGTATATATTCACCTCTGCACAGTTGCAAACGGCAACTTAAAGGTAGGAGATACAGTTACAGCCGATATTGAGGACGCCAGAAGAAATGCAATTTGCCGTAATCACTCGTCCGCACACTTGTTGCAGGCTGCTCTCCGTAGCGTACTCGGCAATCACGTTGAGCAGGCAGGCTCTTATGTTGACGAGCATATTTGCAGATTTGACTTTACTCACTTTGCTTCCTTAACTGCTGAAGAAATTCAAAAAGTAGAAGCGCTTGTAAACCTTAACATCTTATCCGCGAATGATATTGTTACTATGGAAACAGATATTGAAACCGCTAAAAAGAATGGCGCTATGGCACTTTTCGGCGAAAAATACGGTAGCACTGTTCGTATGGTTAAAATGGGTAAATTCTCAACCGAGCTTTGCGGCGGTACACACTGCGATAATACTGGCAAAATCGGTCTGTTCAAAATAATTTCCGAATCCAGCGTTGCGGCAGGTGTTCGTCGTATAGAAGCGGTTAGTGGAATGGGTGTGCTAAAGCTGATTTCTGAAAAAGATTCGCTTATTGCTCAAACAGCATCTGAGCTTAAGGTTCAAAATCCCGCTGATATTGCTAAGAGAGCAGTTATTCTTCAAAATGAAATTGCCTCTATGAAGAAAGAAATTGAAGTCCTCAATTCAAAGCTCGCAGGCTCAAAGCTTGATGAGGTTTTGAAGAATGCAGTTGAGGTTGGCAGCGTGCAGCTCGTAGCAACTCTTGTTGAAGATATGGAGCTTGATGCAGCAAGAAGTCTTTCTGACAGAATTAAAGCAGAGCACCCGAGTACAGTTGCGGTAATCGCGGTAAATACAGGTGGCAAGCTTAACTTTATATCAGTAGCAGGAAAGGACGCCGTGGCGGCAGGAGCGCATGCAGGCAAGCTTGTTGGCGCGGTTGCGGCAGTTACCGGCGGCAAGGGCGGAGGAAGACCCGACAATGCTATGGCAGGCGGTCAGGACACATCCAAGCTTCAAGAGGCATTGGAATCAGCCAAGAATACTCTTGAAGGTATGTTAAAATAATATAATAATTTAAACATCAATGGGCAAGTAAATAATATCTTACTTGCCCAATTTTTTAAATTTCAAGGAGGAACATTATGAGCTTTTTAAAAGGAAAAACCGCTATTATCACAGGTGGCGGAAGAGCAAATCCGCTTGAGGACGGGTCTGCCGGTTCAATCGGATACGGTATCGCGATAGCGTATGCGAAGGAAGGCGCAAACCTTGTTTTGACAGGAAGAAATCTTGAAAAACTCGAATCAGCAAAGGAAGAGCTTGAAAGACTTTATAACATTGAAGTTTTGACAGTTCAGGCCGACATTAATGAAAAGGAAAACGGCGAAGAGGTTGCAGCAGGAGTTGTTTCAAAAGCTGTTGAAAAATTCGGACGCATTGATGTTCTTATAAACAATGCACAGGCCTCCGCATCTGGTGTTACTCTCGCAAATCACACTATTGAGCAGTTTAACTTGGCTATTTATTCTGGACTATACTCTGCGTTCTATTATATGAAGGCTTGCTATCCTTATCTTAAAGAAACAAAGGGAAGTGTTATTAATTTTGCTTCAGGTGCAGGACTCTTTGGAAACTACGGTCAGTGCGCATATGCCGCTGCGAAAGAGGGTATCAGAGGGCTTTCTCGTGTTGCGGCAACAGAATGGGGTCCTGACGGAATCAATGTAAATGTTGTTTGTCCTCTCGCTTGGACTTCTCAGCTTGAAAAGTGGAAGCAATACAATCCCGAAGCATTTGCAGCTAATGTAAAGATGCCTCCTATGGGACACTTTGGACACAGTGAGCTTGAAATCGGACGCGTTTGTGTTCAGCTTGCTTCTCCGGACTTCAAATATATGTCGGGCGAAACTCTTACCCTTGAAGGCGGTATGGGACTCAGACCATAATCCTCCAATTCGACAAATACATTTAATCGTAATTATTATTAAAAGGCGAACAGGTTCACTGTTCGCCTTTTTGTATATTTAATTCAACTTATCCCTTGAAGCAGTTTTCAGCGGCACTTTCCTTCATAGCCTGAATAACTGCGCGAGGCTTCTTTGCCTTGAAAATCGCAGAGCCTGCAACAATCACATTTGCGCCCGCAGATGTTGCAAAACCAACATTATCTGCATTAATTCCTCCGTCAACTTCAATATCAAGTGTAATTCCGTGCTCATTTGCATATCTGCGAAGAGCGGAAACCTTATCAAGTGTTTCGTGAATCATCGACTGACCGCCAAAGCCGGGCTCTACAGTCATAATAAGAGCCATATCAATATGCTCAAGAAGAGGGAAAAGCAGCTCGACAGGAGTTTTGGGAGAAATAGCAATAGCGGCCTTCATCTCATAAGAATGAATCAAATGAATTACGGACATCGGATTTTCGCAAGCCTCATAGTGAACCGTTATAATATCGGCTCCCGCTTTTACAAATCTATCTATATATCTTTCTGGACGCTTTATCATCAAATGCACATCAAAAATCATATGAGTACACTTGCGTATTGATGAAATCAATTCAGGTCCAAAGGAAATATTTGGAACAAAGGCACCGTCCATAATATCAAGGTGCAAATATTGTGCTCCTGCCGCTTCAACTCTTTTGATTTCTGTATCAAGTGTCGAAAAATCTGCGGCAAGCAGTGAAGGGGCAATATAAAGCATAAATTTAACCCAACCTTTCAAAATTATTTTTAGCAGTATTTATTTTAAGCATGTAGAATTTTGTCTTATTACCTCATATTATGTCAATATAAGGCAACGCTTCGGGACGGCCTTTTTGTTGTTTAAAAAACAGGTTGTGAACTGATATTAGGGTCGCTCGGAGCGATTTATATACATCGGAATTGCCAAATTTCTGGCAGTTCCGATTTGTATTAAGAAGGGATTTTTTCGAGCAGGCTGACGGCGTGAGCGACAATCCCAAGCTCCTCTCCCGTAAAGCCGAGCTTTTCCTCGGTTGTAGCCTTAACGCTTATGTTTCCAATATCTGTTTCAAAAGCATTCGCGATATTTTCGCGCATTCTTTGAATATGTGGAAGCATTTTGGGCTTTTGTGCAATTATAGTAGCATCAACATTCCCGATTCTGTAGCCGTTTTTCTTCATAACATCATTTACACGGGAGCACAAGTTCAAGCTGTCTGCGTCCTTGTATGAATTGTCGCTGTCGGGAAACAGATGGCCTATATCACCCAAACAAAGCGCCCCGAGAATTGAATCCATAATCGCGTGTAGCAACACATCTGCATCAGAATGGCCTAAAAGCCCTTTATCGTGTGGAATTTTCACACCGCCTATTATACAATCCCGTCCTTCAACCAAGCGGTGAACATCATACCCGTGACCTATTCTCATTTTGCTTCATCTCCCTTGCAATTTTCTTGTCTTGCCCGTATGACAGCCTCTGCAAAATAAATGTCACTTTGCTCGGTAATTTTTATATTTTCCTTTGAGCCCTCAATTAACTTAACGGGTATTCTCATGTGCTCAAGCAATGAAGCGTCGTCTGTGCCTTCAAATCCCTCATCCCTCGCGATATAAGCTGCGGCGCGGAAAGCGTTGACAGGGAAGACTTGGGGAGTTTGTGCCTGCCAGGTATTCTTTCTTTCGGGGGTTGATTCAATAAAGGCACTCTTATCTCCAATTTTAACAGTATCAGTTGCCTTGATTGCGAGAATTGCACCCTTGTGCAAGTATGCGCCGTGACACACCTTGTAAATAAGCTTGTCAGTAATCAAGCACCTTGCCGCATCGTGAATGGCAATATATTTTGATTTATTGTTTACGGCATCAACACCGAGTCGAGCCGAAATTTGCCTCGTTTCGCCGCCTTCAATCACTTTAAACGGTTTAGTTATACCGTATTTTTCGGGAAATCCGTCATAAAGAAAAAATTCATCTGCCTTGGCAACAATAATAATCTCATTTATGCAATCAGATTTTTCAAACTCAATAGCACTTCTTGCAACAACGGGTAAACCGTCAACACAAGCAAACTGCTTGGTTGTTTCTCCGCCAAAGCGAGCCGATGAACCGGCCGCAAGAATCACGGCTGAGGTATAATACTTTTTATCCGTTTTGCCAATAAAGGCGCGCAGAACCTCCGCAATATTATGGGGAAGGTCGTTTCGTTCAGCCATAGAACCAAAATCCTTTCAATAAACTTCAACAAACAAAAGATAATAACATTAATCTTCCTTTTCAATATCGGCAAGCATAGAAACACGCTCGCTATGTCTGCCGCCCTCAAATTCAGTATCAACAAAGAGGTCAACCATATCAATAGCTAGTCCGGCGCCGACAACTCTTCCTCCAAGGCAGAGAACATTCGCGTCGTTGTGCATTCTCGTCATCCTTGCGGAAAATGTGTCCGAGCAGCAAGCCGCACGAATGCCTCTGTGCTTATTTGCCGCGATAGACATACCAATGCCTGTTCCGCAAACAAGAATACCGCGCTCAAACTCTCCGCTTTGAATTCTTTTGCAAAGAGCTTTTGCATAATCGGGGTAGTTACAAGAGTCGCTTGTATATGTTCCAACATCTGTAACCTCAATGCCTCTCTTAGTTAAGTGAGCAATAATATCGTTTTTCAGTTCAAGACCGCCATGGTCGCAACCGATAATAATTTTTCTCATTTTTTATCCTTTCGAGTACCGCTCAAGCGGCACTAAATTCGCAATTATTGATTAATGCCAAGCCTTTCGTTTCTTTCGCGCTCGGCTTGTGAGGGACGGAGGTAAATCGGCACAATAGTGCTGTCGGTCAAAGCATCTCCCGACTTGAATTTTTCAAGCGCACAGCACGCCACGCTATAAGCCGAGGCATAACGCATTTTCTCCGGAACTAAAGAAATTTTTGTCCGCTCCAATTTACTCTCGGTTATTTCATACCCATCTCCGCAGAGATAAATTTTTCTGTCAGAATATTTTTCTGCAAGCTCAGAGTCAAGCTCTTGGATCGAAATAGCTCTATCCTGACAAAGTCTTGTCAGATTATTGTTGCGACAATCAAACAAAGCATTATAGACCTGTGAGCGACGCGCATTCATAACCGGAACGATAAGTCCGTCAAGTGCGGAAAGATTATACGCTAAAGCATCAAGCGTTGAAACCGAAACACAAGGCTTATTTTTTCCGTATGCTATACCCTTGAGCGTTGCTGCTCCTATTCTTACGCCTGTAAATGAGCCAGGGCCCGTGCTACAAGCAAACAAATCAATTTCGTCAAGTATGGTTTCTGAAATTTTCAAAACCTGTTCAACAATTGGCAAAAGAGTTTGGGAGTGTGTATTTCCTGTATTGACAGTAAATTCAGCTACAAGTCGTCTGTCGTCGCAAAGCGCAACAGTACAAACCTCAGCGGTACTGTCAAGTGCTAATATTTTCATTTTTGTCCTTTCATCACGCAAAACTGCGTTCAAAGCTAAAAGTCTTATTCAAAAAGACTGATTTTTATACTTCTTCTATTTTCAAAATCAAGCTTATCAATTGACACCTTTATATACTTCTCGGGAAGTGCGAAGGGAATCATCTCGCACCATTCGGCAATACAAAAGCAATTATCATCAAGGTAATCATAATATCCGATAGAGTAAAGGTCATCCTCGCCTGAAATTCTGTACATATCAAAGTGGTAAACCTTTTTCTCCTTATGACCCGAACAGCATTTATATTCATTTACGAGAGCAAAGGTAGGCGACTTTACAACAGCACCCTTACAAAGCTCTGAGCAAAAGCCTCGAACAAATGATGTTTTGCCAACACCCAAATCACCGTACATAGCGATAAATTTGGGCAATTCTTGATTCTGAGTAAGTGCTTGTGCAAGCTCTTGTCCAAGCTTCTCAGTAAAAGCCGATGACTCGGTAATTATTTCAATAGGAAAGTTCATAGTTCAAAAATTATTATGCTTATTAAATAAAGCTCTCCATTTTCTGTACCGCTTCAACAAATCTCGCTTCATTTCTGATTGGTGCCCATATTCTATTAGCGAAACGGCCTCTCAAAAGCTTGGCACAAAGAGAAACACCCGCGCCCTTATTATACTCAATGGTATTCAGCAAAAGGGAGGAGTATGTTGCGCTATTGCTTGTAGAATCAAACTGAACTGCATATTCTGCCATTTTTTCTACACAGTCAATTGCACTCTCGCGGTCACCCTTCAGAATATAAAGCATCGCAAGCTGACGGTATGAGTTTGCCATTCTGTCATTGTAATAGAGATAATCATTATCAAATACTACCTCCAAAAGCTTAACGCCCTTGTTCATAATCTCAATTTTTTCATCAAGAGAGTAATTATCCTCGGAAATATCCGGAACACAAGCGATATTATAAATGTGCCACCACATATTATCCGCAAACTCCATAATATTTACCTGAGCCTGCTTGAATGCAGTTTCACCGGTAAGAACGGTCGCCTTAACTATTTCCTTACTGTAACTCATAGAGTGTAGCTTTTCTGCTATGTCAAGAGCCAAAGCGTTGTTCTTGATTTGATGTGAATATATATCGCAAAGAGTTTTCTTTGTTTCGTCGCGCAATTCATCTTCCGTGCAATAGTCCAGAATGTGGTTGCAAAGTGAAACTGCTTCCATAAGGTCATTCTTTCTCGGCTTACCTTCGGCTGATATTGCAGAGAGAACCTTTGCCAGCTCAAGCTGAATTTCAAAAGAGGAGGGAATTTCCGCATAAGCCTCTCGCAAAAGCGAAAGACAATCTGCAAGATTCTCATCATCATAGAGCTTCTCGACATTTTTCAGGTATTCTTTAATTCTTGATTCCTTTTGAACGCTGTCATAGCACAAAAGCTCATCCATTCCAACTCCAAAAAAGTCTGCTATTTGAGGCAAGGTTTCCAAATCAGGATAGCAAATTTCAGACTCCCAGCGAGAAACTGCCTGCGGTGTTACATTAAGGTACGCTGCAAGCTTTTCTTGTGTAATATCATTGTTTTTTCTGAGCAAACGAATTTTTTTGCCAATTTTAATTTCTGTCATAACTCTCTCCAAATCAAAGAATTAATAAAATATACTTATTTATTATATTATAAAACATTTTTTCATCAATGTCAATATTTAATTTACAGAAAGCAACGATTTGTTTAAAAAATATTTTTGACAAATATTTAAAAACATCTTTACTTTTTCACGATAAAATGGTAAAATATTTATGTAAATAAAATTTATGAAAGGAATATCCGAAGCCATTGCTTCGGCAACGCCGGTTTTATTATGAATAATCACGATGAAAACATTGAATTTCTTTACAAATGTATCGCTTCACTTGAAACAGCAGAGGACGCTAAAAGCTTTCTTGATGACATTTGCACCAAATCCGAGATTCAAGAAATGTCGAGAAGACTTAAAGCCGCAAGAATGCTGAGAGATGGAATAATATATTCCGAAATCGCAACAACAACAGGACTCAGCACAGCGACAATAAGCAGGGTAAATCACTGTTTGAAATACGGCACAGAGGGTTACCACAAGGTTCTTGAAAAAATGAAGCTTGAAGAGAAAAAGCTCTCTAAATAATCCTCACGCTCGAAAGGTTATCCTTATGTTCTCAGCATATAACTCTATATCCTCGGTTTACGACAATATAAACTCGGAAATCGACTACTCCGCCTGGGCGGATTTTATCGAAGAATGCTTCGAAAAATATTTACCGAAAAAGCCCGAAATTATACTTGACCTTGCTTGTGGCACAGGAAGTATGACCTTCGAGCTTTATTCGCGTGGATACGATATGATTGGAGCGGACATAAGTGAAGATATGCTCGCAGAGGCGTATGACAAAGCGTATAATAAAGAAATATCCAATATCCTTTTTTTAAAGCAGGATATGCGAAGCTTTGAGCTTTACGGAACGGTAGGTGCTATCTGCTCGTGCCTTGACAGTATTAACTATTTAACACACGACGGTGATATAGAAAAATGCTTTAAAAATGTGCACAATTATCTTGACCCCGACGGACTGTTTATCTTTGACATCAACACGCCTTATAAATTTGAAAACATATACGGCAGCAACTCATATATTTTTGAAGATAACAGCTCCGACGGACGCTCGGCTTATTGCGGTTGGCAAAACGATTACGACAAGGAAAGCAGGCTGTGTAACTTTTATCTGTCGGTGTTTACCGAGGAGAATGACGGAAGATTTTCAAGAAGCGATGAAGTTCAAACCGAGCGATGCTATACACTTGAAGAAATCAAAGCTTATCTTGCCAAATGCTCTCTTGAGTTTATCGGAGCATTTGAGGATTTCAAATTTACAAAGCCAAGTGATAATTGCGAGCGCTGGTACATAGTCGCAAGGGCAAAAAAATAGACAGTCAACTGACGAAAACTGCAAACGGAAGGAACTATAAAATGGCAAAATCTCAAATTTTGCGCGGAATGACAAGTGACGGAAGCGCAAGAATTCATGTAATTAACTCTACTGACATAGTAAATAGGGCAATCGAGTATCATAACACCTCGGCTACTGCAACAGCGACACTCGGCAGACTTTTAACAGTTACGTCAATGATGGGCTGTATGCTTGGTGACAAGGAAGACACTATCACGGTTTCGCTCAATGGCGACGGACCCGCAGGCAGAGTTTTGGCTGTCAGCGATTACATTGGCAATGTACGGGGATATATACAGAACCCTAATGTTGAAATTCCTTTAAAATCTAACGGTAAGCTTGATGTAAGCGGCGCAGTCGGTAGAGGCTTCTTGAACATTATTAAGGATATGGGCTCAAGTGAGCCCTACAATGGCTCAATCGAGCTTGTTTCGGGCGAAATAGCAGAGGATATTACCGCATACTATGCAAACAGCGAGCAAGTACCCACCGTTTGTGCGCTTGGAGTGCTCGTTGATACCGATTTAAGCTGTAAGGCGGCAGGCGGTGTCATTATTCAGCTTTTGCCCTTTGCAGATGATGAAACAGTCACTAAAATCGAGCAGAATGTTCCGCTTTTAGCAAATGTATCAAGATTATTCGAGAAGGGAATGACTAACGAGGAAATCGCAGCCCTTGCCTTGCAGGGAATTGAGTACGATTTGTTTGATGTCATTGATACCGAATATCTTTGTACCTGCTCACGCGAGCGAATGAAAAAAGCTTTAAAATCAATTGGCGAAAAGGATTTGAGAAAGCTCTTTGACGAGCAAATAGCAGAGGGAAAGCCTGAAGAGCTTGAAATTGAATGTAGATTTTGCAATTCAAAATACAAATTCAAACCTGAAGATTTACAATAAACACAAAAAATCATAACCACCCGTCAAGTGAAGTGAACCCCAAAAGTCAGACGCTTTTGGAGATGCATATCAAACGGGTGGTTATATTTTATAAATATTTTTTACTTAGCTTTTGCAAAAGCGAGGTAAAGGGCACAATCAAAAGCCCTGCACACAGGTTGCTTACGCCGTGTAACGCATCGAACCAAGCACCAAAGCCTATCCAAGCTAATGTTTCTGCAAAATTCAAATTAAAAAACAGAGCCTGTGCGGGTGCATAAAGTATTCCAAATAAAAATCCGTGAATTGAACAGACGATTGGATAAACTATATATCCAATTGCACGAGGCATATTCTTAGGCAAAAGCATGGTAACTCCCCACAAAACCGTCCATATATACAGATACGGAATCCACCATACATCAAAGCCTGCATAAAGTCCGTTCAAAAAAACATAAATGTATATCGGTATCAAAGCCTTTTTTCTGAATGTGAGGGTGTAGACCATTGTCAACATTCCAAGCAGGTGAATGTTAGGCAATACCTCCATAATAACCTTTGAGCAAAACATAAGCGCACCGAGCATTGCAAAAATGCATATTTCGCGCACTCTGCGAGAATAATTAAATTTGTTTGCCATATCATTTTGTGTAAACAAACCTGTAATGCTCGCCGCCGTTTATTTTAGCATCAGATACACCGTAAGGAAGCATTTCATTTTCAAGGTAAAATCCCCAATATGCTTTATCCTTCGCCCAGTCCGCCTTTATTCCGTTCAAGGTGTCAAAAAATGAGGCATCATTAATAAGACCAAGTTCAAACAGAGCCTCTCCCACATTCTCCTTGTCGGTGTTTATTTCCAAAACAATAGAATCAGCGTCTATGACAATTTCAATCTCAATAGATTTACTGCCATTTCCGATTTCTGTACTTGATTTGTAGGTCGCATTCTCCCACAGACCTGTAGAAGCTTCTGTCTTATTGCAGGATACAACCGAAATTAAAAGCACAAGAGCACATAAAATTGATAATAGTTTTAAGCTGAATTTTTTCATATATTATTCCTTTCATATGTATATTGCATAAAAGGATAAAAATAAAAGCACTCTCCTGTGAGTGCGCAACAAAAAAGCTTCCCCTGCTTGAAAGCTGTCGTTTCCGTATCTCCTCACATTGCCCAAGAGACCTTTATCGGTCACAGTCCGATAAGCATTCCGACTTATAAAGCTTTAACCCTTTAAATACGGTAATGGCTGTTGCTGCGGATTCTGACCGCATTTCCTTATCCCCGAGCATATAAATCATACCCGACAACGAATTACTTGTAATTCAGATGAACTGTGTTTATTCAATTATGTACTCTTATTATATCACACAATTCGCTACAAGTCAACAGGAAAACAACAAAATAGGACTGCTAAAATAACAGTCCTACATAAATTATAAGAACAATTTGCGCATTTGCTCTCCCTTTAAGCTCTTTTCAAGAGCCTCCGGGATAAGAGAAAAATCACAAACCAAGGAATGAGGCTTTTTTACAGGCTCATCCTGCTTCATTGGAACAAAATAGACACTTTTTCTCATCAAAAGACGACTCAGGTTCCCAAGATTTGCCGACATCGCATCATTGGTTGCCAGCGCAATCAGCAACGGTCTATCCTGTCGCAGATGAGCTTTTGCAGCCATACACACAGGTGTGTCGGTAATGCCGTTTGCCAGCTTTGCCAAAGTATTTCCCGTGCAAGGCGATATGACAAGAGCATCAAGATGTATTTTGGGTCCCAACGGCTCGGCTTCGTCTATCGTGTTTATAATTCTTTTGCCGCAAATATCCTCAACAACATCAATCCAATCACAAGCTCTGCCAAACCTTGTATCCGTGTTGTAGGCATTAAAGCTCATAATTGGTATAATGTCGCTATATTTATTCTTTAACTCTTTAAGCACCGCCACAGAATCGGCAAAGGTGCAAAAAGAGCCACACATAGCATAACCTATCATATAAATCCCTCTCGTGCCACGAAAGCACTTATATAATTGTTTCAAAATATTAAAAATGTTTAGTAGGATAAATAGCCTTCACTTTTAAGAAAATCCATAATAGTTTCGAATATATATTCGCCAGCATTAATGGGAGCATATTTGCCGGGTAACGACGGCGCGTTTATGATATTTACTCCCGCATCGCGAGCAGCAAAACGGTCAATTCCTCCGGGATTTGACGCTATTTCAATGTATAATGGCTTTGTCAATTTGGACCTGACAATTTTTTCGTTGAAAACTATGCTTGGAATCGTATTGAAAACAACATCGCTCGTTTGAAAAGCATATCGTAAGCCTTCATTATCACTGTATTTATCAATTTTTACTGTTTTTAAGCCCGACAGTGCGGCATCGCATAAGCTTTCATCACGTCTTGCCGCAACTGTTACATTAGCGCCAAGTTTTTTCAAAATTAATGATAAGCAAGCTCCGATTTTTCCATATCCGCTAACAAGGACATTCATTCCATCAATATTTATCTCTGTATGCTCCATTGCAAGCATTAAAGCTCCCTCGGCACTTGGCAGAGCATTCTTGCGCTGCAGCTCTTCGCTTTTATAATAATCATAAGCACAAATGCCCTTGATACTAGCAAGCCGTTCAAATTCATCAGTCATCATTCCGCCTAAAATTGCTGAAGCTCCGCTACTCGATGCGAGTAAAATAATATCTGCGAGCTTTATCTGTGACTGTGTGCAATCACTTGATAAATTCAAATTGATTTTATCTCTTGAAACAGGCAAGGGAAGAAGTAAAAAATCGCTTCCTGATACAGCAAGGCTCACATCCGAGCAAATCTCAGCTCCGGATATTGATTGACCAACCTCTCCAAGCCCAAATAGCTTTACCTTGTGATTTGATAAAAGCAGCCTTTCAGCAATAATTGCTTGCCGTTTATCTCCGCCCAAAACGGCAAATGTATATTGTTTTGAATTCTTATCCATAATAATCCTTTCATACACCGCAAGGCAATGTAAAATAGATATAAAAAACAATTCGCCACATTATTGTGACTTATTACATTTTATGAATCAAACTAAAAAAAGTGAATGATGTCGAATTTAGATTTTTATTAAGATTATTTGTAAAAGAAAGCTTATGTTAACAAAATGTTCAAACAAATCAGAGCGAAATATGCTATAATTTATGATGTAGTATTATTACTAATATAAAATCATTACGGAGGTATTTATGTCAGAACTAAAAATGCTAGCCATAGACCTTGGTGCTTCCAGTGGCAGAGGCATTGTTGGCTCATTTGACGGAAGCAAATTAACGCTTCGTGAAAATCACCGCTTTTCAAACGACCCCGTTTTCGTAAACGGAAGATTTACTTGGGATATTTTAAGAATATTCTTTGAAATTAAAAATTCAATCACAAAAACAGTTATCGAGGGCGACAATGTAACTTCTGTCGGTATTGACACCTGGGGAGTTGACTATGCTCTTATTGATAAAAACGGCAAAATGATGTCTAACCCTTATCATTACCGTGACACCAGAACAGTAAATATTACCGACTATGTAAAGAATTTTGTTTCTCCCGAAGAAATTTATAGAGTTACAGGTATTCAGGCAGCGGATTTCAATACGCTCAATCAGCTTGCCGCTGATAGACGCGACGACCCCGAAATGCTTGACAGAGCTGACAAAATGCTTTTCATACCTGACCTTTTGAACTATTTTCTAACAGGTAAGATGGCAACAGAATATACAATAGCGTCAACCGGTATGATTCTCGATGCAAATAAGAAAGATTTTGCATTTGATTTAACTGACAAAATCGGTGTTAATCGCTCACTTTTCGCTCCTCTTGTTAAGCCCTGCAACAATCTCGGCACACTTCTCCCTCAAATCAATGAGGAGGTTGGCAAGAATAATATCAAGGTTGTCAATGTTGCTTCTCACGATACAGCAAGTGCAGTTATTGCGGTTCCCACACAAAAGAAAGACTTTATTTACATATCCAGCGGAACTTGGTCGCTTATGGGCGCGGAGCTTCCCGAGCCTCATATCAGCGAAGAAACTATGCAAGCTAACTTCACAAATGAAGGCGGCGCGATGGATACTATCCGTTTCCTCAAAAACATTATGGGACTTTGGATTATCCAAGAGTCAAGAAGACAGTGGAAGCGAGAGGGTAATGAATACAGCTTTGCTCAAATGGAAGCTTGGGCAAAGGAAGCAACACCGTTTGCTTCAATCATCAATCCCGATTACCATACCTTCAACACTCCCGGAAATATGCCTGAGAAAATCAGAGAATTTTGCCGCATAACAGGTCAGCATGTTCCTGAAAGCGTCGGTGAAGTTGTTCGTTGCATTTATGAATCCTTGGCACTCAAATACAGATATACCGTTGAAACGATAGAAAAGCTTATGAATAAAAAGACATCTATGATTAACGTCGTAGGTGGTGGAACAAAGGACAAATTCCTCTCGCAAATGACTGCAGATGCTTGTGGTATTCCTGTTTGTGCAGGACCTGAGGAAGCAACCGCAATAGGTAACCTTATGATGCAGGCAATTGCTGCAGGCGAGGTCAAGGACTTGTCACAAGCAAGAGAGGTTGTTGCTAACTCCTTTGAGCTTAAGCATTATGAACCTACCAATGATAGAGGCGTGTGGGATAATGCTTACGAAAAATTCTGTAAGATTGCAAACATTTTTTGATTTATCTAAACGCGGAATATCTGAACAATAAAAAATATCGGATATTCCTCCATAAAGTACAAATAAATTATTCGGAGGATTTTAAAGATGAAGGACGCACAAATTGCCGAATTGAGCGTAATAGGAATGAGAGGCTGTGAAGACTTCGCAGAGCAGGTTGACAATTATCTCAAGGAATGGCGCAGACATACAAGCGAGGACACGTATCTCGTTGAAACAATCTGCCCAAGATTTGGTACGGGTGAGGGCAAGGGACTTATTCACCAATCAATGCGCGGACAGGATGTTTACATCATTTGCGATGTTTTCAACTATGGTGTGACCTACCGTATGCACTGCCAGACAGTACCAATGAGTCCTGATGACCATTATGCAGACTTAAAGAGAATTATTGCCGCTATCGCAGGTAAAGCCCGCAGAATCACAGTCATTATGCCAATGCTTTACGAGGGAAGACAACACAAGCGCTCAACGCGTGAATCACTTGACTGCGCGCTTATGCTTCAAGAGCTTGTTAATATGGGCATTTCCAATATTATCACATTTGATGCTCACGACGCAAGAGTTTGCAATGCAATTCCTCTTCACGGATTTGATAATGTGCAGCCTTCATATCAGATGATTAAAGCCCTCATTAAAACTGTTCCTGACATTATTATTGATAAAGAAAGCCTTATGATGATTTCTCCCGACGAGGGAGCAATGGGCAGAGCTATCCATTACTCTTCAATGCTTGGCGTTGATGTTGGTATGTTCTACAAGCGCCGCAACTACTCAATTATAGTTAACGGTAAGAATCCTATTGAAGCACACGAATATCTCGGTCAGGACCTCACGGGAAAGGATGCAATCGTCGTTGACGATATGATTTCCTCCGGTGAATCTATGCTTGATGTTTGTAAACAGCTCAAGGACAGAGGAGCTAAGAGAATATTTGCTTTCTCGACCTTCGGTCTTTTCACAGACGGATTTGACAAATTTGATAAGGCTTATGAGGATGGAATTATTTCAAAGGTATTCACAACAAACTTGGTTTATCGCCGTCCCGGTCTTCTTGAAAAACCTTGGCATGTCAATGTTAATATGTGCAAATATGTTGCTTATCTTGTTGACACGCTTAATCACGATGCTACGATCAGCGAGCTTCTTGACCCCGCCAAGAGAATTAATGCAATCATGGCAAAGCATAAAGCAGAGCTCGATAAACAAGGTCAAATAAAGATAGCCTTTGATCATGAATAATTAAAATTGCCCACGAGATTAAACTTCTCGTGGGCTTTGCTAAAAAATGGCTGTATGCATAATAGCATACAGCCATTTTTTTATGTAGATAAAATTAGTTAAGCGATTCAACGGTTGACTTGACCCACGCGAGAATTTCGTCTTTCTCGGCATCACTTACCTTGGAGTCAAAAAGACCCATTTTAATCTTCTTTACATCTCCAACAATATTTGTTCCTGCTTCGCCAAGGAGCGCCTTTGTCTTTTCAACGCAAGCATCGTCACCGGCGGCGATAATAGCAACATTTGCGGCTCTTGCCTTTGTAAGCTCTCTAACAAAGAGTCTGTAATCATCAGGCAGATTTCCCTTAATGTTGGTTGCAAGAATAACAAGTCTCTCCTTGTCACAAGAATATGCGGGCGGAATTCTGTCAACTGCGTTAACATTAAGCTCATATTCAGCCTTGATCATATTCGCAATTGCAAGAAGCTTCTTTTTCTCGGGGTAGCAAAGAACTCTCATTTTGATTGCCATAATTTTTCCTCCTAAAATTGTTTATCCGTATAATTTACCTATATATTTTATCATAAATAATCAGAAATTGCAAACCTTTTTTCCATACATTTAAATTTTTGTATGATTGTACATAAATAAAGTCGAAATTTGTTTAATATGACCACAATTATCTGAAAACAATTAAGTGCTTGTCATAAACACAGTTTCTCATTATACGATAGCTTTCGTGGGCGGGATTTGCTTTAAAGAAATCGAGATTGTTTTTTATAGCCGTAACAATATATTCGGGATTTAAATTTTCGGTGCTTCCTGCTGACAAAACTGTATTGATCGTCATAATCCCATCTTCAGCGCTTATTGACATTTTCTTTATAAAGCTTGTAATATCAACCTCTTTTTCTCCAGATTTCGATTTTTTGCTCATCATAATCGGGGAAGCAAAGAGCTCAGCTATTGCTTTTTCATCATTCGGCTTGATTTTAGGTGATTTTAAAGTGATTGTATAATCTGCAAAGGCTATATCGGAAAATTTAGTTGTTGGATAATAAGCATCAAGAATATACATTTCATCCGTCAGCTGTTCATTCAACTGATTTTTAATATCCTCAAGGCTTATTTGTCGCTCAATCTTTAAATCCGCCATTTCGCAATTACTTTCTGTTCCAACCGACAGTGGAACTCCGAAAACAAGCTTCGCGTGAGGATTAAAGCCCTTCGTGTACCACATAGGGATATTGGCCCTTACAAGAACCCTATGAAATGTTCTTTGTAAGTCAAGATGTGAAATAAACTGCAAATTTCCTTTTTTGCAGAATTTAATTCTTACTGTAACAGGGGTTTCAAGCAAGGGACGCGACAGCTTTTTCTCACCTGGAATTATTTCTTTTTCGGACAGCATGTTCTCTCACCTCCAAGCTTATTGGCACCGCAACCTGAGCAGGTCAAGCGGCAATTAGGCGTTGTTTCCTCTTCGTGAGCCTTTTTAGCCTCTCGAAGCAAAAATTCCTTTGTTACACCGCAGTCGATAATATCCCAAGGAAGCACCTCATCATACGAATACTGTCTGTTGGCGTAAAATGACGGGTCTATGCCGCTTTTTTCAAATACAGATATCCACTTATCGTAATCAAAGAACTCGCTCCACGCGTCGAATTTGAAGCTTTCGGCAGCCGCAAGCTCCAAAGCCTTGCAAAGTCTTCTGTCACCTCTCGCCAAGACCGCCTCAATGCGACAAATCTCGGCCTCGTGGTGCTGATATTTGATTTTACGGTCTGTTACGCAATTTCCAATAAACGCTTGCTTTTCCTTAATTGTTTCAAGTGTGTCCTGAGCTTCCCATTGAAAGGGTGTGAAGGGCTTTGGTATAAACGGGGAAACACTGAATGTAACCTGCGGAGATTTTGCGCGATTTCGGTTGGGGTTCGCATAAAATGCCTCAATAACCTTTTTGGCAAGCTCCGGAATACCTCGCAAATCCTCCTCTGTTTCGGTAGGAAGCCCCTGCATAAAATAGAGCTTAACCTGAGTTTTGCCTGCATCAAAAGCGACATTTACCGCTCTCATAAGGTCGTCCTCAAAAACATTTTTATTGATAACATTTCTTAAACGTTGAGTTCCGGCCTCCGGAGCAAAGGTAAGCGAAGAGGCTCTGACCGAAGCGACCTTTTCCATAAGCTCCTTGGTAAAGCTATCAACTCTGAGGGAGGGTAGCGAAAAGCTGACCATATTATCTTTCGTCCAATCAAGCAGCTTGTCTGTAAGGGCGGGTAACCCCGTGTAATCGCTGATAGAAAGGGATGCTAAAGAAATCTCCTCATACCCTGTATTCTCGAAAATACACTTTGCCTGTTCATTGAGAACATCAGGCGTTTTCTCTCTCACGGGACGATATATAATACCCGCCTGACAGAAGCGACATCCGCGAATACAGCCCCTGAAAACCTCAAGCATAATTCTGTCGTGAACTACCTCTGTATAGGGCATAATCGCATAATCGGGGAATGGTGCTTTATCCAAATCCTCGACAATTCTTTTAACGATTTTACTTGGAATATCATCGTAAACGGGAGTGTAAGCCTTAATTATTCCGTCTGAATTATACTCAACTGTATAAAGAGAGGGAACATAAACACCCGGAATTGTTCTGGCTGCCTCGTGCAAAAATTCTGCCTTCGTATATCTGCCTTCATCCTTCATCTTAATGTAAAGACGGACGATTTCGACGAGAAGGCTCTCACCCTCACCTATATTGAATAAATCAAAGAAATCGGCAACAGGCTCCGGATTATACGCGCAAGGACCGCCGCCTATAACAATAGGGAAATCCTCGCCTCTATCCTCTGAGCGTAACGGCATACCTGCGAGAGAGAGCATATTTAGCACATTTGTGTACGACATTTCATATTGCAATGTAAAGCCAAGAAAATCAAAGTCAGAAACGGCATCCTTGCTTTCATGCGCCCACAGAGGAAGGTTGTACTCCTTCATTTTTTCCTGCATATCTACCCAAGGATTATAGACCCTTTCGCACCAAATATCGTCCTCGCGATTTAAGCACTCATACAGAATTCTTACGCCAAGGTTTGACATACCGATTTCGTATGTATCGGGAAAAGCAAAAGCAAATCTCGCTTTTATTTTTGATTTATCTTTAATTATTTGCCCGTATTCTCCGCCCGAATATCGTCCGGGCTTTGAAACCTGTTTTAAAATCGAGTTAAGTTTTTCATTCATAAATATCACCGAACAAGCTTATGAAAAGCTCATTTGTCTTAAATTTGTTTTTTTAGCTTCAATAAACTGACCACACCCGGAATAAGTGACAAAACCATCAAAAAATTGAAGAGCAGGGTTATGTGTGTTTTTAATCCACTTAAAATAAATATGGCATCTGTTATTGACAATAGCGCGCCAAGCAATGCTGACACGAAAAATCCAGCAAGCACGAGTACAAATAAAATCCGCTGGTTTTGTTTTCTTTTTTCAGCAGTTTTTCTGCCAACAAATATCAAATCGGCAACTGACAGACTATCTGTTTCAGAAGCTACAACTCCATTACAAATCGAGCTTACACGAGTTGATTGATATTCACCCGATTTATAAACGCTGACCGACGGCATATGCTCTGGCTTATTTTGTTCAAAGTAAAGGTCGTTGATTTGAGGCTCGTATGATCTGACTATTACCTTAATCCCTTCCGCATCAAGCTTTGATACCATATCTGCAAACGCCGGCTTTATCCTGCTTGTAATAATAAATCCAAGCTTTGGAACACCGTCAAAAGACATATAAATAACCGCTCTGTCATAACCCTTTGTAGCAGTTGTTAAATTGGGATCGGTTTTCACTTTAATATTATGCGCCTGCATATATTGCTTGTCACCAATAAGAATATTTATTGACGAATTAAAGTAAATATCAATTCCGTTATCGGATATTGAATTTATAATAATGTCATTCGCCTCTTCATCTGCTGAATTATCAAGATCCCTGTACTGTGCGGTTGCGTTGCCCAAGGGTCCACCCAATGAGGCAAAAACCGAATGAGCCAAGGAAAGCATCTTCTTGCTATTCTCACTCTTTGTAGGGTGAATTTCAGTACATGAAATAATATCTATCGCATCAACATCAGAAAAATAAACTAATTCTGATTTGGCGTATTCCGCAATCGGGGCTGTGCCGATAAATGCTGTTTTTTTCTTCTTCAGATTTGTTGAAACTACGTATTCGGTCAAGGTAGGAATACAAACATAAAACAGCGGTATGCACATAAGTGATGTCATCATCATTGATGATACACCGCGCATAACACTCTCGCCGAAAATTGCAATAGCACAACCTACAATCAGAGAAGCTATCGGCACAATGCCATAAATATAAATCAAATTGACGCCTGCATTTACTGTGCCCGACATTTTCTTGAAATATCCGCTAATCATTGAGGCTTTATGTATAGCATAGGATTTTTCGCCTTTAATTGAATAATTTAATCTCGAGCCAGTCACTATACTGCTTTGCGCTTCCTTGTTTTCTTCGGCTGTATATATACCCTGAGGAGCAGAAATAATGGCAAATGTATTTGCCTCACGCAAGCAATTTGTAAGGTCTGAAATAACAGTTAAGACTGCATATAATGCTATAGAAAATCCAAACAGCATCAAGTCGGAAATATTAATTGAATTTATATTTACAAGATACAGTATTGCGGTTACAATATCATAAAGCGTATATGAAAACAACAAGAATACTAATACAGAATATATATTACCTTCAAATCGTAAAACTCCCCAAAAACCCGAAATAAGTCTTTTTCTTAGTATCAAGGCAATAACCGCAACAAGCACCAATTCGAAGGACAACACCAACAAATAGCTTGAACGGTCAGAGAAAAACTCGAAAAACAGGTCAAGCATAAAAATAAGTGCGGCAATAAACGAAACAGCGACTAAATTGAAAATCAAGCCGTTTTTTTCAGACTTGTATTTAGTTTTAATTTTGCGAATTTCCGACTTGTCAGAAAATTCCTTATCACAAAATCCGTAAAGAATTTTATGCGGTTCGGGGATAAACTCTTTGTCTGCTTCAAGGATAGCCTTATGTGTCTCATCCTCGCCAATCTTGGATTTAACCTCATTGTCATATCCAAATTTCAATAATAACGATATATCAGAGTTGTCAAGACTTGATGCTTTGTGCTCTTTTGTTTCGCTGTGTTTTGCGGAATTATTGGCAATAACCTTTTGTGAATTATCTTCAAAAGCTCCTTCAATCACATCAAATTCGGGCAATCTTTCTTGTAGCGGGTCATCTATATAATGCTCAGCACTTAAAATTTTGCCTTGAATAGCCTCTTGCGGAAGGGAAGTATCATACTCCTCGTCCTCTACGGCAAAGTCTTCATCATCTGTTTCTTCAATCGTTTCTTCAATTTCTTCTTCAATTTCTTCTTCAATTTCTTCTTCAATTTCTTCTTCAATTGTTTCTTCAATTGTTTCTTCAATTGTTTCTTCAATTGTTGCCTCAATTGTTTCTTCAACTGTTTCTTCAGTTGCTTCTTCCGGCATTTCGTCGTTATAATCTAATGCAATATCCTCGTCAACATTTAAGTCTTCTTCATCCTCAACGTTCTCGGATACACTTGTTGCAGGAAACATAGCTTGTAAAACATTTTCAACCTGTTGCTCCGGATTTTCCTCAAACAAGCTTGCAAGGAGCTCCTTCGCTTCATTTTCCTTTGAAGCCTCTTCATCAGATATATCAACTTGTTCAACTGCTTCTTCAACGACTACTTCATTATCAGCAGCCTCGCCCTCAATATTCTGGCTTGAGCTAAACAATTTTCCTAAAATATCGTTTAGTTCTTTATCCTCTTCGATTTTGGAGTCAGATTGTGCACTGTCAAGATCAACTTTTGACTCTTCATCATATGATTTTTTCAATTTAGCAAGAATAGACTTCAGTTCTTTGCTTTCTTCTTGCTTGCTCTGCTTTGCCATCTGAAACCTCCTTTTTTTATTTAAAGATACTTAAAATTAAGTTCTATTTTGCTTTGCGGCCTCGCAAAGAATTACAGCAGCCGCCGTTGAAACGTTAAACGAGTTTACCTTTCCATACATTGGTATTGAGGTTATAGCATCACATTTTGAAACAACAATTTGCGAAACTCCGTTACCCTCACTGCCAAATACCAGTGCGCAGGGACCTTTAAAATCGGTTTCATAGTAAGGCTTTCCACCCGCCTCAGCAGCGAATGTCCATACGCCCTTTTCCTTAAGCTCAATAATTGTATTTGCAATATTTGATACCTTTGCAATTGCCATATGCTCGATAGCGCCCGCAGACGACTTTGAAACCAACGGTGTCAATCCTGTGGAACGGCGCTTTGGAATGATTATTCCGTGCGCTCCTGCTCCCTCAGCACAACGAATAAGAGCCCCAAGATTATATGGGTCGGTAATTCCGTCAGCAATAACTATTAAAGGCGCTTCGCCTCTGTCCTTTGCAATTTGGAGAATATCCTCAACAGTGCAATACTCCTTTTCAGATGCCATAGCAATTACACCCTGGTGCGGAGCAAAGCCTGACATTGAGTCGAGCTTTTGCTTATCAATTTCAACAACAGGAATACCGCGCTCAACTGCCATAGCAACCAAAACCACGATAGAGCCCTCGCGCTCGCCTCTCTGAACGAGAAGCTTGTCAATCTCTCTGTCGGATTTTAAAAGTTCTCTGACTGCATTTCTTCCAATTACAAGACCTGTATTTTCCTGCGCCTCATTCTTTTCTTCAACGCGAGAATATTTAGGTGTAAAATTCTTGTTATATTCTGTTTTTTCTCTTTTTTTGTAATCATTACTCTTGCCACTGTTGCGAGAGCTGTATTTTTTATTGGAGCTGTTATTTTTTTCTCCGTAGTTTTTTTTGTATTCCATAAAAAATCCTTTCGAGGCATTTTATAATTTAAATCATAGATATTATTAATAAATATAATATTATATATAATTATATCATATAAGTTAACTTTTGTACATAGCTTTTTCAAATTTCTTTTATAAAAAAACATAAAAATAGCATATCCTGCATCAACATCAGGATATGCTACTCATAATCATTATCTGAATTTTTACTTTTACTGTGTCTTTTACTATTTGCAATATTGAAAAGAACAAACAAAACCGCGACAACCATAGCGGTAAAGGGTTGTTTATTTAAAAATGCAAATAAAACACCTGTTAGTGAGGAAGCAACGAGTCCAATAATTGCCGATAGCCTATGGTTTGTTAACAATCCGTAAATCAAAGGAATCAATCCGCAAAGAAGCCCTATGAAAAAACCTATTATAAGTTTGACCATAAAACTCATAAAATGTCCCCCTTTAAACAGTGTTTCCATAATAACATTTTATACTATTATTTGTTAAAAGTCAATATGGAAATTATTAATATATTCCTAAAATTAAGAAACAAAATGAAAACTTTTTGTGACATACAAAAAACTACTAAATGACCTATATTTTTACTTTTTTAAACACAATCAAAAAGAGAACAATAATTTTAAGAGGAGCTTAATTTAAGTCCTTCAAAATTTTCCAAAAGACACAGAAAGGATAATTATGAAAAAATCAGTCATTATAAGGTTTTTATTAGTTTCGCTTGTAGTTTTAATTCTATCGGCTAACTGCCTGAACATCTTTGCAGATACGAAGTATTATAACTGGTATTGTGTTCATAGAAAGGACCATTTACAGCCTCGTGCCGATGCTTCAATTTCATTCATTGAAAATTATAATGGATACTATATAGATAAAAAACACGGCAACGATTCTCAGGAAAAGGTTATATACTTAACCTTTGATGCGGGCTACGAAAACGGCAATGTTGAAAAAACATTAGATGTGTTAAAAAGCGAGGGGGTTGTAGGTGCATTCTTTGTTCTTGGAAATCTGATTGAAAAAAACACCGATTTGATTGAACGAATGTTCAACGAGGGGCATCTGGTATGCAATCACACCTATTCACACAAATCAATGATCGGCAAAACAAAGGATGAAATTTCTTCCGAGCTTGCACGGCTTGAAAACACCTGCATAGAAAAAACAGGGAAGAGCTTATCCAAATATTACAGGCCTCCGGAAGGCAAATTTGACGAGCAATCAATGCAGTATATAAATGAATTAGGTTATAAAACTGTATTTTGGAGCTTTGCGTACGCTGATTGGGACAACAACAGGCAAATGTCGCTTGATAATGCAAAAAAGAAAATCCTTGACAATATTCACAATGGTGAGGTAATGCTTCTGCACCCGACATCTGCAACTAACGCGGCAATTTTAAAGGATATAATTGTTGAATTGAAAAATCAGGGATACCGTTTTGGAAGCCTTGATGAGCTCTGCAAAGGTTAAAAAACATTAGACAGGTATAAAAAGCCTTGTGCGTGAAAGGATAGAAATGAAGACAATCAAACGCATTATTTCATCTTTACTTGTTTATTCGATATTATCTAATTTGATTATTATGTTTTCATTTAATATTATGTCAGCAGATTTCACCAAGGATGTTGACATTTACCATAAAAAAGAAAACAATTATATGAAAATCGCCCTGACCTTTGACGATGGACCTCACCCGAGATACACCCCTCAAATTTTAGAAATTTTAGCTGAATATAATGTTAAGGCAACCTTTTTTGTGGTCGGGATTAATGCAAAAAACTATCCTGACACAATGGAAGCAGTAATTAAAAACGGTCATGAAATCGGCAATCACACCTATACTCATCCGCATGTGTCCTGCCTGAATTCATACACCCTACACAATGAGGTTGAAAAATGCGAATCTGCAATTTACGAGCTTACCGACTATAAAACAAAGCTATTCCGTCCGCCCGAGGGACTGATTGATGCAGATGTCAGAAGCGTGCTCAGAAGTCTTGACTATAAGGTAATTTTGTGGGATATAGACACTCGGGATTGGGCGCACACATCACCTACCGACATTTCAAATTATGTTGTATCATCAGTAAGGTCCGGAGATATAATTCTAATGCACGATTATATTGGACACAACAGTCCAACACCTGAAGCGTTAAAGCTTTTCATTCCAAAGCTTCTCGATATGGGTTATAAATTTGTTGTCGTAAGCGAGCTAATAGGGTTGGAATAAAGCATTATTAAGTATCAAAAATCCCCAAGGCACAGCCTTGGGGATTTTAAACTATTGATTTTCCTCAACTGGGTCAATCATATATTTCTTGATAACAGGATATGCGGCGTAAGTATATATAAATGCGCACACACCAATGTAATAAATAAAGGGAAGCACAAGAGTAACTCCAAGTCCCATAGGTAAGAATAAGACAATCAGAATTATTGCAAATGCGGTAACAAGCAAAAGGCCAAGCAACGCCATAAGATTTCGCTTAATTCCCAAAACCGTGAAAATAAATGCATTTTTAAATGCCTTACTGATTTTGATATTAAAGGTTACAATCATTAAATACAAATAAAAACGGAATATTATGTAGAGAATAATTAACGCGAAAATCAGTAAATACATAAAATTAGTAAGCGGTGTCGGTTCGGTCGTATAGAAATAATAAAAATCAAATGCCAGCACAAACATAATAAGGCAATCTATAAGACCAAGGAAGAAGCCCTGCTTAAAATTCTTCTTGATTGCATAAAAGAAATCAGAATAAACAAACACGCTATCCCCGCGCACAAGTCCGCGTGTTACATAGATAGTTCCTACCTTCTGCCAACCATATGTCACAACAAAGAAAAATAGCAACACGGCAATTACCCAATAAACATATGTATTGTATGTAGGCAAGCCTAACTGAAATGAGAACACACTCAAATTAAGCAAGCTTGGCGCAGTTGATGACGCCTCTGCAATCCCAAACAAAGCTGAATATTCGGGGTGAATAAGAGTGGGAGTCGTCGGCGACGCCATAAAATACAAATACAGGCAAATTACCAACGGTAAAATCTGAAACACAGTTAAAATATTGAGCGATAATATTTTAGAAAACTTACGCCCGAGCTGCTTGAAAAAGAATTTCAAATTCGGTGTAGTATCCTCACCCGGCTCGACTCCCGCGCCGTCTTTATTAAGATTAAAAAGCTTAAATTTTGATTTGTTTTCCAATTTATAATTCCTCTTTATCTATGTAATTACACATTTATATCAATCCAAAATCACATTATTTACCAAGCTCATCTGCACGCTCAGTGCATTTTTCCATAGCCAATACAACGGCCTTCGAAAATTCATAATCAGCAAGAACAGAAAGCGCTCTTTCGGTCGTTCCGCCCTTGGAAGCAACGGTTTTAATCTGCTCATCAGGCGTCTTTATGCTTGATTTCATAAGCTCGGCAGAACCGATAATAGTGTCGCAAATACAGTCAATCAATTCATTTTGGTCAAGACCGCCCAGAGAGCCCTCAGACTTTAACAAGCCTTGTGAAATAGCTCCGTCAAGCATTGATTTTATGAGTAAAAAAACATAAGCAGGTGATGATGATGTAACGCTGATAATCCTGTTCATTTCGCTCTCATCAATTGCAATAACTCGGCTTGATAATGAAAAAATCCCGCACGCAAACATAAAATCACTATCGGATACCTGTTCGTTTTTGCAGATAGCACTAACGCCCTTGCCTATGAAAATAGGTGTATTGGGAAGAACTCTGACCACAGCCGCGCTGCCAATAGCATCAGACACTGCATCAGTTTTAATTCCTGCGGCAATAGTTATATAAAGCTTCTCCGAAGCATTTTCCACCTTTGCCAAAGAGGGAAGAACCTCTTCAAAATTTTGGGGCTTTACACAAAGCATAATACAGTCTGCTTTGCTCGCGGCATCCTCAACAGAAGAAGCTGTAAGTGCGCCCATTTTCTGAAATTCTTCGGTTTGCGAAGGGTTTTTGTCAAACAAAACGATATCAGAAATATCAATTGAATTTTCATTTTTATTTGAAATTAAACCATTTATAATGGCAGTTGCCATATTACCAACACCAATAAAAGCAATTTTTTTTCGCATAATAAGACCCCATTTTATGATGATATATTAACATTATATAATAATAAATTATACATTAATTCAACAAATAACGACTTTTTTGTTAAATTTAAAGAGTTTTGAGCTTTATTTGTCTTGATGCTTCAAACGCAATCACAGAAACAGCCGAAGCAGAGGGAAGTGAACCCATAAATTCGCGCCCGTATTCTATGCGGATAACACTATCGGCAAGCTCTAAAATCTTACTTGAAATACCCCGTTTCTCTCCGCCTACAACCAATAAAAACGGTTTAGTGAAATCATAATCATATACAGAAATTGAATTACGAATACCCGCACAAACAATTTGAAAGCCATGCTCCTTAAAGGTTTTCACGGCATCAAGTGTTTCTGAAAAGCATATATTGCAAAGCTCACTTGTTCCTGCAGATGAACGAGCAACAGTTCCAGAGTAGTCCATCCAATTTCGAGGAGGAAGGACAATCCCGTCAACACCGGCCGCATATAATGAACGAACAGAGTATCCAAAGTTATAAGGGTCCTCAATTCCGTCAATCAATGCATAAAAATTCCCGTTTGTTAAAAAATTAACATTCAGGCTAGGGAACTGTCGTTTCGTACAAAGAGCAATTATGCCACCGTGGGTATTTCCCGAGCATAGAGCATCAATTTCCTCAGAATTGACAGGAACTAAGGGAAAATCAAGCATTTTTGATGTGTAAAGCAAGAAATTTAACTCTCGCTCCTTTTGCTTAGCTCGTGATTTATCATAAAGAACCTTAATAATTCTGCGGCTACTACTAAGCTCATTTATTGACTTAATCAAGGCAGAAATCGAGGTCATACCTTCAAAAACATCAAAATTATCGGGACAATTATAATCAGACATAAATAAACTCCGCAAGTAGAATAAATTTTACTAATATATTGTTAAAAGCTGACATATACATTATTATAGCACTTTTTAATAATATTGTAAAGAGGTAACGACAATGATGTATTTATCATCCGGTAAGGAGCGGTGCGTAATATTAGGGTTATACATAGTTGAGAATAACACAACCGTACGCGCAACAGCATCAAGATTTGGAATAAGCAAAAGCACAGTACATAAAGATGTTACACAAACACTAAAAAGTATAAACAAATCATTGTATCTCGATGTAAAAAGCGTTCTTGAAAAAAACAAGCAGGAAAGACATTTGCGCGGAGGCGAAGCCACAAGAAAAAAATATCATAACGAAGAAGATAATTAATCACAACTCATAAAGGGTTATCTAGAGATAATTTATGCCTAAATGGCAATAAACCCTTCAAACAGCCAATTTCCCACATCCCGAATTATACAAAATTTTGATTTTGTATAATTATGTGTATCGCTCAAAGTTGTTCTCTCTTTTATTTAAATTTGAGAATTCATTTTAAAGCCGCGCATTTTACGGCAACCAATATTATTCCATTAATAGTTATTATAGCATAATTTGTTTAACAAATCAATATTTAATTATAATTTCACTTCAAAAAATCCGTCCCGTTTTTGTGCGGATTTAATAGTCTATTAATTGTTTTTGGCAAAATAGGAACAATTTCATTCTACCCTTCTAAAGTAATATCTACTAAAAACACCCACTCCTGCAGGAGTGGGTGAAACTTTGCTTATGAAAAATTTAGAATAATATAATTATATTTTATACACCTGAGTATGCAGAAAATCCACCGTCAACAGGAATGACCGTCCCGGTTACAAACGATGAGGCTGTTGGGTCTGCGAGGAATTTTAACACGCCAAGCAGCTCCTCCGGTTCTCCAAAGCGACCCATAGGTGTAGCACTCAGAATTTTGTTTGTTCTTGCTGTTGGTGTTCCGTCCTCATTCCAAAGCAATGCCTTGTTTTGATTTGTTGAGAAAAATCCCGGAGCAATTGCATTTACTCTGATTCCCTCTTTTGCAAAATGAACTGCCAGCCACTGTGTAAAGTTAGAAACTGCCGCCTTTGCGGAGCTATAAGCAGGTATTTTTGTCAAAGGTGTATAGGCATTCATTGAAGAAATATTTATAATAGAACAGCCCTCTTCGCCTATCATATCTGCGGCAAAAACCTGTGTAGGAAGAAGAACTCCCTTGATATTAAGGTCAAATACAAAATCAAATCCTGCTTTATCAAGATTGAAGAATGTGAGAATATCGTCACGATTTTCATCGCCCTTTTCAAAATACTCGTGTGCAGTTGTAGCCTTGGGGCTATTTCCACCCGCTCCGTTTATTAAAACCGAGCATTTACCAAGCTCTGCAAGAACCTTTTGGTGTACATCTTCAATACAAGCCTTATCAAGAACATTAGTCTTATAAGCCTTTGCAAGTCCACCGCAAGCGCAAATTTCGTCGGCAACGATTTTTGCCGCTTCTTCATTTATATCAAGCAAAGCAACGGCATACCCGTTCTTTGACATTTCCTTTGCAAATTCAGCGCAAAGAATGCCGCCTGCGCCTGTTACAACACATACCTTATTCATATTAAACACCTTTTCCTTTAATTATTTGCTTTGCTTTTCAATGGCTTCCCAAAGTCCCGAAAGATAAACGGCACCGAGTGCACGGTCGTAAAGGCCATATCCGTATCTTCCCATCTCACCCCAAATCATTCTTCCGTGGTCAGGACGCATATAACCCTTAAATCCATTGTCGTGTAAAGCTTTTACTATTCCGTAAATATCGAGAGAGCCGCAATCGGTAGGATGAGCAACCTCATGGAACTTTCTCTCACCTGTATATTGAACATTTCTGATGTGAGCAAAATGAATTCTATCTGCAAATTTCTCAGCCATACCAATAAGGTCATTTTCGGGATTGGCGCCGAGAGAGCCCGTGCAGAAGGTCAAGCCGTTCTCAGGCATATCAACAATCTTTAAAAACTCCGAGATAGTTTTCTCACCGGTAATAATTCTGGGAAGCCCAAAAATTCCCCACGGCGGGTCATCCGGATGAATTGCCATATTTACTCCGCTTTCGTGAGCTACGGGAATAATTGCTTCGAGGAAGGTTCTCAGGTTATCAAAAAGCTTCTTCTCGTCAACATTCTCATATCTTTTAAGAAGTCCTACAAGCTCGTCCTTAGAATAGCTTTCATCCCAGCCTGGCAAAGAAAGTCCCTCTTTGAGAGGATTCATTGAAAGAACCGTTTTCTCATCATACGCTAAGCTGTTTGAGCCGTCAATTGCAGGCCTTTCAAGCTCACTGCGAAGCCAGTCAAAAACAGGCATAAAGTTATAGCAAATACACTTAACACCCGCTTTACCAAGACGGCGAATGTTCTCACAATAGTTATCAATTAAGCGATTGGCGTCTTTTCCGCCAAGCTTGATTTCCTCGTGAACGGGCACGCTTTCAACAACCTCAAATTCAAGATTGTGCTGATTTGCCTGAGCCTTAATAGATGCAATTCTGTCTTCGGGCCAAACCTCACCGACAGGCACATTGTAAATAGCAGATACAATTCCCGTCATAGTTGGAATTTGCTGTATTTTTTGCAATGTTACGGGGTCGTTTTCACCATACCAGCGAAAAGTCATTTTCATATAAAAATTACCTCCTATGAGTGTTGACAAATTATAATTGCCGTGATATAATAATTATAGCATTTTTTGATGTTTTTTCAATGGACAATCTATAATAAATGCCCTGTTTTTAGCACAATATTATACTAAGGGAGAGTCTTTAATATGATAGAAGCAATTACCTACTACACACACAACAAGTTCAACAGTCAAAGTAAAATCGAGCGTCACATCATCAAGTTTCACGAATTAACAATTTTGTTAAGCGGCGAGATGACATACTATGTCAACGACGAAAAATATATTATGACAAGCGGAGATATAATATATATTTCCTCAGGCAGCATCAGACGGCGCGAAATGTCAGCAGGTACCAATGACTATGTCAGTATAAACTTTCACTCTGACGAAAATTTACCGCTTGAAATACTCTCTCGCGGATGCATAAATAACGAGTTGAAAATTTTAATAAACTACTTTGACAGTATATATTCTAAGCCAACTCCGCAAATACACCGGCAGAAGCTTTCTATGGTCTTATCGGCATTGATTATGCAAATTTCAGACAATTTGGCTGAAAAATCAAACTCTTCTCTGTCCACTCTTATCTCCTCTTATCTTGCCTACCATTACAGAGAAAAAATCACCTTGCAGGAAATTAGCGAACTGACTTATTTTTCTGCCGCATATTGCGAGAGCGAATTTCGAAAGCATATGGGTAAATCTATCATTCAATACCTTATTGATTTGCGAATTGAAGAAGCCAAAAGACTTCTTGCCGAAAGCTCAATGTCTTGCTCAAGAATAGCCGGTGCCGTCGGCTTTGATGACGCAAATTACTTTTCCCGAATCTTTAAAAAACGCACAGGATATTCCCCCCTCAGATACCGTGAATTTGTCGGCTCATAAATAATACAAAATAGCAATATTTGTCTTAAATAATTATTAAAAATTAACAAATATGTCTTGATTTGATTAATTAATTATTGTATAATAAATTTATAGACTATATTAATTTACAAGGAGGATTTGTAAAATGTCTAAAAAGTTAAATGTCGTTATCTGGAACGAATACAGACACGAAAGAACTGAAGAAGAGTGCAAAAGATGGTACCCTGATGGAATTCATGCCTATATTAAAGATTTCCTTTCCGTTGATGAAAATCTTGACATCACATTAGCAGCTCTTGACGACCCTCAGCAGGGCTTGCCCGATGAGCTTTTAAACAAAACTGATGTGCTTTTGTGGTGGGGCCATTTGGCTCACCGTGAGGTTGATGACAACCTTGTTGAAAAAATCCGCAGAAGAGTTTACGATGGCAAAATGGGAATGGTAGTTCTCCACTCAGGTCACTGGTCAAAGCCATTTAAGCAAATTATTGGCGCAACAGCAAATCTTTCTTGGGGACGCAACCAAAAGGAAGTTATCTGGAACATGATGCCCTCTCACCCTATTGCCGCAGGAATTCCTGAGCACTTTATCATTGAAGACGAGGAGCTTTATTCTGAGCCCTTCTATATTCCTCAGCCCGACGCGCTTGTTTTCGGCGGTTGGTTTGAAGACGGTCATATTTTCAGAAGCGGTTGCTGCTTCTTGCGCGGACTTGGAAAGGTATTCTACTTCCAGCCCGGTCACGAAAGCTGTCCTTCTTACTATAATCCTTATGTTCAGCGCATTATTAAGAATGCTATCGAGTGGGCTAAGCCTGCTGATATCGGCTTCCCTGTACCATCTACAGGTCCTGAGGTTATCGCGAAGGTTACAGACGAATTCCAAAATTAATTATTAACATAAAAAAACAGCTTTTTGCATCAATGATGCAAAAAGCTGTTTTTTATTCTTTATAAGGATTAGCAGCCGCATTTACCGCCTGTATTCTTTTCGTGTAAGGGTACTGCACATCCGAATTCAGATGTCGGAAACGCCATTGAGCGAAATACGCTGCAGGGGTCGTCATTAGAGGGCGACAGGCACTCCTTGTCGGGAATGATATACTCAGTTGCATTTACTAAATATTGACCCGGACGAATAATTCTTATTACCGAGAAAATTCCGAGAGAAACAGCCAAGTATCTGCCGTTATCGTCATCATCGTAGTAAAGATTGCCGTGCAAGGTGTTAGCAATCGTTTCAGGAATATCGTGACAGCAGCAACAGCAGCAACAATTGTCGTTTGCATTCTCTAAGATATTTACACCGAGAACTATAGGCTCAACAACCTCTACAACAGCAGTAGGAACATTCTTTTCCTTGCAGCAAGGCTCTATACGAGAACAGAAATCAGCAAAATCTCCGTTGCTGCGGAAGATATTTACATTGCACTCGCCGCCGTAAAGAATTACTCTCTTATCAAGAACTGCTATACCTTCAAATTCTTGTGAACGGCCGTTGCCGATACAAGCCTCAAAGGTAAGCTTTACATAAAATCTGATGTTTACAGAATAAAATCCGCGATTAAACTGTACAGGGTCAAGGCTAATTTGCGTTTGTGCAATACAAGCGTTTTTAACTCTGACAGCACTTGTGTGTTCAATTATTTCCTTTCCTAAGTCAGTCAAGAACACCTTTACGTTTTCAAAACAGTCACGGTCCCTGCAAGAGTCAAGTATCCTGTTAGCTTCTATACAAACAGTTTCCTTGCCTATGCCGGGGCCGCACGAAAATCTGTTATCTTGCATAAATATTTCCCCCTATATGTTTTGTGTTTGTCAGAAAGCTCAGACCTAAACTTAGGAGGCTTTCTTCAATATCATTCTATGTCGAAAAATAGCTTGTGTTACAACATTTTAGGGAATTATGAAAACAACGGCGTTTAATCAAAACGCCGTTGTTAAGTTTATTTATTTTTCTGTTTATATTTTTCATTTTTCTTAAGGGAAAAATCGGCAATATAATCAACTGCCTTGTGTATTTTAAGAAGCTTGAACAAATATATTCTCGCAAGAGAGATAACAGATGCGACAAGGTAAATAGCAAGCGTTGCTCCAATGACACACAAGACCATTTTAGGAGCAGGATAATCGGCATATGCATTAAACTGCTTCCAAAAGTCCTTATAAAACCAAAATGCCGCCCCTACATGAAGAATAAATACACCAAAGGTCGCTTTTCCCAGATTTGACACAATAGATTTACTTACTCTTCCCTTAATCTTTATATTCATAAAAAAGAGCATAAGAGAAACTGCCATTATGACCATACATGGAGATATATAGCTAATAAGCAAGCCTCTGTTAGAGTAAAGCTCACTGTCCTTTGTTATAAGTCCCTCTGCATATTTTGTTTCAATTCCGATTTTATGTCCCCACGCGGCAAAGGTGGCAATAAAAAATGTCGGCAATGTAACAAACCATTTTGCCCATTTTGGCGCTCCGTAAAGTCTGAAATATGCACCTATTACATAAAGACAAATCAACCAATATGCAGAATATCCGCTACCAAGACTATAATTGTCTTTTTTAACTATAATCCTGAAAACTGTTGGCAATTGAAGCATAAGGATAATAATTATATGCTGATATTTTTTGAGCGACTGTATTCCCTTGTTCAAAACAGGTATCAAAGGAAACATAAAGAAATACGCGCAAAAATACCAAAACGCCCTTTTAGTTAACGGAAAAAAGGCGCGAAGCCAATAATCTGTGGTTACCTCAGCCGTTGAGACAAACCAATGCATAACCGCGCTTAATCCTACATTCAGGACAACAACCTCAAGCCAAAGGTACACAATTCGTCTGAATTTAAAGTTAGCTTTAATATTAGCATAACCCGAAATCAATGCGTAGCAATTGACCGAGCAGTATGCAAGCGTTTCTAAAAACCAAGCAACCTTGTAATTATCGCTCAAAAAATCGGTATGACTATAAACACCGCCGTGACCGAGAACATGAAGCATTACCACAAGAACCATTGAAAAAACGCGAAAAAGCTCAATTCCCATGTTTCTTTCTTCTTTTGCCCGAGGTATTTTTAAAGCTTGATTGTCTGTCATAATTTATACCCTTATTAATTAATAAAAAGTAGCAACTTCCTTCTCCGGCTTGTCAGTATAAGCAGAGCTTTCCGCATAAATCACGGGGCCCGGCCGTCCGTAAAGCTTGTTTTTCTCAATCTTTATCTTGCCCTCAACATAAATCCAATCGCGAGTCTTATATCCTACTGATGATTTGAATTTACAAACAAGACCATTGTATGCTATATCCTCAACACAACAGGTCATCACATGTCTGCCAATAATGAGTGCATCCTTTCCAAGCTTGACATCGCGTGCTACGATACCCTTGAATTTTACAGTTTTACCGTCGTATTTTTCAATCTCTTCGCTTAAATCTCTGTACCAAAGCGCATAGTCATCATCTTCAATCTTAACAACGGGCGCATTGATATCAAAAGGCAGAGGGTCTTCAATCTCATCATATTCAACGTGACCGTCGGGATAATCATAGGTGATTGTTGCTCGGCGGGAAACTCCGCGTACAATTTTGTGTATTTCTTCCTTGTCGATGTTAGCAGGTGTTCTGTTGAGAACTATCATCTCGCAGGACATAAGCTTATCAAACATAAGGCTTCGCATATTTTGGTTATAGGTCATAAATGTGTTCGCGTCCGCAAACATCATATTTTGGAATATAAACCAACCTTCAGGAAGATTATTATAAAGTGAGCTCAACTGCCACATACCGTTGTATTCAATGATTACGCGGTCAATTTTATGTCCCGCACGGCAATTGTCAAGCATCTCGGGAGTAAGGTCGCTCTCGTTTTCAATGTTGGCAAGATAAACATTCTTTCCGCTGAACATTGAAATGTCAAGCTCTTCTATTCCCTCTTCGCAAAGTATTATCAAGGTTTTTTCACCCGTGTTGAATCTTTCGTCACACATGGATTCTTGAATTATATGTGTTTTACCGCCTTCAAGAAAGCCCGTAAAAAGATATACGGGAATATTCGGTGTTGCCATTTATATACCTCTCAATTAAAAATTAACGCCAAGAGCCTCTGCTACTGCAGAGCTGTTAAGCTTTGAGCCGATTACACAAAGTCTGCCTATAATACCTGCCGAGCCGTAACGGATGTCTGTTTCACCGGGAATATAATCAAAGTGGATCCAGCGTCCGTCATCTGACTCAACAATTCCCTTTGCACGCAAAATAATTCCGTATTTATCCTCGTCTGTAAAGCTATCCAAAACAGCCTTTAATTCGTCTGCATTAAATTTTTGGGTTGTTTCAGCTCCGTGACTTGTAAAGACATCATCGGCGTGATGATGATGCTTATGGTCGTGGCGACAGCACTCGCCATCGTGGTGATGCTCGTGGTCGTGGTGACAGCACTCGCCATCGTGATGATGCTCGTGGTCGTGGTGACAGCACTCGCCGTCGTGATGATGCTCGTGGTCGTGGTGACAGCATTCACCATCGTGATGATGCTCGTGGTCGTGGTGACAGCACTCGCCGTCGTGGTGGTGCTCGTGTTCTTCTTCGGCTTGCTCCGCAAGTCTTTTGAGCTCTGCCTCAAGAGTTGATTTTCTTTCCATAGCCTCAATCAATTGCTCGCCCGAAAGCTTCTCCCAAGGTGTTGTTACAATTACAGCAGTACTGTTATGCTCCTTTAAAAGCTCTACGCAATCCTTGACTTTACTGTCAGAAATATTGCTTGTATGACTTAATACTATACAGCCTGCATTTTCAATCTGGTCATTAAAGAACTCACCAAAATTCTTCATATGCATTTTACACTTGTTAGCATCAACAATTGTTGTAAAGCCATTAAGCTCTGCACCCTGTGTATTTGCTCCTTGAACTGCTTTGATTACATCAGAGAGCTTACCAACACCCGAAGGCTCAATTAAAATCCTGTCAGGCGCATATTCAGAAATAACCTTTTGAAGCGCCTCTGCAAAATCCCCTACCAGCGAACAGCAAATACAACCTGAATTCATTTCGTTAATCTGAATTCCCGCCTCAGCAAGAAAACCGCCGTCAATTCCAATCTCACCAAACTCATTTTCGATAAGAACAATTTTTTCGCCCTTATATGCTTCTTCAATCAGCTTTTTTATAAGCGTTGTTTTGCCCGCGCCTAAAAAACCTGAAAATATATCAATTTTTGTCATAATACTTAACCCTCTCATTCTTTACAAATAAATACAATTATAAGCTTTTTACAAAAAAACAATTAAAATTATTTTATCCCCGTAGAGCCAAATCCGCCGCTACCGCGAACAGTTTTGTCAAGCTCATCTACAACCAAAAACTCGGCTGTATAGTACGGAACAAAAGAAATCTGCGCTATTCTGTCGCCTTGCTCTATCGTTTGAGGAGCATCTCCGTGATTATGAAGTGCAACCATTACCTCGCCTCGATAATCACTATCAATTACACCAACCTTGTTAGCGGGTGCTAAAGAGCGCTTTGTCGCCATTCCGCTTCTTGCAAACACAAGTCCTACAAGTCCATTCGGGATAGACATAGAAATACCCGTGTGTATAAGGCAAGTTTCGTGCGGATTGATAGTTATTTTCTCATCGCAAAGAGCATAAATATCCGCCCCCGCTGAAAACTCAGTACCGTAGCTTGGCACTATTGCCCTTTCATCAAGCTTTTTAATTTCAACCGTTGTTTTCATAATAAAAGCCTCCATTTAAACCATTAACTTTATTTTAGCAGAAAATAATTAATAAATAGTTAATAAATATAAGGTTAAAAATTACTTTTGCATATTTCTTTATTTTTTGGAATAAAATTCCTATGTATCGTAGGATTTGACTGCACAAAATGCCTAAAAAACAGCTAAAATGTGCCTAAATTATGCGAATGGGGTTGACAAAAGGTCGTTTTTGGTGTAAAATCTATATATGCGTATAACAAGGAATTTTTGTGTCGTATAAAAATTTTGGAAGGAGGCGCTTGATTTGAAAAGCTTATTTTCATATGGCTTTGAATACAAAGCTACCGAAAAAAACGAAATTATCATTTGCGGTATCGGTAACTGCCGTGATGAAAATTTAGTTATTCCTCGATTAAATGAAAATGGTTTAAAAATCGTCGGCATTGCTGATGAGGCTTTTATCCGTTGCAATCAAATAAAGAGTGTTTCCCTGCCAAAATCGGTTGTATTCATTGGTAATTCCGCTTTCGCTTGGTGTCCAAATCTTGAAAGAATTGAGCTTAACTCAGTTATAAGCATTGACAGCCGAGCATTTATGGGTTGTGATAAATTAAATCAAGTAAATCTTGGAAAAAATTTATCTTATATTGGAGAGAAGGCCTTTGCCTATTGCCCCAACCTCAATTCAATTGAAATTCCAAAGACAGCTTTAAAAATCGGAGCTTCAGCATTTGAGGGTTGCAGAAGCTTGGTCAAAGCCAATCTTCCCGAAAGCTTAAAGCTAATAGAGAACGGTGTCTTTTACGCCTGCACCTCCCTCCGACAAATCAATCTTCCAAAAAAGCTTGAATACATTGACGAATATGCTTTTGCATACTGTGTTTCAATAAATTACATTGATATACCTCAGCATACAGTTATAAACAAGGATGCATTTTTTGAGTGCGGTATCAATTCCTTGAATAAGGTTTCGTAAAAATTTAAAGCCCGACATTTGTCGGGCTTTTTTATATTTATTTTTAAATGTTTAAAAGAATGAAAGCTGGTCGGTTTCGTCAAGTCCTTCAAGAACACGGTTTTTGCGCAAGGTATCAATAACAGTTTTTGAAAGCTTTGCTCTGATTTGCAAATCCTCAACCGAGAAGAACATTTCTTCCTCTCTCGCCGCTACAATATTTGCCGCCGCGTTCTCACCAAGACCTCCAAGTGCCGAGAATGGCATACGGATTGAATTATTTTCAGGAATAAATGCCGACGCCTCAGACTTAATAATATTGATCGGTAAAAACTTAATTCCTCTTGCCATAGCCTCGTTAATCAGCTGGAGCGAAGGAAGACTGTCCTTCTCTTTAGGCGTTGCTTCCTTTGAGTTAATTCGTTTTTCAATTTCTTTAATAGTCGCCCTGACCTTGCTTCTTCCGCCCATTACTATTTCGGCGTCAAAGCCGCCCGGGGCAACCGTGAACATAGCGCAATAAAATGCAAGCGGCTTGTGAACCTTGTACCAGCCAAGACGAATTGCCGACATTACATAAGCTGCGGCATGCGCCTTCGGGAACATATATTTGATTTTTTTACAGGAGTCGATGTACCACTCGGGTACATTAGCCTCTCTCATAGCTGCCTCAAATTCGGGCGTAAGTCCCTTGCCCTTTCGTACTGCTTCCATTATCTTAAACGACAGCGAATTTTCAACACCATATGCAATCAGGTCGTTCATTATGTTATCACGACAACCGATAACCTTTGAAATATCGCAAATACCTTCTTTAATAAGCTCTTGTGCATTTCCAAGCCATACGTCTGTTCCGTGTGAAAGGCCCGAAATCTGCAAAAGGTCAGAAAAGGATTTTGGCTTTGCCTCTTCAACCATTCCCATAACGAATTTAGTTCCAAATTCGGGGAGTCCAAATGTACCGATTTTAGAGTTTATATCTTCGGGCGAAACACCGAGAGGCTTTGTTGAAAGGAACAATTCATAAACCGATTTGTCGTTCATAGCAACATCCATAACGCTTGTGTTTGAATATTTTTCAAGATACTTGTACTTTGTCGGCATATCGTGCCCAAGCTCATCAAGCTTAAGCAAAGTGTCGTGCAAATATTCAAATGTAAAGTGGGTTGTAACTATGTCGGAGTTCGGGTCGTCGGCAGGGTGTTGAACCGGGCAGAAATCATATATTTCATACTGCTTCGGCACAACGACAATGCCACCGGGATGCTGTCCTGTTGAACGCTTAACGCCGACACATTTTGATACAATTCGGTTTACCTCAGCGCGAGGAAGGCTAATTCCCTTTTCCTCAAGGTATTTCATAACATATCCGTAAGCAGTTTTATCGGCAAGAGTACCGATTGTTCCCGCGCGGAATACGTTTTCAGCTCCGAATAATTCCTCTGTGTATTTGTGAACTCTTCCCTGCACCTCGCCGGAGAAGTTCAAGTCAATATCGGGAGACTTATCGCCGTGGAAGCCAAGAAATGTTTCGAAAGGAATATGATGACCGTCTGCATTCAGCTTTGTCCCGCAAACAGGACAGTTTTTATCGGGCAGGTCAAAGCCCGATCCAACCTTATCGGGATTGGAAAAATCACTATATTGGCATTTAGGGCACCAATAATGCGGCGGCAGAGGATTAACCTCCGAAATTCCCGCCATAGACGCTACAAACGATGAACCGACTGAGCCACGAGAGCCTACAAGGTACCCTTGACTTTCGCTATACCAAACAAGCTTTTGAGCAATCATATAAAGCACGGCAAAGCCATTCTTAATAATTGAGGTAAGCTCCTTGTTTAGTCTGTTCTCAACAAGCTCCGGCAAAGGGTCGCCATACATTGATTTTGCCCTTTCATAGCAAATGCGCGTTAAATCCTCCTCTGCTCCCTCCATTTCGGGAGTAAAAGTGCCTTTGGGGAAAGGACGAATATCACTTTCAATCATATCGTTTATAAGGTTTGTGTTTGTAACAACTACCTCATAAGCCTTTTCTTTACCAAGATACGCGAACTCTTCAAGCATTTCTTCGGTCGTGCGATAATAAATATGCGCATCGCGGTCAAAATCCTTATACTTTTGTCCCGCAAGCAAAATCTTTCTGTAAAGCTCGTCCTCGTCATTGAGAAAGTGCGCGTCACAGGTAGCAACAACAATCTTGTTGTATTTTTCACCAAGCTCAACGATTTTGCGGTTAAGATTGCGCAAGTCCTCTTCATCACGGGCCTTGTCCTCGGCAATCAGAAAGCCGTTATTGGAAATAGGTTGAATTTCAAGGTAGTCGTAGAAATTTACGATTTCCTCAATCTCCGCCTCAGGCTTGTTTTCAAGAATTGCCGTGAATAGCTCTCCCGCCTCGCAGGCAGAGCCAATTATAAGCCCCTCTCTATGCTTTTCAAGCTCGGTTTTAGGAATGCGCGGATGTCTTTTATAATATTTCAAAAATCCGTAAGAAATAAGCTTGTACAGATTTTTAAGACCGATCTTATTCTTAACAAGTATTATCTGATGATACGGCTTGAGTGTCAGAGGGTTGGAATTTGCGCTCATATCACGCTTAAGCTGCGCAAAGCTCTTGACATCACGCTCCTTCATACTTGCAATCATCTTGAAATAAATTGCTGCAAGCATAGCAGCGTCATCACAAGCACGGTGATGATTGAACTCTCCGAGATTATAAAACTGTGCAAGCACATCAAGCTTATGCTTTTTTAATTCGGGATTTAAATAACGCGACAAGGCAACAGTATCAAGATATGGGTTACCAAATTCAAGTCCGCATTCCTTTGCGGCATATCTTATAAAGCCCGTATCAAAATCAGCATTATGAGCGACAAGCAATACTTTATTACGAGTGCTTTCGTCACCGATAAATGCAAAGAACAATTCAAGGGCTTCCCTAACCTTAGGCGCATCATTGACCATTTCATCAGTAATTGAGGTAAGCTCAACAATTTCGGCAGGAATAGGCACCTCAGGGTTTACAAATGTATTGAATGTATCAATTACCTTGCCGTTTTTAATTTTAACGGCGCCAATCTCGGTAATTTTGCAATTCTGTACCGATAGACCTGTTGTTTCAATATCAAAAACAACTGTTTCGTCATCAAACTCACCACCATATGCTCCATAAAGCGCACCTGCGGTATCGTTTACAAAATAGGCTTCAACGCCGTAAATAACCTTTTGACCTATTTTTTCAGACGCAAGCATGGCATCCTGATAGCCTTGAACTGTACCGTGGTCGGTTATAGCGACAGCGGGATGCCCCCAAGCCTTTGCCTGCTTAACCGCCTCTGATGGTGGAATAAGCGCATCCATATGCGACATATTGGTATGCAAATGAAGCTCAACACGCTTGACGGGCGCATTGTCAGCTCTGACAACCTTTTTAATTTTCGCAATGTCGCTAAAATAAAATATAAGCTCAGGCCCCTCTGTTTTGTCTTTACGGATCTCCCTCTTTGTATATCCATTCAAGGCAATCACAGAGCCATTTTTTACATTTGCTGAAATATCGTCTGCGTCCTCAAGGGTTGCAAAGCACTTAACCTCAATAGACGAGTTTCCGTCTGTGACTGAGAAGGAAATATTCATCTTATCTCCTGAACGAGACGGCTCCTGCGAATAATCAAACACTGTGCCGACAATTACAATATTTCTCTGGGGCTGGTCTATTGTCGCTATTGAGATTGGAGCTATAGCAAACTCACTGCCATAAACATAATCAGGAGCAGATATATCAAATTTGCTTGTGCCGATTTGGCAAGTTCCATTATCTGTAACAGGCTTTGCCTCTGTATCAAATATTGATGTTTTTCTCGGCAAAATCTCCTCTGTCATCTGACCGTCAGCTATTGCTTTGCTTCTCTGCTCGTATGCGCGAGCCTCAGCCGCCATTCTCTTGTCAAATTCTTCAAGCGTGCGGTCGAGAGAATTATTACTTGCCAAAAATATCTCATCGTTTGTATGTATGATATTAACCTTTATGTTAATAGAAAATTCCGACCTTATAATCGCCTCTATAACCTCTGGAGTTCTTGCATCACAAAGCAAGCTGACACCGTCGGCAGAGAATGGAATTTCAATTGTCAATGTTCCCGCGTCCAACCGGTAGCGGTATTTTGAGAAAAAACCTCTCGCTACAATGCCAACATTTTCTGTTTCTCGCAAAAGCTCCGGAATATAATCACTATCAAAAAGCTCACTTGGATAGTGTGGCATAATTTTAACCCAAGATAAATTATACGCCTTCGCGATTTCACGCTCTATACGGTATAAGTCCTCTTTCTCTATAAGCTTATTGAACTTTGCAGAGGCTTGTATTATTCGGTTTTCTCTATCGGCTTGAATTTTTATATCCTCGGCAGTGCTTAAAATTTTTGCATCCTTTTCACTTGCCGTGTATTTTTCAAAAATCTGTAAAAATGTTTTAGCCATCTTTGCAAGACACTTTCCTTAATTTTTTTCGTTGTATGTTTTAATTTCCTTAATAAGTGCTGATATAATATCAGCTTCGGCAACCTTCCCACAGGGTTGTCCTTTTTTAAAGAGCAGAGCCTCACCATGGCCTCCCGCAATTCCGAGATCTGCCTCTCTCGCTTCTCCCGGGCCGTTTACAACACAACCCATTATGGCGACAGTCACGGGAATGTCAAGCAAGCCTTCGTCGCGCACAGCATCCTCAAACTTATGCAAAAGCGAAATCAAATCAATTTTTGTTCTTCCGCAGGTGGGACAGCTTACGATATTCATTCCGCTTTGTCCTTCAATGTTCAAGGCGCAGAGCAAATCTTTAGCAGCCAAAACCTCTTTGACGGGGTCCTCAGTCAGAGAAACGCGAAAAGTATCGCCAATTCCGTCACATAGAAGCGAGCCTATGCCTATCGCGCCCTTAATAGTTCCTCTTTTCTCACCGCCCGCCTCAGTTACACCGATATGTATCGGATAATCGCACCGTTCTGCGACAAGTCTGTTTGCCGCAATCATAGTGGCAACATCTGACGATTTAATCGAAATCGCCGTGTCGTAAAAATCATATTTTTCAAGAATTGACGCGTGATACATAGCGCTCTCGCAAAGAGCTTCGGGTGTTGGAGAGCCGTATTTTTCAAGGATATGCTTTTCAACAGAGCCGCTATTAACTCCGATACGAATTGGAATATTTCTTCTCTTACAAGCATCAACTACTGCGCGCACTCTATCCTCGTCGCCAATGTTTCCGGGATTAATTCGAATTTTATCAACACCGTATTCTGCGGATTTAAGTGCAGCGCGGTAATCAAAATGTATATCGGCAACAATTGGTGTGTTTATTCCGTTCTCTTTAATAATTTTAATAGTTTCAGCCGCCCCTTCATCGGGAACTGTAATCCTTACAATATCACAGCCTGCCGAAGACAACCTTTTTATTTGCTCAATAGTTGCCTCCGCGTCCTTTGTATCGGTATTGGTCATAGATTGAATTGCAAGCTTATTTTCTCCGCCGATTTTAACTTTGCCTATTGATATTTCCTTTGTTTTGCGTCTGATTTTATTGTAAATCATAAAAAATCCCCAAACCTTTTATAAATCCTGTTTAGAACAGATTAAAAATATCCTTGAATGTTACAAACAGCATAAGTGCCATAAGCAACATAATTCCAGCCGTGTTAATTGCTCCCTCGATTTCCTTTTTTACAGGCTTGCGTCTGATCATTTCGATAATCAGGAATATCAGCCTTCCGCCGTCAAGCGCAGGAAAAGGAAGCAAATTAAAGACGCCCAAATTCATTGTAATTAAGGTGAAGAGATAAAGCAGCGAATTTGCTCCGCTTTTTGTTGCTTCACCAACAGCACCCGCCATACCGATAGGGCCTGAAACCGCTTCTGCTCCGTACCTACCGCCAATCAAATCTACAAGACTGTCAATTATAACCTTGACAGTTGAGAAGGAACGGAAAACCGAGTGCTTTATTATTGTTCCGAAGGTCGCTTTTTCGGATAACATTATAAAATCGTAATCACCGAATTTTGTCCCGCTTTCGACAACTGTCGGGAATGTTACATCTTCAAGCTCGAGCTCTTTTCCGTCGCGCAAAACAACAAGGTCAACCTCTTCAAATCCGCTATTCATAATCTCATAAACAAGCTCATTTCCCGTATGCACCCGTACGCCATCAACAGAAATAACAGTATCGCCTGCCATCAGAGGATTTTCACATTTATCTGAAATCGAATTTTCTTGAAATCCATAGATTGTATTAGATGCCAAATAGCCCGTCTGCGCACTTTCAAGTCCGACTAAAGAAAACATACAAATAATTCCAAGCAGGATATTCATAACCGGACCCGCAACAGTGATTAAAAACCTCTTCCAAACAGGTTTGTTGCAAAACGCATTGGCGTCGGTTGAAGCTTCGTCCTCCCCCGCCATGCTTACATATCCGCCAATTGGAAAAGCTCTTATGCTGAACACGGTCTTATCGTGAGCTTCAAGTCCCGAAAGCGCATCTGTATTAAGCTGCTCTTGGGCCTCTGTGTCCTTTGTTTTTTTGTTTTTCTTACCTGTTGTAAAGAGCGCGGGACCCATTCCTATGGAAAACTCCAGAATTGTAACACGAAAAAGCTTGGCAAAAAGAAAATGTCCAAGCTCATGGATAACGACCATTATACTGAGTAATACAAGTGTTAACAACAAATACAAAAGAGTTTCCATTAATCCTCCATACCGCGTGCGGTTAATATTGAAAAATTATATTTGTAAAATCAAATCATCGGCAATTTTTCTTGCCTCACGAGAAGAATTCAAAATTTCGTCAAGCGAGTGAATATTTTTAACAAAATCAAGCTTTTCAAGTGTGCCGATAACCACTTCAAAAATCTCAACAAATCTGATTTTATGATTAAGAAAAGCCGAAACAGCTTCCTCGTTTGCGGCATTGAGCACTGCGGGCAATGCTCCGCCGGCCTCTATCGCATCAAACGCCGCTTTGAGCAAGGGGAAACTATCGGTATCGGGCTTTGCAAATCTCAAATTGCCCACAGAGAACAAATCAAGCTCTTTTGTTGCCGCCTCTATTCTATTTGGATATGAGAGCGCATACTGTACACAATGCCTCATATCAGGCACCGACATTTGTGCAATAACGCTATTATCAATATATTCCACTGCCGAGTGAATTATACTCTCCGGGTGAACTGTAACCTGAACCTGCTCGGGACGGACACCAAACAAATGCACCGCCTCAATCACCTCAAAGCCTTTATTCATAAGAGTTGCGCTATCAATGGTAATTTTAGGTCCCATTTTCCAAGTCGGATGTGCAAGAGCAGTTTCTACTGTAACCTGTGATAGTTCCTCGCTTGAATAATTGAAAAACGGCCCGCCCGATGCTGTAAGTATAATTTTTTTAATTTCATTAGACTTTCCCGCGCGCAGACATTGAAAAATCGCACAATGCTCGCTGTCAACGGGTAAAATCTCGTGTCCGCTTTCTCTCGCGGCCGCCATAACATGCTCACCGCCGACTACGAGCGATTCTTTATTTGCAAGAGCCAATCTCTTTCCGCATTTAAGCGTTGTGAGCGTGGGCAAAAGTCCAGCCTCTCCTACAATTGAGTTTTCTACTATCTGACCGCTTGGGTTTTCGCTATCAGTTTTTTCAATCATCTCACAAATTCCGTCAGTGCCGCTATAAACCCTTATGCTTGTATCAGAAAGGCGTTCCTTTAAATCCTTTGCCGCCGTCAAATCACTCATAGCGCAAGCCTTTACGCCAAACAGGCGAGCCTGCTGTTCAACACGCTTGACATTCTTGTGAGCAGAAATTGCATCAACGCCAACATTCAGTTTTTTTGCAACATCGATAGCCTGCTCGCCGACAGAGCCTGTTGACCCGAGAATTATCATATTAGGATTGTTGTTTTCCATAAAACCAAATCTCCAAAAATAAAATCAAGCGACAATAGGCGCAAAAAGATTAAAGTATGTACAAATAAATGCAAGAATAACCGCAACGGCAATTACCGAGTCAAAGCGGTCAAGTATTCCCCCGTGTCCAGGGAACAATTTTCCGTAATCCTTAATACCAAAATGTCTTTTTATTACTGACATAATAAGGTCGCCGATTTGCGAAACAACCGAGATAAATACTCCGCTTATCGCAAGAACAATGTAATTCGCATCAGTTGTTCCCTGCGGATTGAAGACTTTTTCAACTATAAGTCCAAAAGCAAGAAGTCCTAAAACACAAAAAACAACTCCACCTATTGCGCCTTCAACTGTTTTCTTGGGGCTCACTGCGGGTATCAGCTTTCTCTTGCCAAATAGCCTACCCGTAAAGTAGGCAAAAATATCAGTAAGCCACGCGCAAATAAATGTCAAAAGGTAAATATAATTTCCAAGATGTATGTAATCATGAATATATACAATCGCAGAAAAGCCGTAAATTATATAAAGGCATCCCATATATGCAAGAGAAGCGTCAGTTACCGCAAGCTTTTTGTTACCGAAAACCGCAACAGCAAACACATAAAGCGCAAAAATCAATGCAATACCAATCGAAAGCTTGAATACATCAGGCATTGTATAGCTCATTGACTTTTGTTGCATGAGATAATTATATCTCATAAAAAACGGGAAAAATACCGCCGCTGCTGAGATTGGAATAATCAAAAACCAATTTTTCTTTAAGCCAATACTAAAAAGCATTTCACAACAACCGATTACGGCGCACAAAGCCATTGCGAACGGAAAAATCCAAGTATTACTGAACCAAAGTATTGGGATAAATATTGCAAGCGCAACTATCGCTGTTATAATTCTTGTTTTCATCAGTTTATTCCTTTCAAGGAAATTTAAATAAATCGTTAAACTATATTATTTTTTATCAAGACCGCCAAACCTTCTCTTGCGGGAATAAAACGCCTCAATTGCTCGGTCAACATCATCACTTTTCATATCGGGCCAAAGAGTGTCTGTAAAATACAGCTCGGAATACGCCGCCTGCCATAGCAAAAAATTTGAAATTCTCAAATCTCCGCCCGTGCGAACAATCAAATCAGGGTCGGGACACGGATATGTATAGAGCGCGGAGCTTATATCCTCCTCTGTAACATCCGTCTTCCCTTCTGACAAAAGCTTGTTATAAGCATTCAAAAGCTCGGCTCGCGAGCCGTAGTTAATCGCAACATTCAAAACCGAATCATAACCCTCAGTTTCGCTCTCAATCTTAAGCATCTTACTCTTGAGCTTGTCATCAAGAGGGGTTTTGTCACCAATAAATCGAACAGTTGCGTTTTCGGGCATCTTTTCATCAAGATACTCGCCAAGCAAACGCATAATTGCATCAACCTCTTTTTTCGGCCGTTTCCAATTTTCAGTTGAAAAAGCATAAACGGTAATATATTTTATGCCTATTTTGTGGCAATATTCGGTTATCTTCTTAAAAACCCGAGCGCCATATTTGTGGCCATGCTCTCTTGGCATATTTCTGGCATTTGCCCACCTGCCGTTTCCGTCCATAATAAACGCTATGTGCCTTAATTTCTCATCGACCATATAATTTTTGCCATTAGCTGCCATAAACTTACCCTCAGAAAATACTTATATTGAAATTAAAGCGGAAGCAATAGTCTTCCGCTTTAAAGCTTATCGAATTGGGATTTAGGATTATGAGGATTAAACCTTCATAATATCCTTTTCCTTAGCGGATGTAATAGTGTCAATTACCTTGATGAACTTGTCTGTCAAGTCTTGAACAGCCTTTTCTGCATCCTTTACATCATCCTCTGTGAGAATATTGTCCTTCTTTTGTTTCTTAATATCATCATTGGCGGTGCGTCGGATATTTCTGATAGCAACCTTAGCGTCTTCTCCCATTTTTTGAACCTGCTTGGCAAGCTCGCGGCGGCGCTCCTCGGTAAGCTGCGGAAAAATAAGACGAATAATCTTACCGTCGTTAGTGGGAGTAATACCAATGTCAGATGTAAAAATTGCCTTCTCCATAGCTTTAAGTGTGCTTGCATCATAAGGGATAATTTCAAGAGTTTTTGCATCTGCAACTCTTACATTTGCCATAGCGGTAATTTCGGCAGGCGAGCCCCAATAATCAAAGGTTACACGGGACAAAACTGCGGGATTTGCCTGGCTTGCACGAATTGTAGCTATATTTTGCTCGTAAGATTCAATGGATTTTTGCATTTTTTGTTCAAGGTCTTTTGTGTTGTACTTCATAATAAGAATTCCTTTCAATGTATAAGATTATTTATGCATTTTAGTGCCGATTGCCTCACCCATAACGGCGCGGTAAATATTATCGGGCTCGGAGAGTGCGAAGGCAAATGAGTCAATATTGTTTTCATTGCAAAACGAAATTGCGGTGAGGTCAAACGCCTTTAAGTTCTTTTCAAGAATTTCGGCATAAGTGACATCGTCATATCTCTTTGCATTTGGGTCAACCTTAGGGTCAGCGGTGTAAAGACCGTCAACATTTTTAGCCATAAGAACTATATCTGCGCCAATCTCTGCAGCTCTTACAACCGCAGGTGTATCAGTTGAGAAATATGGAGCTCCAAGTCCGCCACCGAAAATAACAACCTTGCCCTCTGAGAGATACCTGTCTGCATCTCTTTGAGTATAGAAATCGGCAAATGTGTTCATTTCCACGCTTGAGAGCACTTTTGCATCAATGTTGTTTCTCAGAAAAGCATCTTGAAGAGCCAACGAATTTATAACTGTTGCAAGCATACCCATATGATCAGCGCGGGCACGGTTCATACCAACACCCTTGCGAGCGCCGCGCCAAATGTTGCCGGCACCGACAATGATAGCAACCTCAACGCCTGCCTTCAGGCATTTTCCAACAGACTCGACTACCTTGTCCATAAAATCAAAGTCAAGAATATCGGTTTTACTGTTGTGAGCGAGAGCCTCGCCCGAAATCTTAATTAAAACTCGTTTGTAGATAGGATTTGACATTGAAAAACTCCTAAAATATGTATATTTATATAATTATAATATTTCTCTCTTTATTTTACTACTTTTTTACTCTTTTGTAAACAGTTTTTTGTAAATATTTTCTTATAATTTACAATTTTATTAAATTTTTTACTGCACAAATAAAGGAGCGCAAAATTGCGCTCCTTTATCTGCAAATTTTAAATTGTCAAAATAAGGTTATCTTCTCTTCTCTGCGATTTCAGTCAAGAGCTCGGAAATAAATGTATCAACACTCATACTGCCCTTATCTCCCTCGCGTCTGGAACGAACAGAAACTGTACCACCTTCAACCTCTTTTGCTCCGACAACTACCATATTAGGCACCTTTTCAAGCTGCGCCTGACGAAGCTTATAGCCGATCGTTTCATTTCTACGGTCAACCTCGCATCTTACGCCGAGGGCTGAAAGCTTTCTCTCAATTTCGTCACAGTAAGCAACCTGATCGTCGCCGATTGGCAAGAACTTAACCTGCACGGGAGCCATCCAAGTAGGAAGAGCACCTGCATACTTTTCAAGAAGAAGAGCCAAAGTTCTCTCGTAGCAGCCCATACTCGTACGGTGAATAATATAAGGAGTTTTGATTGAATTATCGGCATCAACATATTCCATGCCAAACTTCTTTGCAAGAAGCATATCAATCTGAATTGTAATGAGCGTATCTTCCTTACCAAATACATTCTTGCACTGAATATCAAGCTTAGGACCGTAGAACGCCGCCTCGTCTATACCAATAGTGTAGTTACCGCGTCCAAGGTTCTCGTCAAGAAGCCTTTCCATAATTCCCTGTGCCTCGTCCCACTGCTCAGGAGTTCCCTCGTACTTGTCGGTACGCTTGGGGTCCCACTGTGAGAAGCGGAAGGTGCAATCCTCGCGAAGTCCAAGTGTATCAAGGCAATAGAGAGCCAAATCAAGACAGCCCTTGAACTCTTCCGCAAGCTGCTCGGGACGGAGTATGAGGTGACCCTCGGAAATAGTAAACTGACGAACACGGATAAGACCGTGCATTTCTCCGCTATCCTCATTTCTGAAAAGAGTTGATGTTTCGCCAAGACGCATAGGCAAATCACGGTATGAACGCTTTTTATTAAGGAATACTTGGTACTGGAAAGGACAGGTCATAGGACGGAGCGCAAAACACTCCTTTGTTTCATCATAAGGGTCGCCGAGTACAAACATACCGTCAAGATAGTGATCCCAGTGCCCCGAAATCTTATAAAGGTCACGCTTAGCCATAAGCGGAGTTTTTGTAAGCTGATAGCCTCTTCTCTGCTCCTCGTCTTCAATCCAGCGCTGAAGTGTCTGAATTACGCGAGAGCCCTTAGGAAGAATAATAGGCAGACCCTGACCTATTGAGGCAACTGTTGTAAAATATTCAAGCTCTCGTCCAATTTTATTGTGGTCACGCTTTCTTGCCTCTTCAAGCATTTCAACATAGCTATTAAGCTCGTCTTTTGATGGGAATGCAAGACCGTAAATTCTTTGTAGCTGCTTGTTGTTTTGATCACCCTTCCAATATGCTCCCGTGCACTGTGTAAGCTTAACCGCCTTCACAGCGCCAGTTGCAAAGAGGTGAGGGCCTGCGCAGAGGTCAACAAATTCACCCTGACGGTAAAAGCTTATTGCTTCTCCCTCGGGAAGCTCCTCGATAAGTTGAACCTTATAAGGCTCTTCCTTTTCGGTCATAAGAGCAATCGCCTCTGCTCTCGGCAATTCAAAACGCTCAATTTTGTGGTTTTCTTTTACAATTTTCTTCATTTCACTCTCAAGCTCTTTGAGAACCTCAGGAGTGAAAGGAATATCACTGTCAAAATCATAATAAAATCCATCGTCTATAGCAGGACCTATTGTCAACTTTGTTGCGGGATAAAGTCTTTTTACGGCCTGTGCCAAAATATGAGAAGCTGTATGTCTGAACACGTGAGCGCCCTCTTTGTCGGCAAATGTCAGCAATTTAACATCTGCGTCATCTTCAAGAGTATATGTCAATGCAACAGTTTCTCCGTTTACAAGAGCGGCAATCACGCTTCTCTCAACATTGCCAAATGCTTCCTTTGCAGCATCATAAACAGTCATAGGAGCACTTGCTTCATAAACCTTTGAACCAAAATTAATCTTCATAATTTCACCTTTTTCTTTATATTTTAAGATATTTGATAAACAAAAAATAACACCCCGACACAAAAACTGTGTTCGGGGTGCATATGCACGGTTCCACCCGAGATTTTAACTCATACAATTATTGAATTGAACACAAAAGTGGTATCCTATACAAAAACATAAAAAACTTTCAGCAAAACGTTTTCTCTCTGTGTATGTCTATCGTATAAAACTTGTCTTTTGCATTTATCCGTGATAAGCGGACTGTGGATTTACCAGCTCACGCCAATCAAGGTCGCCCCTGTCAAGCGCCATAATAATAACCTCTGCGGTTGCAATATTGGTTGCAACAGGAACATTATATCTGTCACAGGCAAGCAAGAGCTCACGCTCTATTTTGTCGTGCTCGGTGTAATCTTCTTTTGTGCGGGTATCGCGGAAATATATCAACACATCAATTTCGTTGTACGCTATTCGGGAAGCAATCTGTTCCTCTCCGCCTTGGTCACCGCTAAGCATTTTTTCAATCTTTAAACCGGTGGCCTCAGATATATACTTTGCGGTTTTGCTTGTCGCACAAATACTGTGCTTGCTGAGAATACCGCAATAAGCAATACAAAATTGTGTGATAAGTTCCTTTTTTAAATCGTGTGCTATTATTGCTATTTCCATGTAAACTCCTCTGTGTACCCGAGGGCACTAAAAAACAAATGATTTACCATAAATGCCTACATAAATTATCATCATATTCAAAAGCCTTGCCTTTAGGTGTTTTTTAATCAAAAATACGATATAATTTATAACTTTTTTAAGTTGTACTCATTATAGCATAAAAAGAATATTTTGTCAATCATATATACGATAAATTTTAATTCAATTTAAAATTTTGTACATTTCATATAGTTTTCACATTGAATTTTTGTGAAAAAATATTATAATTCGACTTTCTTATTTATCGCATCTTGAACATACTTTTTCTTTTCCCGCCTCTATTGCGTCAGCAACCTTTCCGGAATTAATATTTTCCTTTTTAGCAATGTAAGAACATTCTCTTTTTGTGTGCCAAACCTTTCCGCTTTCAAGCCAATAAACAATATCTTCATTAGTCGTTTCAAGGCTCTCTGATTTAGTTTCGGTTTTGGTTTCAGTTTCAGTTTCAGTTTTAGTTTCGGTTTCAGTTTTGGTTTCGGTATTTATTTCAGATTGAGTTTCTATTTCGCTATCTTCTATTATATCTGTTGTTTCTTCAATAGTTTGTTCGTCCTCTTCAGTACTGAAGTCTTCGGACTCGTGGCTTCCTTCGTCTGAATTTTCTGTGAATTCGCTTTGAGTAGCTTCGTCACTAAAAAGCTCTTCCTTTATTTCAGACATTTTTTCGGAGTCAAGAAGCTCTCCACCGCCAAAATGTCCGTTATTATCTTCAAAATAGGAGCACGAAGTAAGAAGAATAAGTACCACTATTATTATTGCAGTTATATTGATTACCTTAATACGTTTCATTGTCTTCTCCTCTTAAATCTCAATTGGTGTCCTCGGCAAGAAGATGCTCAAAAATCTCAAGCTTATGCTGTGAAAATTCATACGCACCTTTATAGTTCTCGACTTGCTTACAGCAGATCTCCATATCCGAGCAAGCAAGATACAAAAGAAATCTTTGCGGTACCGTTTCCGAGTCAATTACCTGATTCAATGTAACAATCGCGTTTTTGTAATCTCCTTTATTCATATACTGTCTGGCGCGCAGATGCAAAAGCAATAGCTTGTCCTCGTCGCTCACGAGCAATTTATACTTCTCAACCTCTTGGGCAAACATATTGTATTTCGTATCATCAAGAATAACAGTGATATATTTGCAAAATACACTCTCATATATAGACGGATAAAGCAAATCATCACCAATTATTATATCGGTTACATTAGAGTCAAGCGAGGGCGAGATTTCCTTCAGAAGACAGAACATAATAAATATACTGTTTCTCTGCAAAAGCGTTGAAAACATAGTTCTATCCGAGTGATATATTGCCTCATCAAGATAATTGCAAGCCTTATGCAATTGACCGCTTTTGAAGTATTCCTCGGCTGTATAAAGACAGCAATCAGTTAAAATCAATTCAAGCTCATCATCAAAGCTATCAAATGAAGTAAGGCACATCTCACGGCATAATTCAAAATTTTTTTTCTTATATGCAAGCAAAATATTCTTCATTAAATTTGTCTTTTTGTAAGTGAACTCTTCATCTCCCTCAGATAAAAGATATCCCGCAGGAACTCCAAGCCTTCCTGCCAAATAATTAACAGTCGCTAGTGACGGCAACGCCGTGCCGTTTTCAATTTGGCTTAGCATATTTCTTGTAATCTCTGTACCTGCAAGCTCTGATTGTGTCATAAGCTTTTCGCTTCTCAGGTCTTTAATTTTTTTGCCAATATTCATATTTACTCCGTAAACAATAGATTTGTGGGTAAATTAAATTTACTATCACTAATTATAACACCAAACAGAATAAAATGCAATAGTATTTTGAATTTTTCATAAAAAAGGGCTCTGTTTCAGAGCCCTTTTGAATTATTAAATTAGTGAACGATACATCTTTCTGTATCTTTATCGAAAATATGCATTCTTGCTGTATCAAATGCAACCTTGATTGTGTCACCTGCACGAGATGTAGAACGAGCAGAAACACGAGCGGTAAGCTTTGATTCGCCAATAACGAGGTACAAGTAAATTTCAGCACCCATAAGCTCTGTAACTTCAACATATGAATCAACTGTGCTATCTTCAAGCGCAGAAATCTGAGCGGGCTGGTCGTGAATACATTCGGGACGAATACCAACAACGACTTCCTGACCGATATATTCCTGAAGCTCGGGAGCCTGAGCCTTATCTGCGGGAACCTTAATAGAGTTGCCCTCAAACTCAAAATAAACATCCTCGCCCTTCTTAGTAAGGTTACCGTTGATGAAGTTCATCTGAGGTGTACCGATAAATCCTGCAACGAACATATTAACAGGACTGTCGTAAAGATGCTGAGGAGTATCAACCTGCTGAATAAGACCGTCCTTCATAACTACGATTCTTGTAGCCATTGTCATAGCCTCTACCTGGTCGTGAGTTACGTAAACGAATGTTGTCTGAACTCTCTGGTGAAGCTTTGTAAGCTCAGTTCTCATAGTTGCACGGAGCTTAGCGTCGAGGTTTGAAAGCGGCTCGTCAAGAAGGAATACCTTAGGATTACGAACAATAGCACGACCGAGCGCAACACGCTGCTTCTGACCACCGGACAGAGCCTTAGGCTTTCTGTCAAGAAGGTGTGTGATGTCAAGAATTCTCGCAGCCTCTTCAACTCTTCTCTTAATCTCTTCCTTTGGTGTCTTATTAAGCTTAAGACCAAAAGCCATATTTTCAGAAACAGTCATATGAGGATAAAGCGCGTAGTTCTGGAACACCATCGCAATTTTTCTATCCTTAGGAGCTACGTCATTTACGAGCTGGTCACCAATGAAAAGCTCACCCTCAGAAATTTCCTCAAGTCCCGCGATCATACGGAGTGTTGTGGACTTACCGCAACCGGAAGGTCCTACGAGAACGATAAATTCCTTGTCCTTGATTTCAAGGTTAAAATCCGATACAGCTGTAACACCGCCCGGATACTTCTTATAAATATGTCTTAACGACAAACTTGCCATGTTTTTATTCCTCCTGAATTTGCATGCGCAAAACCGCATTCTTTAATATTATAATTTTATCAAATAATGCCATTTTTTTAAATAGCATTATTGCCCAAAATTAGCATTTAAAAATTGTGCAACATACACAATTGTCAATAATTGTTTGTGAACAATATATGTTCTCACAAAGCAATAATTTTAATATATTAAAGCTTCATTGAGAGCGAAATTCTCTTTTTCTTCACATCAACCGACAAGATCTTTACTTTAACGATATTGCCCACCGACAAAACCTCTGACGGATGCTTGATATATTTTTCGCAAATCTGCGAGATGTGTACAAGACCGTCCTGATGAACTCCAATATCGACAAATGCACCAAAATCAATTACATTTCTGACAGTTCCCGTCAATATCATATCGGGCTTCAAATCTTCAAGGCTAAGCACATCGTCGCGAAGGATAGGCGGCGGCAATGTGTCGCGCACATCTCGTCCGGGCTTTTCAAGCTCTCCGATTATATCAACAAGCGTTGGCTCGCCAACACCTATTTCTGCACAGACATTAACAATTCCCTTTTTGTTTATTTCATCTCTTAAGCGCTTGATATTTCCCTGTCTTACATCCTCAGTGGTGTAACCGAAAAGCTTCAAAAGTGCCTTTGTCGCTTCATATGACTCAGGGTGAACGCCTGTATTGTCAAGAATTTCCTTAGAGTCGGGCACTCTTAAAAAGCCCGCGCACTGCTCAAAAGCTTTATCGCCAATTCTCGGAACCTTTTTAATTTGTGCGCGAGATGTAAATTCTCCGTTTTCCTCGCGGTATTTTACAATATTTTTAGCGCTTGTAATATTGATACCCGAAATGTAAGAAAGCAATGAATACGATGCGGTATTGACATCAACTCCGACAGAGTTAACACAATCCTCAACAACTCCCGTAAGCGCTGTATCAAGTCGTGCAGGCTTCATGTCGTGCTGATACTGACCTACACCGATTGACTTGGGGTCGATTTTTACAAGCTCGGCAAGAGGGTCTTGCAGTCTGCGAGCTATTGAAACGGCAGAACGCTGCATAACATCAAACTCAGGGAATTCTTCAGTTGCAAGCTTGGAAGCCGAATAAATTGAAGCTCCCGCCTCATTTACAATTATATATTTGCAATTAGCCTCAGGAATTTCCTTGAGCAAATCCGAAATAAAAATCTCGCTTTCCTTAGACGCCGTTCCGTTTCCAATTGCTACAACATCAACCGAATGCTTTTTGATAAGTCCCTTGACAACTCTTGTTGCCTCTTCAAGTCTTTGTCTTGGCTTGGTTGGATAAATTACCGCCGTGTCAAGCACCTTACCAATTTTATCAACTACGGCAAGCTTGCATCCGTTAACATACCCAGGGTCAAAGCCAAGCACGGTCTTGCTTTTCAGTGGAGCTTGCATAAGCAAGTGACTAAGGTTGTCGGCAAAGACCTTTATTGCTCCCTCACACGCGTGATCAAACATATCATTTCGTATTTCACGCTCAATTGACGGCGCTATCAAACGCTCATATCCGTCAACAACCGCCAAGGTTACATATTTGTATGCAGGACTTGCGGGCTCTGATATTACACAGTTATGCAAATAGTTGAGAACAATGTCTGACGAGATATCAACTGAAACCTTTAAATATTCTTCTTTCTCTCCTCGGTTTATAGCAAGTATGCGGTGACCGGGAATTTTCTTCAGCGGTTCGCTATACTCATAGTACTGTGCGTAAACAGAATCCTCATCCTTTGCCTTAGTTACATTTAAAACACCATAATCAAATGTCAGACTGCGCAATGCCTTGCGGTATTCAGCATTATCTGAGATATCCTCTGCAATAATATCCGATGCACCGGCAATTGCTGAGGATACGTCGGGAACTTCCTTTTCCTCACTGACAAAAGCTTCTGCCGCTTCCTCAATTGACGGAGCATACTCCATTTTTTGTTCCATAATAAGCTTTGCCAAATCCTCAAGTCCGCGCTCACGGGCAACTGACGCTCTGGTTTTTCTCTTTGGACGAAACGGACGGTAAATGTCGTCAACCTCGGTAATTGTCTTAGCGTTCAAGATTGCCAATTCAATTTCCGGTGTAAGCTTGCCCTGAGCGTCAATCAACCCCTTGACCTCTTCTTTTCTTTTTTCAATATTTCTGAGGTATTCAAGGCGGTCAAAAAGGTCACGCAACACGGCGTCATCAAGGCTTCCCGTAACTTCCTTGCGGTAACGGGCAATAAAAGGTATTGTATCTCCTCCGTCAATAAGCTCAACTGTTTTGAAAACCTGCTCCTCCTTAAGCTTAAACTCCTCGGCAAGTGTTTTGATAATGTCCATACTTCTCCTCTTTTACAATATATAAATGTTTCTTTTTCAATATTTTGGCTACTTAAATCTCAACGCTTTCAGCTGGCGGCTTCATTGCTTTGGCACGATCCTCAAGAGCCTTTTGCTCTCTATCGGTAAGAAATCTCCACTCGCCTCTCTCTAAGCCTTCATCAAGAGCAACAGGACCAAAGCTCTTCCTTTCAAGAAAAATCACTTTGTTGCAAACCGCTTTGAGCATTAGCTTGATTTGATGATACTTACCCTCGGTCAGAGTGATATACCCTTCTTTCGAATTAAGCATTTCAACCTTGCAGGGTGCGGTAACATATCCACCAATATCAACCCCGTCTTCAAGCCTTTTGACGTCATCCTCTGTTACGTTATCGTCTGCTATAAAGTAATATACCTTGTCAACGTGATTTTTCGGTGCTAACAGCTTATGTGCCAGCGGTCCGTTATTTGTTAAGAGCATTAAGCCTACCGTGTTTTTGTCAAGTCTGCCGCACGGAAAAAGACCGATTTTTTGCAGCTCTTCCGGCAAAAGCGAAAGAACAGTCGGTGATTTGTCGTCGTCGGTTGCACTGACATAGCCCTCAGGCTTATTAAGCATAACATAAGTTACGGCACGATAAACAACCTCTCTGCCGCAATATGTCACTTTATCAATATTAGGGTCAATATGCCCTCCCGCGCGCCTGAATGGAACGCCGTTCACCAAGATCGCACCGCCGCGCGCCGCTTTGGCAATTTCAGTTCTTGTAGCAAGACCGCAATCAACAATAAATTTATCAAGACGCAAAAGAGCTTACCTCCCTTCAAAAACTATATAAATTATACCATAATTTTACACTTTTGTAAACCGATTTTCAAAAATTATTTTACTTTTCACGCTACAAAAATGAGATGCTGACATCCTTTTGGGAAAATAGCATCTCATTTTATAATTATTCGTTATTAAACAACTCGGCAACGCCTATCGCCCTTCAAAAAAGCTTCAATATTAAGCACGATTTCATCACAGCAACGCACTCTCGCCTCATAAGAGCCCCAGGCCATATGAGGAGTCAATATAACATTATCGCGTCCTGCAATTTTTGTATAGGGGTGCTCGGTCGGGAACGGTTCCTTCGAATAGACGTCAATACCAACACCGCCAAGCCTATTTTCAAGTATAGCATCTGCAATAGCAGCTTCATCGGCAACAGCACCGCGCGCAACATTAATAAGAATTGCATCTTTCTTCATAAGAGCAATCATTTCACGGCTGATAAGCCCGCGCGATTCATCATTCAGAGGTGTATGGATACTGATTATATCTGCTTCACGGCAAAGCGTTTCAAGGTCAACACACTCCGCGTCTGCTACGGGAGCTCTTTTGTTAACAATAACACGACAACCAAGTGCCTCCGCCACCTTGCCTACCTGACGGCCTATATTCCCATATCCTACAATTCCCCAGGTTTTACCGTAAATTTCGTGATAAACAGGTGTCAGAATATTGGCAGACTTCCCTCTTGAATATGAGCCATCTGAAACCGAGCGGTTAAATTCGGCCAAATGTGAAATCAAGGAAAGCGCCATAGCAAGCGTTAGTTGGGCAACATTTTGAGTAGAATATCCAATCACATTGCAAACGGCAATTCCCGCTTCACGGCAGTACTCTGTATCTATATTGTCAAAACCTGTCGCCGTAACACAAATAAGCTTTAAGCTTTTGCAATCAGGCAGATTATGTCTTCCTAATTTCAATTTATTGACAATCAGAACATCGCTATCATTTGCGTGAGATAAAAACTCATCATCTGTCGTTGAGCCGTAAACTACAAGCTTACCAAATCTCTTAAATGCGGAAAGGTCAATATCTCTGCCAATAGTATTGGCATCAAGAAAGGTCAATTTCATAGCTTGTATTATTCTGCGTCCTCTTCGCAAACTTCTTCCTCGGCGAATGCTTCATTGATAACAGCTTCAATTTCGTCCTCAATTTGATGCTCTTCACACTTTTTCTTTTTCCAGAACATAATTGCGGATGCTACAGCTGCAATAGCGGCAGCGATACCTACAACTGTAAGAATAATCTTTACAAGGCTTACCTTTTTCTTTTTTTCTTCAAAATAATACATATTTACCTCCATAAATATAGCTTTTAAATTTCGAATTTAAAATAATTTTTAGCATTATCATAGGAAATGCGTTTTACGATTTCAAGGGCATTTTCCATATCGTCGGGATAAAATCCGTTTTCAATCCAATTTCCGATTATGTTACAGAATATTCTTCTGAAATATTCGTGTCTTGGATAAGACATAAAGCTTCTTGAGTCTGTAAGCATACCCACAAAATTACCTAAGGCTGCAAGATTTGCAAAGCTTCTGAGCTGCGCCTCCATACCGTCAATGTTGTCGTTGAACCACCAACCGCTGCCTTGAACAACTGTGGGCATATTAGTGCCATCTCCTCGGCAAAAGCTTCCGCAAAGAGTGCCGATAGCGGCATTGTCCGACGGGTTAATCGGATATAAAATCGTTCTTGGCAGAGCATTTTCCTCTTCCATATAGTTAAGGAGTGCTGCTAAATCGGCAATACAGTTCTTTGCGTGAATTGTGTCATAGCCCGAGTCTGCGCCCAATTTTGAAAACATAGTCTTATTGGGATTACGAAGCACACCGTAGTGTATTTGTAAAACCCAATCACGCTTGACAAATTCAAGTCCGAAATGCCTCATCATCTGTGTTTTCCATAAAGCAAGCTCGCTCTCGCTTATCTCTGCGCCGTCACTTTTAAGTGCCTTTTTGAAGATTTCATTCGCGTGATATTTGTCCGGTAAGGCAAAGGAAACATAATTATCCATACCGATATCCGCCGTTCTGCAGCCAAGCTCGTCAAAGCGTTCAAGGGAAACCTCGTATGCTTTGCAAAGGCTATCGTAATCGGTAATTTCAACTCCCGTGCTTTTCGCGAGAGTGTTGACATAATCACAAATTCCCTTTCGCTCTATATTCAATATCTTGTCGGGACGGAAGGCGGGCAAAACCTGAGTTTCAAATCCCGAAGCTTTTATTTGCCTGTGATATTTAAGGTCATCCGACGGGTCGTCGGTCGTGCAAAGAAGAGCGACATTTGAGCTTCTGATGTAATCCTGCGCTCCAAAGCTGTCACGGGCAAGCTTCTCTGCGGTATGCTTCCAAATCCTCTCACAGTTTTGAGAATTGATTACAAGCTCACAGTCAAAGTATCTGCGAAGCTCAAGATGGCTCCAATGATAGAGCGGATTGCCAATCAAAAGTGGCATAATACGGCAGTATTCTCTGAATTTTTCAAAATCAGAGCCGTCACCTGTAATATATTTCTCATCTACCCCGCAAGAGCGCATCGCACGCCATTTATAGTGGTCGGCATACAGCCAAAGCTCTGTTATATTGGAAAACTTCTTGTTTTCGGCAATCTCGGCGGGAGAAAGGTGACAATGATAGTCAATAATAGGCAAGCGACTTGCGCCTTCCTCATATAGCTTTATAGCCGTAGGAGTTTCAAGAAGAAAATCCTTATCCATAAATTTTTTCATTTTTTAAACATTAACCTCCAAATAAAATTTTCATACAAAAATTCTATTTTTATTATTTTAACATATTTTTGTATTTTTTTCAAGTATATATTAAAATATTTTCAAAAATGTATATACAAATTTAAAAAAATGTGATAAAATAATATGTAGTAATTGTGGGAGGTGAATTTATGTTTATTTGTGATTATCACACGCATACTTGTTTTTCTTTTGACGGCGACAAATCATCGACTCCCGCTTCACTTTGCCGTTCCGCCATTGAAAAAGGTATCAGTGATATAGCGATTACCGACCACTTCGAGTGCAATTTTACAGACGGAAACGACTATCCCCCCTATGACCGCAATTCCGCATATAATGCAATTTGTGAGGCTCGGGAAAAATACGGTGATAAAATCAATTTAACCTATGGCATTGAAATAGGACAAGCTAATCAATGCCCAAAAGAAGCAGAAAAGCTACTGAAAGACCAAAACTTTGAATTTGTAATAGCCTCACTTCACAATCTTACAAATCAGCCCGATTTCTATTACATAGATTTCTCAAGGCTTGATGATGACAGACAAATCGGCATTTGGTTTGAACAATATATAGATGAGCTTTCAGATATTGTTGATACCGTCCCGCAAATAGATACGATAGGACACTTGACATATATGCAAAGGTATATTGCCCTTTGCGGTAAACAATACGATTTTACCCGTCATTTTGAAAAGCTGTCAGACTTTTTTGACAAGATAATAAAGCGAAAAATCGCTCTTGAAGTAAATGTTTCAACTCTTTCTAAGGGTTTGGGCTTTGCAATGCCAGACCAAAGCATACTGTCACTATATAAGGATTGCGGAGGCAAGCTTATCACACTTGGAAGCGATGCGCACTCTCCTGAAGGCTTAGGCAACTGTATTCAAGACGGCTTTAACTTAATTAAAAATGTCGGCTTTGACGAAGTTTGCGTTGTACGCAACGGAAAAAAGGTTCAAATTAAAATATAACTGTTTTAGAGGAGATATTTTCAATGGATTTAACAAATTTCAGCTTGATTTATCCTAATGAAAAAGCAAAACAAGATTATTATGCGGGAAAAGACCGCCCATATATCGATATGTACACGCTTGAACAGCTTGGTATGCTTGAAATATTTGATTTGAGCGCATCCTCGCTATCTGATTATTTTACAACCTCTCAAGAGGTTATGAAATACCGAACAGAAGTATTTGAGGACATGATGAGCTGTCCTGTGCTTGCCGATACGCTAAATAAGCTTATGCCTGTTCTGACTGATATAACAGAGCTACGCCGACTTGAAGCCGACAGCACAGGCTCCGATGATTATTTATCAAGCATTACCGAGATCGAGCTTTATATTTCCTGCATTGAAATTCTTTACAAGGGCTTGTCCGAAGCAAAATCTCAAATAAAAAGCCGAGCATTTATAGTTCTTGAAGAAAGAATAAAAGAGCTTGCACAATCCGAGTATTATGCAGAGCTCAACCAGAAGCTGAATGAGCTGACAAAAAGAGTCCGCGAAATTAAGAGCGTTTCAATTGGCGTTAACCTTGATTCACAGCTTCGTCCAACCTATTCGGGAGTTTTGTCGATTAATTCAGAGCCCTTCAAATCTGGAGATACGCTTGACAAAATTTTAAGGCTTAATTTCAAGGAAGATGAATACACTTGTATTGCAAATCTTGTACCCTTCGGAAAAAAGCAATCAGATAATCAAAAAACTGCTTTGTCTATCGCGTTTAATTCGGCAATAAATGAGGTCTATCGCTCTTCCCTTAAATCCTGGAAAAAGATTGTGCAGACTTATGTTCTGGAAAACACCGATTTTCTGCTCGGTCTTATGCCCGAAATTGAATTCGTCGTTAAGGGCACCGATATGCTGAATAAGCTTAAAGCTCGAGGCTATTATCTTTCTGCTCCAGAAATTGCAAACGCCGATGAAAGAGTTTTTGAGGCAGATGAGCTTTACAACCCCGCAGTTGCCCTGAAGCTTCAGGACGGCGAGGAAATCGTTGCAAACGATGTTTGTTTCAATAAAAGCGAGGCTCTGATTTATGTTCTTACAGGCCCAAACAGAGGCGGTAAATCAGTAATTACCTGTGCGCTTGGTCTTGCACTTGCTATGATGCAGCTTGGAATGTATGTTCCTGCCAAGAGTGCCAGAATAAGCCCTGCCGACGCCATTTATACACACTTCCCCACTGGAGCTGACGACACAATAGATAAAGGTCGTTTGGGTGAGGAATGTGCCCGACTGGGAGAAATTTTTGACAGCGTTACAAGCCATAGTCTTGTTTTGCTTGACGAATCGTTTTCTTCAACTGGCTCATATGAGGGCTCGTATATTGCATCAGAGGTGCTCACGGGAATTGCAATTGTCGGTTGCCGTTGCCTGTTCGCAACACACCTGCATGAGCTTGCCTCTGAAATCGATAGAATTAACGCGCAAGCTGTAGCACAGGGCGGCGTAAAGATTGACACACTTGTTGCAGGTATTGAGGAAGGAAAACGCTCGTTTAAAATTTTCCGTGCAAAGCCCGACGGAAAGAGCTACGCCCGCGATATTGCCGAGCGCTATGGCTTAACATACGAAAATATACTCAAAAAAATATCAAAATAATAATATTTGTGTTGCGACAACGCCGCAACACAAATATTATTGAATTAACAAAAAATCAACCGAGCTTCTCGGTTGATTTTTTCTTTATAGTCAGCTCGCCTTTTTTCATTACCTCAATTTTGCACATAATAAAGCACCGTTTGATTAAATTTGTCTTGGTGAAATATAGCCCTCTTTATTGTCCTTATACTCATTATAGGCAGACATAATTATACTAACTATCTCCTCGGGTGTACGGCTTGTCGTATCAACTACAAGATTAAAATTGTTATAATCATAATAGTCAACGCCGTAAATCTCGACAAATCTATCTCTTTCAATACGGCTTCTCTCAACTAACTTTTCGCAAGCGTCATTTACATCTGTATAACGCTCTTCCTCGCCCCTTTGATTTTTTATAACTCGTCTTGCCGCTTCCATAGGGTCGATAGTGAGAAAAATCTTGAATGTGTTTTTTGCAAAATGCCAAGCCATGCGGGAGTCAAAAATCAAAGCATCATCTTTTCTCTCAATTGACATTGCTGTAACAGCATTATCTATTTCGGCATCAAGATTGGGGTTTTCATTCATTCTCTTGTTCAGCTCAAGAGTTGTTATGCCAAGCTTTCTTGCATACTCTCTTTGGATTGCTCCTGTGCTGTAAATCTCAAAGCCGTATCTTTCCTTCATTATTCCGCAAATCGTGCTTTTTCCGCTACCAAGCTTTCCTGTAATTGATATTAACATAAAATCCCTTTCATTTGTTAGTCTGCAACAAAATTATAATGTCAATTTTAAAGTAAAAACCGACTGTTCGCAGGGCGTATTTGAGAAGCCCGCCTGGGAAAAGTCGGTTGATTTAATTAATCGGCAGAGGGCACGAGAACAACTGTAAACTGACCGCCGTCTTCTATTAAGTATTCACTCATTTTCTCATCAATAAAATGCTTTTTCTGAAGACTTGAGTTAGCAAGAATTGCTTGAACATCGTGGTCGATGCCATCCATAAATGCCCAATATTCACCGGTTCTAGCCTTAGTGCTACCAACTTGAACGAGGGTATTGTTTTTGTCTATTGTGCACTTGAACTCTTCAACTATGTAAAGATAATCACTGATAATATTAAGGATTGTGGGCTCCTCGTGACCCTTATAATTATAATTTTCGGCACTGACTATTGTTCTACCTGATGAGTTCTTGATTTGAAAAGAAACTGTCATATCATAAAAATCTCTTTCCGGAAGCTGAATGTCATCACCGTTATTTGAGCAGGAAATAAACAAGCATCCAAGTGTTATCAACACTAAAATTAAAGACAAAATTCTAATTGATTTCATTGAGTTACCCTCCGAAAATTGCACTGAAATAAAGTATAAGTAAATTATACTACACAAATAAAATTTTGTCAATAGTTTTAATTGTAAACAAAATTATTTATTTTAATTATGAAATAGCAGGGCGAAGTTTATAATCATCACATATAAAAGCCAAAATGAGTAAATAAAGACTACCACTCCTGCGCATTTCTCTATTCTAACCCATTCCAAAGCGCAAACAAATGAGCACACAGCCGACAGTATTGCTATGAGCAGAGATAAAAATACCGCTTCCTTAATAAACAGCAACGGGTACCAAATAACCGCCAAAAACACAAGAGCAACAAAGCAGAGCCCACCGCGATAGGCAAAAATTTCATCTCTTCCGTTAATTCTTCTGCACAAAATTGCATTAATGATTATTCCCGCCGAAAAACCTACACAAAAGCTTGCTATAAGCCACAAGAGATTAAATATCCATATTGGCGGGAGAATATCGTTACAGTTCAGTCTATGTATAACTTCAAACGGACTGCCCGAAACTATACGGACAATAAGGCATAGTACCATATTGACAATTCCGCATATCAATGATGTTGTATTAAAGATAACCGACTTATAATAATTCAATCTTCCCATATACACCTCTCAACAAAAATATACTATGCCGTTTTATTATTCGGCATAGTATATGATTTTTCATTTTAAATTATGAATTTGCTCTCTTGAAAACCAACCCTGCGCAATATTTTCGCCATTGTCCCCGGCAAGCTTCCCTGTGCTTTTATCATAAGATAATTTAACTATATTATCGGGAATGTCGAAGGATTTTTTTCCGTATTTGCCGTCTGATTTTTCATATATCTCACTCATAACCTCATCAAAGAAAACTATTGAATAATTGCCTCCGAAATCCGACAGTGATTTAGGATAATCATAACCAAACCAAACTCCAGCAAGAAGCTCAGGAGTGTAGCCGACAAAGTACCTGTCGGCGCAAAATTGAGTTGTTCCCGTCTTGCCTGCCACATCGATTCTTTGGTCTAAGCTAACACTCCCCCTCGCAGTACCTCTGTCAACAACACCCTCCATAAGCTTTGTTAAAATAGCCGCGTTATCGCGCGATATAACCTTTTCGCTATGAGGAGAATTGTCAAGCACAACAACGCCGTCACTATCGGTCACCTTGTAATATGAGCGAGGGTTTGTGAATATTCCCTCTTGAAAAATCGTATATCCGCCGACAAGCTCACGCAGTGTAATACCGTAGCTTGGCTGACCTAAGGCAAGAGAGGAATCTGTCAGGTCAAGCTCGTCATTTAAGCTTTTAATCATAAGCTTATTTTTTAAAAAATCAAACGACACTTGATTGCCCAAATCGTGTAGAAGTCTTACCGAAACAGTATTTAAAGAATGTTCAATGGCATATTGAATGTCAACATCCCCCACAAATTTGTTATTGGCGTTCATCGGCCAAGGATTTTTCTTGTCATTTCCCTCTATGATTGGAGTGTCTGATATTATACTTGACCAGTTAATCAACCCTTTTTCAAAAGACGGTGCATATACCGAAAGAGGCTTTATAGCAGATCCCGAAGGTCTTTTTACATCTGTTGCATAATTTTGTATTCTATTCCCTGTCTTCTCTCCAACACCTCCCGCAACGCCAAGAATATCCCCTGTGTATGGGTCAAGGATTATCATTGACGACTGGGGCATTTCTCCATTTTCTCCTATCGGAAAATTATCAATATCAGAATAATAATTTTCAAGTATGCTCTGGATTTTTTCATCCATAGCTAAATATATATGATAGCCTCCGCTATAAAGCATAAGAGAAGCGGCGCTTTTTGATATATCATATTTTTCAGACAAATCACAGATAATATCATTGACAGCCATATCAATATACCACGAGTTCGGAGCTTTATCTTCATATTTTTGCGGAATTTGCAATTCAATTTTGTCTGCAATTGCATTTTTATACTCGTCCTCGCTAATACAGCCAAGCTCAAGCATACATTTAAGAACAAGGTTTCTTCGCTTTATATTATTTTCAGGATGCGTTCTTGGATTGTATTTTGACGGATTGTTCGTTATTGAGGCTATGGTTGCACATTCGGATAGCGTTAATTCACTTATATCCTTGGAAAAAAAGTAATCTGCCGCCGCGCCGACGCCTCGGCATCCGTCAGATAAATTGATGATGTTGAGATACATTTCGAGTATTTCGGTTTTGTCGTATTCTTTTTCAAGATTGATTGCGGAGAATGCTTCTTTGATTTTTCTTTCAGCGGTCAATTGGTCATTGCCTGTGAGATTTTTTATCAGCTGCTGTGTTATTGTCGAGCCGCCGAATTTTGCCGAGCCTCCAAAAACATAATTTACAACCGCATGGCCGCTTCTCACATAGTCAATACCACTATGCTCAAAAAATCTTTTGTCTTCAATTGCAATAAAAGCATTGATTAAGTTCAGAGGCATACCTTCATACTCTACATATTTATACTTAACGCCACTGTCTAATATGGCACCCTCAATTTGCTTTACATTTCCTTTTCTTTGAGCTCTGTTATCAAAATCATAGCAAAAAAACAATGTTTCGCTCTGTGTTTTATTAACTACAAATGACGGATCGCTCACCCTGATGTCCTTATATCTATTAATGTAAATACCAAGCAAGGAAACACCTACAATTACTAAAACCGAAATTACTATTGCTCCGATAAGTAAAAATTTCAAAAGCTTTTTCATTTTATCCCTTCCACAGTCAAAATACTTTATAATTATTTTATCCATCAAATTTTTTTATATAAGTCATTTGCGAAGGCGTAAAATTTTCAAGTTTTTAAAAATAGTTTACACAAAAGAACAAATATACAAAAAATGCACCGCAAAAACAATGCGGTGCATTTTCTATTTGCTTGAAATACGGACATCAAGAACCTCACAAGGATTAAAAAGTCGAGGTATAAATCTTAAATTATTTACAACACCTCGGCTTATAAGCAGCTTGTTGTCGTGAAGTCCAGATGTATATTTGGGGAAAAATCCTTGATGCGGAGCGTAGACGGCTCTTCCAAAAATCCGCCATTGTCCTCCGTGCGCGTGCCCCGATAAAATCAAATCAATATCGGTATTTTTCAAATATTTATCATAATAATGCGGATAGTGACAAAGCAAAATTTTGTATCCGTTCAAGCTTGCAAACTCATTAACAACAGACATATTGGGTACATCCAAGTTGATTGCGGGATTTTTATCATATCCGCATACCACTCCGCCTATAAAAATATTGCTCGCTTCACCAACACTTGTGTACTGCTCAAAGCTGTCATTGATTATATGAACTCCTAAATTTCTAATGATGCTTAGGTGTTCATCGAACATCTTTGGGTCAGGGGCTTTTGACTGGTTTCTTTTTGCATGAGAATAATATATTTCGTGGTTTCCATAAGTGTAATACACCGGAGCTATTAATAAAGCTTCTCTTAAAAACTCAAATCCGTTTTTATTTCTCGTTCTCATATACGGAGCGGCAATTTCCAAAATGTCCCCTGCTAATAGAATTATGTCAGGCTTTATAATTTTCAGCGCTTGCACAACAGTTGAGTACGGCCTTGAATGCAGGTCTGCTACAACGGCAATATGCAAATCTACACCGCTTTTATCGGTATATAAAAGATACTTGCTTATTTTCATTTTTTCTCCTATTACACATTATTTAGGGATATTGATTACAAATCTCTTATCTGCGAGAAAATGTGAGCGGAAATATGAGTTCTCGGTATCGTAATATGCGACACGAAGCTCATCGGCAAACACAACCACATCGGTTTTATTATTCTCAGGAATAGAATACATCTCTTTGGTTTTAGGACCTTTTCTGCCGAAAATTACATATTTTGACTTCACTGTAAATTGATTTGCCAAGTCCAGAAGCTCGCTTTCATTGAATGCGGGCGACAAATATGTAACTCTATCATTTCTGGTGCTCAATGACAGCAATGTGACCGCAACCGCAGAACGCTCAATATAACTCCTGTAAAGCTCGAGGCTTGTATATTGGAACAAAGATAATTTATCCCCATCGTCATATAAATATACATCCACCCCAAACTCGTCTGCCTTACTCTTGACAACTACCATACGATAATATTCATCGGCGGTTTTTGGTTTTGGTAGCCATAATTCCCTGACCTTTTCACTGCCGAACAGGTTATTAAATGATGAATTATACAAATTAGAATATCTCGTCAGAATTATGGCGCGTATTTCTGTTACACGGGCATCATAAAGCTCGTCAAGAGCTTCATAATACGCCCCATTGCTTCCGCCGCTTAAATCACATATTACCGCTTCCCTGTTATTTGAAGCTACCAGCATTTCTTCATTTGGTGAGCTATTCAAATATGAAACCTTTATATTATCTTTCAAAGTATATTCATAAATTCCAATAGCAGAAAAGAAAAGCATAGCCATAATCACAAAAGGCGTTAACGATATAAACAAATTCTTAGTCTTAAAAATCAATGAGTACGCTAAAGCCAAACCAATCAAAATCGCAAATACTGCTGTAAAAGAATAATTTACAGAGATTACAACTCCTGAAAGGTCAGAAATATCTGCACAATAATCAATTGTGAAATCAGACAACAGCCTTATTAAATTGCTGATTAAGTTGCCGATAAATGCAACCCTTGAAAACGGCAAATAGACAAGTGAAAGCACAATAATTAAGGTTGACGGCACAGCTAAAACAACTGTTGAAATTATACTGAACAATGATATTTCCTTTATAAAAATGCAAAGAACAATAATCAGCGGTACAGTTGCAAAAATACTTGCAGCAATAGTAGCAGCTACATATATCAATGGGCGGAGTATAAATCTGAATCTTTCGTAAGATTGAAGAAGCTTATCCGCAAAATCATTAAATGCAGGCATATAAACAACTATCCCGAGTGTCGCCGCAAATGACATCCAAAAGCTTGCCGAAACTACTGCTCCGGGTGAGAACAAAAGTATAAGAAAGCCTGCTATTCCAAGAGATGTCAGAGAATCGGGAGCATCTGAAAGTAATATCGCAATATAAACAAATAAAAGCATTATTACCGAACGAGTTGCCGACACTGAAAAGCCTGTCAATGCAAGATAAAAAATCGAACAAAATGACAGTATAACCGCAATAATCGGTCGCTTTACCCTTAGTTTTTTGAGTAAAAGCATAAGTGCACCCATTATTATTGTCATATGCGTTCCGCTTAATGCCAGAATATGTGAAACTCCCGCACGGGTAAAATCTCTGCTGATTTCATCTGTCAACAAGCTTCTGTTACCGAGCAAAAGCGCGGCGGCAAGTCCGCCCTCATCTCTGCCAATGCCAAATCGGATTATATCAGAAAGCTTTGCATTTAAATCAGCTAACCAAACCCTTATATCAAACACATTATCAGCAACAACTGCAAGAGAGGAGCTTTCGTTTAAGGTGTATGAAATAAACATCCCGTCAGAAAGCAAGCTTACTATCTCATTATATCGACCAAATCCGTCGTATTCTTCAATAACATCAGCACTTACATTTGCGGCAAAAAGTGTTCCCGTCTGCATTGCCGCATCAAACTGACAATTCAAAATCGCTTTATGGCTATTTTTCTCACCATTTATTTTTGAAACAGAAACTATGTAATTGTCGGTATTAACACCGTCATTTCTTATTTCAATTACAATTCCTTCAATCGTGCATTGATTGCCGCAATATTGCATATACTCATATTGCTTAACATCAAAATACAAATATGACGAAAGCATTGCAATCGCAATCATAGCGCTGCATAAGCAAACGCATAATGATGTATAAGCTTTTATAAGCTTGACAAGTCCAAAAATCAAATAAAGCGCAAAAAGCAAAGAAAAGGCGATTATTAAAATTATTTTTGCTGCTCTTGGTATGTTGTAGCCTATTACTGCCGACAGCATAAAGAAAATGCAGGCAGTAAACAAAGGTCTTTTAGAAAATACAGCGATAATAATCACCTCCCGCACGAAATTTTTGACTAAATCAACAAAATTTGCTGTTTTTTAATAAAATGTCTTGACAAACGACAAAAAAATATATATAATAGGGAGTGTTATACAGTTAACCCTATTTTTGGAGGAATAAAAATGTTTGAACAATTTAAAGCTTTACTTGTTGACGAGCTTCAAATCGTTGAAGAAAATATAACTGCCGAGGCGGAGCTTTCTTCCGATCTCGGAATTAACTCTATTGAGCTTGCCGACCTTGTAATGATATGCGAGGAGAGATTTGACCTCTCCATTGACGACGAAGACCTTCACAGCTTCATCACAGTTGGAGATGTAGTAAGCTACCTCGAAGCACACTGTTAATTAAATCTACATAGCCATTTATCCGCATCAGCTTGATGCGGATTTTGCTTTTTACAGACAAATTTCTATGTGTACTCCTCTATCAGCGGGATAGCATAAAAATGCCATAGCGTCAAGCTGATGCAATTTATCGACCGCCTTCAAAGCCATAGTCTCATCCTCAAAAAGCCCAAAGACAGATGTACCGCTACCACTCATAATAGCTTTGCGAGCCCCGCAAGATACCATTATTGCTTTAAGCTCACTAACGCGCACTCTTATAGGCTCAACCACCTCTTCAAAAATATTAAAGAGCTTATATTGCTCGGCCGTTTTTTCTGCCTCAATATTTTGCAAAAGCTCACTTAAAACATCAGTTTTCTGATGATAATCTTTGAAATTATCGTACTTTTTATCAAGCATAGCATAGGCTTCAGGGGTGGACATTCCCTCACCAATTCTTGCCACGACAATAGGACATCTTCCGATTGGCTTGATTTTTTTTACAATATCCCCTATTCCCTCAACTATGCAGGTTCCGCCCTCAATACAAAAAGGAATATCTGCACCGAGCTTGCCGCCTATCATCTTTAAGTCCTTCAAGGACAGTTTTTCCCCTGTAAGCTTGTTCAAGCCGACAAGAATTGCGGCGGCATCTGCACTGCCGCCAGCCAAGCCTGCTGACACGGGGATTTTTTTATCAAGGAAAACTTTAATATCTCCAGAGCAAGGAAATACAAGAGCGGCCTTATAAATGAGATTGTCAGCAGAGCATGATAGCGTCTTGTCGCTACATTCAACAGTAATTGTTTTTATTTCTGACGGCGTATAGTCAATCGTTATTATATCGCAAAGGTCAACGCTTTGCATAATACTTAAAATGTTGTGATAATTATCCTCTCTTTTTGATTTTATATCAAGAAAAAGATTGATTTTAGCATTGGCGAGTATTGATAATTTCATAAAAACCCTTTCGCAATATGTCTTTTTTCGACAAAAAATGCACTACTATACAATTATACCTTTTATATGTTATTATTTTATGAACTTTTCATATTTTTTTACTATTTCAATTATAATCTTGGCAATTGCTCTTGACGAAAATAGAAAAAAAGTATATAATTAATATATAATAGTGTTAGTTTATTTTAAGGAGATAAAGATGGACGAGAATTTTTCAAAAAAAGGTGGTATATCGGTAGAAACCGCGCATATATTCCCTATAATTAAAAAATGGCTTTATTCTGAAAAAGATATTTTTTTGAGAGAGATTGTTTCAAATGCAACAGACGCAATTACAAAGCTTCGCCGCTTGTCCTCTCTCGGTCATTATGACTCTAAAGACGAAGAGTATCGCGTTACCGTCAAACTTGACAAGGATGCAAAAACTCTTACGGTATCTGATAACGGTATTGGAATGACAGTTGACGAGCTTGAAAAATATATCTGCTCTATTGCTCTTTCGGGTGCGCTTGACTTTATTCAAAAATATGACGAAAATAATCAAAACAACGGAATAATAGGTCACTTTGGACTTGGATTTTATTCTTCCTTTATGGTGTCAGATAATGTTGAATTGATTACCAAGTCATACACCTCCGACAAGGCAATTCATTGGAGCTGCAACGGAGCGGGAGAGTATGAAATTACAGACTGTGAGCGCGACGAACACGGAACAGATGTAATTATGCATATTTCAAATGAAGAAGCGGCTTACCTTGAAGAAGCTAAAATCAGAGAAATTCTTACAAAATACTGTTCATTTATGTCGGTTGACATTTTCTTTGAGAATGTTAATGACGATGAAGAAGAAAGCAAAGACAACAGCGAAGATAATGAAGAGGCAAAGCCTATTAACGACACCACACCCCTATGGCTCAAAAACGCCTCCGAGTGCACGGACGAGGAATATACAAGCTTTTATCAAAAGGTATTCCACGACTTCCGCGAGCCTTTGTTTTCTATCCACATAAACGCCGACTATCCTCTTAACTTTAAGGGTATTTTATATTTCCCCACAAGAATGAATGATTATGAATCCTATGAGGGTCAGGTTAAGCTTTTCTACAATCAGGTTTTTGTGGCAGATGATATAAAAGAGATTATCCCCGACTTTTTGCTGATGCTAAAGGGTGTTCTTGATTGTCCTGAGCTTCCCCTCAATGTTTCAAGAAGCTATTTGCAGGATAATGCTTATGTTAAAAAGGTTGCAGCTCATATTGTAAAAAAGGTTGCAGACAAAATCTGCGCTCTTTGCCTCAATGACCGCGCAAGGTATGAGAAGATTTGGAATGAGCTTAAAATTTTCTTTGAATTTGCCGCCCTTCGTGACAAAAAGTTCTACGACAGAGTAAAATCCGCTTACCTTCTTGAGCTTACCGACGGCACTTATGTGACAGTTGAGGAGTACTTGAAGGATTGCGAGGACAAGCATAAAAATATCATCTATTACTCAACTGACAAAACTGTTCAGGCACAGTATATTTCAATGTTTGAATCAGAGGGAACAAAGGTTGCCTTGCTGACACATCAGCTTGACACACAGTTTATAGGCTTGTGCGAAATGAACGACGGCGAGGTTAAATATAAGAGAATTGACTCAGATATTGCAGAGATGCTTAAGGGTGAAGGCTCTGCTACTGAAAACGAGGAGCTTGCAACGCTATTTAAAGATGTTTCCGGTAACGAAAGCCTTGATGTTAAATTTGAGGTTCTTAAAAACGGTGATATTCCTGCACTTCTCACGCTGTCTGAGGAAGCAAGGCGTATGGAAGATATGATGAAGATGTACGCAAATATGGGTATGAATATAGGCGGCAATCTTCCTTCCGAATATACACTTATTCTGAATTCAAGCTCACCGTTGCTTGAAAAGCTTACCGTTATCAAAGCACAAGATAGCGATAAGGCAAGACTTATGGCAAGCGAGATTTACAAGCTCGCTCTTCTATCTCAAAGACAAATGAACTCTGAAGAATTAAAATCATTTTTATCTGACAGCTTTAAGCTGCTCTCTATGCTTTGATTATGGGACTTATATATTCTAACATTCCCGAGCTTGAGGGAAGCAATACAGAGGTGGCATTATCTAATCTTTCGGAGCTTGAAGAAAATGTAGAAGTTCTTTTGGAAAAAAGGATTGCTCACATTTCCGAGTTAGCCTCAGCCATTATCGAGGACGGAGGGGAGCCTGACATTGTCAAAAGCATTATCCTGTCTATCAAATCCGACGGCAATGTCGATTCGGGCAATATAATTAATGCAAATCACGACGAAGCTAATTTTATTTTTTCAAAGCTTTCGCAAGTTGAGAGATTAATTGTTTTTAAAGAGATTTTTTCCAGTATCGCTATTGACAAGCGAAGCCTTAATAAGTGGTTTGATTTTGATACTGACTTCAAATCAACCGAGGAAGCATCAGACAGAATTGCATATCTTCAAAATTCTTATACCGATTCTGCTTTTATGCAGTTCTCTTCCTTGCTTTCTTATCCAAGGGCTGCTTATTTTGAAAGCATAACAGATGTTTGCGAGAGTGTTTTCAATGACGGTTGTGAATATTGTATTTTACCGATTGAAACCTCTAATGACGGAAAATTATTCTCTTTCTATGAGATGATCTTGAAATATAGTTTTAAAATTAATGCGGTCTATGATTTGCATTCAAATGACAAGAACGAATATACAAGGTATGCCCTGCTCAGCAAAAGGCTTAATTTCAGAAAAATGTTAAAGCTGAAAAGTAAAACCAGATTTTTTGAATTTGTTTTTTCTGACACCGAAAATTTACCGATTGATGATTTACTTACGGCGGCAAAATTCTTTTCGTGTAAGCTTCAGCGCATCGACACATTAACTCAAAACACTTCAAAGCTGATTTGCCCGGTATTCAAGACAGACGGCTTGGATCTGCAAACCTTTTTAGCGTTTTTGAAAATTGATTGCTCCGATTTTATCCCTGTCGGATTATATACACAGGTATAATATCGAAAATTAAAAAATATATTTAAAAGAAGGACAAAAACTATGGAACATGTTACTTACAAAACACAGGGCGTTTGCTCAAGACAAATTGATATTGACATTGAAAACGGCATTATAGTAAAGGCCGCGTTTACTGGCGGTTGCTCGGGAAATACACAGGGAGTTTGCGCTCTTGTGACGGGTATGAGCGTTGAGGAAGCAATTAAAAGACTTCGCGGCATTCATTGCGGACCCAGACCTACATCCTGCCCCGACCAGCTTGCAATTGCTCTTGAGCAGCACCTTGCATCTTAAGCTATACAAGCCCTGACTTAATTAAAAAATAATAAAAGGCATTAATGCTTTTCCGAGCACGCTGAAAATCGTATTCGGAACGGTATGGGAAGGATTAATATGAATAATTGGATGGATAATTACCATCGTTGGCTTAATTCTGATGTTTTGACAGACAATGAAAAACGAGAGCTCCTATCAATATCTGAAAATATTGATGAAATCAAGCTTCGTTTCTCATCGGGACTTACCTTTGGAACTGCAGGCTTACGCGGTGTAATGAAGCTGGGTATGAACGCTATGAATACCTATACTGTAGCTCAGGCTACACAAGGTCTTGCTAACTTAATCCACAAGGAAGGCAGAGCGGACGAGGGTGTTGTAATTGCTTGCGATTCCCGAAACAACTCTCAATTGTTTGCCAAAATTTCAGCCGAGGTTTTAGCCGCCGCAAATATCCCTGCATATATCTTTGACGAATTACGCCCTACACCTGAGCTTTCCTTTGCTCTTCGCCATCTTGGCTGTGTTGCAGGCATTAACATCACCGCCTCGCACAATCCCAAGCAGTATAACGGATATAAGGCTTATTGGGACGACGGAGCACAGCTCCCTCCCGAGCATGCAAGCACCGTCTATTCCGAAATTTGCAAAACCGATATATTCAATGATGTGAAAAGAATTGACTTTGACAAAGCGGTGGAAGAAGGCAAAATAAAGATAATCGGCAAAGAAATTGACGAGATTTATCTATCTCAGGTTGCAAAGCAAGCGGTAAATCCAAATGCTATTAAAGAAGTTGCAGACGAGCTGAAAATCGTTTACACTCCGTTGCACGGAACCGGCCATAAGCTAATTCCCGATTTACTTGAAAGAATGGGGCTCAAGCATCTCTACCGGGTTGAGGAACAGTTTGTCATTGACGGAAATTTCCCAACCGTTGAAAAGCCTAATCCTGAATATGCCGAGGTATTTAAGCTTGGTATTGATATTGCAAACAAGGTCGGAAGCAATCTGGTAATAGCCACCGACCCCGACGCAGACCGCGTAGGTGTTGTAGCAAGAACAAAGAACGGCGACTTCCGCACTATCACAGGCAACCAAATGGGAGCCTTGCTGATTGATTATATAATTACCGCTTATGAGGAAACTAACACTATGCCCCCCCAGCCTTATGTTGTAAAATCTATTGTTTCCTCGGAGCTTGCAACTAAAATTTGCCGCGCTCACGGAGTTGAAATGTTCAATGTCTTGACAGGCTTTAAGTTTATTGGAGAGGTTATTAAGAACCACGAAAAAACAGGAGAGGGCTCTTACATTTTCGGGTTTGAGGAAAGCTACGGCTATCTCAAAGGCACTTATGCTCGCGATAAGGATGCCGTTGTTGCAACAATGCTTATTTGTGAAATGACCGCTTATTATCACGGCAAGAATATGACCTTATATGATGCTCTTGAAAGGCTTTATGACAAATACGGATACTGCTGTGAGCACAACGAGGAAATATACATGGAAGGCATTGACGGCTCTCAAAGAATGGCTGATTTGCTTGACGGATTCAGAAAAAATATTCCCACAGCTCTTGGGCAGGAAAAGGTTGTAACCTTTGGCGATTACTCGGCTAAACAGTTTACAAATCTTGCAAGCGGAAAGAAAACCGACACGGGACTTCCCTCCTCAAATATGCTCACCTTTACCCTTGAAAACGGAGATGTAATCGTTGTCCGTCCGTCAGGCACCGAGCCGAAGGTCAAATTCTACTTCTTGATGATTGCAGATAATTATGATAATGCGATGAACAAGGTAACAGAATATAAGCGTTCACTTGGAATTTAAAATAAAATCAAGACCGCCGAAAAAATTCGGCGGTCTTTTTGAATTATTAGCTCTACAATATATTACTTTAAAACGACATTGTCTTCGCCAAGCAGTTTTTTGAACTCGGATATAGTATATTCCGAATAGTTAAGCCTTTCGCTGTATTCAGAATATTTGCCCATACTGTTGTCGTAAAAAATAACCTTAACCGTTCCCTCATTGAAAATATCAACCATATTTTTGGCCTTGCTGAACAATTCTCCCGACATATCGGGAACTCTTAAATAAAGCTTTTGGGGTGTTGATCTATTTTGCTGTGCTGGCTTACTTTCAACCTTTGGTGTTTTATTTTCAGAGGACACAGAATACATAGACAAATACATTGACACCATTGAAGGCGCATTTGTATTTGCAGATTGGTTTATAGCAGCATGATTTTCTGTAACTGCTTTTGTTTTCTTGAGCCCCGTGAATTTTGTATTTTCAACAAGTGGTGAAATGTTATTGACTAAAATTTTCACACTGTCCTCATCCTTGAAGGACACAGCTCCCTCAACACACAAGGCCGCATCAATGAAAATCTCGTGATAAAGCTCATTGTACTTTTTGGGGAAAACAATACATTCGATATCACCGAATTTGTCTTCAAGCTTAAAGAACGCCATTCTGTCGTCATTCTTTGTAGTTTTAACTGTCACCGAGCTCACAATACCGACCAAATTAACCTTATCCTTGTCGGAATATATCATCTCTCCCGACTCATTTTTTTCAAACAACTCGGGAATTGACACTACAACAAGCTCCTCAATATGCTTATCATAGCTATCAAGCAAATGTCCTGAGAAATACATACCCGACGCCTCTTTTTCAAGCAAAAGCTTTTCCCTTATAGTAAAATCGGGTATATCCGGATAGGTAAATTTTGGTGACTCAATACCGCCAAGCGAGAACATATCTATCTGCCCTGCTGGGTTATTTCGGTTTTTATCCTGTATATTGTCAATAATACTTTCATAAGACGCCAACAGCTGCGAGCGATAAACGCCTAAGCCGTCAAAAGCACCGCTTTTAATCAAAGCCTCGACCTGTCGCTTATTTAGCTCGGTAACCGCGCTCATACGCTCGACAAAGCTATCAAACGAGGTAAACCTGCCTGCGACCGTTCTCTCTTTAATTATTGCCTCAATAAATTGTTTGCCAACGTTTTTAAGCGCTAACAGACCATAACGGATATTTTTGCTTTCGCTATCAGTACCAAAATGGACGCGGCTTCCGTTTATGTCGGGCGGCAGGACTGCTATGCCGAATTTTGAACACTCGGCAATATATTGAGCTGCCTTAACTTGATTTCCAAGCACGCTCGTCAAAAGTGCAGACATATATTCGCCCGTATAGTGAGCCTTCAGGTATGCCGTGCGATATGATATGACCGCATACGCCGCCGCGTGAGCCTTATTGAAAGCATAATTTGCAAAGCTCGCCATATCGTCAAAGAGCTTTTCGGCTTTCCCTTTGTCAATTCCGTTTGAAATAGCGCCGCCTATAAATGCCTCTCTCTCTGCTTCAAGAACTGAGGCTTTTTTCTTTGACATAGCGCGCCTTACTATATCGGCGTGTCCGTAGGTGTAGCCTGCAATCGTTCTGAAAATACTCATAACCTGCTCTTGATAAACTGTACAACCGTAGGTTGATTTCAAAATCGGCTCAAGCTGGGGCAAGTCATAAACAACCTTCGTCTTGTCGTGTCTGCACTCAATAAAGCGCGGAATTGAATCCATAGGTCCCGGTCGATAAAGTGCGATTGCCGACAGAATATCGTCAATGTTTTCAGGACGCAAATTTTGAAGCATTTGCCTCATGCCGTCGCTTTCAAGTTGAAAAACTCCTGCGGTGTCGCCGCTTGAAATCAGGTCATAGGTCAACTTGTCATCGAGAGGTATTTTTTCGATATCAAAATCGGGATTGTTTTCCTTTATCTGAATCTGCGCGTCATTGATTATAGTTAGATAACGCAACGCCAAAAAGTCAAACTTCAAAAGTCCGAGTCCCGCTATTGTATCCATATCAAATTGTGTAACCAAGGTTCCGTTGCTGACTGATAGCGGAACATATTCATGCACGGGCTTGTCCGTTATAACAACTCCTGCGGCGTGAACAGATATATTTCTCGGCATACCTTCAAGCGAAATTGCAGTATCTACAAGCTTTTTGACATGTTCAGAGCCCTCATAGAGTGCTTTAAGCTCGGGATATTTAATAGCATTTTTAAGGGTTATTCCCAACTCACGAGGGACTGCTTTTGACACTGCATCAACATCAGAATATGACATTCCCATAGCCCGTCCGCAATCCCTGATTGCCGCCTTTGCTGCAAGTGTACCAAAGGTGATAATCTGCGACACGTGCTCTCGCCCGTATTTTTCGGCAACGTATTCTATAACCTCGTCACGCCTGTTATAGCAAAAGTCAATGTCAATATCAGGCATGCTTACTCGCTCAGGGTTTAAAAAACGCTCAAACAGCAAGTCAAATTTTATAGAATCAATATCTGTGATTCCAAGCAAAAATGCAACAAGGCTTCCCGCCCCCGAGCCACGTCCTGGACCTACGGGAATAGATGCACCCTTTGCAAAACCAACATAGTCCTGAACGATAAGGAAATAGTCAGCATATCCCATTGAGTTGATAACCGAAAGCTCATATTCAATTCGTTCTCTATATGCGCCCTCGGAGTATTTTCCATTATTTTCAAATTGAATATGCCCCTTTTTTATTCTGCTTTCAAGCCCTGAATAAGTCAACTCGCGCAAATACTCTTCGGCATTTTTACCGTGCGGGCATGGGAATTTGGGCAAATAAACTTCATCAAAATCAAGTGTCAAATTACACATATCGGCAATTTTAACGGTATTTTCAATTGCACCCTTGTAATTTGAATACAACATCTTCATTTCATCTGTTGTCTTGATGTAATAATCGTTTGTATCAAATCCTGTCTTATTCTTATCGTCAATTGTAGTATTGGTCTGAATGCACATCAGAACCTCTTGTATCTCTGCATCCTGTCTGCGCAAGTAGTGGCAGTCGTTAGTTGCTACCATGGGAAGCTCGCACTCCTCAGCAAGTCTTACAAGCAGCGGCAAGAGCTCTCTTGTTTCTTCTGTCGCGTGGTCCTGAAGCTCAATATAATAATTGTCCTTGCCAAAAGCAGTCGAATATTTTTGCGCCGTCCTCCTCGCCGCTTCAAAATCACCCTGTGCCAAAAGTCTTGGGATTTTACCTGACAGGCAGGCGGAGAGAGCAATCAACCCTTCGGTGTGTGAAAATAATATTTCCTCGTCAATTCTCGGTTTAGAATAGAAGCCCTCAGTAAAGCCTTTTGACACAAGATAAATCAAATTTTTATATCCAATTTCATTTTTGCAAAGCAAAACAAGATGGTAATAGGAGTCCTCTCCTGCTCTTTTATCAAATCGTGATGAGGTTGCAACATAGACCTCGCATCCGATAATCGGCTTGACACCCGCCGCCCTGCAAGCCTTATAAAATTCAATTACCCCGTACATATTTCCGTGGTCGGTAATTGCAACGGCATTCTGGTCACATTCAATAATTCTTTCGGGTATTTCGGATATACGGCAAGCGCCGTCAAGCAGACTGTATTCACTATGCAAATGAAGATGTACAAATTCTCCCATTTTGGCACTTCCCCTTTCCTTAAATTAGCCTTCTTTTTTTAGCTTCCTCGATAATTTTTGATAGTCTGTGATTTAGCCCCGACTTTGAAATTGCGGGCTGATGCAATAATGCAAGCTCAGATAGCGTTGCCTCTTGATTTTCAAGCCTAAGCCGCGCGGTCGCTTTAAGCTCGCGCGAGAGCTCCTCAAACATACTGTTTGCCATAAGAGCTTCAATTGCCGATATTTGCAAGCTTGTTGCTTCAACCGACCTTAAAATATTCTTTGTCACACAGTTGGTTGCACGGTTTTCCGCGTTTCTGATGTCCTTTTCAATGTGAATGTCAAAAAATGAAAAAAGCGCGTGGTTTGCACCACATAGGGTCAAAAACTCCTCAATCCCTGCTTCATTTCGGTAAAACAAGCCTATATTGCCTCTACGCTCGGTCAAATTTGGCGTGGATATGCCTATGCTTTCAATAATTTGCTTTACAAGCGACGCCCTTTCAATATTTGGAAGCCTGATTTCAAGCGTAAAGGATTTGTGCGGGTCGCTGACACTTCCGCAAGAGGCAAAAATCGCGCGCAAAAATGCACTTTTGCAGCCCTCGCATTTCAGCTGATTCAATATATCCTTGTAAATTTCATCATTCCCGTCAGATCTATCGGCAAGACGCAAAAATTCGACAAGCTTCAAGGATTTAAAGGTTAGCTCGGTCGCGCAAAAGCACCCTCTCTTTATTTCCTTCACAATAGGCTCAATCTTGAAAATTAATTTTAACATAAAGCAAAGCTCGTCTTTAGTTGATTGATCCGTTAATGTTAGCATCAAGCTATTATCCTCATCAATCTTAGCAGACATAATCGCGCCTAAAATATATGCTTTTTTACAACAGTTGCCCTTTTTATGTATAGAATTTAATTCCTGCTTTACTTGTGTTGAAAAAGACATTTTTTACTTCTCTCTCGCCAATGGCGGTTGTTTTAATTATATGGAATGTGGATTATTTCACATTCAAGCTGAACATTGAATTTTTCAAGAACAGTTGATTTTATAAGCTCAATCAAGTTTAATACATCTGCACTTGTGGCATTATTTTTGTTAATTACAAAACCCGCGTGCTTAGAGGAAACCTCAGCTCCGCCGACAGAACAGCCTTTGAGGCCTGCATCTTCAATAAGCTTGCCCGCAAAAAGACCTCCACCGGGACGCTTGAATGTGCTTCCTCCGTTTGGATATTCAAGCGGTTGCTTTTCCTTTCTCGCTGTCATATTCTTTGTCATTTCAGAATAAATTTCCTCAGCGTCACCCTCGTAAAGCTCAAACGAGCTTGAAAGAATTACATACTCGGGGTGATTTTGAAAAACACTGTGACGGTATGAAAAATTATGCTCTTTATTATTAATCGTTTTGATTTCCCCCGAATTACTGTCAAAATACTCGGACTCAACAAGGATATTTGAAATATCACCACCGTATGCACCCGCATTCATATAAACCGCACCGCCCAGAGTACCAGGGATTCCATATGCAAATTCAAAGCCGACAAGAGCGTGCTTTTTGCCCGCCTCGCCTGAAAGCTCCGTCAAGGATTTTCCGCATTCGGCTCGGATAATCGTCGCGCGTTCCTTATGTATATATTCACACTCGCACATATTTTTGGTGAAGATAATCGCCCCGTCAAAGCCCTTATCATCAAAAAGAATATTGCTACCGTTTCCAACAACTCTAAAATTCAATCCTATATCCTTGATATGTGAAATCGTCAAGACAAGCTCATCTCGGTTTTTAGGGAAAACTGCATATTTTGCTATTCCGCCTATTTTGAAGGTTGAGTGCCTTTTCAGAGGCTCATTTTCACAAAAATCAATATTATTGCAGATTAAAAAATCTTTCATATAGGCTTCTCCCGGGGATTATAATAATATTTCTTGAAGCTCTTGTAATTTGCTGATAGTATATGTAATATTCATATCGGCGGGGGCAGGCTTTTTATTCGGGTTGAACCAGCAGGTATCAATTCCTGCAACTATTCCGCCCAAAATATCTGAAGTAAGCGAATCTCCGATAATCAATGCCGAATTTCTGTTAAAATCAGGTATTCTTTTTTCTACCTCGTTGAAAAATTCAATACTTGGCTTTTCGTGGCCAATTTCCTCTGAAATAAATATATCATCAAAGTACTGTGTCAGGGGGCTTGTGCCAAATCTCGCATTCTGAATCACCTTAAAGCCGTTTGTTACAATAAACATTTTGTATTTTCGGTAAAGGCTTTTACAAATCTCCTCTGCTCCATCAATCAGATATGATTTTGATGCAAGAGCCGGCGAATAAGAATCTGCTATATCCTGCGCATTACAATCAAAGCCGTAAAAATCTATCAGAGATTTCCAGCGTCCGATAAACAGCTCAGGCTTAGTCACCTCGCGTCTTTCAAGCATTTTCCAATAATAATCATTAATTTCTGCATATTTTTTTATCGTCTTATCGTCAGAAGGCAACCCATATTTCGCAAGACAATCCGCCACCGCCTCATATTCGGAGCGCTTGAAATCAAGAAGGGTTGAATCGGCATCAAATAAAAGTGTTGTGTATTTAGACATCTTTAAAGCTCCAAGTTTACTTAATAATCTATATAATATAATTATACAATATAAACAGCAAAATTGCAACACAATTTTTTCAATTTCGATTACATTTTTATTGTTTGTGGGCTTCCACGGTTTTGTAACCTAAGAATTTTTTGTGAGCAAGAGCTTTTTCTAAAAATTTGCAAATAAATTTATAAAAAAGATTACTTTAATTATAATATACCCCTTGAAAAAATTATAAAAATGAGGTATAATATATTATATATGTGAATTTGGAGGCTCCTGAATGAAAAAATACAAAATCGGACTTTTGGGATTTGGCTCTATGGGTAAAACCCACGCCTTTTCTCTGTCTTCGCTTCCCTATTATTACAACAATCTGCCATTTACAGCAGAATATACATCTGTTTGCACTTCACAACCGGAAAGCGCAATAAAAGCATCTGCGCTCTTCAATTTAGGTCTCCCGACAAATTCAGAGGATGAAATAATCAATGATGAGAATATTGACATCATTGACATCTGCACTCCCAATATATATCATTTTGAAAGCGCAAAAAAGGCTATTCTTTCAGGCAAGCATGTGCTTTGTGAAAAGCCGTTGACTATAACTTATGAGCAAGCGCGCGAGCTTGATTTGCTCGCAAAAGATGCTTACATCAAAAACAAGCAGGTTTGCGGTATTGTTTTTAACAACAGGCATCTATCTGCAATTAAAAGAGCTAAAGCTCTTATTGACGAGGGCAGGCTTGGCAGAATTATATCATTCGATTTCAAATATCTGCACAACAGCTGTATCGACCCTGACAGAAGTGCTGGCTGGAAGCAGGATAAGGACATTTGCGGAGCGGGAACATTGTTTGACCTCGGCTCGCATGTAGTTGACCTTTGCCGTTACCTTTGCGGTGATTTCGTTGAAATCTATTCAAAGGAGCAAATAGCCTTTCCAACACACAAGGCAGCGGACGGCAGCCTTTGGAACACAAATGCAGACGAGGCCGCATATATGACTGCAACGCTATCCTGCGGAGCAATTGGTACGCTGACCGTCGGCAAAATAAATGTAGGCGAGAACGACGGATTGACCTTCTCTGTTTATGGAACACAGGGTACAATCAAATTTGATTTAATGGAGTGTGATTGGCTCTATTTCTATGATGCCAACGCCCGTCGCGGCGAATACGGCGGAGAGTGCGGATTTACAAAAATTGAGTGTGTTGGCAGATATCCTGCCCCCTCAGGAAGTTTTCCCTCACCCAAGGCTCCAAGCGGCTGGCTTCGCGGACATATAGCATCAATGTATGCGTTTTTAGATGCTGTTGACAGCGAACGCGAAGCGTGTCCCTCATTCAAGGACGGAGCAGAGGTTCAAAAAATCCTTGAAGCTGCACATCTGTCGCACATTCAAGGAAAAGCAGTAACTATCAATTAAAGTAAGTATATTTTGAAAGGAGTATTGGCTGTGACTGTTATTGGAATTACAGGACCTAGCGGTTCGGGAAAAAGCGTAGCTTCTAAATATCTTTTGTCAAAAAAAATCAATGTACTTGACGCCGATGCCCTTTATCACGATATAATTTCTCCACCGTCTGATTGTCTTAACGAGCTTGTTTTTCACTTTGGCAAAAAAATAATCGACGGCAGAGGATTTTTAAACCGTTCAGCGCTCTCACAAATGGTTTTTGGTGAGAAAAATAAAGATAAGCTTGAGCTTCTCAATAAAACAACTCACAAATATGTAGTTGCGAGAATAAGGAAAACCATATCTTCGTTTCGCGTGCTCGGTGAGAATGCTTGCGCAATTGATGCTCCCCTTCTTATAGAAGCCGGTCTTTGCGGCGATTGTGACTTTGTTATTGCAATTCTTGCTGATAAAAAAATGCGTGCCGAAAGAATTGCCGCGCGCGATAAAATAGACTACAGTGCGGCTCTTTTGAGGATTGATTCACAAAAGTCAGACGAATTTTACTCAAGCGTAGCCGACTATGTGCTCTATAACAACAAGAATATTGAGGATATTGAAAAATCTCTCGATGCTATTTTGTTTGAGAGGGGTGTTGCGATATTTTAAGAACATCTCGAAGGGGCTGGCGCGGACGAAGCTTTGGCAAGGCAATTCTGATAATACTTGCAATTTCTATTGTTTTCGGCTTTGTTTTTGATTTTATCTGTAATAAAATTGAACTCGCTATTTACAAAAAGCCTGAAGAAATTCGGGGCTTTGTTGAAAAATATTCACAGGAATACGGTGTTCCTGAAAACTTGATTTACGCGGTAATTAAAACCGAAAGCGGCTTTGATTCTTCTGCTGTTTCAAGCAAGGGTGCAATTGGTCTTATGCAAATGACACCGTTGACATTTAATTGGCTGACAAACGAAAAGCTTGATGAAGGGCTTGATGAGGGTATGCTTTACGACCCTGAAACAAACATACGGTACGGTGTTTATTATCTCTCAAGTCTTTATAGGAAGTACAAAAATTGGGACACTGCTATTGCAGCATATAACGCAGGACCCGGAAATGTTGACGAGTGGCTCGGAATTGAAGAATATTCAAGCAACGGGATTACTCTCAAAAAAATACCCTTTAAAGAAACGCGAAACCATATAAAAAAAGTAAACAGGGCGCTTGATTATTACGACAAGCTTTACAATGATTAAAAAAATAATACATAAATAATTCTGTGTTTTGCAGAGAAAGGACTTTAAAAATGAGTGAGAACAAATTAACTTATTCAAAAACAAATTTCTATGAGAAAAGCAATGACGCTGAAATCAAAGCGGCTTATGATTACGCGATAGGCTATACCGAGTATATGGATAACTCCAAGACCGAGCGCGAAGCCGTAAAGACATCTATTGCTCTTGCCGAAAAGCAGGGCTACAAGCCGTATAGCTTTGGAATGAAAATCAAAGCAGGCGACAAGTATTACTATAACAACAGAGAAAGAAATCTTTATTTGTTCCGTGTTGGTAAAGAAGACATTAACAACGGTATCCGAATTATTGCCTCCCACATTGATAGTCCAAGACTTGACTTCAAGCAGACTCCCATCTACGAGGACGGTGGATTCTGCTTTGCAAAGACCCACTACTATGGCGGTGTTCGCAAATATCAATGGGTTGCGCTCCCCTTGGCGCTTCACGGCACAGTTGCTAAGAAAGACGGCAGTGTTGTTGATATCAAAATCGGTGATGAGCTTGGTGAGCCCGTATTCTATATCAACGACCTTCTTCCCCACCTCGCAAAAGACCAGAATGCAAAGCCCTTAGGTACAGCAATTCCTGCCGAGAGCTTGAATATTCTTTTAGGCTCACGCCCCCTTGCAAACGACGAGGGCGGTGATAAGATAAAGAACAACATTCTCACTATTCTCAACGAAAAGTATGGAATTACCGAAGAGGACTTCCTCTCCGCCGATATTTTTGCAGTTCCCGCGGGCAACTCCCGTGATGTAGGTTTTGACCGTTCTCTTATCTCCGCATACGGTCATGACGACAAGGTTTGCGCATATCCTTCTCTTACTGCTCTCTTTGACACGGACGACAGCGTTCACACAGTTATGGTAGTTCTTGCCGACAAGGAAGAAATCGGTAGCGAGGGTAACACAGGCATGCAGTGTGCTCTCTTTACTGACTTGATAGGCGCAATAACCGAAGAGCTCGGTGGAAACATCTATGCAGTCAAGGCTAACTCCAAGTGCCTCTCTGCTGACGTTAATGCTTGCTTCGACCCCAACTTTGCCGAGGTTTACGAGTCAAGAAACTCCGCGAAGATTAACTGTGGCATCACAATGTCCAAATACACAGGTAGCGGCGGAAAAGGCGGCACAAATGACGCTCCCGCTGAGTATATCGCTTGGATAAGAAGAATTTTTGAAGAATATGGTGTTGTATGGCAGGCAGCCGAGCTTGGTAAAGCAGACCAGGGCGGCGGCGGAACTGTTGCAAAGTTTATCGCGAAGCACAACATTGAAACAGTTGACCTCGGTGTTCCGGTTATCTCTATGCACGCTCCCTATGAGCTTGTTTCAAAGGCTGATGTTTACACCGCGCACAAGGCATTCTTAGCTTTCTGCAAGGCATAATTTATGTTTGAAAAATTAGAATTTACTGTTCAAAAATATGACAGGCTTGAATATGAGCTTGCCAATAACACTGCGCTTATCACAGATGCTCCCGCTTATGCAAAGGCAATCAAAGAATATCGCTCTCTTGCACCAATAGTTGAAAAATACCGTGAATTCAAGCGGACAGAGAGCGATATTGACGGTGCAATATCTTTAATTAATGAGGCAGATGACGAAGAATTGAGAGCTATGGCTCAGGATGAGCTCAAAGAAGCAAAGGCTCGGCTTGAGAAGCTTTCAGAGGAGCTGACTGTTCTTCTCCTTCCGCGCGACCCTAATGATGACAAAAGCATAATAGTTGAAATACGAGCAGGGGCTGGCGGCGAGGAAGCGGCGTTATTTGCTTACGACCTCTACCGAATGTACTCAATGTATGCCGCAACTGTTGGCTTTAAGGTTTCACTTGAAAGCGCAAACGAAACCGAGCTTGGAGGCTTTAAGGAAATCGTTTTCTGTATTGACGGAGATGGCGCATATTCAAGATTTAAATTTGAATCGGGTGTTCACCGAGTTCAAAGAGTTCCCGAAACCGAATCACAAGGACGAATCCAAACTTCAACCGCAACCGTTGCGGTGCTTCCCGAGGTTGAAGATGTTGAAATTGAAATTAAGGAATCGGACTTGATTTTTGAGTCCTGCAAGTCAAGCGGTGCGGGTGGTCAGCATATCAACAAAACCGAGTCTGCTGTTCGGCTTACACACAAGCCCTCAGGTATTATCATTGAATGTCAACAAGAACGCTCACAGTTTAAAAATAAGGATACAGCTCTCAAAATGCTTCGCGCAAAGCTATATGATATAAAGCAGAGAGAGCAATCCGAAAAGCTCGCCTCCGACCGAAAGAATCAGGTTGGCACAGGTGACAGGAGCGAGAAGATACGCACCTACAACTTCCCTCAAAACAGAGTTACCGACCACCGTATCGGGCTCACATTATACTCACTTGAAAGCTTTCTTAACGGTAATATTTCGTCAATGATTGATGCACTTATTGCCGCAGACACAGCCGAAAAATTAAAGGCAGAAGCAAATTCTTAAAATCCGATTGAAAGGAGTCGTCCATTGGTTACCGAAGTTATTAAGATAACTAACCTCGAAACACAGAAAAACGAAATATCGCGTGCGGCGGCTCTTTTACGCGACGGGGGGCTTGTTGTAATTGCCACCGAAATCGTTTACGGTCTTGGCGGTGACGGAACGAATCCCCTGTCAGCACAAAAGATTTATGCGGCTAAAGGGCGGCCGTCAGACAATCCGCTGATTATACATATTGCGCGCCCTGAAGATGCCGAAAAATACGCGCTTACTTCCCCACTCTACTATAAGCTTGCAAAAGCATTTATGCCCGGACCGTTAACTGTAATTCTTCCTAAAAAGGACAATATTCCGCATCAGACAACAGGCGGACTTGATACAGTTGCAATCCGTTGTCCCTCAAACCCAATCGCTCACGCCATAATAGACGAGGCAGGAGTTCCGATAGCTGCCCCGTCCGCTAATATTTCAGGACGCCCTTCGGCGACTGAGGTCGAATATGTAATTGAGGATTTTTTAGGCAGAGTTGATATGATTATCGACGGCGGAATGTGTGAAATCGGTCTTGAATCAACTATTGTTTTAATCAAAAATGACGCTGAGGGCGAAGGCTTGATTTTATTGCGCCCCGGTGCAATTACTTATGATGCGCTTTGCTGTGTTTGCGAAAATGTAGAAATTTCGCCTACTCTTGAAGGTTCTCTTAAAGATGACGAGCGGCCCTTGTCACCGGGTATGAAATACAAGCATTACGCGCCGGCTGCAAGCCTTGTTCTGCTCGATGGCGAGGAAAAGGATATTATAGACTTTTTAAACATAGAGCAAAAAAAGCAAAAATGTGCAATCCTTTGTTACGACGAAGAAATTGAGCATTTAAAGTCACAATTTCTCTTACCGATTGGAAAGAGAGATGATTTAAAAGCACAGGCTAAAATGCTGTTTTCACGATTGCGGGAATGCGATAATCTCGCCCCCGATATCATCTATGCGCATCTGCCTGAAAAAAGCGGTCTTGGATTGGCGCTTTACAACAGAATGATTCGCGCGGCGGCTCATACTGTAATTAAAATAGAAAATAATCTTTTGACGAAAGGTAATAAATAAATGGCAAGAAAAAAGAAACAAAACGAAGTAGAACAAATCGTTTATGCCCCGATATTGCCTCAACCCATAACAGAAACGATTGAAAAGAACTATATGCCATACACTATGAGCGTTATAGTTGCACGCGCAATCCCCGAAATCGACGGCTTCAAGCCTGCTCACAGGAAAATCCTTTATACTATGTATAATATGGGATTGCTCAAAGGTAACAGGACGAAAAGCGCTAATATTGTCGGTGCGGTAATGAATCTTCACCCTCACGGTGACCAATCAATCTATGAAACTATGGTAAGATTGACACGAGGAAACGAAACATTGCTTCACCCCTTTATTGACTCAAAGGGTAGCTTTGGTAAGCAATATTCCTCTGACATGAAATATGCAGCTCCCCGTTATACCGAGGCAAAGCTTGACCCGTTTTGCGCTGAGCTTTTTGAGGGTATAGACAAGGATGCGGTTGAAATGGTTGACAACTATGACGGAACGATGAAAGAACCGTCGCTTCTGCCAACAACATTCCCCAATATCCTCGTCACACCAAACAGCGGTATTGCCGTTGGTATGGCGTCTGATATTTGCTCCTTCAATCTTGCCGAGGTTTGTGACGGAACTATTGCCCTTTTGAAAAAGCCCGACTTGTCTGTTGACAAGCTTATGGACATCATAAAAGCGCCCGATTTCCCCGGCGGCGGTCAGATTATTTATGACCGAGAGCAAATGAAGTCGATTTACGAAACAGGTGACGGCTCATTTAAAATACGCTCTCGATATTCATATGATGCTCACGAAAATTGCATCGATATTTTGCAAATACCATATTCAACTAATATTGAGCAGATTTTAAATAAAATATCAGCACTTGTAAAAGAAGGAAGGCTCAAAGAGGTTGTCGATTTCCGAGATGAGATTGACCTCGGAGGCTTTAAGCTTACCCTTGACCTTCGCAAAGGCGTTGACCCCGACAAGCTTATGCAAAAGCTATTTAAAATCACCCCTCTTGAGAGCAACTTTAAATGCAACTTTAATATTATCATAAACTCCGAGCCTCGTCAGCTTGGCGTAATTGATATTCTTCTGGAGTGGATTGAATTCAGAAAATCCTGCCTTTCACGAGAGCTTAGATTTGACTTAAAAAAGAAGAAGGACAAGCTACATCTCTTGCTTGGCTTAGGCAAAATACTGCTTGACATTGATAAGGCAATAAGAATTATACGAAAGACGGAAAAAGAAGAGGATGTTATCCCAAATCTTTGTACAGGCTTCAATATTGACGAGATTCAAGCAAACTATATTGCGGATATAAAGCTTAGAAATTTAAACCGTGAATATATTTTAAACCGAATTTCAGAAATCGAGGACTTGCAGAAGCAGATTGCCGAAATTGAAGAAATCTTGGCAGATGAATTTAAGCTTAAAGCTCTTATTGCAAAGCAACTCACAGAAATCAAGAAAAAATACGGTAAGCCGAGAAATACTCAAATCGTACATCTTGATAGCATCGAAGACTTCGTAATAGAAGAGGAAATTGAAAACTATCCTTGTAAGCTGGTGCTTTCTCACGAGGGCTACTTTAAGAAAATCACATATAAATCTCTGCAAGGAAATGACGAGCAAAGATTTAAGGACGGCGACTATTTACATCAAATTTTTGATGCGGAAAACCGCGATACCGCTTTGTTCTTTACTAATCTTGGTCAACTATACAGAGCTGACATCAATGATTTTGAAACCTGCAAGGCGTCGGTTATAGGCGAGTTTCTTCCTGTAACTCTTAAAATGGACGCAGGTGAATACCCCGTGTTTATGTCATTGCAGAGCGAATTCAGAGAAGGATACAATTATGTTTTCATATTTGAAAACGGTAAGGGCGTGAGAATTCCCGAAAAGACATACGAAACATCAAGTGTTCGCCGCAAGCTGAAGGGTATATTCTCCACTGCTTCCCCAATTGTTGCGGTATTCTCTGAATATGAAAAGAAGCCGTTTGAAATTATGCTTGTATCGAGTGAAGACCGCGCGATTATTATTAAATCCTCTCTCATTCCCACAAAGGCTACAAAGACCTCAATCGGCGTTCAGCTTATGACCTTAAAGAAAAATCAAAAGCTTGTAAGCGCAGTATCAGACTTCAAAGATAACGGTGATAACACCAAAGGGTACAGAAAGCTTAAGCTCCCTGCAACAGGTGTGCTCCTCGCCGACAAAGATATTTTAAAAAATCAAATTAGCATATCAGATATTGAATAATGCGATTGGAGAATAGAAAAATGAATGAAAAGAAAAGAAAATTTTGGGTAAGATTTATGGCAATTTTTCTTGTTGCATCAATGGTTGCAAGCTCAGCTTATTACCTTATAGCAACATTACTATTCTAAACAAAAAAGCACTTTGAAAGCTTTCAAAGTGCTTTTTTTCTTTATTTCTCGTCTTCAAAATCGGGTGAATTAATAATAATCGTATCAACCTCACCGTTTCCTGTAGTATCAAGCATAACAGCTTCTGTTTCGCCGTCACCGTCAATATCAACTCTCCCAAGGAATTTCGCCTTTGTCTTATTGATAATAAACTTATATGCAACCAAAATCGCAGTAGCTATTGCTATGATTGCAGAAACGATTACAATAATCAGCTTGAGCGGTGATTTTTTCTTTTTAACAACAAAAAATTCAGGTGCTTTCATTTATACCTCCAAAAATAATAGGGTTAAATTTAAAAGTAATTTGATTTATGAATAAATCGCACGGCTTCCGCCTATAAATTTAGGTCTTGTGTAAGCGCAGATTACATTTGCTTCACCAATTTTAGACACCGAAAGCCTGATTGGAACAGCAACATTCTTAAGATGCATGCCTATAAGAGTTCCGCCTATATCAATACCCGCGTCTGCCTTTATGTGTTCAACAACAACAGGATCTTTCATATTCTCGTATGTCAAAGTCGCAAATGAGCCTCCCGCCTTAGGCTGAGGGATAACCGAAACTATCTCGAAACCGTATTTCTCTGCACATTCTCTCTCAACAACAAGAGCGCGGTTCAAGTGCTCACAGCATTGTGCCGCGAGGTAAATTCCCTTTTTATTCAAAAGCGGATATATTGTATCAAAAACAATTTTTGCCGCTTCAAAGCTTGAACCCTTGCCAATCCTTGAGCCAAGAATTTCAGATGACGAGCAACCAACAACAAATATTTGCCCTTCTGTCATATTCAGCTCACCTAAAAGCTCGGTGATTATTATCTCGGCAGATTTCTTGATGTTTTCCGCAAAAGAGCCATCAAATGTTGCATCTGCTCCTCTGTAATTATTTGACATATCATAATCCTTTCATCATTACTTGAAATCAAACAATAAAATAATTAGTCTGACCAGACCTCTTTATCGCAAATAACTGTAACATTTGGATGGAGCTTGATAAATGTTGCAGGACAGCTTGTAGAAATTCTATCATTCATAAGCTCCTTGAACACCTCTCTCTTTGACCTTCCGCTTACAAGCATAATAATCTTCTTAGCATTAAGGATTGTTCCCATACCCATAGTCAAGGCAGATGTCGGCATAACCTCACCCTCTGAGAAAAATCTTGAATTTGCATCAAGTGTGCTCTGGGTAAGTTCGGTCTTATGTGTATATAGATGCAAATTTCCTTCGGGCTCATTAAAGCCAATGTGACCGTTATGGCCTATTCCGAGAACCTGAAGGTCAATACCGCCAAGCTCTTTAATTTTCTTTTCATAATTTGCAGCCTCTAAATCAGCATCCTCAGCCGCACCGTTGGGAACGAATGTGTTCTCTTTTTTTATGTTAATATGATTGAAAAGGGTTTCATTCATAAAATAGCGATAACTCCGCTTATTCTCAGGAGAAATCGGATAGTATTCGTCAAGGTTTACCGAAACGACCTGTGAAAAGTCAACCATACCTGACTTATTCATTTCAACAAGCTTTTTATACATACCAACAGGAGTTGAGCCTGTTGCAAGACCGATTACAGAATTATTCTTAATGTTGATTTGCTTCGCAAATATGTCAGCCGCAACAGCAGACATCTCCGCGTAGGTTTCACATTTGAAAATTTTCATTTCTATTCGGTCCTTTCACATAAAAATTACCAATTGTCGCTATTATTGTCCGGAATAACCTTTTCAAGTGCCACTATTGCGCACTCAATCATATCGTCATCAGGCTCTTTTGTAGTTATATGCTGCAACCAAACACCCGGCGCCGATATAACTCTTGTAAACCAATTATCATATCTTCCTGCAAGCTTGATAAGCTCATAGCCGACACCGACAATTAACGGGAGAAGTAAGAGCTTAATCAGTACTCGAACAATCGTCATAGGCTCGTCACCAAAAATGGCGAAAAACAACGGGTCAATAAAAAATGACACGAATATTCCGACAATAAGCATCAGAATAAGAAAGCTTGTTCCGCATCTGGGGTGAAAACGCTTTTGAGCCTTTACATTTTCAACGGTTAATTCAAGTCGGTTTTCATAGCAGAATATAGCTTTATGCTCTGCTCCATGATACATAAATGTGCGCTTTATATCCTTCATAAGTGAAATTGCCGACATATAGACAATCAAAATTACTATTTTTAGCACACCTTCAAAAATAGATTTAATCAGAGATTGTATTGCAAGGTCGTCGGGATTTAAAAACGGAATAAAGCTTGACGCCAAGCCATATAAGAATGAAGGAACAATTATAAACAATGCCACCGAAAAGCAAATTCCAAGAAATACGCTGAAAAACATCAATGCGCCCATTAAAAATGAAGATTGCTTTTTCTCGTCTTTTTGATTTTCGTTTTTCTCCAAAGCAGAAGCTTCATCTGGCGACGGTACTGCATCTTCTTCGATTTGAGTATCATCACTTGCCTCTGTACAGGCATTTTTCTTTTTAGCCGCACGCGCAGCCTTTTTTGCCTCTTTTTCTTTTTTAAGCTCTTCCTCTGCTTCCTCAAGACCTGAAATTTCAGCCGAGCGCATAAGGCATTTTGTGCCGAGAACCATAGCGTCAATATAATTAAAAACGCCGCGAATAATTGGCAGCTTTACAAATTTAGAGCGTTTTTTTGCCTCTGTGGGAAAATCCTCAACTACAATTTCACCGTCAGTATTTCTGACCGCCATAGCCGTGAGCTCCGGCCCGCGCATCATAATGCCTTCCATAAGCGCCTGACCGCCGATTGAGGTTTTTTTCGCACAGCAATTCTTATCTTTGCCGTTCATATTAGGGAATTGTCCTTTCTATTTAAAGGGTTTTTTATTACTTTTATTATAATATCACAAAGATATTAACTGTGTGTGAATTTTTATTTTACAATTAATGTATTATAAAATATAATAATATTGGTGCTGCTCCAACGCCGCAACACAAATATTATTGAATTAAGAAAAAAGCTTGTTGCGATTTTACAACAAGCTTTTATTTTTGGGTAATAAACACTCTATTTTCCAATTGCGAGTATTGTCTTATTTAACAGCTTTGCCATTTCACCTCTTGTTATTATTGTGTCGGCACTTACAAGCTTATCAGGCACCTCTAAAATCCCCAGGGCATATAGTGATTCAATTGCTCTTTGCGACCATTGAGGTATTTTTTGCGCATCCGCAAATGCGGGCTCGAAAACAGGCTCTTTATACCCTATGATATTGCTGATGATTACCGATGCTTCCGATAAATCAATCGTTCCCGAAGGGTCGAAATATAGATTTCCGTCCTTCTTTATTCCGCTTATATATCCCTTTGAATATGCCAATGCAATATATCCCTTCATTTCAGGGCTTATATTCTCATCATCAAAGAAGCCCGTTTCCTCAACATCGGGAACATTCTTTATTCCGATTGCATTCATAGCCGTAACAACAAATTCTGCACGGCTAACCTCTCGCGACGGCTCGAAATAATAGTATTCGCCTACCTGAACACCATTCATAATTCCCTTTTCAGTCATTGAAATTGCATGACTGTGCAGACTATCGTCTGTCAAATCACTATAAACCGTTGCAGTTCCAATATTCAACACATTGATATTAACCTCTGCCGAGGCACTGCAATTGCCGTATTTATCATATACAACATAGCAAAAGCTATCCGCGCCCGTATATGATTTGTTCGGGATATAAGTATAGGTTCCTATATCAGAGTTATCAAGCGAAAGAATTCCGCAAGTCGGATATTTTACGATTTCAAAGGTCAGCTCATCTCCCTCAGGGTCATATCCGTGCAATGAGGCTGAAATCATTACACCCTTATATGTATTCAGATTGAGAGAGGCGTATGATGCCCCGCTTACTGTCGGAGAATAATTCAAATCATCAATCATAAAAATATTGCATTTTATATCGTATGCGCTATCGTTTGCTCTGAAATTAAATGATGCCTGACTTCCCGCGCCCGAAGGAGCTTCCTCATAAGTCATAAGAGATATGTCAGATGCCGATATTTTCTGATTAATTGACACACCCTCACCGCCGATATAAAGCGACCCGCATACAATATCGGGCAAGGATGTCACAGTAATGTATTCAATATTAGATAAATTCATAGCGCAAGCAAATCTGTCGGCTGAGAAATTCAGCATATTACCCGTAACACCCGCAATTGTCATGTCGCTATTATTGGCAATGACATCCAAAGCATACGAGATTTTAGTTATTTCTGCTTCAGCTTCAGTCTTATTACTCTCCATTAGCAAATTCAGTACCGAGTTGCTTTCATCTGCCAAAACAGCAACCGAAAAACAAAACAATACAAGCAACAAGCTAAAAAAACAAACACTTACTTTAATTAAGCTTTTCATAATATATATCCCCCTTTTTTGTCTAATTAATTATATTTTCCAATTTTAACAAATATTACTACAAGAAAATCAAATGTATTCTTATTTAGGTCACAAAATCTTCTTACATTTCTAATTATTCGGTGATATAATATTGTTTAGAAACCCAAATATATCAAAAAATGACTTATGATAGATTGAAAGGTAAAATAATGACATTCAGTATTAACTATCAAAATGCAGGAATGACCGTACTTTCTTTTTTAAAGTTAAAGTTGAAAATATCCGCATCAGCGCTTGCCTCGCTAAAAAAGGATGAAAAAGGAATACTTGTGAATGGCTCCCATGTAACTGTCAGGTATGTTTTAAAAGAAAACGACATTTTATCAATCAACGAGCTTGACAATGAGAGCAACATAAACGAAAATATCGTTCCTGCCAATATTCCCGTCAATATCATTTTTGAAAATAACGATATCTTGATTGTTGACAAGCCCCCTTATATGCCGACCCACCCGTCGCACAGACACTTTGACGATACGCTTGGTAATGCACTTGCCCGTATATACAAGGAAAGAAATATTCCCTTTGTATTCAGACCAATTGGAAGACTTGACGGAAACACAAGCGGAGTTTCACTAATCGCAAAAAACGCTCTTTCGGCATCTTATCTCGAATATGCAAGGAAAAACAACCTGATACATAAAAAATATATTGCAATTTTAAACGGACAAATAAAATCAGAGGGCGATAATAATATAATAAACGCGAACATCAAGCGACAGCAGGAAAGCATTATAACCCGTTGCATTGCCGACAAGGACGATAAAGACTCCGATATAGCAATAACTCATTGGCGTCTGTTATACTCAAATGAAAAAATCAGTGTTGTAGAGGCAACTCCAATCACGGGAAGAACTCATCAGCTAAGAGTTCATTTTGCACATATCGGACATTCGATAATAGGTGATAATATATACGGCGAACCCTCTCCGCTTATTTCCCGTCACGCTCTGCATGCGTATAATTTATCTCTGCCAATTCCTTACGGCGAAGAAACGCGGAATTTTTCATCAATGCCACCCGAGGATATGCAGTCAGCATTTGAGCAATTGACATCTTTGAGCTTTGACATAATAAAAACTAAATTGAACAATAAGGATTAAAATAATCAATGCAAAACCAAAATAAATCAAGCTCAAATAACACCATTTATTCTATATCAGCCAATGAATATGCTTCTTTGCCACCCGAAGAGAAATCAAAATGGCATCCTGTCAAGGCAAAATACGAGAGGATACCTCTGTTTTGCAAAATATCGGCAACAATTGCTGCTCTATGCGGGATTATATATCTTATTGCTTGCGTAAGCCAAGATTTTGCAGACTTTTTTAACAGATATATAAGCTCTGCATTTCGTTTTATATTTGCTAAAATCAGTAATATTGTACCTTTCTCAATCGCGGAGCTTATAGTCATTTGCCTTCCTATACTTTTGTTTTTGGCACTTTGGTATCTGCTCAAATTCAGATGCGATACTAAAAAATCATCTCAAATATCTCTGCTTTGTATCATCTCAGCTGTTGCATTACTGCTCTCTTGCTTTGTGTTGACATTTGCAACAGGTTACCGAGGCAAACCGCTATATAGCAAGCTTAATATTGATAATGACAAGGTCAGTGTTGAAGAACTGTACCAGACAAGCCAATATTTAGTATCAGAAATCAATTTACTGTCAAAGGAAATAAATTACGGGAGCGATAATTTTTCAACGATGGGTTACAGTTTACGCGAGCTTAATGAGAAGCTTGACAAGGCTTATGAAAAATTCTCCCAAAAGCATAGCTTTATTCAAAATTTTTCAACGAGGCTCAAGCCTGTTATGCTGAGCGAGGCTATGTCCTATACTCATATTACGGGAGTGTATTCCTTCTTTACAGGCGAAGCAAATATCAATGTCAATTTCCCACAATACACAATTCCTTTTACTTCTGCCCACGAGCTTGCCCACCAAAGAGGAATTTCTCGTGAGGACGAGGCCAATATGGTAGCATTTCTTGTGTGCCTGGAGTCAGATGACGCGTATATCAAATACAGCGCATATCTTAATATATACGAATATGTAATAAATGCACTGTATAAGGCTGATAAGGAGCTATATTTCGAGGTAGTTGAAAATCTCGAAGACAAGGTTTATCTTGAAGAAATTGCTTATAACAAGTTTTTTGATAAATATGAGAACTCAAACGCCAGCGTAGTTACGGGAGCAGTTAACGATGTTTATCTGAAGGTTCAAGGAACTGAAGGCAAAAAAAGCTACGGTATGGTAGTTGACCTTACCGTTTCGTACCTTAAAAGTCAAAATTTAATCAAATAATCCTCGCCTGAAAGCCAAAATAACAAAAAGCCGTTTTACGACATATAATGTCTGTGTGAACGGCTTTTTTTGTGTCCGAATTTTAGAATTTTTATTCAAATAAATGTCGTAGTTGTCGCATTTATTGGTACAACGACATATTTTTTGAATGAATTTAATTTTTTATTTTTATTTTATTTATATTTTGCCGACTTATTTTCATTTTATTAATTTTTAAGCAGTTATTTCTTTTATATGGAACAATTGTATTTTGTCGTGCTTTGTCAAATATGTTTATTTAACACAAAATATTTTTACAAAATTTGTAAATAAATTATAAACATTGCATATTTCCTATTTACATTTTTATTCATTTATGATATAATATAAATATCCCAGTCGGGAACGAAAAATCTGCATTATTTTACAAGGCTCGACAGTAAAAATCAAGTCTTGACATCAGAATAAAACAACAAAATGCATAATTCGATATTTCACTTCCGCAAGCACAGGCGGGAAGATAAACGGAGGTCTTTTATGGAACAGATTATCATCAATGGCGGTCGTCCCCTCTATGGCAATGTTAGCGTTAACGGTATGAAAAACGCTGCACTTCCTGTAATTTGCGCTTGCATTCTCAACGAGGAGGCTTGTATCATTGATAACATTCCTCCTGTAAGTGATATCGAAATACTCCTTGATATTCTTTCCGTAATGGGAGCATCTGTCAAGCGCCTTACAAAAAACTCGGTGGAGATTAACTGTAAGAACCTTGTTCCCTGCTCATCTCCCAATGAAATGGCATCTAAGCTCCGCGGTTCTTCTTATATCCTCGGTGCAGAGTTCGGTCGTTTTGGTAAGTCCAGCGTATTCTCTCCCGGAGGATGCAGCATAGGAGCGCGTCCGCTTGACCTTCATATGAAGGCGTTTGAGGCACTCGGTGCTATCTGCTCACATAAGGGCGGCAGAATTGAGGTTGAATCTGAGCGCGGAGCGATTGGAAGCTCTATATACTTTGATATGGTATCGGTGGGCGCAACAGCCAACACAATTCTTGCTTCTGTATTGGCAGACGGCGTAACAACGATTGAAAACGCTGCTCGCGAGCCTCACATAGTTGATTTGGCGGTATTCCTTAATGCTTGCGGTGCAAACATCACAGGCGCAGGTACATCTGTTATTAAAATCAAGGGTGTAGAAAAATTGCACGGTTGCCGTTACTCTATTATTCCCGATATGATAGAAGCAGGTACATATATGGCGGCTGTTGCTGCAACAGGCGGTAAGGTTACTGTCAGAAATATAATTCCAAAGCACCTTGAAGCAATTTCCGCAAAGCTTGAGGAAGCAGGAGCAACAGTTATAGTTGGCGACGATTCTATCACAGTTGAAAGCAATGCAAAGCTCAAGGGTATCAGCATAGTTACTCAGCCCTACCCCGGATTTGCAACAGATATGCAGCCTCAGTTCTCAGCTATGCTTTGCTTCGCAGAAGGTACATCTGATATAGTTGAAAACATTTTCAGCAGCAGATTTCAGTTTATGGATGAGCTCACAAAAATGGGTGCTGATATAAAGGTTAATACAAACCATGCTGTTATCCGCGGTGGCGTAGAGCTTACAGGCGCACCTCTTTACTGTCACGATTTGCGTGCGGGCGCGGCTATGGTAATTGCCGCACTTGCTACAAACGGCTCATCTGTAATTGAAGGCATCGATAAAATTGAACGCGGTTATTACAACATAGTTGGCAAGCTCAAAAAGCTGGGTGCCGATATTCAAAAAAAAGTAATCTGTTTGGACGAGCAAATGAGCTCGGCATCGGTATAATATAGTCTCCTTTCAAATTAAAAAACCACGAAGCCATATGGCTTCGTGGTTTTTTATCTCTAATTAAAGAATAATACAAATGAGTCCCCCGCTGCCCTCGTTTATTATTCTTTCAAGTGTTTCAGAAAGCTTTGCCCGTGAGCTTTCGGGCATATGCTCAAGCTTAGAGTGCAAGCCCTCATTTACAAGCTCGTAAAGCGACTTGCTAAACATATTGGACTCCCAAATCTTTTGCGGGTCTTCTTCAAATTCTTTCAACATATATTTAACCAAATCTTCAGATTGCTGTTCAGTTCCTACAATAGGATTAATCTCTGTTTCGATATTTGCCCTTATCATATGTATTGATTGCGCAGATGCTCTGAGCCTTACGCCGTAACCGCCGGGTTGCTTAACAATTTCAGGGTCTGCCAAACGAAGCTCACTAACATCAGGCATAACAATACCATATCCGCCGTCCTCGGCTTCATCAAGCGCGGCTTCAATCTTATCATAACGCGCTTTCATTTCGGACAGAGCTTTCAGTAATGAAATCAACTCTTTTTCACCGTTAATGTCAAATCCCGTCAGCTCGCTGATTACATTATAATATAATCCGTCATTCATACTTACGGCAATTTTCACCTTTCCCGTGCCCAAGTCAATTGCCTCTATAATGCTATTTTTAATAAACTCGTTTTCCGAGAGCTCTTCAAATGCAGGCTTAACATCTCCAGCCTTTAAAACATTATCCGCACATTCCTTAATGCTTGAATAAACAGAGCTCTTAATCTGATGAGAATTATCAAGCGCAGTTGTCCATTCGGGAAGCGATACTCTTATTTCGGATATCGGGAATTCGTGCAATACAAGCTCAAGTATATGTCGTATATCCTCCGCATCAATATCGATACAGGAAACAAGAGCAACGGGAACTTGATATTTCGCCTCAAGCTCATAAGCCAATGCAATTGCGCTATCACTTTCGGGGCGCGCTGAGTTCAAAATCATAGCAAAGGGCTTGCCAAGCGACTTCAGCTCATTGACAATTCTCTCCTCCGCTTCAACATATGACCCTCTTGAAATGTCCCCAATACTGCCATCGGTTGTTATAAGCATACCTATTGTTGAATGCTCCTTGATTACCTTATGAGTTCCCATCTCAGCCGCTTCAACAAAAGGCATAGGCTCATCTCGCCAAGGGGTTCTTACCATTCTCGGCTGACCGTCCTCAATCGTACCGAGAGCTTCGGGAACAATATAGCCTACGCAATCGACCATTCTCACGCGAAGATTAGAGCACCCATCTACATTTATAGCGACAGCCTCCTCAGGTATAAATTTTGGCTCTGTTGTCATAACGGTTTTGCCTGCTCCCGATTGCGGCATTTCATCTCTTGCCCTCTCCCGTGAATATCCCTCGCTTATATTAGGAAGAACAAGTGCTTCCATAAACCTTTTGATAAATGTTGATTTTCCTGTCCTTACAGGTCCTACCACGCCAATATAGATATCCCCATTTGTTCTTTCCGCTATGTCTTTATAAATAGAATGCTCTGTCATAAAAATCCTCCCATAATTTAGACGATATTTGTATTCGCTAAATTATATGGGAGGATTATTTAAATTATGATTAATTAAGTTATATTTTTGACATTTCCCGTTGAGCCATTACAAGTCCATAATATATGCCTTGCTTCTCCATAAGCTCATCGTGAGTTCCAGACTCGGCAATCTTCCCTTTGTCAAGAACAATAAGTCTTGTAGCGTTTCGCAAGGTGGAAAGCCTGTGAGCAATTGCTATTGTCGTTCTGTTAGATGACAGATTAGCAAGCGCGTCTTGAATTTGTTTCTCGGTTTCTGTATCAAGTGACGCCGTCGCTTCATCTAAAATCAGAATTTGCGGATTATGCAACAGTGCCCGTGCAATAGCTACTCTTTGACGCTCACCGCCCGAAAGACTATATCCCTTCTCTCCAACCTTTGTATCATATCCGTCGGGGAGCTTGGTAATAAAGCTATGACATCCAGAAAGCTTTGAAACAGCAATTATTTCTTCTCTTGTTGCATAAGGCTTTGCATAAGCAATATTTTGATAAATCGTACCTGAGAAAAGGAACGTTTCCTGCAGGACAACTCCCATTTGAGAACGCAAGCATTCCTGCGAAATATCCCGTATGTCAATTCCGTCAATGCAAATGCTTCCCTCCTCAACATCATACATACGCATAATCAAATTTATAAGAGTTGATTTGCCAACACCTGATTTTCCAACAAGTCCTATAAATTCTCCTGACTTTATATGAATGTCAATGTTATTTAAAACCTCAACGCCACTGTCGTAGCCAAAGGACACGTGATTTATATCAATGTCGCCTTTTAGCTGTGTGACCTTTGCGTTTTCAGCATCTGATACATCCTCTGTTTCGTCCATCAGCTCAAATACCTTTGAGGTTGATGTCAAAAAGCTTATTATTTGTCGCGGCAAAGTGGAAAACATACGAAGCGGACCGTAAAGCATACTCGCATACATTGAGAATTTCGACATCTCACCGAGTGTCATATTGCCATCAAGTATTTGGTTTCCTACATAAAATAATATAATAAACTCACCAAAGCACATCAAAAACTGCATTATAGGCATTGCGGTGTACCACATACAGTCAGCCTTAATTTGAACATCTCGCTCCTCTGCCGCCGCCTTCGCAAATCTTTCGGTCTCTCGTTTCTCCACTCCAAAAGATTTTACTACGCGAATTCCCGAAAAAATATCGTGCAAAATTGAGTTCGATTTAGAGGCGCACTTCCAAGTTCTATGGAAAAGCTTATGTACCTTCTTAAAGAACATGCTAAATCCAAGCACGACTATCGGCACAGGCAATAACACGAACAAAAGTAAAATGCTTAAATCGTTTGCAATAAATACAACACCTATTGCAAGGAACAAAAATATTTGTTCAATTAAGTTTGGCAACTGTCTTATTAAAAAGCTCTCTATTAGCGATACATCATGTGAAACCCGTCTTAACAGGTCGCCCGCTGTTCTTTGAGAAATCTTAGCTATTGATAGCCGCTGAATTTTTGAAAAAAGCATATCTCTCAATTCTACAATCATTGAGTTGCTGGCAGACAGCAAGACATGCCCCCTGAGCATTGAGATTGCTCGAAGCAACACTTGAATTACAAGCATCAAAGCGACTACGACAATATAATCAAACAACACAACATCTCCAGAAACTGAATTGATATAATTGTCGGTCAAAATTTTGTTAATTTCGGGGGCAACCAAATTGAGCGCGCTTATTATTATAAAGAAAGCAATTGATAATACAATAAACCATTTATAAGGCTTGATTATATCCCACAGTCTTTTTAAATCCTGCAGCTTGCTTCTGCAACGGACACATCTCTTTGCTCCGTTTTTTACAGGTCTGCCGCATTTTGAGCATTTTTCTTGGTTTGCAGCAAAAGCATCTGAATGTTTATCTGACACTTTATTTTCATAGCAATCAATTCCGTTCTCAACAATACGGTTGAGTTTTTTTACTTCCTTGATTATTTTTTTAGACTGCGACATATCTGAAACGCACAACAAATGTGAGGAATTGTCCTTTTTCATTTCAGCCCAAACAAAAACCGTTCCTACACCGATTTCTGCCTTAATAGCAGAAATATCGGTTAATGGTAATGTCAAAAAAACATCATTATCAAGAAAAACCCTTATGCTTTCAATGTCGGTTACAACAATTCCGCTACACCTTTTACCCGCTATATCGGGGTGAAGGTTATACTCAAACGCAGAAATTATGCTTTCCTTTTTAAACGTCTGGCACAGCTCGCCTATTCTGTTAAAAATATCTCTACCTTTGCTTTTTGGGCCTTTGCGCTTTAACAACTCATCCCCCCCTTTCAAAACAAATAAATTATAAGTAAAGCTCTATTCTATGATAACTCTTTCTGTCAAGATTTGATATACTGTCTATATGAAATCTATTGCCGTCAACATCAACGAGTGTTATAGCATCGTCAGATGTGTGAATGATATTACCATATGTATCCTTCATTGTAATGCTTATTTCCCTTTTGTCTTCAGTTTCAACCTTCCAATACGAAAAGCCGTATCGCTCCTTCAAGCTATTGATTTTCACAATAGTCGGAGAATAATATTTTCTTTCAAGCTCGGTTTTCAAAATCTTCACTGTATCCGCGTCAAAGTCTTCAATATTATAAATAATACCAACCTCTCGGCTTTCTTCCTCTATAACAGATATATACTCCCAGAGCATATCGTGAGGAAAGGCTCGGTGCAAAAACACTCTGTCGTATGTTTTTTCTTCGCCGTTATCATTTACAGTAAGCGACAGAAAACGGTTTTTCATTTCAAATTTTGCATTACTCGCTGTCAGCTTAAATACAGTAGCTGATTTTGCAAGCAATATATCATTTTTATTTTCCATAAATCCTCCGCTAAAAGTAAATCATTCTGCAATTCCCGCATTTTTCAGAGCTTCTATTTGAAGCGTGAAAAGCTTATTATAAACCCCATCATTCTTTTCAAGAAGCTCGCTATGAGTACCGCTTTCAACAACTTGTCCCCCCTCTATAACGATAAGCTTGTCAGCGTCGCGCAAGGTTGACAACCTATGCGCAATCATTATAGTGGTTTTCCCTTTTGTCAGAACAGACAGAGCATTTTGTATCATTTTTTCGGTTTCGGTATCCATAGCCGCCGTTGCCTCATCTAAAATCAAAATCTTAGGATTGCGCAAAATTGCACGCGCTATAGATAGCCTCTGCTTTTCACCGCCCGAAAGGTCCTTGAAACCAAATCCGATTTTCGTATTATAGGCGTCAGGCATTTTGACAATAAAGCTATGAGCGCCCGCGAGCTTTGCGGCTCTGACCACCTCATCAAAGGTAGCATCGGGCTTTGCATATCTGATATTATCCAAAATTGTTCCTATAAAGAAATAGGTTTCCTGCGACACTATTGCAACATTTTCATATAGAGCCTTGAACGACAAGTCCTTAACATTTATTCCGTCAATCAATACCTCTCCGTCCTCCGTGTCGTAAAGGCGTATTAAGAGATTGGCAATCGTGCTCTTTCCTGCTCCCGTATGTCCGACAATGCCGAGCGTTTGCTCAGCATTAATCGTAAAGCTGACATCATCAATAACCTTACGGTTTTTTACATAAGAGAACTTAACATTTCTGAATTCAATATCTCCGCGAATAGTATCGGGAGTAATTGCATTCTCCTTTTCGGCAATATCAGGCTCTGTGTCGTATATCTCAAATAGCCTTTGAAGTGCGTTTGTACATTCCGCCGACCAATCTATCATATCGGCAAAGAAATACATAGGACTATAAATCATATTGACATAGGCTACAAACTTAATAAGCTTTCCGTATGTAAAATCGCCATATCCCGAAATCACCATCCAACCGCCAACACCAAGCGCTATAATATTACCGAGATAAAGCACTAAAGATAATGACGGATAGACATAGTTATTAAACAAGGATAGCTTTTTGTGATTTGTCGCCGCACGCTTACTTGTTTTTGAAAACCTTTGAATTTCAGCATCTTCCTTTGAAAAGGCTTTAACCAGTCTTATTCCGGAAATAACATCAGTAAGCTGGGAATTCATAGCTCTTGCTGAAGAATAATTTCTCGCGTGAAGCTTCATCTCAGTACGGTAGCTTTTCAAGATAATGAAGAAGAAAACAGGAACTGTAGCGAGCGAAAGAAGCGCCAAAAGCGGATTTTCGATAAACAAAATAACACAAAGAACTATAACCTGAATAACATTTATAAGGAAATACGGTATTCCGTCACAGAAAAAGTAGTAAATTGTGTTTGAATCATTATTAACCTGTGTCATAAGCCCACCGGTTTGTCTGTTACCAAAAAAGGACAACGACAGCTTTTCAATTGCGGTAAACACAGTCATTTTCAAATCATATACAATTTTCGCGGCGATTTTTGCAGACACAAATCCGTTAACAAGCGAAAACAAGTGCGACAGCAACCGCGTGGAAATAACAATAATGACTACAAGCAAAACCTCGCCAAAAAAGCTTCCGTCAGGTCTTAGAACCTCATCATAGAAAAATTCATTAGAAAAGTACGGTACAAGAATACTTGATGCAGTCAGTAACACAAGTGATGCAAGCATAACAAGTATATATTTTTTGTACTTCAGCAGAAAAAGACCAAAGCGTCTGTAAAGCTTTCCCTTTTCCATACATTTAGGACAAATCTTTCGGTTTTTGTCGGGGTATCTCATTCCGCATTTTGGGCAACGGATTGATTCAGGCTTGTCCTCTTCGTCTATTTCAAAGTCAGCAGATTTAATCTCACCTTTTTTTATTCTGTCAAAATACTTAATGAATGTTAAAACTGAAGCGCGACAAGTGTTTGTCATATATGTAATCAGGGTATAGCTCTGGTCCTCCTTGACAAAGGTCAAGCGGCCACCCGATATTAATTCTTCAAGCTTTAATTCCTTTATTGTAGAAATGTCATACTTCTCATATGCACGGTCTCGCCAAATCTTCTCTATACGACCTCTTTTTTGCTGGCTGTTGGAAAGCTCAAAGGTTCCGGACAATACAAAAACTGAAGTGAGCGTTGCTACGAGATAAGTATCGCACAAAACATACTCACTATCCATATCGCAATAGGCCGCGAGAATAATATCAGAGTAATTTACTCCCTGACTTAACAAATAATCATATACAAATTGAGGAATCTTATCAATTTCGAGCATAGCTTCACCTCATTTCTTTTCAAACACACTAACATTTTTATTATATACCAAACTATTGAACATATTGTAAATAACGACATATTTTTTTACTGTTTATTTTATATTATACTATTTATTTTTCATTATGTCAATAAACTATTGGTTGCCTGTGTGCCGCAAGTAAAATAGCTCTTTTTTATCTATTGACAAATAACAGAAATAAGTTTATAATTATTATAATAAGTCAACACAAAAATATCAACAAAAAGGATACAAATATGAAGGGTTTAAAAACAATTTTCATCTGCTCAGAATGTAGCTACCATTCTCCGAAATGGATGGGAAAATGTCCCTCTTGCGGCAAATGGAATACATTTGTTGAAGATGTTATTGGCAAGCCTCTTGATGAGCCGCTTACAAAGAGGCGCAGCTTTTCTGCGGGTAATACTGTAAAAAATCACGCAATTTCATATAATGAACTTGAAATTCCCGACTACATTCGTTCAAGTACAGGTCTTTATGAGCTTGACAGAGTTCTTGGCGGCGGTCTTGTTCACGGCTCGGTAGTTCTTATCTCAGGTGAACCGGGTATTGGTAAATCAACCCTCCTTATGCAGATTTCCGAGTGTCTTGGAGAAAATCGCCGTGTGCTTTACATCTCGGGTGAAGAATCGGGTGGACAATTAAAGCTTCGCGCAAAAAGACTTGGTGTTTCGGGTAAAAACTTATATGTGCTCACAGAAACAAACCTTGAAAGCATTTTAAAGGAAGCCGATTCGATAAAGCCCGATATTATGATTATCGACTCAATTCAGACAATTTACGACGATATGATTAAATCGGCTCCGGGAAGTATAACACAAGTACGCGAGTCTGCTTTGACTCTTATTAACCGTGCTAAAACCGATGGAATTTCAATGCTGTTGGTCGGACACGTTAATAAAGAGGGCGGAATTGCGGGACCCAAGGTGCTCGAACATATGGTTGATGCAGTTCTCTGCTTTGAGGGCGAGAAGCTTCAATCATACAGAATTATAAGAGCAAACAAAAACCGATTTGGTTCAACAAATGAAATAGGCGTTTTTGAAATGGGCGACAAAGGACTTATCGAAATTCAAAACCCATCTGAAATGCTGCTGTCGGGCAGACCGAAAAACACACCAGGCAACTGCGCCGTATGTACTGTCGAGGGCACTCGCCCAATTATTGCCGAAATTCAGGCGCTCGTATCTCCAACATCATTCCCCGCTCCGCGAAGAACGGCAAACGGCATTGATTATAACCGCTTGTGTCTGATTATCGCGGTGCTTGAAAAGCGTCTGGGATTAAAGTTCTACCAAAATGATGTTTATATGAATGTTATTGGAGGTCTTTCCTTAAGTGAGCCTGCCAGCGATGTAGCAATTGCTCTGGCATTAATTTCATCGCTTACCGACAGAGCCGTACCTGACGATTTAATTGCTATCGGCGAGCTTGGACTCTCTGGCGAATGCCGCGCAATATCAAATCTTGAGCAACGAGTAAAGGAAGCTGCAAGGCTTGGCTTTACAAAAGCGGTCGTTCCTCAAAAGAACCTTGAAAAACGGCAAATTTCGTCGGGTATCGAACTAATCCCAATTCATAGCATTTATGAGGCAATTAAGGTTCTACAAACACAGGACAAATAATCTATCAGAGCTCCCTGCAAGTTGGCGGGGAGTTTTTTGTATGAAATTTCTTTAAAATTTATATTATTTGACAAACTATAAATTTTGTGCTATAATAATATAATAACTAAAAATAGGAGGAGTAACTTATGAGCAACGAAAAAAAGCTTGATGATAAGGGCTTTTGGAGCTTCGACGAATATGCCCCCAAAGCAAGCTCTCGCAATTTCAAAAAATCTAATCAAGAGCAAAAAAGCTCAATCAATGCGATCGAAATTGACCTTAAAAATGATACTCCTCAAAAAAGCAATCAAGCAGTTTTTTCAGATGTCGCCCTCAATAATATAAAAAACAGTGACGACGGGAAAATAACCCGCTTTATTCCTTCGGGTAGCGATATGGTTTTCGCAAAAAAGCATATTTTATTTGAATATTGCCCCGAAAATCCTCTGATTAAAAATGTTAAGGTTTTTTCAGATAAGCCGGGCGAGCAGATTTTCCCCCGTGACAGTTTATTTATGCGAGAGCGACGCGCTTATTTAAATAGATGTGAGGGGGAGCAAGCACCTGTTCCATATTACTCCTACTCGCCAAGATATTCAAATATGAACAAATCCCAGCTACGCTGGTATTTATGGTGGCGCGAAAATTTCAGAAAAGGAGTATTCCTTCCAACCGACGACTGTTATTTGACCTTATATATTTATGAGCTCGTTTGCTCCGAGGATAATGAAGACATAGAGCAAGCTCTCAATTTGATGTGCCAAATTCTGAATGAATATAAAACACACTCCTCTTTGAATATTGCTATGAGAACTATGATGTGCTCATTAATTTGCGATTTTTGCCTTATTCACGGCTTAAATTCTCCGATTGCAATGCTTGACGAGGACAATAGAAAGCTTTTCATTTCAACTAATTTCCCAGAGTTTTTTATTGATTTTTCAGATATAAACAGAAAATTCAGCGCCCAAACCGCTTCTCTTTCGCTATCTCTTTACAACTATAAAAAAAGTAAAATTTACACTGAAGAAAAAGCCGATCTGTTTTCTTCAGCAATCGGGGGAGCTGTTTTATCACTCTTTAACAACGAAAAATCTTACAAAGCCATAACATCGTTTACGGAGGGAATGTACGGATGCCTGACAGTTGAAAAAGCTTTGTTTCCAAGACTTATAGGGATTGTAAACAAAAGGGCTAAGATAGAAATATCTTATTATCAGCTTTCAAATATTCAATCTGTAATTACAGATGCCGTAAGATATTCTGAAAACAAGCTCCGTGAGCATTTGGGAATTAAAAATAAGCTTCATATACTTGCAATTAATCCAAATGTTAAAGAAGTAATTGATACTTTCTTTTCAGAAAAATATCAGCCTCAGCCTACAATTGACAGGCGCAAAAAAGCTCATAGATACGACGACTCAAACGAGCCGCATGACTACGACAAGCTATACGACCTGCCCAAGCTTGAAATTTCCCCCGAGCGTGCGCTTATGATTGAACGCGAATCGTGGGTCACCACAAGAATTCTAACCGAGGCATTCTCTGAAAATGAAGATACACAAATTACATTTGACACGCCACCCACTATCTCGCAAGAAGTTAACTCCCCCCCATTAGTTACACCGACTGATGATGATAGCTTGTATGCTCAAATAGAGCAAAAAGTGGGCGATATTGTAAAGTTTATTGCTCTTTGCAAAACGGCACCCCTCTATGAGCAAAGGCAATTCGCACTTTCAAGAGGCTCATCTCTTGACGAGATAACCGACCTTATAAACGAGGCTTCGACCGAAATTTTCGGAGATATTGTGATTGAAAATGACGGTTCGGCTTATAGAATTATTGAGGACTACAATTATCTATTTGAAGAAATTAATTAACGAGGACTGAAAATATGGAAAACACAAAAAATATAGTTCCAAAAAGAATATTATCTTCTCTTCTTTCAAGTATTTCAGCGGGTGTTGTTCCAAGAGCAGGCGCTCCATATATTGCAATCGGACGAAAGGACGAGATTTCCGCTTTTCTGTCTGATTTAGAGCAGATAAACGAAGGGGGCGGTGCTATGCGCTTCCTTATCGGTAAATACGGTAGCGGTAAAAGCTTTTTAATGCAATTAATACGTGGATATGCGTTAGAAAGAGATTTCTTGACCGCCGACTGCGACCTCTCTCCCGAGCGCCGTCTTTGCGGAAGCGGGCACGGTGGAATTGCGACCTATCGAGAGCTTATGAAAAATCTCGCCTCAAAGTCCTCCCCCGATGGCGGAGCACTGTCCAAAATCATATCCCGCTGGATAGGTAAGCTACGCTCGGACTTAATTGAGAGTGATATTTCGCCGGATGACGATAAGTTTTATCGTGAACTAAACAAAAAGATAAATTCAGAGCTTGCTGACCTTGAATTTTTAGTTGGCGGATTTGATTTTACAAAAGTAATTTCAGAATTTTACAAAGCAAGTATTTCGGATAGCGAAGCCTCAAATGAAAAAATGAGCGCTTGCTTGCGTTGGTTGAGAGGTGAATACTCAACCAAAACCGAAGCAAAAGCAGGTCTTGGCTTTTCTGTTTCTCTTATAATTGACGATGACAACTGGTACGATTTCTTAAAGCTGTGGGCGGCTCTTTCACATAAAATGGGCTATCGCGGTCTTGTTGTATTTATTGATGAATGTGTAAATTTATATAAAATTCCGCACCGCGTCAGCCGAGAGAATAATTATGAGAAAATACTTTCAATGTTCAATGACACCTTACAGGGGCGAGCTCCGGGTCTTGATATAGTTTTCGGCGGAACTCCCCAGTTTTTAGAGGATACGAGGAGAGGTCTTTTCAGCTATGAGGCGTTGCGCTCCCGTCTTTGTGACAGCAAATTTGCACTTGACGGCTTCAAAAATTTAATAGGCCCTGTTATTCGCTTGCGCCGACTTTCCGATGATGAGCTTTTGGCTCTGATTCAACGCGTAACAGTACTATACTCTCAATATTACAATTGGGAATGTACTGTGACAGACGACGATAGATTGAAATTCCTCAACATTTGCCTTTCAAGCGCGGGGGCAAACATTATGATTACACCTCGTGAAATGTTACGCGACTATATGACTGTGCTTAATATCTTGATGCAAAACCCAAGCGCAAAATTTGATGACGTAATAAAAAATCACGTAACCTTAAGAGTTGAAAATAATAATGAAGAGGTAATTGACCCCCAGCAACAAGCACATCAGGATAACAAAAAATATACGGCAAATGACATTGAATTTTAAATACAATGAGGAGAAAAAATGACACAGGCGGATTTAATATTTGAACGCTTCCCCGATTTCATAAGAGATTATATTTACTCACATTCGTGGCAGTCCTTGCGTGCCGTTCAAATTGCAGCAGCTAAAACTATATTTGAAACCGACAACAACCTGCTACTGACATCCTCAACCGCAAGCGGCAAAACCGAAGCCGCTTTCTTCCCCATTCTCTCCCTCTTACACGAAAACCCTTCTTCATCAATTGGCGTTTTATATATCGCACCTTTGAAAAGTCTTATTAACGACCAGTTTGAGCGACTTGAAGAGCTGCTTGATATGACCGGCATCAATCTCACACATTGGCACGGAGATGTCGCAGCATCCCATAAGAAGAAGCTGCTTGAAAAGCCAAGCGGAATTTTGCAGATTACTCCCGAGTCGCTTGAAGCAATGCTTATAAATCGCTCAAATGATATTCCCCGTATTTTTGGGGATTTAAGATTTGTCATTATAGATGAAATCCATACTCTTACAAGCACAGACCGAGGAAATCAAATCATTTGTCTTCTTTCGCGAATTGCTCATTTAATTGGATTTCACCCCCGCCGAATAGGCTTGTCCGCAACAATAGGCGACCCTTCTCTTGCAGGCGAATGGCTTAATGCCGACACAGGACGAGATATTGACATTCCTGAATTTGACAATAGCAAAATCAAGTGGCGACTTGGCCTTGAACATTTTTATATTCAAAATCCCGAAGCGGAGAATAATAAAAATGAAAATATAGTTGATAAAGCCAAATCCGACAATCAAAAATCAGTTTACAAGATTGACCCGGGATATGAATATGCTTATGATTGTGTAAAGGACAAAAAATCACTTGTATTCTCTAACTCACGCGAGGAAACCGAATATATTTGCGCAACAATGCGTCAAATTGCAAGATTGCGCGGAGATGACGAGGGTAAAATTCTTATTCACCACGGCAATCTGTCAGCATCCTTGCGAGAGGAAGCAGAAATGAAAATGCGCGACCGAGAGGAGCTTGCCATTACCTGCGCCACCGTTACTATGGAGCTTGGAATTGACATAGGGCGGCTTGAACGCGTTTTGCAAATAGAAGCTCCTAACTCTGTTTCAAGTTTTCTGCAACGCTTAGGACGGTCGGGCAGACGAGAGCTACCACCGGAAATGATGATGGTCTTCCGTGAGGAAGAAGCTCTTCCTAACACCCCTCTGCCACAGCTTATTCCCTGGGAGCTTTTACGCGCTATTGCAATTATTCAGCTATATATTGAAGAAAGATTTATTGAGCCGCCATATCGCAAGAAAATGCCGTTTAGCCTTCTTTTTCATCAAACACTCAGTATGCTGGCTTCTTGCGGTGAGCTGACTGCGGCACATTTAGCGCAAAGGGTACTGTCACTTCCCCCATTTGCCACCGTCAGCCGAGAAGACTATAAAGAGCTTTTAGCTTCAATGCTCAATAATGACTTTATTGAAATGACCGAGGAAAAGGGTCTGATAGTGGGTCTTTCTGGTGAAAGGCTGCTTAAAAGCTTTAAATTTTATGCGGTTTTCAAGGATAGTGAGGACTTTACTGTGCGCGAGGGCTCTGATGAAATAGGCACGATTACGACCCCGCCCCCCGTTGGAGATAGATTTGCCTTAGCTGGCAGAGTATGGGAGGTCGAGGAGCTTGATATTGCTCGCAAGCTGCTGTATGTAAAGCGGGTCGAAGGTAAGATGGAGGTGTCATGGCCGGGAGATTTCGGTGAAATTCACACCAAAATTTTGCGCCGTATGAAGCAGGTTCTGTCTGAAGATACAGTTTACCCATACCTTAAAGAAAATGCAATTAAAAGACTTGAAATAGCTCGAAGAACCGCAAGAAACACAGGCATGCTCAATCATTCGCTTGTTCATCTCGGCGGTTACTCCTGGTGTCTATTCCCTTGGCTTGGAACTCGTTCATTCAGAACTCTTCGCAAATTCATTAAGAAAAATTCAGCAGAAAATAATATAAGCACAATCGAATTTGAGGGTTGCTATTATATAACCTTTAAAATGGAGAAGATTTCAGGAACTGAATTTCTTGCAAATCTTACAAGAGCCGTTGAAAACGGCGGAATTGACTGTCAGGCACTTGTTGAAAACGGTGAAATACCTGTTTTTGAAAAATACGACAATTATATTCCCCATTCTCTTTTGCGCAAAGCATATGCTAAAGACAAGCTGCGGGCAGATGAAGCCGAGGAACAAATAAAACTCATGTTTAATGAAATTAAATAACAAAGCAAAAAGCAGTCCTTTCCAATTGGAAAGGACTGCTTTTTATCAATATATTTTATCCGACAACCGTCGTACTATCTGTCTTCTGAGTTCTATGTTAAATATATATTAAATCCTTAACGGAACGAAGATTTCAGAATATTTTTTTAAAATATTTGACTTTGTTGTAATATTATTTCGCGTAATCTACTGCGCGACTTTCACGAATAAGGTTAATTTTAATCTGTCCGGGATATTTGACCTCGGCTTGAATCTTTGCCGCCATCTCTCTAGCAATCAGCTTCATTCCGTCATCATTAACTTCCTCAGGCTTAACCATTACTCTGATTTCGCGTCCCGCCTGAATTGCAAAGGCTTTGTCTATTCCATCAAATCCCTTAGCAATTTCCTCAAGCTTTTCAAGACGCTTGATGTAATTTTCCATATCCTCACGGCGTGCTCCCGGTCTTGCGGCACTTATAGCATCCGCAGCCTGCACAAGCACGGCAATTATTGTCTTAGGTTCAACATCATTGTGGTGTGCCTCAATAGCATGAACAACCTCGCGGCTCTCCTTATACTTCTTTGCGGCATTTACACCGATTTCAACGTGTGAGCCTTCAACATCGTGTGGGAAAGCTTTACCGATATCGTGGAGCAAGCCTGCTCTCTTTGCAAGAGTACTGTCAACTCCAAGCTCATCAGCCATAATTCCTGCCAAAAATGCGACCTCAATAGAATGCTTGAGTACATTCTGACCGTAGCTGGTTCTATACTTAAGTCTTCCGAGCAATCTCACAAGCTCAGGGTTAATACCGTGAATACCAACCTCAAAGGTCGCTCTCTCTCCTGCCTGTTTAACAGAAGCCTCAACCTCTTTTTGCGCCTTTTCAACCATTTCTTCGATTCTTGCAGGATGTATTCTTCCGTCAGAAATCAAACGTTCAAGGGCAATTCTTGCCACCTCTCGCCTTACAGGGTCAAAGCCCGATAAGGTTATTGTTTCGGGGGTATCGTCAATAACCAGCTCAACTCCGGTAAGAGTTTCAATTTTTTGAATATTTCTTCCCTCACGTCCGATGATTCTACCCTTCATTTCCTCGCTTGGCAATGCCACGCTCGAAATAGTAGCCTCAGACACATGGTCAGATGCATATCTCTGTATTGCAAGAGATAGAATATTCTTCGCCTTTTCATCTGCTTCGTCCTTAAACTGAGCTTCAAGCTCATCAAGCCTTTGCGCTAATTCGTGCTTAGCCTCAGACTCAACCATTTCAATAAGCTCTTCCTTCGCTCTTTCAGAGGACATGCCGGATATTTCCTCCAGCTTTTCGCGTTGCTTGTCAAGCAAATCATTAATTTGCCCTTCAAGAATCTCATTATCCTTGATTTTTTTATCAAGAATTTCGTTCTTCTTTTCAAGAGCCTCAGTTTTTCTGTCAAGAGTTTCTTCTTTTTTGGTAAGTCTGTTTTCAAGGCGAGAAGCCTCGCTCCGTCTTTCTCTGATCTCGCGCTCAAGCTCGCTTCTCTGAGCCATAATTGTTTCTTTTGCCTCAAATAAAGCTTCCTTTTTGGAAGATTCAGCGACTTTTTTAGCTTCCTTTAAGATCTTTTCAGCTTCAGCCTCGGCAGATCCTATTTTCGCTTCGCCAATTTTCTTTCTGATTAAAAAACCAATAAGAAAACCAAACAAAATGCCTGCAACAACACCAATAACGGCTGTTACTATTGGATTATCCATTCCCCTTTACACCTCCTTTTAAAATTTTTATGTCAAGGCAAAGTAGGCATTTCGTCTGATTGCGTCGCCTTGACAAAGACACAATCATTGAATATTTTGATAACGGTCGTTGCTGAATTTATCACAATTGTACCGACTCAATCAAATAATAAAACTAAAAAGCAATATAATATCGCATTTTACATTAATATTATTATACCTTATTTAATTATACATAAATAAAGGCGTTTTGTCAATAGTTTTTTCCTGAACTTTGACAAAGCGCCTTTATATTTTTCAAAAAATTTACATTAATTACACAAAAAACGTAATTTTATTTACCCGCAACAGTCATATCCTTAACGAGAATATCGGGTGAGCCAAACACTGTAAATCCGCCAGGTATTCCCCACTTAACTTCATTTGAAAGCGAATCTATATTTTTAAGCAATTCAAAGAAGTTTCCTGAAATTACAAACGACTTAACAGGGCTCGCCTTTTTACCGTTTTCAATCAAGAAGCCTTCGCTTTCAACCGAAAAATCTCCCGTGATTGAGTTAGCACCTGCGTGAAGTCCCTTAACTCCTGTTACATAAACTCCGTTTTCAGCCTTGGAGAAAAGCTCTTCAAGTGTATTCTCACCAGCCATTATACCGAAGTTATAAGGTCTTACTCCTCCGCCTCTTACGCCGTTTCCGGTCGTTGTCTTGCCTGTTTTAATTGCAGTTGTAAGGTCGTAAAGCAATGTTTTGAGAACGCCATTTTCAACAACATTCTTCTTGTATGTGGCAACGCCCTCGTTGTCAAAGCTTGTCTGAACAGGACAACCCTCTCTCATCGGGTCATCTACGATAGTCACAATATCAGCGGCAATCTTTTCTCCCTCCTTGCCCTTTAACAAGGACATACCGAGAAGCGCGTTTTTAGCCGAGAATGATGGAGAAAACGCAGACAGAATTGAGCGCATCTGAGTTCCGTCGATTACAACATTATATTTTCCTGTCGGAATTTCGGAAGCGCCGATTTTATCAAGCGCGCCGTTTACTGCCTTTGCGGGAAGCTCATCAACCTTTTCACCGTAAATTGACTCTGCAAACTCAAAATTATCCCTTGATTCGCCATCTTTATTTACGACAGCGGCTACATAACAGCCTGTCATACCAACCTTATTTGACAGTTCAAGCCCGTGTGAGTTGTAAAGGTAGATTTCATCTCTGAACGATATAGCGATTGACTGTGTTCCGTCAACAACTGTATCGCTGTAATCATATGTCTTCTTTTGGAGCTCTAAAGCGCACTTTTTAAGCTCGGATGCCTCAACCATCTTAGGCTCGGGGGCTGTTGTTTTGGCATAAGATTCTGATCCCTTGAAAATAACAACAACATCATCGTTCTCTATAACCTTTGCGTTGTCAACAGCTCTGAGCACAAGGTCTTCAAGCTCATCCTCGTCAAAATAGCTTGTTGAGGAATAACCCATATGACCGTTTACAATACAACGGAATGCAACCTCAGCACTCTCACCCGAAGAGAATGCGCTTATTTCATTTTTCAATGTTTCGGCATTGATATTCTCACCAATAGAATAGTATATTTCAAATTCTTCAACTCCGTGCTTTTTACAAGCACCTGCAATGAGTTCTTTAATCTGCTTGAATTCCATATTAGCGGCGACCTCCTACTGTAATTTTTGAAACGCGGATAAGGGGCTGTCCTACATCTGTCGGAACGCTACCGCTTGAAGAACCGCACATTCCCTGCGCTGTTGCCAGATTTTGTCCTACCATATCAATGTCCATAAGTATCTGAGAGCCTGTTCCTACAAGAGAAGCTCCGCGCACGGGCTCGCAAATCTCACCGTTTCTTACAATATAGCCCTCGCTGACACCAAAGTTAAATTCACCTGTCAACGGGTTAACCGAGCCACCGCCCATGCTCTTTGCATAAAGACCATATTCAATAGATTTAATAATGTCTTCGTTCTTGTCGTTTCCGTTAGCAATGAATGTGTTTGTCATACGTGATGTAGGCTCAAACATAAAGCCCTGACGGCGTCCGTTACCCGTCATAGCCATATTCATTCTTCTTGAACCAAGTCGGTCAATCATATAGCTCTTTAAAATACCGTTTTCAATAAGAACATTTCTTTGTGTAGGAGTTCCCTCGTCGTCAATATTTACAGAGCCCCAAGCGCCGGGAATTGTACCGTCGTCAATCGCTGTAACCTTTTCGTTTGCAATTTTTTGACCAAGCTTTCCGCACATTTGAGATGTTCCTGTTCCTACAGAGGTAGCTTCAAGAGAATGTCCGCAAGCTTCGTGGAAAATAACACCGCCAAAGCCGTTTTCAATAGCAACGGTCATCTGTCCTGCGGGACAGTAATCTGCTCTTAGATTTACGAGCGCCTGGTCAGCCGCAACCTTACCAACCTCGCGAGGATTAATGAAATCGAACATTTCAAGTCCCATACCGCGTCCGGGTGAGCAAGAGCCGGACTGATTTTCGTGTCCGTCAGATGCAACTGCGCTAACTGCAATTCTTGTTCTTACATGTCTGTCAGATGTATATAGGCCCTCAGAGTTAGCGACAAGAATAGTGTGGTCAACTGATGTCAAGTTGCCCATAACCTGCTTAATCTTTTCATCTGTTTCCTTTGCAGCAAAGCAAGCATCCTTTAAAATATCCGTTCTTGTTGTAAGCAACGAGCTTCCGGGGAGAATTTTAACGGGATGAATGTTGGGGAAAATCCTTTCTGTCAGGTTGATGCTGACCTGTAATTTGCTTTCACCAAGCGCATCGGCTACCGCCTTTGCACAACGGATAAGTCCCGCTCTTGAAAGGTCTGTTGTTGTTGCGTAAACTGTTCTCGTACCAATAAATGCACGAATTCCTACGCCCGACACCATATCGTCACTTACAGTGTCGATTTTTCCGTCAAGAAAACGCATGCCGTTATTCCTTGTCTTTTCGGCATAGACCTCAGCGAAGTCTGCCCCTGTTGACATAGCAGCGGCAAGTACATCTTCAAGTAAAATTCTTGAAATCATTTCTCTTCTCCTTCATATGTTTTTCTTTTAAGTTTATATAAGTTATCCAATCGGATTTTTTATATCAATCGGGATTTCTCTCACCGAGCGCTATATGATATTTTTGATAAAAGCTTTCGAAGTAACCGCCATCAAGTGCTTCTCTGATTTTCTTCATCAGATTGTTGTAGAAATAAAGATTGTGCACAACGGCAAGTCGCATACCGAGTGATTCCTTTGCCTTAATCAAGTGTCTTATATAAGAACGGCTGTAATTCTGGCAAGCGGGACAGCTGCAGCTCTCCGAAATAGGTCTTGGGTCCTTCATATACTTTTCGTTGCAAATATTCATTTTGCCTTCCCAGGTAAAGAGGTTTCCGTGACGCGCATTTCTTGAAGGCATTACACAATCGAAGAAATCAACACCCATATGCACCGCTTCAAGAATATTGCAGGGAGTTCCAACTCCCATAAGATATCTCGGCTTATTCTTAGGCATATAAGGCTCTACCGCGTCAATAATTCGATACATTTCCTCAGTTTCCTCGCCAACAGCAAGACCGCCTATCGCATATCCCTCGCAATTAATTTCGGAAATTCTCTGCATATGCTCAATTCGAAGGTCTGCGTAGGTTCCACCTTGATTGATACCGAAAAGCATTTGATTTTTATTTATTGTATCAGGTAAAGAATTAAGTCTGTCCATCTCAACTCGGCAGCGTTCAAGCCAACGGGTTGTTCTGTCAATAGAATTCCTTACATATTGATATGGCGCGGGATTTTCAATGCATTCGTCAAACGCCATAGCAATCGTAGAGGCAAGATTTGACTGAATTTGCATGCTTTCCTCAGGCCCCATAAAAATTCTTTTGCCGTCAACATGAGATTGAAACCTTACTCCCTCCTCGGTAATTTTACGAAGCTGTGCCAAGGAAAAGACCTGAAATCCTCCCGAGTCGGTTAAAATCGGCTTATTCCAATTCATAAACTTGTGAAGCCCACCCATCTCATAAATCAGTCTATCGCCGGGGCGAATGTGCAAATGGTAGGTGTTTGAGAGCTCAACTTGACAGTCAATCTCCTCAAGTTCAACAGTAGAAACACCGCCCTTGATAGCGGCACAAGTGCCGACATTCATAAACACAGGAGTTTGTATATCTCCGTGTACAGTATGAAGAACGCCTCTCCTCGCTCTTCCGTCCTGCGCTAAAAGTTCAAACATAACTTTTCTCCTTTTTGCCGCCAACATAAAAACAGTATGTCGCGGCTTTATTTTATTTAAGTCCTTTCAAATTGTCTGTCAATATTTTTCTTTGACATTTCCATAGCGACGGGGCGTCCGTGAGGGCAAACCGTTATATCGGGAAGCTCCATAAGCTTCTCAACAAGCCACTCAATGTGGCCTCTTGCATATTCCCTGCCCGCCTTAATCGCCGCTTTACACGAGGCTTGATAAAGAGCCTTTTCAAATACGATATTCTTTGTTATTTCAACCTTACCTGTACCGCTCTTTATTCTATCAGCCATAACGGCAAACATATCTCCAACCGCCTCTTGCTCAATTCCAACGGGCAACGCTTGAACCAAAACAGAATTTCGTGAGGTGGTAAATTCAAAGCCAACCGCCTCAATTTCCGAGCGATATTCCTCAATAGCTGAAATTTCGTCTGTCATAAGCATTACCTCAATCGGCAGCATAAGAAGCTGAGATGAAATCTCTTTGGCGTACATATTCTTTTTGAGCTGTTCAAAAATTATACGCTCGTGAGCCGCATGCTTGTCAATAATCAGAATTTTTTCACTCAATTCAACTATCACATAAGAATTGAAAACCTCACCGACTATTCTGTATTCTATTTTTTTATCTTCGGGAGCGGCTTCAACATCAAGTGCCTGATTGGCATTTTCAACCTTGGGAATAATAACGCTCTCTGCTTCATTTTCAACAATAGTATTTTTTGATTGTTCCTCTTGTTGAACAGCATCTTCTTTAAGATAAGCGTCCTCATCCTCAATATTGTCATATGGCATATATTTTCTGACATATTCCTCGGCAGTCAGTCGCACAAAGGTTTCGGGTAAAGCCTCTCGATTGTTCAGTTCAGTGACTGTTTTTGTACTCGGCTTCTCTTCTTGCCTTGCTGCACTAAAATCACGCTTTTGTTCTATCTTTACAGGCTGTTTCAGCATTTCCATTGAAATCTGCCTTGCCTTTACTGATTTTTCCCTTTCAACAGGCACAAAAGCATCAGAAATTCTTGTACTTGGTGCTGAATTTGTCTTTGGTAATTCAATTTCAGGACGAGCAGTATTTTTTTCAAGAGCTTGTCTTACAGCATAATAAACCGCCTCAAAAACAAGCTTTTCGTTTGAAAATTTCACCTCAAGCTTTGCAGGGTGAACATTAACATCAACTCGCACGGGATTGAGCGAAATAAACAGAACACATACCGGAAAACGCTCAGCAGGAAGATATGAAACAAATGCCTGTTCAAGCGCGGCGTTAGCTGTTTTACTCTTCACAAAACGGTTATTTATGTAAAAATTCTGATAATTCCTATTTCCCCTTACATTGTCGGAGCGACCGATATACCCTTTAACTGAAATTCCGTCAAATTCGCCCTCAACCTCAAGCAAGCGGTTAGAAAAATCTCGTCCAAAGATAGCGTAAATGGTATTGCGCAAATTTCCGTCACCCGCAGTTTCAAGCTTTATCTGACCGTCGGTTATAAGCTTAAATGAAATTTCGGGGTGAGAAAGAGCAATCTTTTCAACATTGGCGCAAACGGCTGTTGTTTCGGTAACATCTTTTTTCAGAAATTTTCGTCTTGCAGGAACATTGGCAAATAAATTCTCCACTATTATGGTAGTTCCGTTAGAACAACCTCTCTCGGAAAGCTCAACTACCTCTCCGCAATCAACTATAAGCTCAGCCCCCAGAGGCGCATCCTTAGTCTTTGATATAATTCGCAGATTTGAAACCGCCGAAATTGCAGCCAAAGCCTCTCCTCTGAACCCAAGAGTTAAAATTCCGTCAAGGTCCTCTGCACTCTTGATTTTGCTTGTAGCATGTCTTGTTATGGCAAGAGGCAAATCATCAGCTTCCATACCGCAACCGTCGTCGGATATTCTCATAAATGAAACTCCGCCATTTTGTATTTCAACTGTAATGTGGCGTGCACCCGCGTCAATTGAGTTTTCAATCATCTCTTTTATTGCCGAAGCAGGTCTGTCAACGACCTCGCCTGCGGCAATAAGGTTTGCCACCTCAAAGGACAAAACATTTATCTTTCCCATTAAATTCGCCTCCTATCTTAAAAATTTTCAAATTAACCAAGCCGTTTTTTCCAATCGAATAATAATGTCATACATTCGTATGGAGAAAGCATATTGATATCAGTATTTCGCATTTCCTCCACGACCTGTTCAGTAAGGTAATCATCAAAGGTGATAAGGCTTTCGTCCTTTTGGACCTTGATTTCCTCCCTGTCCGTAAGCTTGATATTCTTCGCGCTTTCCTCAACGCTCGACAAAATTTCCTTTGCTCGCTTGATTACCTCATTTGGCAATCCCGCAAGCTTTGCTACCTCAATTCCATAGCTGTCGTCGGTCGAGCCCTTGACAATTTTACGAAGGAAGGTTATGCTATCTCCACGCTTTTTGGCGGCAATATTGTAGTTAACTATTCCCTCAAACTCATTTTCCATACTTGTAAGCTCGTGGTAGTGAGTTGCGAACAAGGTTTTAGCTCCGATTTTACGGCTTGCCGTATATTCAACTATTGCCCGCGCAATGCTCATGCCGTCAAAGGTTGATGTACCTCTGCCGACCTCATCATAAATTATTAAGCTCTTCTTGGTGGCGTTTTTCAAAATATAAGCCACCTCGGTCATTTCAAGCATAAATGTTGATTGACCCGATGCTAAATCGTCAGATGCGCCAACACGAGTGAATATTTTATCTGTAATTCCAACAGTTGCCTCAACTGCAGGGACAAAAGAACCCATTTGAGCCATAAGCACTATCAGGGCAACCTGGCGCATATAGGTTGATTTACCCGCCATATTAGGACCTGTAATCAACAGCAATCGGTCAGTAGTCATATTGAGCTTGGTATCGTTAGGCACAAAGTACGAATCCTTTACGAACTGCTCTACAACGGGATGTCTGCCATCCTTAATGGTGATTTCATCTGTATTGTCAATATATGGGCGCACATATCTGTTCTTCGCGGCAACCGTCGCCAAGCTGTAATAAGCGTCAATCTGTGCCAAAAGCGAAGCCACATTTTGAATTCTTGTGCTGTTTTCGGCAACGGCTGCGCGAATTGAGCAGAATATATCATATTCAAGCGCGCAAAGCTTGTCCGACGCGCCAAGAACGCGCGTTTCCATTTCCTTTAGTTCCTCTGTAATATATCTCTCACAGTTAGAAAGCGTTTGCTTGCGGATATATGTATCGGGAACAAGTGCGATTTGCGATTTTATGACCTCTATATAATAGCCGAACACCTTGTTATATCCAACCTTTAAGGTCTTAATTCCCGTTACCTCGCGCTCTCTCTCGGCAATCTGCTCCTTCCACTCGTCACCGTTGGTTACAATTGCACGCAGCTCGTCCACTCTTTCATCATATCCGTCTGCAATCATTCCCCCCTCTCTTACTGAGAAAGGAGCATCCTCCTTGATAGAGTTATTTATAAGGACAAAAATATCATCAAGCAAATCAAGCTCATTATATATACGGCTAAGTTCGTCAGAGTGGCAGCTTGACAACAATTGTTTGATTTCGGGCAAAATGCGCAAGGTAGCGCAAACCGCTCTCAAATCCTTTCCGTTTGCCGAACCGTAAACAATTTTTGTAATCAATCTTTCAAGGTCAAGCACATTGTCAAGAAGCTCTGAGGTCTGCTCGCGGAGCATAAAGTTATTATAAAACTCCTCAACTGCATTTTGACGCTTAACGATTGACGATGCATTCACCAGCGGATGCTCAACCCATTTGCGCAACAGGCGCGCTCCAAGTGAAGAACGGGTCTTGTCAAGCACCCAAAGAAGAGTTCCCTTCTTCTCCTTTGTGCGCATAGTTTCAGTGAGTTCTAAATTTCTTCGGGTGTTTACATCCATATCAAGATACTGTCCGTCCGAATAGATGTTGAGCTTATTTATATACGAAATATCCTTCTTTTGTGTATCCTTGATATAATCAAGCATCGCGCCGACAGCGCAAACTACCGCTCTTATGTCGGTGTCACTCTCACGGAGCGTTCCCTCAAATTGATTTTTTACTCTTTCAAGGCAAGGCTCATATTCAAAGCGGAAGGGTTGATTATCACTGAGCATTGAATGAAGTCTGCCAACTGCAAAATTCGCAATTTGACTGAACTTTGATGAACTGAGATTTGCAATAATCTCGGCAGGGGCATATGTTCCAAGCTCATTTAAAAGTCTTGCATCAATATTCTCACCTGAAAATGATGTCGCATAAATTTCAGCAGTTGAAACATCACAAAAGCAAATTCCATACTCAAGCTCACCCATATAAAGCGAGCAAAGATAGTTATTTTTACTGTCAGTGAGCAAATTGGTTTCAATCAGCGTACCCGGAGTAATTACGCGAACTACCTCACGCTTGACTATTCCCTTTGCAACCGATGGGTCTTCCATCTGCTCACAAATTGCAATTTTAAAGCCTTTTTCAATTAATTTGCCAATATAAGTGTCAACCGCGTGAAAAGGAACGCCACACATAGGTGCACGCTCCGGCTCACCGCAATCGCGTCCCGTCAAGGTTAAGTCAATTGCACGAGAGGCAGATATTGCATCGTCAAAAAACATCTCGTAAAAGTCACCAAGTCGGTAAAAGAGCAAATAATCCTTGTATTGCTTTTTAATTTCCAAGTATTGCTCCATCATAGGAGTCATGGCAGAAAACCTCTCTTTTTTGAATTAGTTTTATCAGTGACAGCCGCCACAGCTTGAACAATCATGCGAGCACGCGGAGGGTTGCTTGCCTGTTGCGTTGTACATAATCGTGTTGTTTACAATTGACATAAGCTCATTTACATCAGCCTGAGCGCCGTCAAGCTCAATAAACAAAGGATTGTTTGTAATCTGAGAATAAATCTCGTCAATTCTGTCTTGAATTCTTGTCAAAGCAGCAGTATCAATTTCATCACTGTCACCCATTGTTGTTAATGCCTGTTGCTGAATTCCGTATTCCATAAGAAGATTATTTATGGTGGGGTCGCTCTCGTAAGCTTTTCTTGCGCTCTCCATTCTAATCATTCTTTCGTCTTCTTTGATAAGCTTGCCAAGCTCTGCGGCAAGAGAATATATGCTATTCATTTCAATCCTCGCTAATTTTAAATTTTTTCACCGTATAATGCAAAGGTGTCAGCCTTGGTAATCTTCATTTGCAAAAACTTACCAATATCGCTCTCCTCGCCATCAAACAGTACTATTTTATTTCCCTCGCTCCGACCCGAATATACATTATCATTATTTTTGCTCGGTCCGTCGCACAAAACCTTGATAGTCGTATTTTCGATCGGCTTGTTCTTTTCAAGCGCGATTTCATTCTGAAGTTCAAGAAGTCTGTTAAATCTCTCGCTCTTTATTTCATCAGGAATTTGATTTTCCATATTCGCCGCGGGGGTGTCCTTTCTCGGCGAATAAATGAATGAGTACACCATATCAAAACGCACAGCCTTGAGCATTTCAAGCGTTTTGTCAAAATCCTCCTCGCTCTCTCCGGGAAAACCGACAATAATATCAGAGCTGAGAGTTACATCAGGGATTTTTTCGCGCATATAATTTACCGTATCAAGATACTTCTCTGTATTGTAGTGTCTGTTCATCTCTTTTAGTACCTTGTCGCTCCCCGACTGCATCGGCAGGTGAAATTGATGAGCTATATGCTTTGAGCCTGCAATAACGTCAATAAGCTTTTTTGATGCATCCTTCGGGTGACTTGTCATAAAGCGAATGAAATAATCACCCTCAATTTTATCTATGTCAGATAGCAAATCCGCAAAATCATAAGCCTCTCCGTCGTCACTCTTGGCATCCTTGCCGTAAGAATTTACATTCTGACCGAGCAGAGTTATATCGCGGTATCCTTCATCTACAAGCTCTCTGACCTCGTTTATTATATCCTCAGGGCGACGGCTTCTCTCTCTGCCGCGAACATAAGGCACGATACAGTATGTACAAAAATTATTGCACCCGTACATAACAGAAACCCACGCACGATAGCTTGAACCGCGGTAAATCGGCAATCCCTCTGCCACCAAGTATTCTTTTTCCTCAGGGCAATATAGTCTTTTTCCCTTTTTCAGCTTGTCATAAACCAATTGTGGCAAGCGATGGAGTGATGATGTTCCAAGCACAAAATCAACATAAGGATAGCTGAATTTTATCTTATCCTTTCTGTGCTCCTGTGTCACCATACACCCGCAAACTCCAATCAAAAGCTCAGGCTTTTTCGCCTTTAAGTGCTTATACTGACCAATAATTGAAAACGCCTTTTTCTCGGCGTGCTCGCGCACGGCACAGGTATTGACCATTATAAAATCTGCCACTTCGGGAGTATTGCATATCTCATAGCCCATAGACACACACATTCCCGCAATCTTTTCGCTATCGGCTTCGTTCTGCTGACACCCAAAGGTTTGAATGAAAGCATATTTTTTGAAACCACAGCTCTCGTTATACGCTTTTAGCTTTTGTATATATTCATTTTGCTTTTGCATCTCAGGCTCAGGCAAAATTTTGTATTCTCTCATAAATAGGCCTTTCGCATAGTTTAGTATATAATATTATATTATACTATATTTTAGGGTATTTTGTCAAGTACATAGGTCTATTTGGGGTTAGACTTATTCAGACATTTTGATTTCTGCGGCAATTAATGTATTCTTTAACAGCATTGTAATCGTCATCGGTCCAACGCCGCCGGGAACAGGAGTTATATATGACGCCTTCGGCTCGACCTCTGCAAAGCAGACATCTCCTACAAGCTTTCCCTCCTGTGTACGGTTAATTCCTACATCAACAACCACCGCCCCCTCTTTCACCATATCTCCCCTGACAAATTCGGGCTTGCCGATTGATGCCACAAGAATGTCTGCCTCACGGCAGATTTCTTTGAGATTTTCGGTCTTGCTGTGACAAATCGTTACAGTTCCGTTAGCGTGTAGCAAAAGCATTGCCATAGGCTTACCGACAATATTTGAGCGTCCTATAACAACACATTTTTTACCTTTGACATCGATCCCGTATTTTTCAAGCATAACCATTACTCCTGCAGGAGTACACGGAAGCAGATCATGGTTGCCTATCATAATTTTACCCACATTGTAGGGGTGGAAGGCATCTACATCCTTTTCGGGCTTGATCTTAAGCAAAATTTCGGTTTCGTTCAGATGATTCGGAAGCGGGAGCTGAACCAGAATTCCGTCGATTTTATTGTCATTATTAAGCTGTTCAACAAGAGATACAAGCTCCTCTTGTGTTGTGCTTGCAGGAAGCTCATATCCCACTGAATAAAAGCCTACCTCCTCGCATCCCCTCTTCTTGTTCCTTACATAAACCTGAGATGCAGGGTCCTCGCCAACAATAATTACTGCAAGTCCGGGAGCACGATTATACTTTTCTTTAAAGCTGATTACCTTTTCTGCAATTTCCTCTCTTACAAGCTTTGATGTAAGCTTACCGTCCATTATTTGTGCCATTATCCTGATTATCCTCCTCGATTGTTTTTTCACTTTCAGTTTCTTTATTCGGTACAGCCTTCTTCTCAAAGAAAACAGTCTCTACAAGTGACGGAATTAGATATTTGTCAAATTTATTGGGCTCATAGCCTTCTCTTTCAAACTTCTTTGAGTAAATAAGCCCCCAAACAAGTAAAGCTCCGAAAACCACAAAGCAAACAAAGCCTACAAGCTGTGAAATGCGGAAGCTTCCGACATAAAGGCTATCGGTTCTAAGTCCCTCAATAAACATTCTGCCAAAGCCGTACCACGACAGATACATACAAGCTATCTGACCGTTGAATTTCTTTTTCTTATAGAAAAGATTGATTAAAACAAAGCCTACAACATTCCAAAGCGCCTCGTAGAGGAATGTCGGGTGATAAAAATGCATTGTGCTAAAGCTGTCCTCATTCGGTAACAGTCCCATGCGGAGAAAATACAACGGGTGTCCCTCGCCGACAACTCCTCCGTGAGCCTCGGCGTTGAAAAAATTACCCCATCTGCCTATTGCCTGAGCCATCATAACACCCGGACCTATCATATCCATAAGCTTCAGGGTATTGATTTTCTTAATTTTTGACGCTATAATAATTCCAAAAATACCGCAAATTATACCACCGTAAATTGCAAGACCGCCCTGTCTTAAATTAATAATGTTCTTGAAGAACTGTAACAGATTAAACGGCTGGGGGATATATTGGTCAAGAGATGTGAGCACATAATAAAGCCTGGCCCCCACAACTCCCGGTAAAACAGTCCAAAGCGCAATATCCACGAGGTCGTCCGGTACTACTCCCTCGTATTTACCGCGAAAGCAAGCATACAAAAAGGCAAATACTATTCCAAGAGTAATAATTATTCCGTACCAATACACAGGAAAATCGCCAATTTTAAAGGCAACATTGTCAACGGTAAAGCCGTCAATTCCAAGCCCCTCAAAGAATATAAGTGTTTCTTTCATATTTTTCCTTTCTCAAAGCTATCAGCTTGGCTTTACAACCGAAAGCGCAAAGAATTCATCGTCAAATGAACTGTTTAATAGCTCTGTAACATAATCAATAGTTATACCGTCTATTATTTCGGGGTATTTAAACAAATCAATTTCGTCATATGCATAAGATGTCAAGGCAAAGGCTATATCCTCAGTCATATCAAAATCCGATATGTAAGAGGCGTAAAGACACTTCTTTTCCCTCTCAAAGCTTTCGGGAGAAATTCCCTCTCTTTGACATTTTCTTATTTTCTCTTTAATTTTTTCAAGTAAAAGAGTTGGATCGTCGCTCTCGCCGGACATCATAACATATGCCGTTTTACTGCTTGAAGAATATCCACAGTCAAAGCCGGGTGACAGCAGTCCGCACTCAAGCATTTCAAGATAAAATTGCTCGGACTCGGAAAACATTGTGTTAAGCAGTATTGTCATTCCCTCATTTTTACGGTAACGCTCAATCGGATTTTCAGGAATATTTATATCCTTGACACCAATGCAAAAGAGTGGCTTTGATACGGGCAAAAGCTTTTCAACATACTGTGACTTAACCGCCCTCGGCTCGTCAAAGCTCGGCAGTACTATATTACAATCCCGTCTATCCTTGCCTATGACCTTGTCTGATATTGAGATGACCTCGTCAGGTGTAATTTTTCCGCTCAGACACAAAACCATATTTGTCGGCTTGTAAAAATCCTCACAGCACCTGTATAAAATTTCGGGAGTGATTTGTGAGATTGACTTCTCGCTTCCGCAAATCTCATTTTTAACGGGATTATTTACATACATTGCCGAAAGCAATCCCGTATAGCAACGGTCATACGGGTCGTCAATACAACCGCGAATTTCCTCGGCTATAATTCCGATTTCCTTTTTGACGGTTGACCTTGTAAAGTACGGGTGTGTTACAAAATGAAGCAGCTCCTCAATACATTCGGAAATATTTTCGGTAGCAGAAAAAATATATGCCGTTCTGTCGCTTGATGTATAGGCATTATCATAAGCTCCAAGCGACGAAAAATTATCGTCTGCATTGCTTCCATCCTCGTTTTCAAACAGCTTGTGTTCAAGAAAATGCGCACATCCCTGCGGAATTTCAACTTTTTCTCCGTCAGACAAATATTCGTTCACACTACCGCCGAAATTAACTGAAAAAACTCCATATGTAGTTGACATTTCCTTCGGGAAAACATAAATTGTCAACCCACTGTCGTGGTTGATTTTATAATAGCTCTCGCCGAGGAGCTCTGATGAAAAAAGCTCTTGCTTACTCATTTTCATACGCCTCCTCATAGGTATCGGTTTCTTCTCCCGACAAAAAATAAATTGTGTCTATCTTAACCTTTTTTGCCACAGAGATAATTTGCTCGCGTGTTACATTCATAATTTTTTCGGCGCACTCTTGACTGTCCTCACAAACACCTGCCAAAAATCTTCTGAATTTAAAAGCCTCAATCGCCGACGGACTGTCTGACACCTGTTTAAGCCCCGATATCGTTGTTTTTTTCGCGCTTGCGATATCGTCGTCGCTGAATTGCCCATCTTGCATATCACGGAGTTGTTTTCTGATTTCCTTTAACGCCTCGTCCTTATTCTCAGGCTTTATACCACAGCCTATCATAAGAGTTCCGTTTGCCGAATTGTAGCTTGAATAGCAATAATAGCATAGGCTTTTTTTCTCTCTGACATTCATAAAGAGCTTTGACACCGATGCACCGCCGAAAATTTCATTGAACAGGCATATTGAATAGTAGTCATCATCTGACATTACCGTGTCGCAGGTGCAACCGATATTCAGTCTGCCTTGCATGATCTGCATTTTCTCGCAAATCTCTTTTTCCTTTTCTTCGTTTGTACTCCTAAATGCTCGCTCACGGCAAACTTGACTTGATTTCACTCCTAAATGCTTTCCAAAGGCATTACCAACTCGCTCGGCTATTGCCTCGCCGTCACCGTCGCCTATATAATAACACTCTATAATTGAATTTTCAAGAAAATATTTAATATTCTCGGTCAAGTCCTCGGCACTGAAGCTGTTTATTATTTCCTCGCTTCCGCTTACAGAAATTCCCGACGGATCACCTAAAAGCATATTTTTCTTACATTGCTCGCTCGCGTACGACTTCTGGTCGTTGATTTTTGCTCTTATAGCATCTATCGCAATCTTTTTTTCGCTTTCAATATAGCCGTCGCACAAAAGTCCTCTCTCATCAGTCAGGGGATTGAAAAGTATATCGAGCACAAAATCAGCAACACTCTGCAAAATATCGGTCTTATCCTCTTTAAAGCGGTATTTATTGCTTATCATCTCGCAGGAAATTTTGAAAATATGATTGGCACCTATACTTGTCGCATTAGATGAAACCGTTGCACAATAAAGCTCGTCAAGCCTTTTATTCAGTGCCGATATTGTAGGATAGCTTCGGCTTCCTCTCATCATAACCGAAAGCATAAGCTTGGTCTTCGGCGAGTTTATTTTATCGGCAGGCAGTATAAAATTGAACGACAAGCGCGAAATTTTAAATTTATTTGTATTTATTATGTGAAATCTCAGCTTTTCCTTTGAAATTTCAATCGTTTTTTCAAGCATTACAAAATCGACATGCGCTGAAGTACGCAAAATCCTTTCAAGATTGTATATCTTTAATATTTTACATCATTTATAGATATTTTTCAAGTATTATTTTGTTAATTTACAGAAAAAGAGGCAAACTTTATTTTAAAGCTTGCCTCAAATCTTATTTACACCAAAAAAAGTCCTTAACTCTCGCTAAAATCTCACGAAAATCTCTGAAAATCTGCCCTCTGTATGTACGCAAGTCCGCCGAATAGCCTACGGCATCAATATCACATCTGTCTGCAATATAAAGCGCTCGATACAAATGATATTCCTGTGTTATTATTATCACCTTGTCAAAGCCGTAAAGCTCTTTTGCGCGCGTTATGCTCTCAAAGGTTGAAAAGCCTTGATTGTCAAGTAAAATGCGCTCACTCTCAACATTTAGCCTCTCTGCATAAGCCTTCATCGCGGCAGGCTCGTCGTAATCATCGCCGGAACGGTCACCGCTCATCAAAATGTAATCCGCACAACCCCGATTGAAAATTTCAACGCCCGTTTTTATCCTATCCTCAAGCATATCACTCGGTTCGCCGTTACGCTTTAATCCCGCACCGAGCACGATTATACAGTCGTAATGCTCGTTTTCTTGATATTCTGTCAAAATTCTATCCGAAACACTATCAACAAGCGCAAGGCTTATAATAAGGCAAGCAAATCCAAAGAGAAAAACTGCAACAAGGCATACAAGTGCAACTTTGAATATAGCATTTAAGGCTTGATTTTTGCAACTGATAGGTTTAAAAATCCTTCCCTTCATTTTATTTGTCGCACTTCTCTGCTATGCGCTTTGCGGCATCCTCAAGATAAGTGGTTTTAATAAGCTCAATCCAGCCTTTGTCAACATAGGATGCAACCTCGGTGTCAATCGGCACCCGAGCAAGCAATTCATAGCCAAACTCGTCGGCAATCTCATCAATGTGGCTGTCGCCGAAAATCTTGATTTCCTTACCGCAATCAGGGCACTTGACATAGCTCATATTTTCAACAAGACCAAGCACGGGAACATTCATCATTTCTGCCATATTAGCCGCCTTTTTAACTATCATTGAAACAAGCTCCTGAGGGCTTGAAACAATTACAGCGCCTGTTATGGGCAAGCTTTGGAATACTGTCAGCGGAACATCACCTGTTCCGGGAGGGCAATCGACAAGCAGGTAATCAAGATCGCCCCAAGCAGTATCCTTCCAGAACTGGCGGACCGTTGTTGAAATTATCGAGCCTCGCCAGATAACAGGCTTGGTTTCATCATCAAGCATAAGATTAACTGACATAATTTTAATGCCCGTCGTTGTCATAGGCGGGAGCATATTTCCCTCTCCGTCGCCCTCAACTCCGTCTTTAAAGCCAAATGCCTTAGGGATAGACGGTCCTGTGATGTCGGCATCAAGAATGCCCACGCTGTATCCAAGTCTGCTCAAATGAACGGCAAGCGTAGAGGTAACAAGAGATTTACCAACTCCGCCCTTACCGCTGACAACGGCAATTATATTTTTTACAAAGCTTTTTGCATTAGCCTCGTCCTTAGGCACACCGCCGTTTTTTGACGGACAGTTTTGTGTGCAAGACGAGCAATCGTGTGTACATTCTGACATTTTTTGACCTCCGAAACATATATAATAAATATTCTACACTTAATTTATATTATTATTCATTATACAACAACATTTGATATTTTTCAAGGGGACTTTGCAAATAAATAAGTTAAAAATTAATTTTTTATAATTTTATAATAAAAATATCATCATAATATGCAAATATCAAAAGGCGTTTGCCCAAACAAACGCCTTTTGATATCCTATTTTGTCGTGTCGGATTAAGCCTTTTTAACGTTGAGAACCTTCTTGCCGTTGTAGTAGCCACAAACCTTGCATACACAGTGGGGCTTGAGCATCTCACCGCAAGCGGGGTTAGAGCACTTTACAAGACCGGGCATTGTAAGCTTGGAATTGTTGCTTCTTCTCTTATCTCTGCGTGCACTCGACACTTTCTTCTTCGGTACTGCCATGTTAAAACCTCCTCTTAGCTATGCTTCCGCATATCCAATTATTATAAAATTATTTTTTACTCTTGTTTTGCGTTTATGTTTCTTCTTTATCAACAAGCAAAGTTGCAAGTATCTGAAGTCTTGGGTCTATCTCTTTCTTCGGGCAACCGCAGTCACCATCCTTCAGAGATTTACCGCACTTGGGACACAGCCCCGGACAATTATCATCACAGAGAATTTTTCTTGGGAAATCAAGCAAAAGCGCTTCGGTCAGCTGTTCGTCAATGTCAAGCTTACCGTTCTCGACGATTACATATTCGTCGATATTGTCCTCAATCTGTTCCTCTGTCAAGGTCCCCTCGTCAGCCACAACTCTCTCAAAATCAAGCACGAACTCTCCCCTGACGGTGTCAAGGCATCTGTCACACTCGGCCTCATACGCAAGATGAGCCTGTGCCCTCAGACACATATAACCTGCGCTGTCGGTGATCTCACCCACAATGTGAGCATCGTCTTGAAATTTTACTCTGTCCATTGGAATTGGAGCAAGCATATAATCAAATGTTATTCGGCTTTTCTCTCCGCGAAGGAGTGGGCCCATATCCAAAATCATATATAACTCCCCTTTCATTAGACACAAAACGCGACTTTAATTATTATATATGATGTTTGGTATTTTGTCAAGTGTTTTTTTTATTTTTAATCACTTTTTTTCATTTTTTTGCATTTTATGAGGCAATTTATCTTTTTCTTGACATAAGAGCTTGAAAATGATATAATATTTATATCTTTAATGGTATTAATATATTTTATGAAAGGGTGAATGGCAATGAGAGCTGTGGGAATAATTTGCGAATACAATATTTTTCATAACGGACACAAGCGACAGATTGACCTATTAAGAAAAAATGGCTTCGACACTGTTGTTTGCGTTATGAGCGGCAATTTTACACAGCGCGGCTCTTTGGCAATCGCCGATAAATACACCCGCGCAAAATCCGCTATTATGGGTGGGGCCGACATAGTTTTTGAGCTCCCATTCCCCTTCTCCTCATTATCGGCAGAGGGATTTGCGGAAGCGGGCGTTCATATTCTCTCCTCGCTCGGCATAAAAAATATAAGCTTTGGAAGCGAATGCGGTGACAAGGAATTATTAAAAAGAACCGCAAAAATCATTAAATCCAAAGAATTTATTGAAAAATATTCACTACAGTCAAAACGAGGCTCGGCTTACGCTTATTTTGATACAATAAAGGCTTTTTTGGGAGAAGAGTGTCAGCTTCTTTCAAATGATATTCTTGCAATTTCATACATTTCCGCAATTGAAAATCTTTCGGCTGATATGGAGATTTTCCCGATAGCAAGAGAAGGCTCAGCCTACCGCGACACAGAGATTTCGAGCACTCTTCCAAGTGCTACTGCTCTGCGACAAGAGATAGAAAAAAGCGGGGCAGGCTTCGGATGCCTCAAAGAAATCCACTCTCCGCGAGGTGTGGTTTCTATCCTCCAAGAAGCGCAAAAAAATGGCAATTGCCCCGTGTTTATTGACAAAATAGGCAATGAGATTTTGAGCTTCTTCAGATTTATGTCACCTGACGAAATCGCAACCCGCGCAGTTAAACGGTCGGGATGCGGTAATTGTGTCGCAGACGACGGCGACGGAATTGTAGATAGGCTCTGCAATCAGGCACGTGCATCAAAAAGCTTTGACGAGTTTATCAAAGCCTCTTACAACTCACGCCATACTGATGCAAGAATAAACCGCGTTATGCTTTTTTCCCTGCTCGGTGTTTCGGATAAGCTTGCAAAGGGATTGCCTTCATATACCACGCTTCTTGCGACAAACCGACAGGGGCGAGAGCTTTTGTCACAAATTCGCAAGAGCAACTCCTTCCCCATAGTAACAAAGCCCGCAGATGCGCCAAACAATCACCAGAACAGCATTTCTGCGTTTGCAGATGCAATCTACACAACAGCGATGCCAAAATGCGAGGATTTTGATTATTTTATAAAGCAATCCCCGTATATTGCAGATTTTTAAAGAAACAAACGAAAATTAAAGCTAAATTGTAAATTTAAGGTTTTTGTTATTGACTTGTAAAAATTATTATGCTATAATATAATAGATGTAATGTTTATATAAATTGATTGAGAAAGGAAAATCCGTGCGCGGAATGGGTGATATATATGGCAGGCGAAACACGCAAAAAGGTTGAAGGCTCATATCTTTACTATAAAAACAAGCCTATGGTAAGAGAAAAAGACACTATTTGTTATGGTGATTTTTCTGAAAAGTGCATACTCATTTTTGAAATTATGTCCTATGTTGAAAAAAGTGGGCAGACGGTTCCGGGCAAAATTCTTATTCAGGTTTTGGGCTCAGAGGACGGTCAAATCTTAAAGCAAGCTGAAAAAGAAGGCTTGTTTGAGGCTTTCAATTACGGTATGTTCTGGTACGAGAAAATTCTTGCCGAGGATTAACAGTTAAAAAGTCTGTTGCAGATGCAACAGACTTTTTTATATTATATCA